>NZ_JACOIJ010000021.1 GCF_014692495.1 Sphingobacterium litopenaei | reverse complement strand
GGCAGTGGATTCGATCCAAAACTAGGTATAGAAACCTTGACAGCAACATAATGAGCCACTGCCGATAGTTAGTTGCCAAGACAAAATCGTTATCTGTTTATATAAAATCAAATCTAAAGGACAGCAACCAGAGCTTCTTTGTCACACGAAATAAGAGCAATATGAAATATACTGTGTGTAGTGTGCACATATAAAAGTGAAGCAATCAAGGACAGCGAAGTGTTTCAAGATCAGATCGTAGAGTTTGATACACCTGGAAAGCAACCTTAATATAAGGAAAGATGAGAGATTGAAACTTTCTTCAAACATCTAAAAAAGCGTTTAAAAGAAACCAGTTTTGTATAAACCTCAGAAAATGCAGTATATATCCAGATTTAGACTGCATTAATAGGTATAATACTATTTAAATACATTCAAAAGAAGGCCACATATGAATGGAACTTATCGAATCTGGTGAACTTTATTTGCTTGATTATATTGTGAAAATTGATCTTTGGAAATGGGCTAATGATCCATTCTTTTCAAGTAAACCTCCTAATAAAAAGGACCATATAAACTCTTCTAAAATCTAAGGTAGGCTATAATTGAATTTCTCACCTAAACTTTCATAATGAATAGAAGAAAGTAGGTTTTATACGTCATAAGTTTTATTTATGACAGTTATGATTTCATATTTATGTCCTTTGTTCCTTCATTATAAAATGTTATAAATATAGGCTTATATATGGAAACTCCACAAACTTATATTTAGTATTGAAAAATGGAAAGTCTATTAATAAATAGTCTTTTTTTTATAATATTAAGTTTCCCTATAGAGAATTTTTTCAAGTCGATGTCTCTTTAATTTAGCTTTTACTATTTATACATCTTAATTGGTCCCATAAAACGTTAGCTGTCTCATGTTTGAATATAAGACCAGAAAATTTCCAAAAAGACCATTTACTTAACAATAGATTTTCACAGCCAAACCTTAATTTCAGATAATTAAGGCAAGGGGCAGAGCCAGCCAAAGTGCTTATACAGCTAATATTTTTTGTTGGTTCACATCTTATAAAAATTCTAGCTGGTAAATAAATAATAAAGGACCAATAATTACTTATCGGTCCCATTCATTAATTAAACCTTATTCTTATAAAGAATAAGGTTTCAACTAATTAAAGTTATGAAAAAAAGCAAAACTTTTGCATTACCACTCATAGCCATGGTAATTGCAGCTTTCAGCATCTCTTTGATGTCTTTTAGATCTTCAAATGTCCAATCTTATGATTGGTATAATGTTTCTTTTAATCCATCTACTTCTCAGCATGATGTGGGCTCTTCTACCACAGCGCCAGCACCAACAGATGATTGTAATATTGGTCTAACTGGGGATATGTGTAAAATTGCAGTTCCTCAAGGGGTAACGCCTCCTTCACAAGTAGAAGATGATCCTGATGAATTAATAAAACAACAAGCTTTCCAAAGAGAACAATAAGCTTTTTACAAACTACGGTTAGGGCCTTTAGCCCTAACCATTATCTTTGCACCTGTTTATATCCATTTAATATTACCTCATCTTCGGGTAAAGGATAGATAAATTTAGAACTATTTGGAAGAAGTGTATAAACTGTCCCTTCAATATTTCTTGTTATTGTTCTTTCAAACTGAGGCTCTAAATTTAGCCTTCTTAAATCCTGCCATCTAACCCCTCTAAACACCAATTCTTTCCTTCGCTCCTGTAGGATAAAATCTAATAATGTCCCCTTGTCAAGAGAACTTATATCTCTAGCTGATCCATTAGCATAACGTTTGCTTAAAAACACATTCATAACATCTTTAGCTTTTATTAAATCATCCGTTCTTACACTGCTTTCAGCTAGTGTTAAGTATACCTCCGGTAGAGTAATAAATCCATGGAGGTCTACATTTCCATTATATGAACCTCTAAAAGTCGTATCCCCGCCATTTGTACTGGTAAAAAATCTTTCTTTGCGAAGGTCATGCTCCTGATAACTTCTAAGCAGAACAGAGTCTACTATGAGCCTGCTTTGAGCAATGACATTATTATAAAACATTACATCATACAGTAAAACTTCAGGATTTGTGGCACCAAAAAAGTCAAAACTGTACTCCATTGCTGGTTTTACAGCTACTTTATTGTAATCCAGTAATTCGGACTGCATCGAAAGCACCTTCTGGGCATACTCCTTGGCCCCGGAATAATCCTGCATCTGCAGATACACCCTGCTTAGCAGAGCTCTAAGGGCTATCTTTGAAGGACGAGATTTAAAGTATGTGCCATATACCGATGGTTTATCATCTTTCAAAAGCTCTTCTGCTTCCAAAAGATTCTCTACAATCTTATTATATGTCTGCTGCAAGGTGGACTGCTGCACTTTCTGGTCAATATCCGATTCTAAACGTAAGGGTAGACCAATAATGCCCTCTAAATTTTGCTTATCATAGGCTGCACAGAAAAACTGAGCTAACTGATAAAAACTATAGCTTCGCCAGAAAAGAGCCTGACCACGCACATCGTTATATCCTTTAATATCATATATATCATCCTTATTACGAGCCAATCCCTCCAATACAATATTACAATAGAGCACCTTCTCATACATCCTATTCCATATATCGCTCTGACTACCCTGAAAAATATCTTTCTGCCAGTTATAGGCATTTTTTACCCAAGGGGAACTAAGGGCATTCCACGTCTCGTCTTTCAGATAAAAATCTCCTGCACCAATCTCTCCCAGTAGATATGCTGAATTTAGATTCATCACTGCCGAGTAATCCATCACCGACTGAAAGTCCTCCAGGCTCTGGGGTACCACATTCTTCATATCACGCTTAAGGGATAAAAACTCTGGCGTACAGCTAAAAAGGAACATCAGGCCTACTATAAATATTAATAAACTTTTCATGGCTAAAAATTTAATTGTAAGGTAAACGAATAGGTCCGCTGTGGCGGATATAACGAATAAGCATAGGATGGGTCAACATTTATATCAGTCTTCTTCCACAATATCCCTAGATCGCGGGCATTCACCATAACGCTTAGAGATTCCATCCCCAAACGATGATTCAACTTTGTACCCCGCAGCCTATATCCCATATTTATATCGTGAAGACGGATATGCGAGGCTGACTGGAAATGTATCTGTGAACTCTGATATACCAAGTCCCGGTTAGCAATGATCGAGGAAGGCAGTGATGGTACCGACGTACTCAGCTCATCACCAGCCTGCTGCCAGCGCTCCTGAAACTCCTGATGACCTTTGGCATTATTCAAAAGATCCTGATAGTTCAGTGAACTTTTCTTAAATACATGCCCTGCGCTTAGCAGCATATTAAAGCTGAGCTGAAAGGCCTTATAGGTTAAGGTATGGCGCATCGATCCGCTATAAGGAGCTACCGAAACACCTACACGTAACAGATCATCTAGAGTTAAACCGCTCAGATAGCCTGTGTAATCTTTATTCAGCACCCCATCCTTACCAACAAGAGGAGAGCCATCTTCGGAGGAAAGACCCTGCCAGGGTAAAGCATAAAGCTGATCCAATGATTCCCCCACTACAGCATTTGTATTTACTCCAAGATAATTGGTTATAATAGGCTTACTCTCCAGCATATAATCTGTCACTTTATTACCCGTGTAGTTAAAAATCCAATCTGTCTGCCAGCCAACTTGGCCTGAGGTGTTGACCGTACGCAGCTCCAGGTCTATCCCTTTAGTATGTATTGATGCATAGTTAAGCCTATTGGTCATATTATACACCACTCCATTCTTATAAATCCCCGTTGATCCAGCAACAATGTTATTGCCTATTAGATCATTTGCTTTCTTGCTATACCATTCTACACTTCCAGATATTCGGCTTCCAAGCAGGCTAAAGTCCACGGCACCATTCAGATTGGAAACCTTCTCCCAGCGTAGCGAAGGGTTACCTATGTTTTGTAGCTTACCGCTTGGCTGCTGGGTATAGGTATCTACCATATAGCTTACTATAGGATAAACACTCTCGCGTTGGTTTACATTTCCGTTATGCCCATAGCTCAGGCGAAATCTTAAGCGGTCCACCCATTTAGTGCTAAAAAAGTCTTCCTCACTCATTAGCCAGGCTCCTCCAACAGACCATAACGGAACACCTCGTTGGTTGGCCTTAACACCAAACAGATTCGAGCCATCCCATCTACTGCTTGCAGAAAGCGTATATTTCTGTGTATAGCTATAGGAAACATTGCTATAATAAGACAGAAAACGGTCCGTGACATCGCTAAAGTTGCTAATCGCCTGAGCAATGCGCTGGCTGTTGCGCGGACGCGAAGGATATAGCTTGCTATAGTCAAAAAGTGAAGTTCCTGTTATCGTATTTTTATCGTATCCATACACCCTATACCCCGGAGCAGACTGCTGATTTACCTGCCTTATCTCGGCACCTGCAATTCCACTTAGATTATGTCTGTCCCATGCTCTATTATAATCAGCCTGAAGGCGACCCTGATGCCAATGGCTACTACCCCCTGACCCCTCACGAATACCTCCAAGGGGTATGACCCTACTCATATCACTCTGAGTAAAGGAATTAACCAGATCTCTAACTAAAAATGATTCTGGGCTGTAGTAATTCTCTCTATCGCTTTGGCTTCGCAGATACTGATATTTTAATCCCAGAGCGAATCTGCGAAATAATTTAAAGTTGGCTCCAGTAAAAATCCGAACCGTATTGCTGCTACCCGTAATATCATTCAGCTCTATTTCATCCAAAGGACGAAACTGCCAGTCTAATAATCCGAGTGCTGGGGCACCCTCTACATATGCGCTTCTATATTTTCTAGGAACAGCAAGGGCAGCACCATTTTCATCCTTCAGCCGCAGATATGGATATGGAAACTGAGCGGAATAGTTCTCCATAGGAACAATATCACTTATCCCTAGACCATTACTGGGAGAGCCGTCCTGTGAATAGTTCACCGATGCACGCAGATCTAACCACTTTGCAGGTTGATAGCTATCATTCATGCTCAGGGTCAACCTAGAGTAACCATTGCCACGTATATGTGATCTGTTATCGTCATAGCCAGAAGAAAAGTAATAGCTGTGGCCTGTAGAGCCCCCACTAAGGCTTACCTGCATCTGACGGTTCAGACCCAGCTGGTAGAGATTATCAAGTGCCTCTTTACGTATATCCTGTTCCTTAAGGAGATCGAGCTTCTGCTGGAGATCATCTGCGCTAATTTTACCATCGCGGTGTTGAATCAAAAGCTCCACTCCTGGGCTCAGCAGTGTCCAGTTATTCTCCACCATCATCTTTTTATCAAAGCGGAATTTCTCCACTTCAAGCGTACTGGCGGCATTCAAAAAATCTGGATTATATAACAGATCTGGCCGTGCTGTGGCCAGCATGCTGCCTGTTGCACTAATGCCTACCTTCTGATCATTCCTGCCTTTCTTTGTGCGGATAACAATAACTCCATTACCCGCTCGCGCGCCCCAGATTGAGGCCGCAGCCGCGTCTTTGAGAATCGTAATATCCTCCACATCATTCGGATTAATACTCGATATATCGCCATCATAAGGAAAATCATCTACAATAATCAACGGACTGGAATTTGACTGTATTGTAGCCAGCCCCCTCACCCGAAAAGATGCCTGTTTGCTGCCTTACTTATTGGCTGTGCCGCGAATGAAATTAACTCCATTTGCGACTCCTTCGAGTCTATCCAAGATATTTGTACTGGGCTCCCGCTGAATTAACTTATTTCCAACATGCGTAAAGCTCCCCGTAGCTCTTTCTTTAGGAATATTGTAATAACCGGTGCTTACAACCACCTCATCGATATATTGATGCAGCTGTTGTAACTCTATTTGAAGTGTATCCTCCGCTGATATTATACCAGACCACTTCAAATCAGAATAACCTGGAGCGCTGAAAATTAGTGTATCCCTTAAATTATAACGAACCTCAAATAGACCCTCCACATCAGCATATTGTACCTTTCGGCTTTTTAGATCTTGTATCTTTACTCCTTGAAGTCCGGCATTGCTGCCTTTACCCCTTACCTTGCCCTTAAGCGCAATTTGCTGACCATGTCCGGTAAGAGTCATTAACATTCCTGCTATTAATGGTATATATTTATAGAATATCTTCTTTCTCATATTTCTTAAGGTTATTAGTTATAATTTTTTTCTTTTAACACGATCATCTCCATAGGTATGTCCTTAAGAACCAGCTCAAGGCCATATCTTTTAAGGGCTCCATTGAGCTGATCGATATTCTCTATACGGCTTATTGCTAGCCGTAAATCTATCTTATGTTTTATCCCCGTTTCATCCGTTACCGGATAGGGGTCTCCTTTTCTATCCAGCGCATTGGACACCGAGGATACTAATGCGCTCATATAGTTGTTAATAAGAAAAATCTCACCATTGCTAGCCTCAAGGGAGCTTCTACCTCCGGCTGTAGTAAGGTTTTTATAGCTGTCCATTTTTTGAAGTACATAGGTACGTGTGACTCGCTTTTCTAATTTCACCTCTATACCCTTCTCCAAAAGCAAAAAGTTTTTTAAATCAGATTTCATGATTTCTAAAGCATCACGCTGCGGAATTTTCCTATTAAGGATAAGATTATAGCAATAAAGGTTACTATCCATCCAGTTGTGGTAAGCAACATCATCCTGGTAGTTTCCACTCGAACGTTTTAAATTACGGGCTGTAATAGTATTCATCAAAGAATCCGAACATTCAAAAACTATCCGATTCTCCTTTCGTAGCGCTAAGGGAAGATCATATAAAAAGCTTCTGGTAAGCATCATGGCTAGAGTTACATTATACATCAGCACATTATTGGCCCCTCTATCAAAAGATATACCCCCGATGTCAGCCTGAATCCTTTTCATAAATAAAGAACGGTAAACAAGCCGCTCAGCAGTCCCCCCATTGCCGCCGATAAGCAAGGGCTTCTGTAGATCCACGCTCATGTTATCCACTTTATTTCGTAGTTGCACATGCCCGGTTGAAATAAGTTCTCCAAGGTTCTCCCCGGTAGTATTTATTCCATCGGTAGTAGCAAATATTTTCTCCCCCACTATCCAAACCTGATGAGGGATACTACGATAAGGAAAATATTTTGATATATCAGAGTTTCCATGACCCGAGAGAAGACCTATTTTTCTTGTATCAAGAAATGTTTTTACTTTCTCTGCACTTTCATTAGAAATAGGAATAAACTGAACATCCTTAGAAAATGCAGGCTGCAGTGAGTCCAGTTTATATAGCGAGTTGATACACGGACCGCACCAGGTAGCCCAGAAATCAAGAATAATTATTTTTTTATCTCTAAAATCTCTTAATCTTACGTTTTTCGAATTATCGTTCACAACATGGATAGGTAATTCCCACAAATCCTGAGGTACAGTATCCCCTACTTGAAGTGCTTCTGGCTCAGTGGCTTCTCTAGCTTGAGCATAACTGCTAAAGTTCAGAAAAGAAAATATAAACAGCAAAGCGAAACCACAAAGTAAATCTTGAGCATACGGAAAATAGCCTTTAGAAAATCTTAAGGCTCCGCGCTTGGATTTTATGTCCTCAGCTATCTTAATCCCCTTTTCTCGATTTGCAAGGGAAAGCTGATGTTCATAGATTTTATTCGAGAGGTACTGGCCATAGGAGTCCTGTTCCTCTTGCTGCTGATCATTTTTCTTTTTAACAGCTCTTTTGGAAAATAATATCCCCGACAGCATAAGAATTCTAGATTTCTTATTAGCTCTCGAGCTACTCGTTTTAGAATTCCCTTTAGAAAAATCAGAATTTGTATTGTCATCTCCTTTGCCAATAAAAGAAATAATGAATATCAGTATATCAGCAAGAAATTTTATTAGGTATAAGTGCAGTCGTATTATGGACATACGAAGTCCTGGCTTGTAAAAATTCTTCATTTTCCAAGTATTATAAGTAAGTAAAAAGTTAACCGGTTTATAAAAGGAATATCCAGCAGATAATTTTTAGATCCCTGAAAAACTGCCTATTTATAAACGTCAGCTAACATTAAATAAAAGAATTGATTGCCGAATTGTGGCGTGTATAATTGGTCGTTAGCGATCATCCTACCTTAAATATGTAGAATTCAAACACAGATTCGGTAAATGAAGACAGAATATGTCTTAAGGGGATCCAGAACTATTCCGGAGCTGAAATAATTAATTTGTACAGTTGCTTTTTCATAACTCGCCTTTATTTATAAATGGTGAGTCTCGGGAGGCGTAGCTATAGTTGGACTACCACCACCGCGCCACAGGGTTCCGACGCCCTCCAAAAACGGTATACAGTAGTAGCCCATGCACTATAGTATGTAATAAATATTTAGAAAATTATAAAAATATCATCAGTATACAGAATAATTGTCAAATTATGTTAAAAAGAAAAATATCTGATTTCTTATAAGTATATTTAAAGAAATTAATATTGGAAGTGACTATCCAACACCCAAATAAGTCAAATAAATAATGACTCAAACAATCAAGTTCAATCAAAAGAATTCACTATTCTCAAAAAGCCTAAAGCAAAAAACTAATAATTATTTTAGTAGCACTTTCACCAAAAAAACCGGAAATAGAAGAATTTTCATTAAAGCATCTGTATTGCTCGTTTCTTTTTTAGCAATATATAGCATCTTAGTATTCGTCCAACCCCATTGGTCCATTAGCATTTTACTTTGTTTAATATTCGGTGTGAATCTGGCCGCTATTGGATTTAACATAATGCATGATGCAGGCCACAATTCATTTTCGGACAATAAAAAGTTAAATACTGTACTATCCTACAGTCTTAATTTATTAGGTGGTAACATTTACTTCTGGAAATTAAAACACAATATTGCACACCATACCTATACCAATATTGATGGTGAAGATCATGATATTGAAGTAAAATTTATGCGCATACATCACGATCAAAAACTTAAGAAACATCATAAATATCAGCATATTTACTTTATATTTCTGTATGGTATTTCCTATTTAGCATGGATATTCTATCAGGATTATGAAAAATATTTTAGACAAAAAATGGCTCCGCATTCCGAGGATAAATTTCACTTTCCTCTTCACGAGAAATTAATATTCTGGTCTTCCAAAATATTTCATTTTGTGTTATTTATAGTTATTCCTATTTATATGTTAGGTTGGGCTACAGCTCTATTGGGATTATTGATTACAGCCGTTGTATGCGGCTTGTGTTTAGCAATTGTATTCCAATTAGCGCATGTGGTTACCGATACAGAATTCAAAACTATAAATAATTCTATGGTTGAAGAAGAGTGGATGATACATCAATTGCAATCAACAGCAAATTTTTCTACGAAAAATAAAGTTTTGACCTGGTTATTAGGTGGATTAAACTTCCAGGTAGAGCATCACTTATTTCCTAAAATCAGTCATGTACACTACCCTGCACTTAATAAAATCGTGAGACAAACTTGCGAGGAACATAACATTCCATACATTGAGTATAAATCCTTCTGGCAAGCTTTTCTATCCCATATTAAGGTAATCAAGCTGATGGCAAAACCAGCTTATAAATAAGAGAAAATAAAGGGGCAAGGTTAGTGAAATCTTGCCCCTTTACTTTTTAGCGTTTATGTGGCGAGAACTTGACGACTGTATTATCTTTTGGTTCTAAAGAACTCAAATACGTATAAATAGCTTCTAAATCTGAAACTTTCATCCCTGCATACATGGTCCAAGGCATAGGTGTATTCCAATCTGTAGGTTTTAAATCTTCTGGCACATAGCTACTATCCGCGTAATGCTTAAAACGCTTAACAAAAGATTCCATTGTCCAAGTACCTATACCTTTTGTCTTGTGCATCGTAATATTTGCACCACGAACAATTCCTGCAGGCTGCACAAATTCCATTCCGCCTCCATATTCGGTTCCTGGCACAATAGCACCTTGTTCTGTTTGACTATGACAATGCACACATCCGGCTGCATTAATCAAATAACCACCGTAGGCTATGCGATCTGATTCATCAGGAATAGTACTAAAACTTGCTTCTTGAGGAGAAAGATTTACTAATAGATTTACAGGAAATTCCAATTTTCTTTCCGGAACTTCAGAATCTATCGCGTCTAATGTGCGTATATAAGCTATAATGCTATAAATGTCTTCTTTATCCATCTTCCCATAATTATGATAAGGCATCACCGAAAATAATGCTTTACCATCTTTATCCACTCCTGTCGTTATGGTTCTAAAAATCTCCCCGTCCGTCCAATGTTGTAAATTATATGGGGTTATATTAAGGGAATATATGGTGCCAGGGAAGCCCATATCATTATTAAAGATTTCACCTCCAGCACCTAACTGTCCTGCAAGCGGAGCAGAAAATTTGGACCAATCTCGGGAACTATGACAATCCATACATACCGTGACATGATGAGCTAAATACTTCCCTCGTTCAATCCGTTCCGTCGTTTTTTCTACATTAAGTTGTGGAGCGGGACTAATATTAGGCATAAAGGTGATGAGATATACTCCTGCAAACAGCACCAATAATAGTACAAAAGCGAGTACTATTATGATAACTTTGAAAAGTTTATTCATAAATAGAGATAACTAAGTTGGTTAGTAAATTGAAAATAAAATTATTAAAATATTTTTATTTTTAGGATTTATTTTAATATAGAATTAAAATATAAATAAATACTTCATTCTAAAAGCTCTCTTTTATTAATTCGAACTTTTGAAATGAAGTACTATAAAAAATTTAAACCGCCTTAATCTCCCTAGTTATGCTAGATTATTTTGATATTAAAGACAAAAGTAGCGCTGACTTTTTGCCCATCATTAAGTACATATTGTAATTTTTGTTTGATAGTAAATGTATCTCCAACTTTAGTTTGATTAGGATATTGACCTATTGTAAACAGTAAACCATCTTTATTAAACTCAGAAAAAACTTTAGCAGACGATCCCCAATTTGTTACATTGCCTTCGGCAGAAAACCAATGTCCCAATCCTTGAGCAGTATTATTACCATTGAGATCGCCATTTTTTTCAACTGCATAAAATTTAATAACAGTACCAATTGAACTTTTTATTGCATCTGGATGTAAAACAAATGCTTTTGCTAATGCACTCTGATCTACTTGAACCGTAACGCCAGAATAAGAAACTGCATCAAAGGGTATCTCCAAATTATGCGTAAAAGTTATATCTTTTGGTTCTTGCGAATTATCAATATTAGGGTAACCAATTACCTCTGTACCCGAAACTTTAATTTGATATGGCCATTGATCGTCATTATTTTCATTTTCGTCCCAAGGATGAGGCATATAAGTTGAAGGAGCTCCTGTAACTATAAAAAACAACTTCTCACATTGATTAGGAACCAAAAAAGAAACTGTAGATTTTGCATCCTCATACATAGGACTATACACACGTGCTCCCGATTTTAATAGAGCCACAAAACCATAACGCCAACCTGCGCGACTTGGATTTTGAACAGTATTATATCCTGTTGCATTCACTAAACCTTCAAAATCTACTGTGATCTGTTGTTCTGATTGAGGTACTTCTAAACCAATAACGTTAAATCCTGTCGTTCCTGGACATTGTACATATTTGATTCGAAGCTGACCATTCGGAAGCACATCAAATTTATTAGTTTGTCTACCTATATAATTTTTACCCCTAGCACGTAGTTCATTCAAGTCCCAAGTCGCAAATTTTGAAGCCATATCATAAATTTCAGCGTTAAGCTGCTGCGCATTAATATTCGTTAGACGCATATAGGCTTGAATGGGATCTTCGGGTTTGTTTGACTCTCTCCAGATTTTACTAATAATTTGATTTGTATGCTTACTTGCCCAATAAAAATGAATGAAATAATTAGCATATCTATAATTCTCATGAAGCTGATGTCTATGATGATTATCCAGATATACAGGAAAGTGGTGTGTAGCAAAAATTTCTTCCGGATAGCTTTGCATAGCCTGCCACTGGGCGGTCTGTTCCCAAAAACCGTTTCCGTCATTTCCACCAAAACCATATCTAAACCCATGATTAGCTCCTAAATCACATCGTACCTGATACTGAAAACTATGTCCAATTTCATGTGCTATAGTAGCTCCCACAGGTTGACAAGTACTAGGACTAATCCATAAAGCTCCAATAACATCATCATAACCTCCTCCGTATGCCATCCAGTCTTTTGTATAATGCAAAAAGATCATCATTTTATAGGATTCCAACTTAGATGAATTGTTGTCTTTCGTTGCAAATTTCAACTGGTCCACATTTAACTTGTAAAATTCTTCAGCTTTAAGAATTACATTGTCAATATCCACTCGATAATCAGCTGGGACTTTACTATCCGAAGGAAGCAAATCACCATAACCTGATTCCCAGAATAAAATAAAATGCTCAGACTGTTTGCTACGTGAGTAAGCCCACTTGTTGACATTGGATTCAAAACCTGAACTAGCAAATTCTTTCGGTATATATATTTTAAGGGAATTATTTGGTTCTGGCTCCTCTACAGGCTCCTCTTCCACAATAGGTTCCTCTATAACATCTTTTTTACCACAAGAATAAAAGGGTACTAAACTTATCATCATGAAGACAAAAAGCCATTTGTAGAAATTCGATTTTTTTTGATATAAGCTGATCATGGGTAAGGTAATGTTATAAGTTTATAATTAGCATATAATGCTTGAAAATTAATTTGCTAAGTAAATTCCGGCAATTATAGCATATTGATTTACAACAAGTAATAAAAACTACTCAACAACGTATATCGAAATTAGATAAGATATTTTATCCAAAACAATCAAAACTTAACCAATAACAACCATATTCTCGCACAAAAGAAGTTACTGAGAAATAATAAGTTAGGTTGATTACATGTTTTATACAAAAAATGGAAGCAAACTGAAAACAAAAGCCCCATCCAAATATGATGAGGCTTTTGAGTATAAAATATAGGATACTATTATACTTCTAATAATAAACGAGCTGGATCTTCTAATAATTGTTTAACACGAACTAAGAAGCTAACAGACTCACGACCGTCGATGATACGGTGATCGTATGATAATGCGATGTACATCATTGGACGAATTACCACTTGACCGTTCTCCGCTACAGGACGTTGCACAATATTGTGCATACCCAAGATAGCTGATTGAGGTGCGTTGATAATCGGCGTAGACATCATCGAACCGAATACACCACCATTAGTAATAGTGAATGTACCACCAGTCATCTCGTCAATAGTTAATTTATTATCTCTCGCTTTAGTAGCTAAGTTGATGATTTCTTTTTCAATTCCTTGTAAAGAAAGTGATTCCGCGTTACGAATAACAGGAACTACTAAACCTTTAGGCGCAGAAACTGCAATTGAAATATCAGCAAAGTCAGAATAAACGATTTCGTTTTCTTCGATACGCGCGTTTACTGCAGGCCATTCTTTCAATGCTGTAGTCACAGCTTTAGTGAAGAACGACATGAAACCAAGACCTACACCATGTTTCTCTTTGAAAACGTCTTTGTATTTAGCTCTCAAATCCATGATGGGTTGCATGTTTACTTCATTGAATGTAGTCAACATAGCAGTTTCATTTTTCACAGAAACTAAACGCTTAGCGATAGTTTTACGTAAAGAACTCATTTTCTCACGACGCTCATTGCGTGCACCAGCAACAATTGGAGTAGCAGCAGGCGCAGCAGCAGCTGGTTTTGCTTCCGCTTTAGGAGCTGCAGGTTTAGCTTGTGCTTTTCCTGCATCTTCTTTTGTGATACGACCGTCTTTACCTGTACCTTTTATAGTTGAAGAATCAATACCTTTTTCTCTTAAAATTTTTGCGGCAGCAGGAGAAGCTGTACCAGCAGCGTACGAGTCAGTATCTTCTGATGCTTCTTCTGCCTTAGCAGCTGGAGCAGCCGATTCAGCAGCAGCAGGAGCGTCAGCTTTTTTCTCACCAGCAGGTGCATCACCATCTTCGATAGTACATACTACAGCACCGATTTCCAACGTATCGCCTTCTTGCGCGATGATACGTAGAATACCAGCTTTTTCCGCAGGTAATTCAAATGTAGCTTTGTCTGATTCCAATTCAGCGATGTTTTCGTCCATTTCGACGAAATCACCATCTTGTTTTAGCCATTGGGCTAATGTTACTTCGGTGATTGATTCACCAACGGTAGGGACTTTGATTTCTAAGCTCATGTGTTTATTCTTTAAAACCAACGTTGCAATAGTTATCTATTACAACGCCGGTCTTCTATTTTTGTTTATGCAAATGCTTTATTAATAATTGCTTCTTGTTGTGCAACGTGTTGTTTCATATAACCTGTTGCAGGGCTTCCGCTTTCAGTTCTTGCGATTACGTCCGTGAATTCAATGTCTGTTCTACGGAACTTGCGGCAGAAGTGAGGCCATGCACCCATGTTCTCATTTTCTTCTTGAACCCAAATGAATTCTGTTGCTTTATTGTATTTCTTGTGAATAGCTTGCAATTGTTCTACAGGTGAAGGATACAATTGTTCGATACGAACAATTGCTACATCAGTACGATTGTCAGCTTGTTGACGATCTAACAATTCGTAATAGATTTTACCAGAACAGAACAATACGCGTTTTACTGCTTTTGTATCAGCTGCAGTATCATCAATTACTTCTTGGAAGTTAACTGTTGTAAAGTCAGCTAAAGGAGAAACTACTTTAGGGTGACGCAACAAACTTTTTGGAGTAAATACGACCAATGGTTTACGGAAGTCTCGTACTAATTGACGACGCAATAAGTGGAAGTAGTTCGCTGGCGTAGTACAGTTCGCAATGATTAAGTTGTCGTTAGCACACAATTCCAAGAATCTTTCGATACGACCTGAAGAGTGCTCTGGACCTTGACCTTCCATACCGTGAGGAAGCATCATTACTAAACCGTTTGAACGTTTCCATTTTGTCTCTGCTGAACTCAAGTATTGGTCAACAACGATTTGAGCCCCATTGTAGAAGTCACCAAATTGAGCTTCCCAAACTGTCAAAGATTGAGGGTTGGCAGAAGCATAGCCGTATTCAAAACCTAACACACCGTATTCTGATAAGAATGAGTTATAGATATTGAATTTATCACCACCTTTAATTTGAGCCAAAGGAGCGTATTTTTCTTCTGAATCTTCTAATGTCAATACCGCGTGACGGTGAGAGAATGTACCACGTTGAACATCTTGTCCTGAGATACGAACACGTTTACCTTCATTCAACAATGTAGCGTAAGCCATCAACTCTCCCATTGCCCAATCGTATGAATCTTTACCGATCATTGCTGCACGGTCTTCATACAATTTAGAGATCTTACGGAAGAATTTTTTATCTTTTGGTAAAGAGGTAATTTCTTTAGCTAATTCTAAGAAAGTTTTATCGTCAACTTTAGTATCTACCGGTTTGAAGATATCTGCTTTCTTAGCAGGGCGTAAACCTTTCCAAGCACCGCTAAACATTGGAACTTCATCAACTAAAACTTCAACAGCTTTAGCAGCATCCAATTGTGTTTGCAAGTAATCTTTGAATTCTTTCTCTACTTCTTTAGCGTATTTCGAATCGATAGTACCTTCAGCCTCTAATTTTTTAGCATACATTTCTTTAGGATTAGCATGCTTTTCAATTAGTTTGTACAACAAAGGTTGCGTGAATTTAGGCTCATCCGCTTCGTTGTGACCGAAACGACGGTAACATAATAAGTCGATGTAAACGTCTGTTTTATATTTTTGACGGTATTCTACCGCTAAGTTGATTGCGTATACTACAGCTTCAGCATCGTCACCATTCACATGGAATACTGGAGAAGAAGTGATTTTAGCTACGTCAGTACAGTAAGTTCCTGAACGCGCATCTTTGTAGTTAGTAGTGAAACCTACTTGGTTGTTGATTACAATGTGAATTGTACCACCAGTTTTGTAACCATCCAATTTAGACATTTGAGTCACTTCGTACACAACACCTTGACCAGCAATAGCTGCATCACCATGAATTAAGATAGGTGCAATCTTAGAAGAGTCACCATCATATTTCATGTCAATTTTAGAGCGAACCATACCTTCTACGATAGGATCTACAGTCTCTAAGTGTGATGGGTTAGGTGCTAATGACAAATGAATGCTTTTACCGTTGTCAGTTTTGATATCTGAAGAATAACCTAAGTGGTATTTTACGTCACCGCCAAATTGCAACTCAGGATCTTCTTGTTTGTACATTTTACCTTCGAATTCTGATAAAATAGTTTTGTATGGTTTCCCCATGATGTTTGCCAATACGTTCAAACGACCACGGTGCGCCATACCAATCATGAATTCTTGGATACCTAAGTCCGCACCTTTTTCAATTACTGAATCCAATGCAGGAATTAAGCTTTCAGCACCTTCCAAAGAGAAACGTTTTTGACCTAAGAATTTCGTTCCTAAGAAGCTCTCAAAAACTACTGCTCTATTGATTTTTTGTAAAATACGTTTCTTTTGTTCTACTGTATAATTAGGTTTGTTGCGATCCGCTTCCATGCGATCTTGCAACCATTTAATTTTCTCTGGATTACGGATATATTTGAACTCAGCACCGATTGAACGACAGTAAGTATCTTCAATCATCTGACGAATATCACGCAATTTCGCTGGACCAAGACCAATTTCAATACCTGCATTGAAAACGGTATCCATGTCAGCTTCTGACAAACCGAATGTTTCTAATTCTTTGCCTGGGTAATATTTACGACGCTCACGAACAGGGTTAGTATCTGTAAATAAGTGACCACGGTCTCTGTACCCGTGAATCATATTCAATACATTGATTTCTTTAAGCGCATGTTCTGATACGTTCTCATCTTCAATTACCACGCCCTCAGAACTTTGGCCAAATTCAAATCCCTCGAAAAATTTTTGCCATCCAAAATCTACCGAATTTGGATCTTGTTTGTAAGCTTGATATAAGCCGTCAATGTAACTTGAATCGGCATTACTCAAATATGTCAGTTTATCCATTATTTTGTTATAGTCTAAATAATTTGCCAAAATTAAGAATAAAAAAGCAGTAATACCTATTGAAATTTGATATTTTGTCCCATAAAAATCAAAGTTTTAGCTACTGAAATATTTTTGACTTTTATGGATAATTTTCAATCTTATACTACCTGTTCTTTACTCTTTTTTATTCTTTCCCAGTCCGCTTTAGACCTGTTGTTTTTCACACTTGTTCCCTCTCCTGCTACGTGAGCCCAAAAGCCATAAATTGTAGCTGGAGCGTAATCTATCAGTTGCTGTTCAAAGTAAGATGCACCAATCAACCAATTTTGATTTAGTTCATAGATAAAATACAAAGCTAGATATTCGCGCTCCGCTCTAGTCAATTCTCCTCTCTCGTTCAATTTTTGAACCAAAGCATTACTTTCTCCATCATCACTATTCCCTTCAATAAATGACTGAACGATTTGTGAATCATTATTTAACGCATTTGAAGATTTGAAATAACAGTTAGGGAATTTCTTCAGCATAAAGCGATAATAATCTCTCCACAATAAACCGTCCAAAATAAAGTTTATCTTCTTTTTATTCTGCGCTGTAATTTTAGACTGAATAAAATGGAAGGCTTGTGTAGCAGACAATACACCTAATGCTAAAAATGGAGAAATAGTGGTATACAAATCTCTTTTGTTATCTGTATTTGACAAAATAGTCTCCAGCGCATTTTGAGCAGCCAACTCACCATAATTTACTAAGGAATTGGTATCTATCTCGAATGGGAAATCCGTTTTTTCTAAATGAGGTGGCAATGAAATTTGTTCTAAATCCGGCAAACACGCACGTACGAAACTTTCCTTAGCTGTTTTCTTTTTAAACGTATTGAAATCGTTTGGAATGTCTTTAATAGGAAAAGGTAAATCCTCTTTGTGGTACATTGTATGACCAATAAAATGCTTCAAATTACGTTTTACTTGCCACAATGATTCTTCTACAAGCTCAGAAATACGTGTCTCTCGTCTAGCAACTTCACGATGATGGTAGACTTCATCTACTTCATATTTTTGAACTAATTGCGGAATGATTTCCTCAGGATAACCTTCGAAAGTCAATAAATCGCCACCAAGTTTTTGTAGCTTATCTTTCAAAGCTGCTACAGAATGTACAATATATTGCTGCCGTAAATCTCCTGTATTGGAGAATCCGTATTTTCCTTCGGTATAATAACGTGGATCAAAAATGTATACAGGAATTACGAAAGTTGATTTTTCAACGGCTGAGAACAATACTTCATTATCAGATGTACGTAAATCGTTTCGAAACCAAACTAGTATTACCTTTCTACTCATTATAAAATTGTGCGAAGTCCCTCTTAATTTAGAATGTTAATTCGTAAAGATATTGTATTTATCTGTATAAATAAACTTTGGCAACCCAATATTACACAATTCTAACAATATAAATCTAACAATAATTGAGTAATACAGGTTATCCTACACAATCAAGAATTTGAGCGTAGAAAAACATAAGTGGTGACAGATATTTAATATATATGAAGCATTTACAAAGTACGATAAAGTGAAATAATCTGTTATTTTTGCAATTCACAAATACTTCGAAAAATTATGGGGTACCCAAGTTTGGCAGCATGTGTGGCTGATTTAGAGAGACACGGTCATTTGATAAGAATCAAAGAAGAAGTAGATCCATATTTAGAAATGGCGGCTATACATATGCGTGTATTTGATGCAGAAGGTCCAGCTTTGTTTTTTGAAAATATCAAAGGCTCACAATTTCCTGCTGTCTCCAATCTATTCGGCACGCTCGATCGTTCGAAGTTTATGTTTAGGGATACCTTAGATCACATCAAAAAATTAGTAGATGTGAAGATGGATCCTACTGCGGTGCTTAAAAATCCTTTTCAATATATTGGCTCTTCCGCTGTAGCTTTAAGCGCATTACCTTGGAAAAAGAAATCTGGTGCATCCATTTTATATGGTAAAACACAAATCAGCAAGCTTCCTCAAATTGTCAATTGGCCCATGGATGGTGGCACTTTCGTGACAATGCCACAAGTATACACAGAAGACGTAACCAAACCCGGCATTATGAAAGCCAATTTGGGTATGTACCGCATCCAATTATCAGGAAACGATTATATACAAGATAAAGAGATAGGCTTGCACTACCAATTGCACCGTGGCATCGGGGTTCATCAACAAAAAGCTAATGCCATAGGCAAACCACTTAAAGTAAGTATTTTCGTTGGTGGTCCTCCAGCGCATCCCCTTTCGGCAGTAATGCCGTTGCCAGAAGGTTTATCTGAAATGATTTTTGCCGGAGCTTTAGGCAATAGAAGATTCCGTTATTTTTACGATGAGGAGGGATTTTGTATTTCAGCAGATGCAGATTTTGTAATCACAGGAACAGTTTATCCAGGTGAGAACAAACCAGAAGGACCTTTTGGAGATCATATCGGTTATTACAGTTTGACACATGATTTCCCGTTGATGAAAGTGCACAACGTATACCACAAGAAAGATCCGATTTGGTCTTTTACAGTGGTCGGCCGTCCTCCTCAGGAAGATACAAGTTTTGGTGCTTTGATTCACGAAATCACAGGCTCAGCTATTCCGCAAGAAATTAACGGATTGAAAGCAATTCACGCGGTAGACCCAGCTGGCGTACACCCACTTCTATTTGCTATTGGTCGTGAATCGTATACGCCATACCAAAAAGTTGATAGACCGCAGGAAATCTTGACAATTGCGAATCAGGTTTTAGGTAAGAATCAACTAAGCTTAGCAAAATATCTATTTATTGCTGCTGGAGAAGATAATCCCAATTTGGACATACATGATATCAAAGGATTCTTCACCCATATTTTGGAAAGAATTGACAACACAAGAGATTTACATTTCCAAACTAACACGACTATTGACACCTTGGATTATACAGGTGATGGATTGAATGCTGGTTCGAAAGTTATCTTTGCAGCTGCTGGAGCTAAAAAAAGAGAGCTAGCGACTGAAATTCTAGCAAATATAGATTTACCAAGACCTTTTAATAAGGCTAAACTTGCTTTACCAGGCATTTTAGTCCTAGAAGGTGCGGATTTCACTTCTTACGAAAATGAAGAAAAAGTATTAGAAGCTTGGACAAATGCTGCCAAAGAAGTTAATTTTGATGGAATTCAACTTCTAGTATTGGTGAATAATGCTAATTTCGCGAGTGCAAATGAAAATAATTTTGTTTGGGAAACTTTCACTAAATCAAATCCAGCATACGATATATACGGAATCAAATCCTTTACTAGATTTAAACATTGGGGCTGCGAAGGGCCAATAATCATCGATTCACGACGTAAGCCGCATCATGCGCCTGATTTGATAAAAGATGAAACAGTAGAACGACATATTGACCGTCTATTTGCAAAAGGTGGTTCTTTACACGGAATAGGTTAAATAATATAAACTAAAAGCATCGAAATTTCGATGCTTTTAGTTTATATTATCTTCTTGACTTTCTTCTTTTGGAATCGGTTTTATCCATAAATAATAAATCTGCGTAAATGCAATTATAGCATTTGGAATAATAATAGGCCAAGCATAATCTAACCGAAAGCCATAAATCACAAAAAATATACAACCAATTAAATTCACTGCTCTCAATTTTATCTGGTCTTTTATCAAAAAAGAGATAATTAAGAAAAATGAAGCTGCGTAGCCACTAATTTGGGTGATAAGATTGTCCATGGTTGAAACTTTTACAAATAACACAAATAAACCTTCATTGTTTGAACATCATTTAACTCAGCACTTTCTAACAAATAGATATATTGTTAAATAGTGTGAATCCCTCTTCAGCAAATCCAAATATTAGTATTTTTATACAAACCATCCTCATGCATGAAAGTTTATTGGTTCGCATACAAGCAATTATTCTTTATAAACTTAGCAATCTCAATTGCTTTTAGTTTAGTGAGTTCTAATCCTTTTCCCCTTACTTTTGGGACATTTGGATTTATGAGCACAATAGCTATTTACCTCTACTTCTACCATAGTGTTTGGTACGTATATCTCAACATCGGATATTCGAAGACAAGAATAATCTTATATACATTCTTAATCAATACAGTTATCTCAAGTCTATTTTCACTGTTGCTATGGATACTCTAAAAAAGCTATTGTACGCTGATTCGATAGAATTTTCCTACACACATTCCGTCGATATATTAACTGGGGTTCATATTCAATGCGAAATAGGCGAAGTGGTCGGATTATTAGGTAGAAATGGTTGTGGAAAGTCAACCCTCATGAAAATAATCTTTGGTGTTATAAAACCAAAATTGGCATTCATTAGAATTAATGACATTAGGTATAGCAAAGGATATTTGTCAAAAAATATCTGCTATTTACCTCAGCAAAAATTCCTTCCCAATTATTTAGCAGTGACAGACGTAATCAAACTAATGGTAGAGGATAAGATTAAACAAAACGCCTTATTAAATGACGACGAAATCATCGTCACCATCAAAAATCAAAAGGTTGCAGAATTATCTGGCGGAGAAATACGTTATTTGGAACTCATGCTTTTATTACAAAAAAATTCTGATTTTTATTTATTAGACGAACCTTTTTCGGGAGTATCACCTTATATGAAAGAACGAATTCAACAAATCATTCTTTCACACAATGATAAAGGCTTTATAATCTCAGATCATCACTACCAAACTGTACTCGAAACTGCTACAAGAATAGTTCTTCTACAAAATGGTGGATGCAGAAGAATTGAATCTAAAAAAGATTTAGAAATGTTCTATGTTCCTGAAGGAACTTTTGATGAAGAATAATTCACTACAATTCGTTCAATCTTTTACCGAGGATATCCCGTTGAGCTGGATTTTTGGGTTCGCCTACAATCTGTCTTCTATAGATACTTGTATTTCCTGAAAACAAATACGAAGTAAAACAAGCTATCGCAACATATACCGCACAATCGGCACCAAATAATTCTATGGCCATTAAGGTACAGGCAATAGGCGTATTTGTGGCTCCCGCAAATACAGCCACAAACCCCATTCCGACAAGCAACCCCATGGGCAATGGAATAAAAAAGCTCAAGGCATTACCCAAAGTCGCTCCGATAAAAAACAATGGCGTCACTTCTCCCCCTTTGAATCCTGCAGATAAAGTCACCACGGTGAAAATCATTTTCAACGCAAAATCATAAGCCGGTAAAGGCTGATTGAACGAAGAAACAATAGTGGGAATACCCAGCCCGATATATTTTGAAGTTCCCAATAGATAAACTGCAGCAATCACGAACAGCCCTCCTACAAAGGTTTGTAAAGGGGCATATTGGATTTTTGCTTTCCAAAAACCAGACATCCACTGCATCCCTTTACTAAACGTTGCAGCACATAAAGCAAAAAGTCCACCTGCTATTAGGGTATACAAAATTCCTTGAAAATTAAGTTCAGGCACAAAATCTATAGAATAATGTGTATGGTGTGCATTCCAAAGTGTGGTGAATTGATCTGATAAAACTGCAGTTAGTAACGCTGGAAATAGTGCATTATACCTCAAACGACCTATTAAAAAAAACTCCAAAGCAAATATTGCACCTGCCAATGGCGTACCAAACACCGCCCCAAAACCTCCTGCCACAGCCGCAATTAACAGTATACTGCGATCTTCTTTATTAAGTTTTAATGATTTCGAAAATTGATCTGCAATTCCTCCAGCCATTTGCAAAGCAGTACCCTCACGTCCCGCAGAACCACCAAACATATGCGTTAAAATTGTTCCTATATAAACAAAAGGTGCCATTCTAAACGGAATCTTTTCTTCGCCATCATGAATAGTATCAATTAGCAGATTATTTCCTTGACCAGAATTTTTGCCATATTTGTCGTATATCCAACTGATTAGAAAACCTACAATCGGCAAAAATACTATAATCCAAAGATGACTTTCTCTGTAGTTTGTTACCCATTCTAATGAAATAAGAAATCCTGCTGAAGCAGATCCTATTAATATCGAAAGCAATAAACTAAGACCGATCCATTTCAATGCATAGGCATAAATAGATTTAGTATTCAATACAGCCGTAAGAATGTTTGATTTGGTTTGATTATTTTCTGACATAAAAACTCCTGATCAAATTATAAAATAAATTGAATAACTCATCAGGCGTCATCAGCTATTTTTTAGCGGTTGGTTAAGGAAGAACACCATTTCCTTTAATTATTTGACACAAATATAAGCGTTCATCCCATTTTTCAATCCTATTTTTATTTTTTTGTGATTTCTCACGCTTCTTCCCTAAAGTTCTACCTCTTTTTCTATTTTTGTGTAAAACAAAATCCCAGCGATGAACTTATCAAAATTTCTTGCTTCAACCGTTTGTACTCTTTGCTGTATTTCCATTCATCATACTAAAGGCCAAGAAGTAGGAACAAAGATTGATTTTTTTGGCTATGCCGACAACAGAGAGTATAAAGCTCCATATACCATAGACAAAACCTTTTTTGGCGCGATTCTTTCGCCTCAACTCTACATCAAGCTTGACAGAAATCATCAGTTAGTAGGTGGCTTACATTATAATCAAGATTTTGGTATAAATTCCGAAAATAAGAACAAAGTCAATCCCATAGCTTATTATAACTACAATTCTGAACGGATTGATTTTGGAATTGGATTCATACCACGTCACGAAAAGCTAAAAAACATTCCACTAGTCGTTTTAGCTGATACTTTATTATATGACAGGCCCAATTTGGAAGGAATATTTTTCAACTACCATACAAGCAAAATTTTGCAGTCTCTTTACATCGATTGGCTGAGCAAACAAGGTTCAGAAAACCGAGAACGATTTATAGCAGGTATTTCAGGACATTATAAATTTGGCAAAGGGTATTTTGCTAATGATGGAACACTCTATCACAATGCATTGACGAATGTGGAAGATCCGACCACACATATTCAAGATAACGCTGTGCTAGTATTACGTTTAGGATTGGATTTTTCCGCGAGTACAGCATTGGATTCGTTGACAATTGATGCAGGAACAGTTTTAGGCTACGACCGTGTACGAACGGAATATAATACAAACAGCAAAGCTTTTATAAACAACATTCATCTAGGATACAAGAAAGTCTTTTTACATAACACGTTGTATTTAGGAGATGCAATCAATCTTCCTAACGGCGACTCATTTTATCATCGTGATAAATACAATAGACTAGATTTAGGCTGGATACCATTTAAAAGCAAAAACATAGACGGGAAATTTACCGCCTCTTTTCACTTTCATAAAGATGGAATGGATAATCAACAAGCGTTTACATTACGGTATAGATTTGACCAATCTATTTGGAAAAAATAAGGCATTAGAAATTTCTAATGCCTTATTTTTTTATTGTAATACAAACAATTTAGTGCAATTAGGTATTATTTATGCATGGGTAGACAAAAACAGTAATTCATATGGACGGAATTTTAGACAGACAAAAGGCCAAGCTTAAAAGAGCAGCTAAACTCATGCAAATATTAACGAAGTATGGTTTTGAAGACTTTAAGTCAAAGCTCGATAATAATTCCGACAGTACCGATGAGGCCAAAATAGCGCAAGATTCCGCTTTTTATGAACGTGTACGCCGTGCTATTGAAGAACTAGGACCTACCTATGTGAAATTTGGACAGACATTATCCACGCGTGAAGATTTGTTTCCTTCCGCTTTAATCAAAGAATTCAAAAAATTACAGGACAATGTGCTTCCCGAAGAGATTGATTTGATTCCTCATCTTGAGAAGGAACTGGAAATAGCAGTAGGTGATTATTTTACTGAAATTGATAATACGCCTATCGCTTCAGCCTCCATTGCTCAAACATATGTAGGCAAACTCCAATCTGGAGAACAGGTTATCCTAAAACTCAAACGGACAGGTATCAAAGAAATCGTTCATGCAGACCTGCTGTTGATGAAAGATATCATCGAATTATTGACAAACTATTACAGCGTTGTACGCGAAATAAACCTTTTACATGTTTTCGATGCTTTTGCAGCAAGTATTCAAGAAGAATTATCCTTTACAAACGAACAAAAGAATATTCAACTTTTCGGACGGAATTTTAGAGGAAATCCGGACATCGAGACCATGAAAGTTTATCCGGAGTTGAGCAATGATAATGTATTGTGTATTTCTTATATAGAAGGTGTTAAAATTAATAATAAGGAAGGTATTCAAGCCTTAAATCTTAACCCTGAAGCGATATTGGACAAATGCTTCAATCTCTACCTTACCCAAATGCTTGAACATGGATTCTTTCATGCGGATCCGCATCCAGGCAATATTTTGGTTACTCCAACTGGAAAAGTTTCTTTTATTGATCTGGGCGCGGTTGCTAAAATGTCTCCAAACGACAAGGATTTGTTAGAAGACTTCGTTGTTTACTTCATTTATAAAGACGCTAATCGACTAGTGAACACATTAAAGAAAATGGCACTGCATGTTGATATCAAGGATGATAAACTATTGATTCGTGCTTTTCAAGAAATGTTGGACATAATCAATACGCATTCTTTAGAAGAACTGGATATAAAAGCCTTGTTTAGCAAATTTTCTCATCTTTTGAATGAAAACAATATCATTATGCCCGAACATATTTATCTTCTGGTCAAAGGTATTGTACTTATGGAAGGAATTGGTCGGGAACTTTCTCCTCAAATCAATATTGTGGACAAAGTAAAACCATACATTACTAAAATAGCTACGCAACGTATATCTCCAGAAAAATTGTTGAAAGACAATGTGGGGACGCTTTGGGAAATGCGTCGTATGCTACATAGCGCTCCTCAGTCATTCACTTCTATTATCGACAAGTTCAATCAAGGAGAATTCAAAGTTTCGGTCAATTACCGTGAATTTGAAAGATTCCGATCGCAAGAACTTCGTAACAATTCGTTGAATAGAATGCTTGTTATTTCCGCTGTGCTATTTTTAGGTGGATGTCTATTAGCCAATGTAGAGCAAGTAAATTATCAAGGCATATCTGTTATTTCTTGGATTTTATTTGCATTCTCTTTTGCTATTTTTATTAAAATGATGCTCAAAAAATACAAGTTGAATAATTAGAGTACCCCACATATTATTTTTTTACTTTGTTTAGCTTATATTCTTTGAGAATTACATTGAAGTGCTTGTCTTGAATGTAATTTATAAAATGATGGGATCGTAAACCAGAAAAATCCGTTCGTTTCAAAAATTTATATGATTGGGACAATTCCTCAAAAGAGTCGCTTTTGTAACCTAAATCTGTAGGATGTAATTTATTGGACAGCCAACCAACCACTTTTTTGAGCATTAAATCGTCTTTATTCGTAGAAATATGAAAAGCTTTAAGCTGTGGTGTAAATAGCACATTATAAATGCTGTCCTCATGTTTAATTTCAAAATCTGATTTTCCAATAGCAGGCGCCAACGCGATAGCATAAATCCTATTTTTCTGATTGCGGATAAGGTCGTTTTGCAAACTTGCAGTATCTATATAATGGTTTTCTACCACATCAGACATCTTCACACTATCTATCGGCGCCGAACTCAATGCGGACATAATGACCGATGCTCCCCTACTGTGCGAAATTAAATACACATCCTTGTTTGAAATACTATTTAAAATCTTTCGCAACGCGAATTTTCCCACATATTGAGAATAATCCGAAGCTGTGAACCACGTTTTCAAACTGGAGAAAGGATTTTTGGTATACAATCCATCCCAATAGAATTGAATGACTTCATCCGAATTGGTAAGATTAAGCTTGTTTTGAATACGCTCGTAATTACGTGTTACCTCTCGTTCTTTAGCATTGAATCCATGAATTAAAATAAAAACACGCTTCTTATTCTGTAAATGTTTCTTTAAAAGGCTGAGGTATTCTTTTTCGAATTTTTCTAAATCCTTGGACAAGGATTTCTCTTCTGCTAATTTACTCAAAGAATATGCATTCTTCTTCCCATTACGAGGCGGGATACCATACACTTTACTCCAATCGTTGGGATAGAATGCTCCATACTGGTCTACAAATGCAATCGTAGTGCGCGGTGGAATTTGACGATTGGGATTTACCGCAGTGGGTGCATTATGCTGTATTCCACATGAAATACATAACCCAATAAGCAAAATTGAATAAAAGAATAATCTCATATTAAAGTTCTGAAAAAGACAGAAAAGCATAGATTTTTATTATTATCCAATATAAGACAATTAAGTCAGGTTTTGGTTTGAGAAAAGTTTATGCAACTTTGATGCATTTAATTTGCAACTTTGATGCATTTGATATAATTTTGTAGCATTGTTGCAACAACGAATTTTTCATGAATCGAATTATACTTTTTTTGATATACAATTTAGTCTTCTTTGGAGCTGTACAAGCTCAACAAAAAATCCATATCTCGGGAAAAGTATTAAACGATGACACGAAAGAAATCATTGTTCACGCCTATATACGGATCGGCAATCAAATCACGGTATTATCTAACCACCAAGGTGAATTTAATTTAAATGGACTTCCAAAAGGAACTTTAAATCTAGATATTTCACATGTCGCTTATAAAGCTCAAAAGCTAAGTGTAAACCTTTCAAAAGACACTGTTTTTTATATTTATCTAACACCAAAATCCATTGATTTAGACGAGGTCAATGTCCATAAAGCAGGTCCAAACAATACTGCAAACACCTTAAAAATCGAGCAACGTAAAGAAAGTCAAGGCAAAAACTTAGCAGACGCTTTAGCTGATATCACAGGTGTAAGCATTCTTCGTACTGGGGCAACTATTGCCAAACCAATGATTAATGGTTTATATGGTAATCGTATTATTACGCTGAATAACGGTACGAGACATGAAAGCCAGCAATGGGGATTGGATCACGCGCCTGAAATTGACCCTTTTGCATTCCAAAAAATTTCTATTCTCAAAAATGCAGAAGCCATTCGCTACGGAGCGGACGCTTTAGGTGGTCTGATAAAATTAGAGCAACAAGATATTATTAAAAATAAAGAATTAGCAGGAAATGTAAGTCTTGGGGCACATACCAATGGTCGTGGTGGATATCTCAATACGCAATTGGAAGGAACTAAAGGCCATTTTTCTTATCGTGCAGGCATTACGGCGATGAAAGCTGGAAATCTTAAAACACCAGATTATTACATCGGAAATACTGGAAAAAATGAATTAAATGGTAATGCATTTCTGCAGTACGAAAAAGAAAAGCACGACTTTTCCATTTTCTTCAGTCATTTCGGGACTGAATTAGGAATTTTCCAAGGCGCGCATATAGGTACGAAAGAAGACATTTTTGCACGCATTGCATATGGAAGACCATTCGAAAACTATAATTTCTCCTATGAAATTGCCGCTCCAAAACAGAAGGTTACGCATCAATTGGCAAAATTGACTTACCAATATCAAATTGATGAGAATCAAAAATTAGAAACATATTATAGTATTCAACAAAATCACCGTCGGGAATTTGATTTACGTCGCGCCCAATCGGATAATACACCTATGGCGGATATGGTATTGACTACACAACAAGTAGAAGCTGTTTATTCTAATCAATACACGCAAGTCGGATTAGTAGGTTCTTTACAAATAAACAATAATACTGCAGGTACAGGTACTACGCCAATCATTCCAAACTTTGATAATCATAATATCGCCTTGTTTGCCAATTACAAGATTCTATATGGACAAAACCAGGTTGAATTAGGTGCTCGCTATGATTATAAATATTTCGATGCTGCAGGTTATCGATTTGCCTATGACAAAATGAACGATGACGGAACAGTACCACAGTATTTATTAAAGGACAGAAGACATTTCAATAATATTTCGGGTGTAGTGGGCAATACTTTAGCCATAAATTCACACTTCACTTGGAAAAGTACAATTTCCTTAGCTTGGCGTGCGCCATCTGCTAGTGAATTGTACAGCGATGGAATACACCATGGAACTGGTACTTATGAAATCGGCAACATCGATTTGAAAAGTGAGAAGGGGTTAAAGTGGGTCAATACTTTGCAATACAAAACTCCTTGGTTAGCAGTTAATGCGGATCTATTCACTCAAATGATTGACAATTACATCTACAGTCAACCTTATCCTGATTCTGTACGTCAAACTATTCGAGGCACCTTTCCAATTTTTCAATATCAGCAGGATAATGCGGTCTTCTATGGATTGGATTTACAGGCGCATATTGATTTAGGTAAAAAAACAATTTACGAAATGGGATTTTCTTCGGTAAGAGCTAAAAACATAAGTAAAAATAGCTACTTGCCTTACATCCCAGCGGATAGAATACAACAAGCTATTGCTTACAAATTCTTGCTAAAAGAAAATAATAATTCCTACTTAAAGCTTAAACATCAATTTCAAGCACGTCAAACGCGATATGAAGCGAATTCAGATTTCGCGGCGCCTCCCGCAAGCTATCATACTTTCGCATTAATAGCTAGCAGCAACTGGAAATTACCAAATATGAATTCTATCGGTTTGCTTTTATCGGTAGAAAATATTTTCAACACAGCATACAAGGACTATTTGGACAGATTTAGATATTACACACATAGCCCAGGAAGAAACACATCTTTAAAGATAAATTACACATTCTAACACTTATATATTATGAAAAATTACATTTTAATAGCTCTGATCAGCGTATTTGCATTCTCATCATGTACAAAAGATGATCCAATTCCAGAAGTTGATCAAGAACAGTTAAGTACAGCTACCTTAACTTTTAGTCCTGTAGAAAAAGAAATTAAAGACGGTAAAACTATATATACGTCAATCGAAGGTGGAGAAGTAGAAAGCATCAAGTTCCAAGCACCAAGCTATTTGCCTGAAGTGGGTACGCATTTGGATTTACATGTCGGCGAAACGTATAAATTATCATTGAAAACTACAGACTTTGCTGGAAGGGCTTCAGAGCAAACCTTCTTAAATCGTTCAGAAAGTCACCAAGCTTTCTTATTAGGCGCAGATAACGCCACACTGGAATTTGTGTACGGAGACGAAAATAATGTTGGTATTACAGCATACATCACGCCGAAAAAAGAAGCATCTGTCGTATTAAATTACATCATGCGTCATCTTAATGCAGCATCAAAACAAACGCTGAAAGCTTCCGATTGGAACAATACTGCAATCAAATTAGGTGCTATAGATTTGGATTTAAAATTCGAAGCACACCTTGTAGAAGAAGGTCACGGACATTAATATCAAAAACTAATTTTAGTTTCGCCTAAAAATGATATTTTTGCGAAACCGCCTGCGTAGTTCAATGGATAGAATATCAGATTCCGGTTCTGCCGATGTGGGTTCGACTCCCGCCGCGGGCACTTAAAAACACAAAAGCTCATTTACTTTTCGTAAATGAGCTTTTATTTTTTGTGTTAAACTGCTATAAGTTCCATTAAAATCATATTTATACAAAAACAAAAAGGACTTTTCGCAAATAAAAAGTCCTTTTTAATTCTTTAAAATAAGAAAAGCCTAAGAAATTCGAGCGAATTCTTAGGCTTAATAAAACCTCATTACGAGGTAAATCAACCTAAACCTTCACAAAGGTAATAAAATAATTTATTAAGTTCCAAATACTTACTGCAAAAAATATTATTTATTTAACTATTGGTTCATTAAAATTCTGGTAATCAATTAGATAATATTAATAAAAAAAGGTTTTCAAACGGGGAGAATGAAAACCTTCGATAACCAATTATAAACCTAAATTATGATACACCAAAGATAGTGTACTTTTTACACATATGCAAATGATTTTGAAAAAAAGTTTTTGTTAGCAATATTTTACTATTGCTTTTGGTTTAAAAATCATGGCATTTGAAAGAAGTTGTTATTCTTTTAAACAATAAAAAACTGCGTATATTATTATTGAAAGCCTTTTTTATGAATTTTTCTTTTAGTAATTAAGCATAAATTACATTTAAAATTTACAGCTAATCTTCAATGTAACATTATCAATACATATATTTTTTTGTTCCCTTATTATACTCCCCCCCCATTCTATTTCCTTATTTAACGTTTATCTCCAATTCTTCATGCAGGAAGATTATTCTCGAATAGTTTGTGTATTTTTGTAAAAAATAAATTCGCATGTTCACAGGGATTATAGAAACATTAGGTATAGTCAAAAACATTCAACAAGAACAGTCTAATATTCATTTTCATATTGAATCATCCATTTCAAATGAATTGAAAATAGATCAAAGTGTATCGCACAATGGAGTTTGCTTAACTGTAGTAGAAGTTAATGCGAATACACATGTGGTAACGGCTATTGATGAGACATTACAGAAAACTAACTTAGGTCATTTGCAGGTGGGTGACGTGGTGAATTTAGAGCGTTGTACACAAGCGAATGGTCGTTTTGATGGTCATATCGTACAAGGGCATGTGGATCAAACTGCGGTCTGTATTGCGCGAGAAGATCAAAATGGAAGCTGGTTGTTTACTTTTCAATATGATCCCTCTTCCAATAATATAACTGTAGAAAAAGGTTCTATAACCGTAAATGGAATAAGTCTTACGGTTGTGAATTCACAAATAGATCAATTTTCTGTCGCTATTATCCCCTACACCATCGAACATACAAACCTGCAGCATGTCGATATAGGAACGACGGTTAATTTGGAATTTGATATAGTAGGAAAATATGTTTCAAAAATAATGGCTCTTAGAGGATAAGAGCCATTATTTTTAATTCTATTCTAGGTACGAACCTTGCCGCATCAGTAATGCCCGGTATTTGTTGAATACAGCTGATTTGGAAATAAAACCTAAGTAATTTCCATTCTTATCAATGACGGGCAAAATCCAAACATCTTCCCTATTCATTTTCTTCATCACAATATCCATATTTTCATCAATACGAATAATATCATTGGGTTTCTGTGCTAAGGTCATAAAATTTCGATTAACACCATCTTCTTCGCCCAATAAAATAGAAAACAACCTTTCACTGTAAATAATTCCCAAAAATTTACCGTCAGCTTCCACTATAGGAAAGATATTTCTTTTGGAATGTATAATATCCGTTTTACGATCATTAGGAGTTTCCACAGGGCGTAAAATAACAAAATTCGTTTCAATAATATAACGAAGTTTCATCATGCTCAAGACTGTGCGATCTTTATCCTCATATGAAATTAGATCTCCAGATTCTGCTAATACCTTCGTATAAATAGAATGCTTCATACCATTTCTATTAATTAGATACGAAATAGAAGTTACAATCATTAAAGGTACCATTAGCATATAACTTCCAGTCACTTCCGCGATCAAAAATACACCTGTTAAAGGCGCATGCATAATCCCGCTCAATGCTCCTGCCATACCAGCCATCACAAAATTCGGAACATTCAGTTCTATCAAGCCAGTAAGATTAATCCCATATGCAAAAGCAAATCCCAATAAACCTCCCATGACTAAACTCGGGCCAAATACACCGCCGTTACCCCCACTATTTACCGTAACGAGCGCAGCCAGTGCCTTAGCAAATAAAGTAAGAGTAGTATAAGCAACAATAACCCAGCCTATATGACGAAAATCAGCAAATAGACTATTCTTAACGATAGCATCGAACTGACCATCCAAAATCTGTTGTATGGTCAAATAACCTTCGCCATATAAAGCAGGAAACACAAATATTAACACCCCTAATGACACCCCACTTACCCAAACCTTCATGTAAGGACTGTGAATATTACCGAGCCAGCCTTTGACAGCTTGACTGAATTTGGAGAAAAATATGGTATAAACCCCCACTATAGTTGCAAGGAGAATATAAAATAGAAGGGCGTTAACATTCCAATCGGTTACGCTAGTGTGGAATAAGGGTTCACTATATACAATTTTTGAGACGACAGCTGCTAAAGCAGAAGAAATCAAAAGCGGAATAAGCACCGGGATAGAAAATTCAGTCAATAGAATTTCTATGGAGAAAATCATTCCGGCAATTGGACTGTTGAAAGCACCTGAAATACCTGCAGAAGCTCCACATGCTAACAACATGGTTACTTCCTTATAACTCAACCCAAAAAAACGACCTATATTGGAGCCTATGGCTGCCCCACTGTGGGCAATAGGTGCTTCCAATCCCGACGATCCACCAAAACCAACAGTTAGCGCTGAAGTAATTATTTGGGAATAAATATTATGAGGTTCAATGCGGCTAGATTTTCGAGATATGGCATAAATAATTGGCGTAATACCATGTTCAAATTTCTTACCTCTCAAAACTTTCCTCAAATAAAGAACAGATAGTAAAATACCTATAAGAGGGAAAATCAGGTACAAGGAATATTTATAGTGCCAATCAATATCATCCTGCAAAAAAGAGGCAATGGAATGCGTCATTCCTTTTAGTAAAGAAGCAGCAATCCCTCCGACAATTCCTACCACAAAGGCAAGGATGATAATAAAGTTTCTATTCGAAACCCGTTGCATCCGCCATTTATTCAATTGCTGTAATTTTATAGAAAATCTATTCATTCCTTATGATTTACAGATCAAAGCCCATGACTTCTTTCTTCTTTTTAGATTTGAAACGCTCTGGAACGATTTCCAATATTTCCCTAATTAAAGTATTAACAGCTTGTTTCTTGACAAAGTTTTGCGTCGTCACAACTGAAATTTCACGAACTGGTTCTGGTGCTTTGAAATACCGAACATGAGTTAATTCATCTTCATTGTAATTCATAATACTCAACTCGGGTAAGATAGTAATACCTGAATTAATATCTACCATACGCTTCAATGTCTCCACGGAACCGGTATTGTATTCAAAAGTTCCTTCCAAACCATAATTGTGCTTATAGTTGCAGATATTCAACACCTGACCACGCATACAGTGCCCTTCATTAAGCAACCATAATTTCTCGTCGGCAATATCATCCGTGCTTAAGATTTTCTTTTGAAAAAGATTACTTTTTCCCGAGACATATGCTACAAAAGTTTCATAGAAAATGGGAGTTTCAACGATATTGTTATCTGTCAAAGGCGTAGAAAGAATCCCACAGTCCAAAATCCCTTGTTTCAATTCCTGCACAATACGTTCGGTTGTATATTCCCAAATTTGCAATTTAACTTTAGGATACTTTTTTAAGAAAGCAGTAATGACATCCGGAAGCAAATATGGTGCAACCGTAGGAATTACGCCTACACGAAGTTCACCTTCTAACTCCCCCTTTTTCTCCTGTAAAATTTCATTGATTTTTTTGCTTTCCATCAACACTACGCGTGCCTGCTCAATGATTTTCAATCCCACTTCTGTTGGCACCACAGGCTGTCTACTGCGATCAAAAATCTTAACACCAAGGGATTCTTCCAACTTTTGGATTTGCATACTCAGTGTGGGCTGAGTTACAAAACATTTTTCTGCTGCTGCGACAAAACTTCTATACGTATCCACCGCAACAATATATTCCAGTTGAACTAAAGTCATTCTATAAATTTTTCTTATACAAAGGTAAGAAACCTATAAGTAAAACACATTAACAAAAGCTATTCTTCTCGTATCTTTTTAAATGCTTATAAAAGAATTCGTATTTTTGAGAAAATACATTTAAATATGAAATTAAATCTTAAGTCAGCAGCTTTAATCGCGCTTTTGTTTGGATCAGCGTCTGTATTTACAGCCTCTATACCAGACGAAGGAATGTTTCCTTTGAGCGAATTGAGCCGTGCAGGATTGAAAAAAGCCGGTTTGAAAATTAGTGAAAAAGATATTTACAATCCGGGACAAATTGGTCTAGTCGATGCTTTAGTACAAGTTTCAGGATGTTCTGGTTCTTTCGTATCGGGCAGTGGGCTTATTATCACGAATCATCACTGTGCATTTAGCGCGGTACAATTGGCTTCTACGCCTGAGCATAATTATTTAGAAAATGGTTTTGTAGCCCGTTCTCAAGAGCAAGAAATAGAAGCGAAAGGATTGAGGATTCGCATTACAGATTCTTATGAAGATGTTTCAGTACGTATTTTAAATGCCGTAGCAAACATCTCCGACCCTATTAAACGTATCAACACCATCACAAAATTGCGTGAGCAAATTGCAAAAGAAGCTGAAGCCAAAAATCCAAGCATCAAAGCTGAAGTGTCGGAAATGTTTATCGGAAAAACATACGTCCTATTCCGATACAAAACTATTGAAGATGTGCGTCTCGTATATATTCCACGCCAAGATATTGGAGAATTTGGCGGTGAAACGGACAACTGGGTGTGGCCAAGACATACAGGAGATTTTTCATTTTTGAGAGCTTATGTAGGTCCTGACGGAAAACCTGCTAAGTATTCTAAAGATAATGTACCCTATAAACCTAAAAAATACTTGAAGGTAAATCCTAAAGGCGTAGAAGAAAATGATTTTGTGTTTATTTTAGGTTATCCAGGTCGTACATTCAGACACAGACCAGCACAGTTTATAGAATACCAACAAAAATTCTTGTTACCATTCACTTCTGAATTGTATGATTTTCAAAATCAGCAAATGGCTTTAGCGGGTAAAAATGATAAAGCAACGGAATTAGCATTAGCAACGCGCATTAAGCGTAATGCCAATGTGATGAAAAATTACCGAGGAAAACTTAAAGGTTTACGAAATATTGATTTAATTGGCACAAAGAAAAAAGAAGACCAAGAGCTAGAGAATTTCATCAATTCTAAACCAGAATTGAAAAGCAAATATGGCTCATTGATGCAGGATATTGACCAACATTATCAATTGGTTTTCTCTGATGCTTTGCGCGAGTTATGGTTTAATAATTTGTATTCGGGAATTCGTACAATGCAAGTTGCGAATGTGATTAATTCATTCAAGAATGCATTGATAAAACAAACTTCAGCAAGCAATCGTCAGCAAGTTTTTGATTTGAATATTGCCAATGTAAAAAAACAGCTTAATGCTATTTACGAGAGCTATAATGTAGATGTTGATAAAAATATTGCTGCAAAAATGTTTGCTGACGCAATGGCATTGACGGATAAACATCGTGTAGAAACAATCGCAAAAAGAAATTTCTCTTCCGATGATGCAGCTGCTGGATTCATTAAAAATGCAGTAGATAATTCTAAATTGAATTCTGCAGAAAGTCTTTATAATTCTGTTTTAAGAGATGCTAATACATTATTATCGTATTCAGATGACATTCTAACTATCCAACAGGAATTGGATGCCGAACACAGCATTTTCAAAGATGAATTAAAACGTCGTGAAGGAGTTTTAAATCGACTTATGGGAGATTATGTGGCTGTAAAAGAAGTTTTTCAATCGAAAAACTTTATTCCTGATGCTAACTCGACTTTACGCTTGACTTTTGGAAATATAAAAGGATATAGCCCTGCTGATGCTACCTATATGTCTCCGTTCACGACAGTAAAAGGTCTTATAGAAAAAGGTAATTCTGGAGATCCTGAATTTAACTACCCACAACCTATTAAAGAAGCATGGTTAGCCAAAAACTTCGGTCCATATGTAAGAAAAGGAACTAATGATGTCCCTGTAAATATCTTATACAATATGGATACTACAGGAGGAAATTCAGGTTCGCCAATCATGAACGCATACGGAGAACTAATCGGTGTGAATTTTGACCGTTCTTATGATGCGACAATTAATGATTTCGCTTGGAACGAAAGTTACAGTCGTTCTATCGGAGTCGACATTCGCTATGTCTTGTGGATTGCTGACAAAATTGACAATGCACAATTCATCATTAAAGAAATGGGAATTTAAAATTGGAAGAGGTGCTGAATGGCACCTCTTATACTATAAAAGACTTAAGCATGAAATATATCATTACAATAGCTGGTTTGTTTTGTAGTCTAATGACGTTTGGGCAAACCAAAATTGCAAATACGGAAGCTTTACAAAAAATAAATAACGAAGATGTTCAGCTCGTTGATGTACGAACTGATGAAGAATACAGCAAGAAGCATCTTAAAAATTCTATCCATATTAATTGGAATGATAAAGAAAACTTTGATGCTTTAGCTAGCAAATTAGATAAGAAAAAGCCAGTTTATGTGTATTGTTTGTCTGGTGGACGTTCCAATAAAGCTGCACAATATTTGTCGGAAAAAGGTTTCGAAGTATTTGATATTGAAGGAGGAATAATGAAATGGGAAGCATCAAATCTACCTTTAGTATCTGCCAACGAAAAAACAACAGGAATCAACCTTGACGCGTACGAATCTCTAACAAAAAGTCATCCAAAAGTGCTTGTTAACTTCTATGCGGAGTGGTGTGCTCCTTGCAAAGAATTGGCTCCAATAATTGATAAAATAGCTCAAAAGCAAGCAGATAATTTGAAGGTAATCAAGATTGACGCCGATGAAAACAAAGATTTACTTAAGCAACTGGGAATCTCAGGAATTCCCCAATTGTATATATTTAAAGATGGCCAAAAAACTTGGTCAAAATCTGGTTTAACTACTCTTAAAACTTTAGAGAAAAAATTAAAATAATGATGAATACTGCTACACTTATTATCGCTACATTATTTGGAAGTAGTGCCATCATCTTAGGCGCTTTTGGTGCTCATGCATTCAAGAAACTTATTTCAGCCGAAAAGTTAGCATCTTTTGAAGTAGGTGTTCGTTATCAAATGTATTCGACATTGATTTTACTGATTCTTGGATTTCAATTAAATTTTGATATTTATAGTGAACGCCTAGCTGTATATGGTATTACCGCAGGAACGATTCTTTTCTCTTTTAGCATTTACTTTCTGTCATTCGCCGAATATTGGAAAAAGAATTTGAAATTCTTGGGTCCCATTACTCCCCTGGGAGGACTTTTAATGATCATTGGATGGGGAGCATTATTGATCTCATTTTTGAAATAAGAAGAAAGCCTTTCGCTTATATTTTTCGTTAAGACCTTTATAATCATTAATAAACTTTCAATAATAATTCTATAATCATCTATATTTTGCGAGCAGATTTGTATATTGAATGATATCTTAATAAAAAAATAAAAGTCTAATAACCAATGAAAACTTTAGATATACAGCAAGAAACCGATTTATTAAATATTCTGGAAAAAAGATTTCACAAAAATTCCCACCGTCATCCCGAAGTGAAATGGGAAGAAGTCTATAAAAAATTAAAAGATAGTCCTCTAAAACTAAGTATATTATTCAGAATGGAAGAAACAGGTGGCGAACCTGATGTCATTTGCTGGGAAGGTAATGACAATGAAATAGTATTTGTAGATTGTGTTACAGAAACGCCGAAAGGAAGACGCAGTATTTGCTATGATCACGAAGCATTAGAAGCACGAAAGCAATATAAACCAGAAAATTCGGCAATCAATATGGCTGAGGAAATAGGAATAGAATTGCTAGATGAGAATCAATATTTTGAATTACAAAAATTTGGAGAATTTGATCTCAAGACCTCCAGCTGGATTAAAACTCCGAAAGAAATACGGGATCGCGGCGGAGCACTTTTTGGAGATAAAAGATTTGGTCGCGTATTTATTTACCACAATGGCGCTGATTCATATTATGGCGTTAGAGGTTTTAGAGGTTTTCTTCGCGTGTAATTTTCACTCCAAATAACTATCCATCTGTTCAATATTTCCTGATAAGTAAAAGAAATCTGATGATGCTATTCAAAAAATTAGGCTTTACTGCCCAAAACAAAATTAAAACCACAACGCTAGTTTTCTCCGTACTTTGTTTGATTCTTTTGACTAATCTTCAGGAACGCATGATGATCAAAAGAGTAAACGAGACAGTAACTTCTATTTACGAAGATAGAGTCGTGGTTGGCAATTATATCTTACTACTTTCTTACCATGTTGAAGAAATTATCCATCATCTTCAATCTAATGATCTTTCAGTCACTAAAGATGTTAAAACTATTCTTGATCAGATTGATTCGATAAATATCAAATATGATAAGACTTATCTGACAGAAATAGAAAAAGATAATTTTACAAGATTCACTTCTCTCATCACTGAGATGAAGAAACCCACTACTACATTAAAAAATCAAGAAGCTTTGCAGCAAAGTGTAGAAGCACTTCAAATCCTAAAAAAGTTATCTTCTATTCAGGTCGATGAAGGAAAAAATAAGTTAGATGAAGTCTTGAGCATGACAAATACGAGAAGTATACTCTCCTATTTAGAGATTGTGATAATCATTATTATTTCTATACTCATACAGAAAATCGTATTATCCGCAAAACCATTAGCAGTCAAAAAGCAAACTAATGATCATCATTTAAATTAAAAGCCACTTAATATAATCCACACAACTCATTGATTATCAACAGAAAGCACTAAAATTTTATTAAAATACAATATTTTGTGTATATTGCAAGACTGAATGTAAAACCCATTTTTACTAAAGTATTCTATCTATTGAACAAACATATGAGCAAAATATCTGTGCTTTATGTAGACGATGAAGAAAACAACTTGTTTTCTTTCAAAGCTACTTTCCGTCTTAAGTATAATGTACATACCGCTATTAGTGGTAATGAAGCATTAGAAATTATTAAATCAACGCCTATCGACATCATTATTACCGATCAGAGAATGCCAGAAATGACAGGTGTTGAATTTTTAGAAAAGGTTATAGATATCAATGCGGAGCCAATACGTATTTTGCTAACTGGCTATACGGACATGGGAGCAGTAATAGATGCTGTCAACAAAGGAAAAATCTTTCATTATCTGACTAAACCATGGAGCGAAGAAGAATTGGATGATACGATTCAACGCGCTTATCAAATCTATTCAGATCGGAAATCCACAATGGAAAAATTTTCGCAGCTGGAAGTATCAAATGAACAATTGGAATTTCTATTAAGACAAAAGCTTTTGTCTTAATAGAAAAGCTATTTACTAGGAATCTGAATAGTAAATTTAGTTCCTTTTCCTAATTCAGATTCGACTTGTATAGTTCCCTTGATCTTGATTAGAGCGGTATTCACATTGTATAATCCAAATCCCATACCTTGTGACTGATTGCTCGCTCTATAAAATAATTTAAAAATTTCTTCTTTAGCCTCTGTTGGAATACCAATACCATTATCTTTTACTTCAATGGTGGCTATTCCTTTAGCTACTTTTATTGTTACATGTATAAATTTATTAGCTTCGCCTTCTCTTTGGTATTTGAAAGCATTACTCAATAAATTGTGCATGATAAGCTCAATTAAAGAAATATCACTTTTGAAATTAGTAGGTTGATCTACTTCAACTTTAAAATCAATTTGCGTTCGCTCTACGGATACTTGATAAAATTCCCTCAGATTATTAGCGACTTCATTAAAATCAATATCTTTTAAAAGCAACTCTCCTCTTCGCAATAAATAATAATCCCTTAAACTGTCGATATATTGATCAAGCTTCAATATAGAGCCTTGCATCATCTTCAACAGTTCATGAATATCTTTCACTTTATCATAGCCTAAAGCATACGTAATCGCAGACAAAACACCAGTCAATGGATCTCTAAGATCATGGCTAATACTGTAGGCAAACTTATCCAATTCATCATACGCTTTTTGCAATTCTTCATTGCGAACATCTAATAAAGAGGTTGCGATGTAAAACTTATTAGCTTCTTCTATAGAAGAGATAATATCTTCATTGATCCAAGGTTTACGAACGAATTTGAATATATTTCCTCTGTTGATGGCATCAATAACTACACTCATATCTGCATATGCAGTCAGTAGAATGCGTATTGGTCGAGGATATTCCTTTCTTACTCGCGCAAGAAAATCTACCCCCAATTCATCAGGCATACGTTGATCACAGAAAATGATTCTTATATTAGGATTCTCTGCTAATATTTTTTCTGCTTCCTTTGTGTTGGAAGCTATATGGATGATGTAATCCAATCTGAAATTTGCTTTAAATCCCAACAGGTTATTTACCTCATCATCAACATACAAGATTTCAACTTTTTCCATAATACTCATTTAACTAAACAGTCTGCTTTATTGGAATAACGATAATAAAAGTCGTTCCTTCGCCTACTTCAGACTCAATTAATATTTTTCCATTGTGCTTGTCTACCGTATTGTATGCAATAGACATGCCCAGTCCTGTCCCTTCACCCACATCTTTGGTTGTAAAGAATGGTTCGAAAATTCTATTCTTGATATCTTCAGGTATACCTATTCCATTATCAGCTATCTTGATGAATATAGAATTACCATCCTCGTACAGACCTGTAGTTATTTGTAATTCGCCCCCATAATCTTCTGAAAATTTCTTATCAATGGCATATATAGCATTCGAAAGGATATTTAGAAACACTTGATTCAATTTCCCTGCGTAACATTCCACAAAAGGGATATCACCATAGGATTTGCTCACCTTGATTTTATCTTTAACTAAACTATTCAAGATGACCATCGTCGATTCTACACCTTCGTTGATATCGGCAAATTTTAAAGTATCTTCATCTACTCGTGAGAATACCCTTAAACTTTTCACAATCTCTGCCGTGCGACTTGCTCCTTCGTGCATACCCTTAAGCAAGAATTCCACCTCTGTCTTTAGGTAGTCCATATCGAGCTCATGCTTATATTTTTGAATCCAAGTAGATTTTTCTTCAAAAGACAGCTCTGCGTTCAATGCTAAGCTTTCGAATTCTTTAATGGCTTCCCAAATCATATCTATATCTCGACGCAAAGGAGCTACGTTGGAGGTTACAAAATTGATTGGATTGTTTATTTCATGCGCCACGCCCGCTGTAAGCTGACCTAATGATGCCATTTTTTCCGCTTCCACCAGTTGAGATTGTGTTTCTTTCAAATGCGTAAGCGTTGTTTGCAAAGACTCATTACTTTCCGTCAATTCTCGCGTGCGTTCTTCTACTTTTTGTTCTAACATTACATTCTGCTCTCTAATTAATCGTTCATTGTCCAGTAGTATTTTAAGTGCTTTGGATTGGGATTCTTCTTTCTCTTTGCGATAGACATTTATTTTATCCCCAAGGGCGAATGACAGGAGAATTGCCTCAATTACCGACCCTACTTGAATAGAACGTAAAGTAAAAAAGTTGTACGGCAACACATTAAAATCTTTGAGCACATACACTAATACACTAATTAAAAATATACACCATGCAAAAAGAAAATATTTTGTCTGTCGATATTTCTCGCGAGACAATCGAAAAGCTAATACCAATACGATCGTAGATCCTCCACCAGCAACAATATTGACCATTTTGTAGGCTGGAGTTATTATTCCCGCGAGTAATAATCCAATAGCGATAAGGTAACCACCTATAAAAATATTCAATAGCTTATTGAATCTTGGAGATTCCTCTTTCGTTTGTAAAAATGACTTAACGAAAAATATCGCTGCCAATCCAGAAAGAGCTCCAGTCAAAGTTAAAAGGCGACTTTTAATCCAAGTGCTTTCTATAGCCAACAGTGGCTCCAATAATCCTAGAATGGCCAATTGTGCTACTACTACCCAAAAGATATAGTTTACATAGGTGAAATAATGTGATTCTCGTGTGGAGAAATAAAGAAAAATATTATAGAGAATCATGGAAAGCATGAGACCTATATATATTGCCGAGAAAATATCCGATTGCAATAAAGTATCAAACAAGCTTTCGGGACTATGGATAGAAATCGGTGCAGAAAGCTGTGTATGATTAAAAAGTTTTAAATAACATTCTACTTGTTCACCTTTTTTAACCGGAACTTCAAATAGGTAGAATTGATGATGGAATTCAAATTTCTTTCTAGATATCCTCGCATCTGCATTTAAACTATCGACTTTGCCATTATGAACCCAATAAAAGACTACTTCATCAATACCAACTTGGGAAAGATTAATAACTAAATCGTCTATATCGCAAACATTTTTTACCGAAAAACGAATCCAATTATTCGAACCATCCACACCCAGGTTAGGTACATCTTGATTACTATCAACAAACTTATTTCCCATTTGAACAATCTGTTCAAAAGAGAGTGTTCGCGTAGGATCCTTTAAAATAGAAATATTTTTACCTATATATTTGCCATTACTTTCTTTTGAGAAAACAACGGGACTATAAGCAAATGCGTTTAAATAAGACGCGAATATTAATATAACTAAAAGAATAACTCTAAAATTCATAGGAAGATTGTATATAGATTATTCCTCAGTTCTTATCAAACTTTCTACATCGACATAATGTCTTGCAGATGGGACAGAATGTCCCAGTAATATTTCACGACATACTGTAGTGGTAATAGCCCCTCCTAGAAACACCTCAGAGGCCAATTGTGGCCATGATGCTAATGATTTATTTATTTCTGGTAGAGATTGTTTCATCCTGTTCGAAAGATTAGCAGCATTCACTATTTTCATCAGATAGCCCATTTTTTCTTCTGGGGATAATGTAGAAAGTTTTTCCGCTGTTAATCCATCCGCTAAACCATGAAACAAGGGCCTTCCAGGTTCCAAATCAAATCGCTCAATATCCAACATTCCTTTATCATTGGTATCCATCACAACAGGAATACCAGCTTTACGCGCTTCTAATCTACTTTTTATTTTGACTTCAAAACTATCGCACACCTCAACTAATACATCTACGCCTCCGTTGCCTTTCAAAAAAGCCTCAAAATTATTTTCTGCGACACCTTCCGGATAGATTTCTACATCAAGAAAAGGATCTATCTCTGCTATTTCTCGTGCTGCAATGACTACTTTGGGTACCGAAAGATTGAAAACCCCCGCACGAAGTCTATTCATATTGCTCAAATCCAGCGAATCAAAATCAGCTAACCTTAAACTTCCACAAATACGCTCCATCGCAATGGTTAGTGCTATAGACTGTCCTACAGACAAACCAATTACACCAATCTTTTTAGAAGCTAACTTCTGTTGTTCTTCTTTAGAAATTTTTAGCTGATTACGATTTGTTCTTACCTCAATAAACTCCCTCTCATCCAGAATATGAACCAATGACTTTCTCCAAGGATAATATACCCAGACACCAAACTCCTCGACAGTTTTATTTCCTAGAATTTCTTTTCGTAACACTTCCGCTTCTTGCTCACTCACGCCCATCGGGAAACGGCAACGAATTAATTCTTTAATCTGTCTTTCAATTTCATCGTACGTAAAAGCAATATCACCTATTTTTTTAAGGTCATTCAAAGCGTCTTTTTCTTCTTTATTCGAAATACGGAAGAAAGTAGGTTTATAAGGAAATTGGTTTTCCAAGATGTCTTTCATATTTATAGCGTCAATATTTGTTTAGTTACATTATTTGAATATCGCTGTCCTCCGCATACTTATCCAATCCAGCTCTTCTAGGAGCATTGGCTATCACCTCATTGATATCCCAACTTCCTTTAAGATCAAGTTCCAGTTGATATTGAATTTCAATTTCCTTGGAACGTAACATTTCGATTCGAGTGCAATTTTGGGTATTACGTAAGGCTAAAATTGCATTCTTATCTTCCTCGGAAGCCAATTCCAAGGTATTAACATCCTCCAAAATCATTGTTGTCGCTAAGAGATCCAATTTGGGATAATAAAATGTACCATTATTTCCTACACCAGTTTCCTGCCTATATCCTACACTTTTTGTAAGATTGATAGTATAAGGAGCACATAAGGCGAACAAGGATTTGATGCCTATATGAGGAGCAATCGCGATAGCAGCTCTTGTCAAAAAAATACTGCCAATTCCGTATCCAGCAATTTCTCGCGAGTTCCAAAGACCGCAACCTTCGCCAGTTCCTTCTTGTCCGTACTCCCATACCAAATCAAAAATCTTAGGATCCATCTTTCCAGTAGCTTCCTCAATAGGAAGAGGTTGATTACCTCCAGCTACATGTATACGCGCACCACCATAGACGTTTTCACCGTCTAATGATTCTACAATAAGTACAAATGCGGCGGGATTATACATCCAATCGTTTTTGGATGAAGTAACTTTTTTTACGCCAATCGCTGTGAGGACGTGTTCATGCCCCGCAATAAAGCGTTCGCAAGTTTTCGGATCATCTATAGCTCTAAAAGCTCTTAATCGTACTACAGGCCTTCCTTCTTTGAATACTAGTGCCACTTTAAAATAATCAATAAAATGAAATGTATAATATATTGAATGTCAACAAAGCTACTTCATTAACAATCCATACGGTTATAATAGATTCTCGTTATATTTATCCAAAATCTGATAAACCCCTTCCCTATCAATCGGTTTGATTATATATTCTTTGATGAATTTATATTCTTGTAATTTTCCTATATCTAATGAACTTTTTGAAGAACTAACTATGTATATCGGTGCGGTATGAATAAATTCAAAGCTATTAACCACCAGGTTTTCTACTAATTCCCAACCATTCATAAATGGCATATTAATATCAATGAAAACCATATCAGGATATAAATTAGGCGCATCTTTTATCGACAAAAAATGATCCCAAGCTTTTTTACCGTCCGAAAAAACTTCCACATCTATCTTTCTAGAAGGATAATCTTCCAGAAATTTTTTAAATAAGAAACAGAAGATAGCGTTATCTTCTACTAGCGTTACGCGCATTGAACTCATAGGTAGTAATCCCTTTTGTACTAATTTATTATGTATTGCTACAATATTCTAATAATAACCATCCGAGCTACTATCAAATAATACTTCACAGGTCATTCACAATAAAACTCTAGAATACAAAAGGTTAGATTGAATCGATTATCTACAATAATCAAAATGTTTTCATAGCAAATATATCCTAATATTCCCCAAAAAGAATGATTAGTCTACTGCAAAATACAAAAACTTTTTATTAGCCCATAAAAGATTTGAATAATATTAGATATAAACTATGATATTTTTAAATATCCTGCGCAATAGCGAATCCCGCCGCCCAAGCCCATTGGAAATTATAGCCACCAAGCCAACCTGTAATGTCAACAGCTTCACCACCGAAATATAAACCAGGATTTTTCTTTGATTCCAAAGTTTTAGGGTTTAATTCTGAAGTAGAAATACCTCCACGCATCACCTCAGCCTTGTCATAACCTTTGTCACCAGCTGGTTTGACTTTGAATTTGTGAATAGTTTCGACTATTAGCTTTGCATCAGCTTTACTCAGCGAAGCAATTTTAATATCCAATGGCAAGAATTTACCCAATGCATCGACCATTTTTTTAGTAAAGTAATCGTTTAGCATCTGCCCTACCAAACGCTTACCGCCACTGTTGCGCTCTTGCTTAATGACATCTTCTAATTTGAATTTTGGAAGCAAATCAATTGTAAAAGTTTCACCAGCTCTCCAATATGAGGAAATCTGCAAAATAGCAGGTCCACTCAAGCCCCAATGTGTGAAAAGAATATTCTCTTCAAACGAAATCTTATCATTGTACACACGCGCAAAAACGGAATTACCTGATAAAGAAGCATACCAGTCTGCGTCTTTTCCGGTAATCGTCAACGGAACCAAAGCAGGCGCAGTTTGTACGATTTCCAACTCAAACTGACGCGCTACACGTAATGCAAAATCCGAAGCGCCTAACTTTTGAACAGGCAAACCACCTGAAGCAAAAACTACTTTCTTAGATTGCAAAACTTCTTCTTTGCCATTCCGTTCTATCGAGAGCTCATAGCCGCTTTCAACTTTTCGAGCAGCTTTTACCAATGCATTCAGCCATAAATCTTGTCCTGTTTCAAAAAGCAATTTGGTAAAAGTAGCGACTATATCCTTAGCCTTATTCGTTGTTGGAAAAAGTTGACCTAATGTCTTTTCTTGCGGTTTAATACCTCCAAAATTTTCAAAAAACTGAATGGTATCTTCTACTGTCCATTGTGAAAAGACAGTATTTAAAAATTTTGGATTTTCAGAAACGAAATTTTCTACGGAAGTGCCTAGATTGGTATAATTACAACGTCCTCCACCTGAGATGAGAATCTTAGCACCTGGCTTTTCATTGCGCTCGAGAACTAACGTTTTCTTGCCCAACAATCCTGCCTGTGCAGCACACATCAATCCACAAGCTCCCGCACCAATTATTATTGCGTCGTAATTCACCACTATTTTTCTATTAGAATGCCAAAGATAGGTCGTCTTAGGAAATATGGCAAGTTAATAATAAGTAAAAAGTTAGAAGTAGGAAATTAGAAATAGAAAATAAAAACGTTATTGTTCCCAGTCACTTCAACGAAAGGAGAAGTCTATTATTCGATCTCTAACCATATTTCTTTTCGCTTGAAAAAATGAAAAGATATAGAGAATGAAAACAAAAATCCCGAAGTATACCTAACTCCGGGATTTTAATAAACTAATATTTTGAAGAAATCAGTTCACCTTCAACTGGTACAGTTCTTTTTTCTCGCCAAGAAATATCACCCAACTCCAAAATACGAATTACATCTCGAGCTTCTTCTGGCTTGATATATAAAGCCTCTTCTCCACGCAAAGTAGCTACTATATTCTTATAAAAATCCTGCCCTGTACCCACTTCGCTTAATACATATTCTTGTACATCTTTTCCATTTTCCAACAAAGACAAGGAACCTTGTATATCAGCTGGCTCTACTCCCCAATCCGCCTTTGATTCTGGTCTTACACCTGCACGGAGTAAATTCTCTTGAGGGTCTACACCTCGTTTTACAAAAGAACCATTCATACCATAGATAGCAAATCGAGGTGTAGGTTCTTTCGCAAGCATTTGACCTTTTAAGGTTACTTTTAGTCTTGGATAAGATAAGATATATTCGAAATCGTCAATTGCTTCCGCACCGTCCCGCTGTACCCGTAGATCGGCAAACACCGATTCAGGATGACCAAATAACTGCAAAGCTTGGTCTATCAAATGTGCACCTAAATCATAATGTATTCCTGATCCTGGACCTGCTTGCTCGCGCCACGCGCCTGGTCTTAAAAAATTACGGAAACGGTCAAATCGAGCTTCATAACTCACTACTCGACCCAATCGACCTTCTGCTAACACACGTTTAACCGTTTTATAATCGGAATGAAAACGTGCATTATGATGAACAGAGAGTAACAATCCCTTTTCTTTTGCTAATGCAATTAACTCATCCGCTTCTGTTGTAGTATTAGTGAATGGCTTTTCTACAATGACATGTTTACCAGCTTCCAAAGCTTGTTTTGTCAGACTGTAGTGCACATCATTGGATGTCGCTACTACTACAATATCCACTTCGGGATCATTAATAATATCATCAGCTGATAATACCCCAATCGCATCAGGGTAACGCTCAGCTAACATTTTTTGTTGCTCCTCTTTACGAGCTGTTACTTTATATAATTGTAAATCTGGATTGCTTGCAATAAATGGCGCATGAAAAACATGTCCCCCAATTGAAAAACCAATTAATCCTACTTTATATCTTTTCATAATTTTATTGGTACATATAAGATGCCAAATATAGTCAGCTATAAGCGCAAAAAAAATAATCTAACCCAAATAGGTTAGATTATTTCACTAAGTATATTTAGAAATAATGAATTACATTCTATCCGGAACTTGAATTCCTAACAATCGCATAGATTCTGCGATTACTTTCGCTGCTGAAGCCGATAAGTGTAAACGGAAAGTTTTCACGTTAGCATCTTCTGCTTTCAGGATTGTCTCTTCGTGATAGAATTTATTGTATAATCTAGCGACTTCGTATGCAAAGTTTGCTAATTGCGCTGGCGAAAATTCTTTTGCAGAAGCCTCGATTACATTCGGGAACTCAGCTAAAGCTTGAATCAAATCACGTTCGTATGAAGATATTGTTGCAGGTACAGTTACCGCAACATCAGTTGTGAATTCCGCTTTGCGTAATACCGATTTGATACGAGCGTGCGTATATTGAATAAAAGGACCTGTATGACCTTCGAAATCCACCGATTCATTCGGGTCAAACAATAGACGTTTCTTAGGGTCAACTTTCAACAAGAAGTATTTCAAAGCCCCCATACCAATAGTATTGTATAACTCTAACTTCTCTTCTTCTGAAAATCCTTCTGTTTTACCTAATTCTTCCGTACGAGATTGAGCGGTTTCAATCATTTCAGCCATCAAATCATCAGCATCCACCACTGTTCCTTCACGAGATTTCATCTTACCTGATGGTAAATCCACCATACCGTAGGACAAGTGGAACATACCCTCAGCCCAAGACTTACCTAATTTTTTCAAAATAGTAAACAACACTTTGAAGTGATAATCTTGCTCATTACCTACGACGTAGATTGATTCGTCCATGCCGAACTCATCGTATTTCAATTGTGCTGTACCTAAATCTTGTGTGATATACACCGAAGTTCCATCACCACGTAAAACCAATTTTTGGTCTAAACCTTCATCCGTCAAATCAATCCACACGGAGTTGTCTTCTTTCTTGAAGAAAACACCTTTGTCAAGACCTTCTTGGATAATATCTTTACCTAGTAAGTAGGTATTTGATTCATAATAAAACTTATCAAAGTTAACGCCCAATTGGTTATATGTTTTCTCAAAACCAGCATACACCCAACCGTTCATCATCGTCCACAAAGCAATAACTTCTTTATTGCCTGCTTCCCATTGACGCAACATTTCTTGCGTTTCCAACATCAAAGGCGCATTTTTCTTTGCTTCCTCTTCTGTTTGTCCTTCTGCTTTTAAGGCTTCGATTTCTTTCTTGTATTCTTTGTCAAATACCACATAGTATTTACCTACTAAATGGTCACCTTTCAAGCCTGAGGATTCGGGTGTTTCGCCATTACCAAATTTCTGCCAAGCCAACATAGACTTACAGATGTGGATACCACGGTCATTTACCAAGTTCGCCTTTATAATATCGTAACCATAAGCTTTCAAAATCTCCGCTACCGAATAACCTAACAGGTTGTTGCGGATGTGACCTAAGTGCAAGGGTTTATTGGTATTAGGCGAAGAATATTCCACCATTAACTTTTTACCATTTGCTGGGAACTTACCAAAGTTTTCAGCTACGATTGTATTATTCAATAAAGCAATCCAATAGGTATCCGATAAAGAGATATTTAAGAATCCTTTTATCACATTGAATGCCGAAATAGGATCTATATTTTGTTGTAAATACTCCCCTATCTCTGTACCAGTTTGTTCTGGTGATTTTTTCGAAAAACGAGTTACTGGAAAAGTAACGATAGTAATTTGACCTTCAAATTCTTTTCTCGTCTCTTGCAGAGAAATCTGTGTTTCTGGAATATCAGCACCATAAAGCGCTTTGACAGCGGCAACAGTTTGTTCAACTAGCGTTTGTTGTATCGAATTAGCCATGTAAATATTGCGTAATAATTCTATCTTTCTGATAATGAACAGGAAAAATAACACCCTAGGTATTTAGGTATTCATTTCGAAAGTATATCTTTGCAAAAATAATAAAAAATGCAGAGCTATCAGGAATTTCTTGACTTAAGTGTTGGTTTTCCCCAAGACGGATTCGAAATCATCGACGACGAATTGTATTTCCACGATTTGAACTTGATGGAAATGATTGAGACGTATGGCACGCCATTGCGTTTTACCTACCTACCTATTGTCAGTAAAAAAATACAACAAGCGAAAATCTTGTTTCAAACCGCAATTTTGAAACACAACTATCGCGGGTCTTATAAATACTGTTATTGTACGAAATCATCGCACTTCAAACATATTGTAGAAGAAGCGTTGAAAAATGATATCCACTTAGAGACTTCATCAGCCTTTGATATGCCGATGATTGATTCTTTGGAGCGTCAAGGTACGGTAACTAAAGATATTACTGTCATCTGTAATGGTTTCAAAACATATCAATACAAGCAGTACATTATTGATATGATTCATGATGGATACAAGAATATCATACCAGTATTGGATAATAAAGAAGAATTCAACTTGTACGATGATGAAATCGAATTAGAAGAGCCTTGTGCTTTGGGTATTCGTATTGCATCAGAAGAGCAACCAGATTCTCAATTCTATACTTCACGTTTAGGTATTCGTCAAGAAGATGTTATTGAATTTTACAATAACAAAATTGCAGATAACCCTAATTTCAAAGTGAAATTATTGCACTTCTTCATTAACTCAGGTATCTCGGATACACCATATTACTGGAATGAGTTGGAGAAATACGTAACACTTTACTGTAAATTCAAGAAAATCAATCCAGATTTGGATACATTGGATATCGGTGGAGGTATGCCTTTCAAAGATTCATTGGTTCATGATTTCGACTATGAATACATGGTGAATGAAATCGTAAACCGCATCAAACAAATCTGTGCGCACCACGAAGTAATGGAACCAGATATCATTACTGAATTTGGTAAATACACCGTGGCCGAAGCTTCAGGCATCTTATACAAGGTATTAGGCCGTAAACAACAAAATGACCGTGAAAAATGGTTTATGATTGATGGTTCGTTCATCACCAACTTACCTGATGTTTGGGCGTTGAATCAAAAATACATTTTGTTGCCAATAAATAACTGGGATTCGGAATATGAACGTGTCAACTTAGGTGGTATCACATGTGATGGTCAAGATTATTACAATCAAGAGGCACACATGAACTCCGTATTTATGCCTAAAACTCGTAAAGTACAATATCTAGGATTCTTCCATACGGGTGCTTACCAAGACGTATTATCTGGTTATGGTGGTATTCACCACTGTTTGTTGCCATCACCTAAGCACGTATTGATACGTCGCAATAGAGACGAAACTTTCAACTATGAAGTTTTCGGTGAAGAGCAAAACTCCAAACAAGTAATGAAACTATTGGGATACCAATAGAAAAGATAAAAGAAACGCTGTTCAAAATCTGAACAGCGTTTTTTGTTTATTACTAATGGAGAATTTAAATTATTTAATCGCAACAGGTACGAATACAATTTCTTTATACCCATCTTTTTCGTACAATACGCCAATCGAATTCTTCTTCAATAAAACTATATCGCTATAGGCAGCATATGCCCCTCCTTTATATCCCTCCGGACTTTTCGCTACTACTTTGTTAAAATACCAGGTTTTGCCTTGATCTTTGGATAAGCGTAAAGTCAAGTTATCTCGTTTATTTTCATCAGCGGCATTGCTGTGTGCCAGGATAAATTTCTTACCTTTTTTCCATGATAATACCGATGCTTGATTTATGGGATCAGGAAGATTAGTATCAGGAGCTGAAGAAATCCAAGTTTGACCGCCATCATGAGAAATAGAAATGATACGTGTTTTCGGGGTGTAAGATTGATTTCTAGACGACATATACACGGAATTCTCTCCTATTTGCGCCGCTAAAGATTCATTTGTACTGGCAAAAGGAACTTTCTCACTCAACTTAAAAGTTTTACCATGGTCATCCGAATAGTAGGCATGTGCATTCCAATCCTTATTTCCAGGAAGTGGATCCCCAGCATTGTGATTGCCTGCGATATAAATTCTTCCTTTGTTTGGTCCAGACACAAACTGAAAACCATGTCCTGGCGTATTAGCATACGTACGCCAATCTTCTTTGAAGTTGTATTCAGGATTGATTTGTGGTTGCTTTGGCCTATGCACTTGTGCTGTAATATTTACAGGCTGAGACCAAGATTGACCACCATCATTCGATACGATGTACCATACCTCTCGCAAGCCTTTCCCTTTGCGCACATCTCCTTCGTGGTCATTTCCCGTATTGTAAAATAAGAAAACTCTACCTTTTGGATATGCTGGATCTAACAAGTCCACTACTGGAGCTGGATTACCTGCTTGCAATTTGTCATAATCGACAGCAATTTGAAGTTTGCCCCAAGTCTTTCCGCCATCTTTACTTACCTTATATACAATATCTACATTTCCAAAATCGCCAGCATGATCCACACGGCCTTCCGAAAAAGCAATTAAATCTCCTGATTTTCCTTTCACAATAGCTGGAATACGATAACTCGCATAGCCATCATCTCCAGATTTGAAAACAGTCACTTCCTGCGCCATCAGCACAAAAGAAGCCGTGATAGCACAGACACTTAAAAATAGTTTCTTCATAGTATTTAGTGTTTATTTATTTATTTCTTCTTCAACAGGAATAAACGTGAACATCCATTTTGCAGGATTGTCCCAAGTTCTTCCTCTAAACTCTGCTACTGGCAATTTCAATAGCACCTCATTCCAACCTTTTTTCAACGAAATCATCGTTGGCTCTCGGTAAGAATACCCTTCATCAAGCAACGGCACTTCCAATTCACCTTTCTGTCCTGCTTGCTTCCAAACAGGAGGTGCAATACGCTGACCATTTACAAAAGCTTGACTGCCTTTATTATCCCAAGTATCTAATTCTGGTGTATCCGTCAAGTAAGATCTAGAGTGATTATTGAATCCAATCCAAAAAGGTTTTACCATATCTTTATCTGCCCAAATTTTTGTTCGCGCGTAATACGTCGTATTAGCTTTTGGATTTTGAATAGCAGTCTGAATAATATTCCCAAACCAATGCTTCAATATCACCGTGCCTCCTTCAATACTTTGATCAACTTCTAAGTTCGAATCAAAAGGGTTTTGTTCTGGTTCAAAAGATTTATGTACATCTCCTTCATTCGCATAAGGACCGATCAATTCCCATTTAATACCTATTTGCGAAACATAAGGGAATGGTCTATCTTGGAAATATTGCTTTTTATGATGCATTAATCGCTTTTCAAATTCAACAAAATCAGTATAATCTGAATCATCAGAAGATACGATATTGGCTAACCAACCTGCACGACCTCCACCCTGCCAAATACGCTCGGCAAAGGTCAATAGCGCTGGATAAATAGCACTATGATAAAACATGTCTATAGGTTTTGCAACCGCTCTATCCGGCCACGAACATAAGGTAGCACCTATTAAGTTTTTATGTTCCTTATCCACTTCACCTACTTGTCGGTGATAAAGTGTGGTTACCGTTTCCAACGGATCCATATGATTAATGTACAAATGTTTGGATTCGATATACACCAAATCTCCTTTTTCTTCAATCAATCTTGGACCGCCCATCCACATCTGACGAATAGTTTGAGGTTTTAAATTACTACCCGGATCCCAGCCTATCGTCTTTTTATTACCCAATTGTTCAACAAATCGAGTTATCTCAGGCATAAAGTTTTTGTTTGTAATTTTTACTTCATCCCCACCGATGTGAAAGATTTCCAATTCAGGAAAATTCTGTCTGAATTCAGCTAAAAGTTCTTTAATATATTTAATCCCTTCTTCGGATTGCATGTCAACACCAAAGAATCGTTTGAATGCCGCACTGTGTCCCGGCATATCAATTTCAGGCAGCAACGTGATATGTCGCTCCTTACAATATTGGATTAACTCTTTAAAATCTTGCTTCGTATAATATTGTCCTTTCCAACGCGTCATCACAGAAGCATCTGTTAAACCTGGATATTTATCACTTTGCAAACGCCAAGCAATATCTTCCGTAAAGTGAAAATGCAATACATTCAATTTGTATTGGGCCATCACATCGATTTGCTCTTTAATCATTTCCATTGGTTGGAAATTTCGTCCTACATCGATTAAATAAGCTCTCCACGAAAAAGCAGGTTCATCTTGAATATTAGCAAACTGAATTTTCTTATGGTCAACAGAAAATTGTCGCAGTGTTTGTAAACCATAGAAAATTCCTCTTGGTGAATGTGATGTTATTTTTATTTCTTTACTATTAATCAAAAGATTATACGCATCTTCCTTTCCTATTTGTTGAGTTGAAATAGCAAGATTAATAGCAGGAATTCCTTTTCTTTTTTGAACAATCTTAATGCCCCAATCATTAAGAATAGAAGTTAAAAGCTTATATTCATTCGCTAAATTTATATTAGCTTCATTGATATAAACACCTTTACTCAGGTCTAATTTTCCCTCAGCCCATTCCGCTTTTATAGGCTTAGGAATAATATTCTCTTGACTCAAACACCATATTGGCGTATGCAAAATAAACAAAGCGATAATGAAATAAATCATTCTTAATATCATAATTCTATCTTAATCGATTTTTAAACTAAATGTAGAAACAGGTACTCCCGAATCGCTAATTAAATTTCCCTCACTATAAGGTTTATATCCATATTGTATATATTTAATCAAGCGAGAATCTATGGGAATGACAATGCAGTTTTGTTCTATTTTAGCATGGTTCACTTCTACTATTTCCCCCATGTACGTGACATATTGAAGTTCAGAAATGGACTTACCATCGATTGTTCTTAAACTCTTACAGTTATTAAATTCTACAACAAGCTTATTCTTATCTTTTTTGTAAGTAATTGGTTGAGGAGAATCAGCAATAATATTTTCCTTATAACTATGTTGTCTGATCAAATCAGCCAACCTCTTCCCCACAATTAACTTATTCATAGGATGTACATCAGTAGGATGTCCGACATCCGAAGATACTGCCATGTATACATGGGGAATAGCATTAGACAATCTGCGTTGCGAATCTCTAAAATCTGGCCAAGAAGGTCTATTGATACTTGATAATTGAACAAAATAGAAAGGTAGGTCTGCTTTAAAAGCTTTTCGCCAAGAATCGACCATAACCTTGAAAACATATTCATGATGTTCAATATTATGTGCATTGCTTTCACCTTGATACCACAATATACCTTTCACCTTCGTATCCAGCCATTTTGACAAGCCTGCCTCGAAATTGTAAGAAGGATCATATGGATGACGCTGATGTTTTACTACAGATTGTGCAATATTTTTCGCCCCACGCTCACGACAAAAATCTTGGACGAAGTCCGAAGTTTTCCAAGTATGAATGTATGTCGCTAACAGGTTATCGTGTTCTAAAACTGTTCTAGGAATCCATGATTCAGTATTCGAACCTCCGACTGAAATATCAATGATACCAATAGGAACACCTTGCGATTTGTACAATTCTACAGCTGTCATATACGCTATTGCTGAGAATTCTGCTACGGATTCTTGAGTAGATTTTTGCCACTGTCCAGTGAAATATTCCAACTCGTTTACTTTATCCAAAGTGTGGGAATCCCATGTTGTATTATAAGTTTCAACTAAATTTTTATTCTTAAAAATTCTGATTTTTTCAAATGAGTCTGTTTGATGTATTATAGTATCAGCTCTTAAAGCTGCACGCAAATGAAAAACCATATTAGACTGACCTGATGACAAATATACATCCCCAAATAACACATCACTTAAACTTATTATTTCCTTTGAAGTAGTTATATCAATGGTATAGGGACCGCCTGCAGACTGTGCAGGAATTTCAACTTCCCAATTCCCTAAATCACTAGCTATAGTAGTAAAGGTTTTCGAATTAAACTTAACATGGATTTTTTGACCTGCTGAAGATTTACCTTTTAATTTATTCACAACATGGCGTTGAAACACCATATGATTCCCCAAAGTCTCATGTAAAGATAACGGCTGTGTAATAGGGTTTAAATACAAAGAAACATTCTTCGCAAGCATTTCTGCTCCCCTTGCATTGGGATGTAAGTAATCATCAAATAAATCAATCCGTGATGCTAGAATTGCATGATTATCTATCAGCTTTGCGCAATTAGCTATCGCAATTCCAGGAATCAATGTTTGTATCTGATCAAACCAATCTCTCGTGCCTGACAAGAAACGACGATGACCACTAAAGATCGGAGTCATCTTACAGACGAATACTTCTAATTGGGGATTTACTTTCTTAAAATCATCAATTAAATTGCTATAATCCCCCAAAAATTCATTCTTGTAATTAGGCCAATTCCTAGGATCTGTATCATTCAAACCTAAAGCAACGACAATTATATCCGGCTTAAAGGCTAAAGCATCTTTATAAGCTTGTGTTTTGTGATAAGGATTATGCCCCTTTCGTAATAACGTGGCTCCTAAATGCCCAAAATTTCCTACCACAAATTCATCCCCCAATAATTGTTGTAATTGCGAAGGATAACTTTTACTCGAGTCTTGAATTCCATATCCTTTGGTAACCGAATCTCCAATACATGCTACTCGCTTCTTTGCAGAAACTTGCAAGACGATAAATAATAGACATATAAAAGAGAAACTCTTAAACAGGTTTTTCATTATATTTTGGTCTTAAAACTGCTAATTGAATTATTAATACCATCAACACAATAATAGCTAATAGTGCAAAATCTGTCCCCAAGTCGCCTTTATCTGCAGAAGCTCCTAATAAATTGGTAATATAAGCACCTGCAAATACACCCACCATATTCATAATACCATAAGCCGTAGCGCGATATTTAGAAGTTACAAATTGACAAAGAATAGGCATATTGTTCGCGTCAAACATTCCAAATCCAAATCCAAAGATTAGTCCCGCACCTACAATCGCATAAATAGTACTACCATATCCAATCAAAATGACTGCAGGAATAGTCAAAGCTAAACCAATGGCACTAGTATAAACGCGCCCTTTTATATTTTTTTGAACCCATTTATCCGAAATAATACCACCAAAAATTACACCTAGCAAAGAAGAAAATGCGATAGTAATGGTAGACAGTGGACCAGCCTTTTCCATGGGAATATTTAGATTTTCAGCAAACAAAGTAGGGAGCCAGTTTTTAGTTGCCCAACCTGGTAAACTTGGCACAGCGAAATATAATAGGATTACCCAAAAGGCAATATTTCCAAAAAGAACAGTTATACCTTTGAAAATTGGAACCCTCTCTTGGAATTCTTTTACAGGCTGAGCTCTTTCTGTTGTTTCAAATAAAGTAAAACTTAAGATTAAAGCATAGGCTATTCCTATAAACCCGAAAATAATGAATGTATTCTGCCACGATAAACTCGACGCAACGGTGGCGCCAAAGCCGCCCAATGCCTGACCAAAGTATAATCCTGTCATATGTATTCCCACAGCCAAAGACCGCGTCTTGTCCGAATGATAATCAGCTATCAATGAAAGTGCTGCTGGAATATAAATAGCTTCACTAACTCCCATCACAGCGCGCAAAAAGTACAATTGCTCATACGAGGTAGCATAGCCCATAGTTAGTGTGACTCCAGACCATACAAATAAACTCGAAATGATTAACCATTTACGATTTATCTTATCCGCCAATATCCCAGCTATAGGGCTCATACAACCATATATCCAAAGGAAAATAGCCATTAGATTCCCAAATATCGCAGCACTTTCTAAAGATTTAATATCCAAAGCCATCGCAGGACGCATCGTGGATAATATTTGCCTATCCATGTAATTCAACAAGGCAACAAACCACAATAGACCTACTACGATCCAAGGATATATTTTGCTGTTTTTCATAATTTAGATGTTGGTTATAGGTTATTTTATTTTGCCGATTAAGATTTGATCCGTCCGTACTCCAGCCCTTATTTCTCCACTTGGTATAATTATCAAATCATCCTTCAAAATAGCAGTAGTAGTTACAGGACTTGCACCTTTGATAGGATCCGTTTTTTTCCAACTTTTGGTTTTTATATCATAAATCCAAACATCATGTACAAATCCGGGATGCGAACTTTGAATTGCATTTTTTTTACGTATTAAATCAGCTTTTTTAGTTTCATCCACTTCTAAATTAATAGCACCAATAAGTTCTTCTACCCTATGAAATGTTTTTGCATTATCCCCACCAATAAGAATGATATTTCCTTTATAAAAAACACCAACGCCTGCCGCTATCGCTTCTGGTAATGTGTCTACATTCGTAATTTTATTTGTTTCAATTTGTAATTCATACAACGCATTATAAATTTTACTTTTTGAATTCAAATTACGCTTGCGCCCTCCTGCAATATAAATACGAGAATCTCCATCACTTACCACCACAGCATGTGATACTGCACAAGGTAAGCTCGCATATTCCTCCCAATTGGCATACTTTGAAGATTTAATATTTAATCGATATATTTTATCGGAAACTTTATCAGCATTCTCTCCACCTACAAAATAAATATAATCTCCAACCTGCGTGGCAGCACCATTCGTCAAAGCTTCTGGTAAAAAGGATAAAGCTTTACGATGCAATTTATTACCTTTCATTAAATAACAGAATACATCAGCTGTGGCTTGCCCCATTCTTTCACCACCTATAGAATAAAATACCTTCCCAACAGTGACATTAGCACTATAAGCTAAACTATCTTCGAATACTTCAGTCTGCTTTAATTTCAAATGAGTATTAGCTATGGAATAATGGTATGACTCTTTAGTGTACTGCTTCGCTCCTCCCTCCCAAGGCATACCATTCGGAAAATTAGCGCCACCAGCAACTACTAATACATCTTCAGCAATCCCCGAAACTGGTCCTGCTACACCAGGATGATACCTCTCGCCAGTTGCTGGAAGTATTCCACCAACAGACCAATCTATTTTCAATTCGGGTTCAGACATAGAACAAGAGGATAAAACTATACTGAAAAGAAAAATTTTAGACACATACATTTAAGGTAGATTTGAAGTTTTCAAAACCTAAAGATGCGACATCTTGTTTGAATTTTTCGAAAGAATCGCTACTCATATTGGAAACGGGTAATCTAAACTCTCCACAATCCATTTCTACTAATTTCATATAGGCTTTCCCTGTCGCGATTCCTCCATATTTACCAAGTAAGCGAATCATATCAATTGATTTTTGTTGCAAGACATTCGCTTTATCCAAATCACCTTGTTGATAGGCTTGAATCAAATCATGATATAAGGGCGCAGCATAATTATAGGTACTACCTACAGCACCTTTACAACCTAAAACTAGAGAAGATAACATATTTTCATCCCTTCCCCACAGCATATTGTATTTACCATTTTGGTAATTCATGCACGATAAGAAATCCATAAAATCTTCATGTGTATATTTAATACCTGAGAAAGTTGGGATTTTACCGTCTATTTCCTGCAACAAATCATACATCGAATAATTCCCTCCCGTTAACACGGGAATATGATAGTAATAGAAAGCGGTACGAGGAGCAACTGCAGCAATTTCCTTACAGCATTTAGCTAATTGAACTACATCAGCTGGCTTGAAATAAAAAGGTGAAGTGAAAGAAATAGCATCGGCTCCTACTTCTTCCGAAATCTTTGCCAATTCTTTACATTCTTTTATATTAGTTCCGCCTAAAAACATGATCAATGTAAAATCTGGATCTTCTTTAGTGATTGTTCCCCAGGCTTTAAGCACTTCTACTTTCTCCGCAAAAGTCAAAGAAACTCCTTCACCAGTAGAACCACATATAAAAGCACCTTTCACGCGGTTAGTTTTCAATAATTGATAATATGCTGGAATGATATCTAGATTAAGTTCACCCGTTTCGTCAAAAGGTGTGAAGGGAGCAGCTATTAAGCCATCAATTTTCTTATAATTCATAATTTAGTTTTCGGATAAATATCATTATGTATGACATAACAAATGTAGTAAATTAATATTCATTTACCAAATATGTTAGACATAACACAAATAACAAACGCAAATATTAATTTCATTTACTATATTTGTCGATATAAAATTATAAACTAATATGAACGAGGCTTTAAATGAGTCCATGGCAGTGTTTAGTTATATTGACACCTCCAGTTTAGTAGACAAAGCGGAAAAATCTATTATAGAATATATAAAGATTAATAAACTCAAAATTGGTGATAGTCTTCCAAAGGAATTGGAACTAACTGAAAAATTGGGTGTAAGTAGAACTGTCATTCGTGAAGCATTATTGCGATTAAAAAGTATAGGTCTTATTGAATCTAAAAAGCATAAAGGTGCGGTCCTGACCAATCCAGATGTATTGCGTTCTTTCAAAAAAATATTTCATCCTTCTTTGTTAGATGAGGGTACATTAAAGGATTTATTCGAATTACGTCTTGCCCTAGAAGTGGGAATTGCGGATTTTATCATTAATAATATTACCGAAGAAGATATAAAGGAGCTGGAATCCATCACAGAAGAAATTGTTTCTGGAGATGCAGCCCTGCCTTGGAGTATTGAAGATGAAAAGAAGTTTCACGGAAAACTCTATGAGATTTCAGGCAATAGCATGTTACTCGAACTTCAGGAGCTTCTGATTCCTATTTTTCAATATGTACACCAGTCCGGCATCCTGGACAAACCCATTATGGAAGGAGAATTTATCTCGCACAAAGAATTAGTTGACATTCTTAAACTACGAGATGCTGATGCTTATAGAAAAGCAATCCGAACTCACCTAAACAACCATTTTGCTCGTATTTTAAATTAAAAAATCAAAGCCATGAATAGTTTCATGGCTTTGATTTTTTTCTACATTTCCCCTTCATTTCAGGAGCTTTTGAACTACCGTAATATGACTTTCTAATTAAATAAATAGCAGTATTTTAGAAAAAATTATGGCAAGAAAAATCTTCAAAAAAACTATGCAAATTTTATTGGTTATTCTTCTAATTACTTTAATTGGAGGAATGTTATATATGCGCTCGGATCGTTTTGGCATCAATGCTGCAGGAGCTAGACTTGAGCGAATGCAAAAATCACCCAATTATAAAAATGGCGCATTCGATAATCTTGAAAATACGCCAGCTTTAGCAGAAGATGCTTCCTACAGCAAAATGCTTCGTAAGTTCTTTTTTGAGAAAAAAGTTAGAAATAGCCCTTCCAATCCTCTTCCTGTAATAAAAACTGATCTTAAAAATCTTCCTATTGATAGCAATTTGTATGTATGGTTTGGACATTCATCTTATTTGCTGCAATTGGATGGGAAAAAGATTCTTGTAGACCCTGTATTAAGTGAATATGCCTCTCCCGTTCGTATTAGTGCGAAAGCTTTTCCGATGGAATATGTTTATCAACCTGAGGATATGCCCGAAATTGATATTTTAGTAATCACACATGATCATTGGGACCATTTAGATTATAATACTTTCAAAGCTATTCAACAAAGAGTAAAACATATTGTGACAGGATTAGGTGTGGCAGCGCATCTTGAAAAATGGGGCTTTCCGACCGAAAAAATCACAGAACTCTATTGGGGAGAAGAGGCTTACGTTGATGGATTTAAATTTACATCAGCCACTGCACGCCATTTTTCGGGTCGTACATTCACCCGTAATACCACTTTGTGGTCTTCTTTTATATTACACTCTATCACTAAGAAAATTTATATTGGCGGAGACAGTGGATATGGCAAACATTTTAAGGAAATCGGCGAACAATATGGACCATTTGATTATGCTATTCTTGAAAATGGACAATATAATCAAATGTGGAAATACATTCATATGATGCCAGAAGAGGTCATTACAGCAGCCAATGAATTGAAAGCAAAATATACTATGCCCGTTCACTCGTCTAAATTCGCTTTAGCCATGCATGAATGGGATGATTCATTGATTCGTGTAGCTAAAGCTGCTGAAGAAAACAACTACCCTATCGTTACGCCAAAAATTGGACAAGTAGTGTCGTTAGATAATTATGTTAAACTTCCGAATTGGTGGGAAGGAATTGATTAAATAAAAAATTAAACCACCAGATTATTTGTATTTCTTAATATAGATTAAGTTTTCAACTAACTTAATTAGTCAACTTTGTGCTTAAATAAGAAACATATGAAAACATTATTTAACATTCTAGCAGCTTTTATAGCTTTTACTAACATTGCAGTAGCGCAAGTCAAATGGTCTGTAGATCCAGCCCATACAAACGCGCGTTTTGAAGTAAAACACTTGGGAATAGCTTTCGTAGATGGACAATTCAAAACCTTAGAAGGAAATGTAGAATCTGCTACAGCTACTGATTTCAACAATGCAAAAATCAACTTCAGCATTGATGTGAATAGTATTGATACACGTGTCGAAATGCGTGACAATCACCTTAAATCGGATGATTTCTTTAGTGCAGCTAAATTTCCTACTATGAAATTAGCAAATGCTACACTAAAAGGTAATGATGGAAAATACATACTAACTGGAGATTTGACAATTCGCGATGTAACGAAAAAAGTAACGTTTAATGTTGTTCAAAATAATGGTATCATCACTGACCCTTGGGGAAAAACAAGAGCAGGCTTTACAGCGACAACTTCTATTAATAGATTTGACTATGGAATTAACTATGCAGACAAATTGCCAACTGGCGTATTTGCTGTAGCTCCTGAAGTACAGATTACTATAAATGTAGAAGTGGTGAAGAACTAAACACACACACTACAATAATATAAAATGGAGGCTGTCTCAAAAATAGACAGTCTCTTTTTTTTGATTTCAACGCCTCATAATTTGGTTTAATCAATTGATTATCATATATTTATAGTGTAATCAACGTGTTTTTATGGCCAAAAGAGTACCTATCTTTAAACCTTATTTTCAAGACCAGATCATGGCAATTCCTCCAAGCCTGGATGAATTGGTATCTAAGTCACATCCTGTTCGGATTGTTAAATGATGTAATCAATCGAATTAATATTCAAGGGTTATTGGCTGCCTATAAAATTAAAGGCTCCTCTAGCTATCATCCTCAAATGTTATTGAAGGTTTTAGTTTTCGGCTACCTTAGCAATATTTATAGTAGTCGTAAATTGGAGATGGCATGCCGCGAA
>NZ_JACOIJ010000020.1 GCF_014692495.1 Sphingobacterium litopenaei | reverse complement strand
GTTATTTTGTTTGTTCAATAGGTGAAGCATCTCCTGATACTATTCGTGAGTATATTCTCAATCAGGGTTAGTCGCTTACATCCCACAGGCTAAAGACCTGTGGGGTTTACGCTCCGTTTTATAAAAAAATCGTTTTCACAATTTAATTCTAAGGACTTAATCTACAACCCCCGATCATATTTATCAAATATTGAAGAAATAAAAGATTGGAAAACCAATGCAAATCATTTGGAATCGATAGAAACAGATATCGAATATTTGTTCAATAGTGATCTCACACAACCTCTACATAATTTAAACAATAGTTTAAATTCCAATTGAGAAACAGGTAAGCAAGGAATGATTTCCTTGCTTATTTTTTTCCAAAATCCTTTTCAGGTAAATACTTCCAATAGCGTCGTGGCACATGACGCAAATGCAATTTCATATTTTTCCGCGCCACGATATTGGTACTTTTAAAATATTGTTGCCATAAATTTTTATAATATTCCTCCTGTACATCCAAAGAAACTACTGTAGAAGAATGTACCATATCTTTGACATCTGCCGTATTTAATACGACTTCTGTGACACCAACTTTATCCCAATAAATACCATAATTACGTTTCAAATCATAGATAATCCAAGGCTGATCTGTATATCTGCTTTTGAAAAAGGTAGCAATCAACGGCAGCACATTAAAGTCCGGTTCCACCACGGCGAAATAAAGTCCATCGGAAGATTGCTGAAAACGTACAAAAGCTTTCATACGATGTCGTTCTCTACTCACCTTTCGCAAAGCATCCGAAAATTTCATGACAGCATCATCGCCATAATTATTCAAAATTTCTTTATTTCCTTTAAAAATCTGAATACACAAATAAAAAGCAGCCTGCCAAACTTCTGGACTTTCGAAAAGAAATGATCTAAAAAAATCGAGAGCAGTATTCTTACCTACACGTTCTTGTAATCCTTTCAAAACACGAACGGCTTTTTCTGAATCAGTATGTATATAGATGTCTTCCGCAAAAATATCAGGGAGATACAATTCTTTAGTAATTGGCTTCACCGAAAAATCCTTTCGTTCGAAAGCTTCGAAAACGCAACAAAGCCAACCATAATATGTACCATCAAAAATGTAATACATTACGCAAACAGATTCAATTGATTAGAAAGGACAGTTTTAGCTTTAGACACACTCTTATTCAAAATTTGAGCGCGAACATTTTCCATTGTTGCAAATCCCAACTGAAAAGGGCTATCCGCACATACCATAAAATGCCTTGCCCGATTAAAAGCAATCCCCATTTTCTTCACTTGATATTCGTGCAAGCGACCAAATTTTCGCGCTTGAATAATTTTAAGCGCAGACTGTCTACCCACCCCTGGAATGCGAATGATCATTTTATAATCTGCTTTGTTAATATCTACTGGAAATAGCTGCGGATTTCGTAAAGCCCAACTTAATTTTGGATCGATTTCAAGATCTAATTCCTGGAAATTAGGGTTTAATATTTCATTCAATTGAAAGCCATAAAACCTTAACAGCCAATCTGTTTGATACAATCTATTTTCCCGAACCAAAGGAGGTTTTGTGCCAATTTGTGGCAGCAAAGAATTATCATTTTGAATAGGAATATATCCACTATAATAAACTCTTTTTAGGTTATAATCTTTATAAAATTTGTAGGCAACAGACATGATTTCAAAATCATTTTCAGGCGTAGCTCCAATGACCATTTGCGTGCTTTGACCTGCCGGAACAAAAGTAGGTTTATGTTTTATCAATTTAGATTCCTGTTTCAATGACTGAATTTCCTGATTGATAAAATTTAAAGGTTTCTTCACCGATTCATGATCTTTTTCAGGAGCCATCAATTTCAAACCTTTCTCTGTAGGCATTTCTAAGTTAATGCTCATACGATCAACATAGAGCCCCGCTTCACGAATCATCTCATCACTTGCCCCAGGAATAGTTTTCAGATGTATATATCCATTATAACGCTCTTCCAACCTTAATTTTTTTACGATTTTGAGCAAACGTTCCATCGTATAATCGGCACTTTTGAAAATACCAGAACTCAAGAATAATCCTTCAATGTAATTTCTTCGATAAAAGTTCATTGTCAATTTTACCACTTCTTCTACGGTAAATGCTGCTCGTTGCACATCATTACTTTTACGACTCACACAAAAAGCACAGTCATAAATGCAGTGATTGGTCAACAATATCTTCAATAAAGATACACATCGACCATCTTCTGTGTATGTATGGCAAATCCCAGAATAAGAAGCATCTCCTATCCCACCCGAATTTTTACGTTTACTACCGCTCGAACTACAGCTTACATCATACTTGGCGGCATCTGCTAAAATTTTAAGTTTTTCCTCTAGACGATCCATTATCATAGTGTGATTTGAAATCAAAAATACTAAAATTTTTAGTAAAATAAAAAATAATTTTTCTTCTGAAGATCAAATAATCCTTTGATACACAACTATAATAATCAGAAGTCCGTAAATTAGATAAATCAAAGAGTTATGACTGATTATTCTGCATATACATTTACTGCCGAGCTACAGATTATTGGAATAAACCCATTTGTAGCTGTTCCGCCTGATATTTTAGAACGAATTTTTCAAGATTCGGGAAAAAGATTAGGACCTATTTCTATTTGCGGAAAAGTGAATAGTTAACCTTATAAACAGACATTGATCAAATATAAAGGAGAATGGAGATTATACATTAACACTGTAATGTTGCCCAATTCGCCAAAAAGAATCGCTGAAAATTTGGAAATAAGCGTTGCTTTTGATCCTACGGACCGCACTGTGCAAATGCCCATTTTATTTCAAGAAGCATTAGAAAATGATAAAATCGCAAGAAAAGTGTTCGATAGTTTACCTCCTTCTCTTCAAAAAGAAATTAATCGTTACCTGAACTCGGCGAAGAAAGAGGAAACATTATTGAAAAACATCCACCTTGCCATCGGATTTCTAAAAGGAGAAAACAGATTTATTGGTCGCAATCCAATAAAGAAATAACTATTTTGAAATACGATTCATTTTCTATGATGAAATTGAAAGTAAACAATTTTGATATTAAATCATAATAAAAACAGCAGCTTCAAAGTAGCTTATTATTGTTATTTACGTTATAACTATAGCCTATGAAAATCGAAATCACAGAAAATATACAGTTAAGACAAATTCAATCCGAAGATGCTAGTGCACTTTTTGAGCTCATCGACAGCGAACGTGAATTTTTAGGACAATGGCTTCCCTTTGTTCCGTTGACCAAAGTAGTGAGTGACACCGAAGCCTATGTCTTATCCCTTGTCAATGCGCCATTAACAAATTTTGAATATGTGTTCACCATTTGGGAATCCGAGAAAATCATGGATTGATAGGTTTTATTCGCTCGGATACACACAACAAAAAAACAGAAATTGGATATTGGATGTCGCAATACGCACAAGGCAAAGGAATTATGACTAAATGCGTAAAAGCATTGTGCCATTTTGCTTTTGAAGAATTGGACATGAATCGCATTCAAATCAAATGTGCAATAGGGAATACTCCAAGCAGTAACATTCCCAAAAGATTAGGCTTTTATTTCGAAGGAATCGAACGCGATAGAGAAATCTATGCCCAAGATACCTTTAGGGATTTAGAAGTTTATAGTTTATTAAAAAATGATTTTTATTCCATTTAAAAAATGCTTCACTTTTCTACACTTGAAAACATTGATATTAGAGAAATAACTGACACTTTTAACGAAGCTTTTTCGGATTATTCAATTCCCCTACAACTAAATTATGAGCAGATGCAGACTAAACTGCGGGCAGAAGATTATGCTCCCGAATATTCTGTAGGTGCTTTTTACCAAAACAAATTGGTTTGTTTCATTTTACATTGCTATAGAGAAGAAAAGGGGATTAAAAGAGTATACAATGGTGGAACTGGAGTAATTCCTTCACAACGAGGTCAACATATCACGCTCGGTATGTACGACTATATATTACCACAACTTAAAGAAGCGAGAATAAACCAAGTGATTTTAGAAGTCTTAGAAAACAATGTGCCAGCGAAAAAATCCTACGAGAAAGTTGGCTTTAAGACAACTAGACGTTTAAGGAGCTATTTCGGTCAAATCCAAGAGCATTCAACGACAAATGACATTCAAGTTGAAAGCTTAAATAACATAGATTGGGATTTACTTGAATCTTTTTGGAGCATTCAACCGAGTTGGCAAAATGCCAGTCAATCTATTCGAAATATATTAGATAAACTTTTGGTTTATGCCTTATACAGGAAAAAAGAACTCCTAGGTTATACGATATATAATCCTGCTTCAAAACGCATTCATCAAATCGCAGTGTCGACTAAAAGCCGCCACCAAGGCATTGCAAAAGCATTAATAAATCACATTCGCCAACACAATAATCCTAATGTGAACATTATTAATGTGGATGAGCAAGACACTTCCACTCTGAACTTTTTCGAGCAGCAAGGATGGGAAAACAAGATTAATTTGTTAGAAATGAAATTAGATTTGTAATGCGAATTGGTCTCATTAAGGAATTTAAAATAAATAAAACTGCCCCATCTCAACTCCTTTCAGATTATAAGATCATTCCGCAATACATTTTATAACCCTAATGCCTATGGAGAACTATTCGTGTTTGAGAAATAGCTTATTTAATCGCCATTATTCCTGTATCCAAAATCGCATAATTCACGGATTTTTCAAAGGATTGTTTTGTGTCTAGACCTGTAAACTGACTGAAAGCTGGAAGAATAATCATATTTTCAGAAACCACATAAGACGGTAATCGGAAATGCTTATTTGTAGGCAATCTCACCGTCACACCCGGATGTATATGTCCAGAAATTTGATAATCTGCACATTTCTCAGGTTCGTGAACAAATTCAATTCCATCGAGATGGAATGTATTACAAACAGCTTTCACACCAAAATCCAAAATTTTCCGATCTGCGATTCGGTCGTGATTGCCTTTGATTAGAATAAATTCTATTTCCGAAAACTGCTGCAAAAAATTCTTAAAATCCAATACCTCTCCATTCTGGTGAGCATGAATCAAGTCTCCTACAACAATTACTTTATCCACAGTGTAATGCAACAGCAACTTTTCCAACACATCCAAATCACGTTGGTGGATTTGAGAAGGAATTGGAATACCATTTCTTCGAAAGTGTGCTGCTTTGCCTAAATGTAAATCCGACAAGATCAATGTTTTCTGTGCCGGCCAATAGATTGCTTTTTTGTTGGTAAGAATTAATGTATGTTGTGCCCAGGTAATTTCCTGTTCGTGTATGATCATCTACGCTTCCTATTTAATCGTTTACTCTGTTCCTGCATGCGTTGAATTCGTGAAGCCATATCTTCACTGGATAGCGACTGACGTAGACTATCCACCTTGATCGGAAAACTCAACGGCGTAAAACTTTCTGCAAATTTATAAATGATTGTTGAAGAATTAATACGTTCAAAAGCTCGAACTAAACGAGGCTCTTCCAACTGTTGATTAAAAACCTCCGTGTAAGCCTGTTTAAGCAATAAATTATGAGGTTCGTGCTCTTCCAAAACTTGAAAAATAATTCCTGAGGAAGCTTGTAAAGACTTATTATTTTGTTGTTTCCCGTATTGATTTTGAATCACATAGCCACTTACTACCGCAATATCTCGGAATTTGCGCTTAGCCATTTCCGTAGCATTAATACTCGCTGTTACATCTTTCATTAAATCCTCTTTACGAAGAATATGCTTTAGTTGCTCCTCGGAAAGCACAATTTCCGTATCCGAAAACAATTCAAAACCGTAATCATTCATGGCCATCGAAAAACTGATCGGGTAAAGCTGACTGATGCGATATGCCATCAAACTAGACATTACTTCATGCACAAGACGTCCCTCAAAAGGATACATAAAAAGATGATACCCTTCTTTGGTTTTAATCTTTTCCACCAGGAATTCATCTTCTGAAGGAATATGCGATTTGTCAACCTGACTTGCTACTAATGGATATAAAAACTTGAGTTCCTCTTCCCGGGATTTGGGATTTTTGGAGTCTGCCAATTTCTTACGCAACAATCCCCCCAAATTAGAACTCAAAGGTAATCTTCCACCGAGCCAGCTTGGTGTTATAGCTTTCCCTTGTGAAGCACGCACATAAGCCGTCATTTCCTTCATTCGAATCAGTTCGAGAACACGACCAGCCAAAATAAACTTATCACCTTGCTTTAATTTCGTGATAAAATATTCTTCCACCATGCCAATGTATCCTCCACCTAAGAATTTGACTTTTACCATGGCATCCGATACAATCACACCAATATTCATCCGGTGAAGCATAGCAATACGTCTTTTTTCGACCACATAAAGACCTTCTTCATTCTTCACAACCTTATGAAATTCTTCATAATTCTTTCCAATCTTTCCTCCGACCGTTATAAAAGAAATACACCAATCCCAATCCTCTGCTGTCATCCATTGGAATGAAAAAGTTTTTTTCAAAGCTTCATACAACTTATCCTTTGTAAAACCACCGCCAAGTGCTATAGAAACGAGAAACTGGACTAATACATCATAACAAAGCACCAAAGGTTCACGATCTTCAATCAGATTAATTTTAACCGCTTCTTTAAGTGCGGCTACTTCGATAAGTTCAAGCGAATGGGTTGGCACAAAATATATCTTTGACACCTCAAATGGTGAGTGTCCACTTCGCCCGGCCCGTTGCATAAAACGAGCCACACCTTTACTCGAACCAACTTGAATCACGGTATCCACCGGTTTAAAATCCACGCCAAGATCTAAAGAGGAAGTGGACACCACCGCTTTTAATTTTCCTTCACTCAACGCTTCTTCTATCCAAGTGCGAATATGTATATCTATCGATCCATGATGTAAAGCTAATTGTCCTGCAAAGTCTGGATAAGCCCCCAACAACAGCTGATACCAATATTCACTTTGACTTCGTGTATTGGTAAAAACGATGGTAGATTTACTTTCTAAAATTATCGGCACCACCTGCTCCACGAGTTTGCCACCTAAATGTCCTGCCCAAGGTAATATCTCGACCTCGGGCGGAAATACCGAAACAACATCAATGAGCTTTTTCTCCTTGGCAATAATCTTAATTTTCTTAACAGCGTAAGGAATGAGTACATGCATCGCTTCATCCAAATTTCCAATAGTAGCCGTAATCCCCCAAATTAATAGGTTTGGTAATTTAGATTTTAAATAAGCTGTAGCCAACTCGACCATTACCCCTCGCTTACTACTTAATAATTCATGCCATTCATCAATAACTACAGCTTTAAGGTGTGCAAAGAACTTGTCTCTCCCTTTTTGAGCCAAAAGCAAATGCCAGCTTTCGGGAGTGAGCAACAATACATCAGGCATTTGCTTGCTTTGTCGTTGCTTAATTTTTACATCGGTATCTCCATTACGTACCTCCACTACCCAATCTAACCCAATCTGATCGATAGCTTCTTGCATAGCACGTGCTAAATCTTTTGCCAAAGAACGCAAAGGCGTAATCCAAACCATCTTCAAACCCTTTTTATAAGAATTTGGATGATTCATGTAATCAATCAAAACACCCAGAAAAACAGAATAGGTTTTGCCAAAGCCCGTAGGTGCCACCACCATTCCACAGTATCCATTATTGATTTTTTCCCAAGATTGGCGTTGAAAGGTAAAAGGAGTTCGACCGTGATCTTTTAGCCACGATGACACAATTTCATAACCAGATGTTTGTTCAAAATTGCTCAAGATAGAATGAAGTTAATGAATTAATTTTTTTACCGATTCCAAATCATCTATTTCTGCTACGGTTTTATCTTTGCGCCAACGCAAAATACGTGGAAAGCGTAATGCTACACCAGCCTTATGCCTCAAACTCCAACCTATTCCTTCAAAGGCTATTTCGAATACCAATTCAGGCTTCACGGTACGCACAGGTCCAAATTTCTCTAAGGCATTTTTGTTCACAAAACGACTTACTTCCTGAATCTCTTTATCCGTCAGCCCCGAATAAGCTTTAGCAATAGTTACCAAATTTTCACCATCACGTACTGCAAAGGTATAATCCGTATACTGCGAGCTACGACGTCCGCTTCCCTTTTGGGCATATATCAAAACGGCATCTATAGTCAGAGGATCTATTTTCCATTTCCACCAATCGCCTTTTTTACGCCCCACGTGATAAACTGAATCTTTATGCTTCAACATTAGACCTTCACTGTTAATATCCCGAGCCTGTTCTCTAATGTGACGCAAATCTTCTAGATTATCTGTGTGTATAGTTGGCGAGATTTTGATGTGCTCTAACGGATTTTCTTTCACTAAATTTTCTAAGATAATTCGTCGTTCTTTCATGGGTTGGTTTCGCAAATCTTGATGATTAAATTCCAAAATATCATATAGATACAAACCAACGGGAACTTCCTCTAAAATTTTCTTAGACAACACTTTTCGATTTAACCTTTTTTGCAAAGCCGTAAAATTCAATATTTCCCCTTCCGAAATGGCTAATATTTCGCCATCCAACACAAAATTACCTTCCCATCCTTTTATTTCTTCAACAATTTCTGGAAATTGATCCGTAACCAATTCCTCTCCACGCGACCAAATAAAAATTTCTTCATTTCTTTTGATAACCTGTCCCCTGATACCATCCCATTTATATTCTATTTGCCAATCTTCAAGATTTTCTAATGTAGCATCGACATCTTCAATGGGATAAGCCAAACAAAACGGGTATGGTTTGGAAAGATTACTATCGATATATTCTCCATGTATTAAAGGTTCGAATTTGGAATTTTCTACGGTCCATTCGCCCATGATACTATGCGACACCGCACTTGCTTCCAAATTATAATACGATGAAATCGCGTTAATCAAACCTTTGGTGGAAATCCCTAAACGAAAACTTCCACCCAATAATTTATTAAAAATAAAACGTTCTTGGTGAGGTAGATTATCCCACACGTCTAGAATAAACTTCTTTTTATCTTCCTCTGAATAAGTTGAAATTGCATTTATTTTATCCATCCATTCCGCTAGTGAAAAATCCAAATACCCTGTTGGTTGAGGTAGTAACAAGGAAATAGTTTCTCCCAGATCACCTACGGAAGCATAGGCTTCTTGGAATAACCAATCTGGAATATTCGTAATTTCTTTAACCCATTCCCGAAGTAATGTTGTGGACACCGCTCGTTTTGGTCTTCTGCCGCTAAATAATGCCAAAAACCATAGCTTATCCTTATCTTCCGCCTGTTCGAAAAAACGATGGATAGCCTCCATCTTTTGCGTGGTTTTATTGGTGCTGTCTAAAGCATGTATTAATGTTGCGAAAGCTCTCATACAGACCCTCCTACTTCCTTCGCCACTTCAACCTCTTCTTCTTCATCACCAAATTCTGTTTTGACTTCTTCCGATTCTATACCAATTTCATTCAAATATTTTGAAAAGACCGCCGTTTGCCCATGCGTCACATATACTTTTTCGGCTTCTGTCATTTTTATAGCTTGAAGTAAATCATTCCAATCAGCATGATCACTAATCGCAAACCCCGCATCGGCACTTCTCCATCTTCGCGCTCCACGAACTGTCATCCACCCCGAACAAATAGCATAAGCCATATTTGGAATTTCACGTATTACATTAGAATCCACTAAAGCAGGTGGAACGATAACTATACCTTGATTGACATGTTTTACATCTTCTCTAAAGTCCAAGACTTCGTATTTTGGGAGTTCAATTCCTACACTTTCGTAAGCTTGATTCAATTTATGAATGGAATAATGTACATATATCGGAGCTATACCTTCCACCGCTTTCATAATGCGTTGTGCTTTGCCGAGAGAATAGCCTACAAAGACTGAGGTTTTTTGGTAAGCTTGATTTTGTATTACCCAATTGGCTAATTCCTCATTCTGCTTTTCTACGGGATTCCATTGATAAATAGGTAATCCAAAGGTACTTTCGCTAACGAATTCATGACATTTAATTGGTTCAAAAGGTGTCGACAAACCATCATTCTGCAACTTATAATCGCCAGATATAACAGCAACTTTTCCTTTATATTCCAATCTTATTTGCGCTGAACCAATAATATGACCAGCTGGATGAAAGGAAACTTTCACTCCATTAATAGCTATTGGTTCATTATAACCAATTCCTTGAACTTGTATATCTTCGCCTATGCGACTGCGAAGAATAGGAACTGTGAAATGATGACACAAATACCTTTTCATCCCCCAACGTGCATGATCAGCATGACCATGGGTGATCAACGCCATATCTACTGGTCGCCAAGGATCAATAAAAAATTTACCCGGTACACAGTAAATGCCCTCCGGTCGAAATTGAAGTAAACGCATATCAATGAAAACCGCTAAAGTCTAACAATTGTTTTCATTTAAAATGGTTTATAATAGCAATAAAATAAATATTTTATTGCTATTATAAACCATTTTAAATGAAAATCACATTGAACAACTTAAACCAACTTAAATATATCCCAAAAATTGGAGTACAATCCTTTATTTTATTTTTGTAGCAGTAGTTTTGTTATTATTTGCAGGACGAAAAATAGAAGAACTTAGGTTCGAATCTTTGTATTATTTATTCCCCGATTATTATCAGCATATCTCAAACTTTTCTATATCAGCAATGCTCGTTTTAGTAGCAGGCTATACCAATGTACTTGAAAATAGAACACTTACACGTACATATGTCTCCGCTGCCTTGCTTATAGCAGCAAACCTTATATATGAGCTCTTTTTGCCTTTTATAAATACGATGGATGTTATGGACGCATACTATGGGATAGCTGGATCTATAGTACCTTTCATCTATTTGATTCCTTATAAATTATATGGCATACAAGAAAATCCTAATTATATAGAGAAAAATAAAAGTGAAAACCCAGTCCTTTAGAACTGGGTTTGTATTAATATTTAATCTCTCAAGGTAGTAATATCCAATTTTGGTTTTGGCAGATTTAATGCCTTTATCTCTGATAGACACTTATCAACCATTTCTTGTGTCATGGTGTAGGTGTATTTCCCATAATCATCATACTCTAATTTTCCCACAAAGAAAAATCCATATTTCGCAAAAAAATCAGATAAATCTACTTGAGCAACTTCACAGGCTGTTTTTACAAAATTTAATTGATGTACCGCAGGATTTCTTTCACCTCTACGTCTATCTGTCGCCCAATCTCCAGTTCTTGCGGTAGAATTTGCTGCTTCTTGTTTTCTAAATGCTTCAAATAAATCAGGATAAAAATCTGGGTTGCTACCTACGCCTTCAAAATACAACTGCAACTGCCAGAATGGAACCAATCGATTGAAAACATCAGGATCGGCTAGATATGAGATTCCTTTCTCAATAATATCTTTACGTGCTTTATCATAGTTATTTTGTTCGGAAATACGCGTCTTATTTCCGAATGAACGTGTTACATACAAGGAAAAAAGGTTATTGCTCACCTCGCCTAAACCACCCCAATTAAACATGGGTCTTGTTTGATGCACGTGTCCTACCTCATGACTGAATCCCCAGCATGGATCGCCTTTAATGACCACGTCTGGATTCACAACCATGCCCATTGCGTACCCAACTTTATCTCCCATGTAAGCCACGCCATCTCCATCTCTAAACATATAGTAATTATAATTTACACGAGATAAGATTTTATTTTGTGGAACTTTATTGTATTTGACCAGCCCCATCAATCTGTGTTGTCTATACACCAAAGAATCATAATTAGAAATCAACTCTACACCTCTTCCATACGCATATTTTTTTAACGCTTCTATTGGATATGCAGTCTGAATATGTTTTCCCTTAGCATCCAATATCGGATAAACTGCTTTATCAATTAACTTATTCCAGTCGGAATCTGTATGCTTGCTGATATCAAAATATCCATTTTCTTTACCCGTCAAGAAATGGACAGAAATGGGCTTTTCTTCCTCTGGAGCATTTGAAAAGTAAGAAATATAAGCAAGGCTTCCGTATTTTTCCAAATTAATGATGTTGACACCATTCTTTAATGTAAATTCCTGTTTATGCAATCCCCAACCATTTGGATCTTCTGTGGGGTTTTCAGGATTGGGCGCTTTGCGTAACCAATTTGGAACATATAATTTAACCTCTTTACCTTCAGCAATTCCATCTACCAAAAGAATATGTTCACCTTTGTCTAAATAAACTCCCGTTACATTTTCATATTTACTGTAACCATCACCTATACTCAAAACCCGTCCCAAAGTCCTAGGATTTAAAATGGCTTTATACGTAGCATACTTATAAGTTGGCTGGTATTTTTTATCCAATATGGCAGTTGCAACTTCTTTGATTGCAGACGTACTAATGGCATTTAAAGCCTTTTTGTTGACTTCCTTTTTTAATTTCAATCCTACGGCATCATCGAATACAACCAGATCTTTATTCACTCGAGCATAATCTTCAGCAGTCTGCGCAAAAGTATTTGTTTGAAATAAAAAAGTAATTAGAAAGGGTACAATAAAGCATTTTTTCATCTTATTAGTGTTATAATTCACTTCTAAAATATGCTTATTACTAGCAACTAAAAAGTAACGAATTTGGCACAATTCCAAATTCTCTCATTCCAATAGCAATCAATCGGTTGATTAATTTTTAATAAAAATCAAAAAGGTTTGCAAAAACTATATTAATGGGTTAAATTTGTCGCCATATTATTTGATAAATGACAAAATTCTTCACATACCATATTCATTCGCATCATCGCCATTGTGGCGATATGTAATGTTATATGTTTCTACGTGAAGCATCTTTTTCCCAATAGTCAGTTTTATTAATAATATTTAAGCACCAAAAACAATTAGTTTTGAAAAATCTAAAAATAGCTATCCAAAAATCGGGTAGATTAAATGAAAAATCAGTACAGTTACTTAAAAACTGTGGTCTTGACTTCGAAAATTACAAAAGCTCTCTTATAACATCTGCTTCAAACTTCAATCTTGAAATTCTTTTCTTACGTGATGACGATATTCCAGGATACGTGGAGCAAGGTATCGCCGATTTGGGTATTGTAGGTGAAAATGTAATTGATGAAACACAAGCTAAAGTAAACTATTTACAACGCTTAGGGTTTGGTAAATGTACCTTGAAATTAGCTATCGCTAAGGATTCTACTATTCAAGACTTACAAGATTTAAATGGTAAATCAATTGCAACTTCTTACCCTGTGATTTTAAAATCATTCTTGGATGAATATAAAATCAATGCGGATATCCAAACAATTTCGGGATCGGTAGAAATAGCTCCAGGATTAGGTTTGAGTGATGCAATTTGTGATATTGTTTCTACAGGCGGAACATTAAAAAGCAATGGTTTAAAACCTTTTGCAGATGTGCGTAAATCAGAAGCTATTCTTATCGGACGTGAAGGATTAGAAGAAAACGAAATTTTAGCTGAACTTTTGCAACGTATTCAATCCGTATTACGTGCGAAGGAAACAAAATACGTCGTATTGAACGTAGAAAAAGCAAATCTGCCTATTATCACTGAAATTTTGCACGGTGTAAAAAGCCCTACAGTAGTGCCTTTAGCTGAAGAAGGCTGGGTTGCTGTACACACCGTCATTTCCGAAGATGATTTTTGGGGTAAAATAAACGTATTGAAATCTGCAGGCGCGCAAGGTATTGTCGTAATGCCTATCGAAAAGATTATTTTATAATGCTAAAAACATATACATACGCCGATCTTTCTACAGCAGATATTGATAAATTGGTATTGCGAAACTCCGATCCCAATCAATCTATTCAATCTACTGTTAACGATATTATCGAAGATGTTCGTCAGAATGGCGACGCAGCTTTAATAAATTATGCGGCTAAATTTGATCAGGTACAATTGGAAAAATTGTATTTGGAGAAAGAAGAAATTGAAGAGTTAGCAGCAACTATTAGCCGTGATCAACAACGTGCTTTGGAGATTGCTTTCCAAAATATTCATAAATTTCACAGCACACAATTGAAACGCGAACGCGTAGTAGAAACTATGCCTGGCGTAAAATGTTGGCGTGAGGTACGTCCTATCGAAAAAGTCGGATTATACATTCCGGGAGGTTCTGCTGTATTACCTTCTACCCTTTTGATGTTGGGAGTTCCTGCTCGAATTGCAGGATGTAAAGAAATTGTAGTCTGTTCGCCTCCACAAAAAAATGGTAAAATCAATGGCTTTGTGGCTTATTGTTTATTGTTATTAAAAATTGAACGTATCTACTTAGTTGGTGGAGCACAAGCTGTAGCTGCAATGGCTTTTGGTACATCAAGTATTCCAAAAGTGGATAAAATTTTTGGTCCAGGAAATCAGTTCGTTACCAAAGCAAAAAGCACGATACAAAGTCTTACAAATGTAAGTATTGATATCCCTGCTGGACCATCTGAAGTGTTAGTAATAGCAGATCATACAGCAAACCCTGCTTATGTGGCTGCAGATTTATTAGCTCAAGCGGAACATGGCTCAGATAGTCAAGCTGTATTAGTGGCGACCTCTGCGGAAATTGTCACGAAAGTAAACGCAGAATTAGAATCGCAACTTGCTGTACTACCCCGCAAAGAAATCGCTGCTAAAGCTATTGAAAATTCTTACGCGGTTATTACCTCAGACTTGAGAGAAGCCATGCGATTCTCCAACATTTATGCCCCAGAACATTTGATTATTGAAACGGATTATTGGCAAACCGTAACTTCTTTGATTCTAAATGCAGGTTCTGTATTCTTAGGTCATCTTACACCTGAAAGTGCTGGAGATTATGCTTCTGGAACAAACCACACACTGCCTACCTCAGGTTATGCTCGTTCGTATTCTGGCGTTTCGGTAGATTCTTTTGTCAAAAAGATTACTTTCCAATCGATTAATGAAGAAGGTATTAAACAAATTGGTTCTACGGTAGAAATATTAGCCGAATTAGAAGGCCTTCAAGCGCATAGAAATGCAGTTTCGATTAGAAAAAAATAATTTTTATTTTTTACACAATATTCGGAATATACTCTGCGTTTCTATATTAGAAACTTAAAGATAAATCTCTAATAGTTAGAGGTTATCACCTAAAAAGAATAAAGGGATTAAGACAAAATGTTTTAATCCCTTACTTTTTTACCAAATGCCCAAGCGTAGTTTCAGCATATTCGTATCCCCTTTCTATTAAAAATTTTGAGCGGTCAAAATCCCAAATTCCAGAAATATTATGCGGTACATTGATGACATAATTTGGTTTATACAATTCAATACTCAATTGAGTTAATTTTCGCCGCATCGCTAAATAAGATTCTTGCAATAAGCTAATGGAATTCAATTTGTCGTAAGCAATTGGCGCTAACAAATCCCTATTTCCATCTAAGTTGACTGCTATAATGATATTCTCACGGTACTGTACATAATTGATTGGTAAAGGATTTAGTACGCCACCATCGACCAAAAATCTTCCATCCGTAGTAATTACAGACTTAAAAACACCTGGTATAGCTATCGAAGCACGGATTGCATTATATACACTTCCAGTTCGAAATACTACATCTTCTTCATTCGTCAAATCTGTGGCCACTGCTGCATAACGCATTTGCATATTTTCTATGGGCAAATCTTGAAACACTTCTTGCATGGTCGAAAGTACACGCTGGCCTTTCAAAAATCCATATCTGGGATCAGAAAAATCCATTAATCTAAAAACTTCCCTTTTGGTAAGACGTGACATCCACTCGCCCAATTCCACATGACGCCCTTCTGCAAATGCAGCTCCAACCAAAGAACCAATCGAACAGCCCACAACTTCATTTACTTCAAATCCATGTTCTATAAGCCATTTAATAACACCTAATTGAGTAATTCCTCTTGCTCCTCCACTACCTAGAACTAACGAAACCTTTTTCTGCATATAATTTACAATTCAGTCAAAGACCTAAAATAAATTATATTTCTCGTAATAACGACAGACGGCGTTATTATTTCCGATTGTCAGTCAAAAGTCGATTTTTCAATATCCATTTTGTTAAATAAAATAACAGTGTTACTTTTGTTAACACTGTTAACAAGTTGCTTATTCAACAATAATAGCATGCTTACAAGAAGAGAAAAAGAAATACAGGAATTAAGGCAAATGATCATCGATCAATCTTGGAAAATCATCCAAGAGGAAGGTTGGCAATCGCTATCTATTCGCAAAATAGCAGATGCAATCAGCTATAGTGTGCCTGTAATTTACAAACATTTCGAAAATAAGGAAGCCATTGTAGAATACTTTTCGAAAGAAGGATTTAGCAAATTGGCTGAAGAATTAAAGGTAGAAGAATTCGATACCATCGAAAAACTTCGAAAAATTGCTTTGGCTTATTGGAAATTCGCTTCGCAAAATACGCAATACTATCGTATCATGTTTGGATTGGGAATACCAGCATGCGAAACTATCAATAGTTCAGAGGAAATGAAAAATAGTTCTTCTTTAATGTTGCAAGCAATTGATGATGTACTGACACAATACAGTAACCAACACGTTGATAGACACCTTAAGCTAAAGACATTTTGGTCCATGCTTCACGGTTTTGTTGCCATAGATTTATTATCAAACAAAGAAATAGCAGAATTGCCTCCTCCAACAGTACTTGATGCTGTCGAAGGATTTATATACACATTACAAAAACAAAATTAAAATGAGCTTATTACAAGATTTACAATGGAGATACGCAACTAAGAAAATGACAGGTGAAAAAGTTGCACAAGAGAAAGTGGATTATATTATCGAAGCAACTCGTCTTGCTCCTACTTCATCAGGTTTACAGCCTTTTAAAGTAATTCAAATCACAGATGAGGAATTGAAAGCTAAAATTCAACCTATAGCTTTTGGTCAATCTCAAATAGTGGATGCGTCCCACTTGTTAGTTTTCGCAGCACATGAAAGTTATACAGAAGAGTATTTAAATGAAGTTTTCTCATTTAGCGAACGCGAAAGAAATCTGCCAGAAGGATATTCTAATGACTACAAAAATATGTTGTGGAGCAAATTCGCACAACAAACAAAAGAAGAACACTTCAATCATACTGCAAGACAAGCTTACATCGGGTTCGGCTTAGCTATCGCTGCTGCTGCTGAATTAAAAGTAGATGCCACACCAATGGAAGGCTTTATCAATGAGCAATTGGACGAATTGTTGGGTCTTGAAAAATTAGGGTTAAAATCCGTAACTATTTTGGCTTTAGGTTACCGCGACGAAGCTAACGACTGGAACTTGAACATGAAAAAAGTTCGCTTCAGCAAAGAAGATTTTGTAATTAATTACAACTAATTATAATTTTCTATTTATAGCTCCAGTGAGATTCACTGGAGCTTTTTATTTTATTACCAAGTTTTTTCGCCTTTTTTCATTTTGTCCAGACTAGTTTGAAGCTCTTCTCTTCTATCTTCAGACGTTATTGAAACTGCTTTTTCTTGCCAGAGTATTGCATTTTTAGCATCTCCTAATTTATATAGCAAATTAGCATAAGTGTCAATAATATATTCTACTTCATTACGCTCTACAGCTATTTTACTCCAGGTCAAGGCTACTTTCAAAGCATCTTTATCGTCACATTCTTCAAACATTTTCCAAGCATATTCATTAAGCTCTTCTGCAGTAATATTTGGATCGCTTTTTACTTTTTTATCATATTCAGTTACGAAAGTTTTCCAATCCTTTTTTTTCAAGTAACTAGAAAATTTCATCGAAGCAAAAGATTTTGAAAAATTTACTTTATCATATTTTGTGCTTAATTGTTTTTCAATTTCATCATAATCGATAGATTCGCCGCTCGATATTTTTGGACGTAGTACCTTTTGAGAAATCATATGAGCCAAAAAATCATTTACATCAGCGCCAAATTGATTTTTAAAAAAATCCTTAAAGGAATCTTGATTATTATAGATTAAATCAAAAGCTTTCCCATCTATGTCCTCCTGTGCTAGTACAACAATTCCTCCAAGATTTTCCTTTTTTAGAAATTCTTCTTTAGATGATTTATCTAAAATTATATTGAATGCCTTAGTTGCCAATGGGATATCATATATATCTGATGCTTTGGTAAAAATTTGCTGTGCTAATTCTAAATTTTGTGGATCTGCCTCGTATTTCTTTTTAGCAGTTATAAATTGCTTTTCGGGAATCAAAGCATCTTTAAAACGAGCGATAAATTTATCCGCTTGGCTACCTCCCACCACTTTATCGACCAATTCACCATTAGGATCGAATACTAAAAAAGTCGGATAAGCTCTTACTTCATAATCCTTGGCAAATCGTTTAGCCTCATCATACCAAGATTTTACATCTTCAGAATCCTCTTTAGTTTCATCAAATTGCAACTTGAGATTCACAAAGTTATCATTGAAAAATTCTCCTACCTCTTCTTGGACAAATACATTATCTGCCATCCATTTGCAGGGACCACACCACGTCGTGAAACAGTCGACAAATATGTGTTTATTTTCTGCTTTAGCCTTTTCTTTAAGTTTTTCCCAATTTGTATTGTGTTCAAACTGAATTCCTTTTTCCTGCGCCGTTGTCAATAGGGGTATTAAAAACAGCATGATGAATAGCTTTCTCATGATCAATGATTTATAAGTTAATTAGTAATTCTAAAATAACTTTTATTTTCGATTAAGTAAAGAAATTAAACTTGTTTAACTTAAATCACGATTTGACTTTAAATATAAAGTTCGAATATAATTATACCAATAACTCCTAGTTTTATAAAAGAAACTTATTTAAATATATCCAAAACCTCCTCAAGGGTAACTTTCCCAAAATAAGCTTTAATATCAATAGAATTAAATAATTCCTTTAGACTGTCTTGTTCATGCTTTATGCCTATTAATTTACTTTCCAATTCTTCAATTGGATTTGAGGCAAAAAAATCGCCAAATATTTTAGCTTGCTCTATATGTCCTTTATGCACATCCAAATGCACCTCGATAAATCCTGCAGGAATTTTGTTAGCCTTTTTGAAATTGTAATCCGGTGAAAATCCAAAGTTCCACTCCCAAGTACTATATTTCTCCATTGCTAATTTTTCTATCGCAGCTATATCTTGTTCATCAAAAGAATATTCACTCACATCCGCGTTTGAAGCTTTGATTTCCTCAATAAAAAGTTGTTTAAAGGATTCGGTAGTGGTTCCTTTAGGAAGATAATCTATTAAATTTGTGACACGTGCACGATTTGATTTTACGGCTTTATCCACAAACTTTAATGGATTCACTTTTAGCGCATCAGCCAAAACGGACATTTCTGAATTAATCAAAATCGTACCATGTTGGATCATCTTTTTAGATTTAATGGTCTTAGCATTGCCACTAAACTTTTTGCCATCGACCAATAAATCATTTCTGCCTTCCAACTTAGCAGGAACACCTAATTTATTGAGCAGTTGAACTACAGGTTTAGTGAATGTTTCGAAATCACTGAAATCCTTATCACTGGCTTTGGTATGAAACGAAAAATTCAAATTTCCTAAATCATGATATACGGCACCTCCTCCCGACAAACGACGAACAACTTTGATGTTATTCTCATTAACATAATCCAAATTAATTTCTGCTAAAGTATTTTGAAATTTACCTATTATAATAGATGGGGCATTAATGTAGAAAAGTAATATATCTTCCTCTGGAAAACGGTTCAATAGATATTCTTCCGAAGCAATATTGAAAAAAGCATTATGCGAAAGTGGGTCAATGATAATCATAAGTGTCTTTTGTACAAAGGTAACAATAAGATTTAAGTTCGCTTCTTTCAATTATATTTAGTATCTTTGTAAAAAGCCGCACAACTCGCCTCCATTCTCACTTCAGAATTTCTTGACGACACGTTTGACTTTTCTCAACATCAATAATCATTAAATAATAATACATGGGTCAAAGCCAACAAACATTTAGAAAAAAAGAAATCGCCAAGAAAAAACTGCAAAAACGTAAAGAAAAAGAAGAAAAAAAAGCGCAACGTGAAGATTCTAACGATAAAGGTAAATCATTAGAGGAAATGTTCGCATATGTAGACGAGAACGGAAATATCTCCGACAAACCTCCTGTAAAAAAATACGAATTCAAAGAAGAGGATTTAATCCGTCCAGAAGTTGAAGATGTTTACTCATTCGGTAAAGTTTCTTTTTACAACGAAGCTGGTCAATACGGTTTTATCCGTGACAACGAAACGAGAGAAAACGTTTATTTTAACTTCAAAATCTTAGGTTTTGTCTTACACCAAGACCAAAAAGTAAAATTCAAGTCGCAATCAAGCAAACAAGGACTTCAAGTAACAGAAGTAATTGTATTATAAAATATAATTTTCTTAATGTACACATCCCTTATCAATAAAATGATAAGGGATGTTTTTATTTAAGTAGATTATGCAAAACATATAAAACAATAAAGGCGAATCTTAGAAAGATTCGCCTTTTGCAAGATAAGTATAATTAAAATTAGTTTACTCTTACATTAGTGGCATTGATACCTTTACGACCTTTTTCTAAGTCATAAGTAACTTGATCGCCTTGTTGAACTTGGTCAACTAATCCTGATACGTGTACAAAAACATCTTCGCCACCACCATCAGGTGTAATAAAACCAAATCCTTTAGTTTCATTAAAAAACTTTACAGTTCCGTTATTCATATTGTATTTATTTATTATGTCCACAAGGTAGGTATAATAAATGGATAATCAACTATTTATTTTTTTTATCTTACAAATAGTGTATTTAATCGGGCTACTATGAATTTTTAATTAAGCCATTGTAATAACTACCAAGAAATTTGTCAGAAACATATTTCACTCCCTTTCGATATTAGTTTATTATAACATACTACTAATATAAACAAAAAAAGCCTTCTTCAGAATCGAAGAAGGCTTTAGTATTTCTAAAAATGAACTACTTACAAAGCAGCAATAGCATTATTTAATGTTGCTGAAGGACGTAAAGCTTGAGTAGCTAACTCATCATTCGGGAAGTAGTAACCACCGATATTTTGAGCTGTACCTTGCGCAGCGATTAATTCTTCATTGATTTTAGCTTCGTTAGCTGATAATGTCTCAGCTAATGTAGCAAATTGAGCTGCTAATTCAGCATCTTTCGTTTGTTTAGCCAATTCTTGAGCCCAGTATAAAGTCAAGTAGAAGTGAGAACCACGGTTGTCAATTTGACCTACTTTACGTGCTGGAGATTTGTCATTAGCTAAGAATAAAGCATTTGCTTCATCCAAAGCATCAGCCAAAACTTGCGCTTTTGCGTTGTTTTGCGTTTGTGCTAAGTGTTCGAAAGAAGCTTGTAATGCTAAGAACTCACCTAATGAATCCCACCGTAAGTAACCTTCTTCTAAGAATTGTTCTACGTGTTTAGGAGCAGAACCACCAGCACCTGTCTCAAATAAACCACCACCGTTCATTAAAGGAACAATAGATAACATTTTCGCTGAAGTACCTACTTCCAAGATTGGGAATAAGTCAGTTAAGTAGTCACGTAATACGTTACCTGTTACAGAAATCGTATCTAAACCTTCACGGATACGATCTAAAGAGAATTTAGTAGCTTCGATTGGAGACATTACGAAAATATCTAAACCATTTGTATCGAAGTCACCTAAGTATTTCTCTACTTTTTTGATGATCTCTCTATCATGAGCACGGTTTTCGTCTAACCAGAATACCGCTGGTGTAGCTGATAAACGAGCACGATTTACAGCTAATTTAACCCAGTCTTGGATAGGCGCATCTTTAGTTTGACACATACGGAAGATGTCACCAGCTTCCACAGCTTGCTCCATCAACACATTTCCGTTAGCATCCACTACACGGATAGTTCCTTGAGCAGATGCTTGGAAAGTTTTGTCATGTGAACCGTATTCTTCTGCTTTTTGAGCCATCAAACCTACGTTTGGAACTGAACCCATAGTTGTAGGATCTAAAGCACCATTTTCTTTACAGTCTTCGATTACAGCTTCATATACACCTGCGTAAGAACGGTCAGGAATGATAGCAATTGTATCGCGCTCTGCTCCTGCTTTATCCCACATTTTACCGCCGATACGAATCATAGCTGGCATAGAAGCATCTACGATTACATCCGAAGGAACGTGTAAGTTTGTAATACCTTTGTCCGAATTAACCATCGCTAAATCAGGACCATTAGCAATAGCAGCATCGATAGCAGCTTTCACTTCAGCCTCTTGTGGAGTACCCGCAATTTTAGCGTAAACTTCACCTAAACCATTGTTTTTGTTGATACCTAATGAAGCGAACAATTCACCATATTTAGCGAATACATCTTTGAAGTACACTTCTACGATAGCTCCGAAAATAATAGGGTCAGAAACCTTCATCATCGTTGCTTTCAAGTGCGCTGATAATAATACACCAGCTTCTTTGGCTTCAACGATTGTAGCAGCAACAAACTCTTTCAATTTAGCTACATTCAATACCGATGAATCAATTACTTCGCCAGCTTTCAAAGGAGAAAGACTTTTTAATTCTTTTACAGAACCGTCAGCAGCTACGAATTCAATTTTGAATTGACCAGCTTCTTCGACTGTTACTGATTTTTCAGTAGCGTAAAAATCACCGTCAGTCATTGACGCTACTTTAGTTTTGCTGTCTGCAGCCCAAGCACCCATACGGTGAGGATTAGCTTTTGCATAATTTTTAACCGCTTTAGGGGCACGACGATCCGAATTACCTTCACGTAATACTGGGTTTACAGCAGAACCTAAAACTTTAGCATATGTAGCTTTGATTTTTTCTTCTTCTGGAGTAGCAGGTGCATCAGGGTAGTTAGGCACATTGTAACCTGCTTTTTGCAATTCAGCGATTGCTCCTTTTAATTGAGGAATAGAAGCTGAAATGTTTGGTAATTTGATGATGTTAGCATCAGGAGTAGTAGCCAATTGCCCTAACTCTGCCAATGCATCAGCAGTTTGTTGTTCTGCTGTTAAATATTCGTTGAAATTAGCCAGGATACGACCAGCCAATGAAATGTCTCTTAATTCTACATCGATATCCGCAGTTTTTGCGAACGCTTGTACAATAGGTAAAAAAGAGTAAGTTGCCAATAATGGCGCTTCATCTGTTTTAGTGTAAATGATTTTAGATGACATAGTTTTCTATTGAAAATATATTAATGTTTCTATTGTTTTATTAAAAAATCAACAACGGCTTCTTTCCGTTATCAAAATCCGCCTAAAGATAAGAAAATCAAAATTAAATATTGGCAATAGGTTTAATTATGACGGAATTGAGAAAAAGCTTGGCAAGGTTGGATTATAAATCTAAATACACTTTCTTTTCAAACTTAAATGGTTGGCCATCCTCTAATTCTCCCGCGATGATAAAAGTCGTCCAGCCTTTGTTAAATTTGGCATAGTATAGGAATTTTTCGTCAAAACGAACTCCTTGTCCCCCATTATAGAAAAGGTACTTATATGACGATGAATATAGGTTCATTATATTTGAATTTGCTAGAATTGTATCGTCTTTATATACAAAATCATTATCAATACTAACTGCTAATTTTTCTCTATTCATAGTATTGGTATAGAAAGGACTATGCATAGTACACGCCATTGCCATAGGAATAATTGAAAAATTAAAAGTGTACACTTGTTTAGTGTCAAAATCAAAGTAAACATCAAAAGGTCCTTTTAGGGTATCTTTAACTATACTGTACTTATCTATTTGATTTATAAATGATATCTTTCCTGTGGGTAAATATTCAAAAGTCATAGCATTTAGATTGCTTCCACAACACATAATATTTAATAGTGAGATACCTAAGGCAAGAGCAAGTATTTTACATTTCATATAGTATTGGTTAATTTAAAAATAAAACGAAAGTAAATTTTGTTTCGCTACAATATAATTTTAAAAACTTTATTATTTTTTTAATTCATGTAAATATTCTGTCATCAATTCAGAATACTTCTTTATACAGCGATAGATGTTATAGGTTGTTTTAAATAATCTTATCTTTGTCTTTGAAATAACACTATTTAATAAGATGAGCAAAGTAAAAGTTGGATTAGTTCAGATGTCTTGTACCAAAGACAAACAAGAAAACCTTAATAAAGCTATTGAAAAAGTGAGAGAAGCTGCTGCTGGCGGCGCTCAGATTGTATGTTTACAAGAACTTTTCACTTCATTATATTTTTGTGATGTCGAAGATTATGACAACTTTGACCTTGCAGAGTCTATCCCAGGACCATCAACGGATGCATTATCCGCTGTGGCTAAAGAATTAGGCGTTGTCATTATCGCTTCTTTATTCGAAAAACGCACGGAAGGTCTTTACCACAATACAACAGCAGTTTTAGATGCTGACGGTGCTTACTTAGGTAAATACCGCAAAATGCACATCCCTGATGATCCTGCATTTTACGAAAAATTCTATTTCACGCCTGGTGATTTAGGTTACAAAGTATTCAAAACAAAATTCGGTAAAATCGGTGTATTGATTTGTTGGGATCAATGGTATCCAGAAGCATCTCGTATCACGGCGTTGATGGGTGCGGAAATCATGTTCTACCCTACTGCGATTGGTTGGGCGACAGACCAAGATGAAGAAACAAACCAAGATCAATACAATGCTTGGCAGACGATCCAACGCTCACACGCTGTTGCAAATGGTGTTCCTGTAGTATCCGTTAACCGTGTTGGTTTCGAACAAGATGGCGCCATGAAATTTTGGGGTGGTAGCTTTGTCGCAAATGCACAAGGTAAATTGTTGTATTTAGCATCTCACGACCAAGAAGAAGTTAAAGTAGTGGAATTAGATTTGAAACAATCAGATTATTTTCGCAAACACTGGCCTTTCTTGCGTGACCGTCGTATAGAGACTTACGCGCCTATTACTAAAAGATTTATTGACGAAGACTAATATTACTTCTTTAATATACTAGATTTTAAGAAGTAAAGCGATATTTTACATGAGTTTGAATTTAGAAAATACACCTAAACAATTAGGCTATTCTTTCCCAGCTGAATGGGCAGAGCAAGAAGCAATGTGGTTAAGTTGGCCGCACAAAGAAGCTTCTTGGCCAGGAAAGATTGAAACAATATATAAGCCATATTCGGAATTTATTAAAGCCGTAGCAGCTGACCAAAAAGTACGCATAAATGTGGCAGATGAGGCTATGAAGGATTTTGCTTTAGGTTATTTACAAGCTGTTGAAGCAAATCTAGAGAACGTAGAATTCTATTTCCACGAAACAAACGACGCTTGGTGTAGAGACCATGGTCCTGCTTTCGTCGTAAATAAAACGGAAAACAAAAAAGGTATCGTAGACTGGGGTTACAATGCATGGGGTGATAAATATCCTCCATACGATTTGGATGATGTAGTTCCCACTAAGATTGCTAAACACTTTGATTTACCTTTGTTCACTCCTCCTATTGTAATGGAAGGTGGTTCGGTAGAATTCAATGGTGCTGGTACAATCTTGACTACAACCGCTTGTTTGTTGAATGAAAACCGTAACCCTCACTTGACGAAAGAAGAAATCGAACAATATTTGAAAGAATATTACGGTCAAGAGCAAGTTTTATGGTTGGGTGATGGAATCGTTGGAGATGATACAGATGGTCACATCGATGATATTACACGTTTCGTAAATGAAGATACAGTCATTACAGTAGTAGAAGAAAATCCTGAAGACGAAAATTATCATTTGTTGCAAGAGAATTTAGAAGCCTTGAAACAAATGACTTTATTAGATGGACGTAAGTTGAATATTGTAGAATTACCAATGCCTGGTGCAGTAATTTATGATGACACACGCTTACCCGCTTCTTATGCTAACTTTTACATTGCAAACAAAGTAGTCGTTGTTCCAATCTTTAATGATAAGAATGATGAAAAAGCTTTAGAAATTATCCAATCTTGTTTCCCAGACCGCAAGGTTATCGGAATCAATTCTGTAGATATAATATGGGGATTGGGAAGTTTCCACTGTTTAAGTCAGCAAGAGCCTAAAATTTAATCGGCAATCTCAAAATATTGGAAAGGAGCAAATTGATTTGCTCCTTTTTTATTTTCATTCATACTACTGACAAACTGTTGTCACAAGCCATACCTACTTTTGATGTATCATTAAAACCTTAAAAAATGGAAAAGACAGTAATTATTTCAAAAGCAGATTTATTAGAACATTGGTTAGGACATCGTAATTTAACTCGGAAAACTATCGAAAAGTTTCCTGAAGAAGAATTATTCAAATTTTCGATTGGAGGCATGCGTACCTTCGCTGATTTGATTAAAGAAATGCTTTCACTAGCCGTACCTGGCTTAGATGGCATTGTCCACGACAAAATAGAGAAGTACAATCATGATTTACCTCTTCATACTAAAGCAGAACTACTTGCACAATGGGATAAAGATACGCCAGTTCTGATTGATTTATACAACCAAATTCCAGAAGAAAGATTCCATGATGATTTCAATTTATTTGGAGAATATAAATTTCCGATCGTACACAATCTCATGTATTTCATTGACAATGAAATTCATCATAGGGCTCAAGGTTTTGTGTATTTAAGAGCTTTAGGGATTGAGCCACCTTTCTTTTGGGATAGGTATTAGTTCTGTAGAAATTACGTTAAGACAATAGATTGCTTCGACAAAGTGTGTCGAAGCAATCTGACTTTTTATTATACCCAAAGACTTTTCTTAATTTATAGATTCCTCCTTCCGTCGGAATGACGATAATTTAATAACGTCATATCGACCGAAAAGAGATATCTAATTCAATTCTCAGTTTCTATTATCAATTATTTAAGGTTTTTCAAAGCACCTTCTAACACGCTTTTTACTTTTAGTTTCAGCTCTTCGGGTTCAAGAATTATGGATTCATCCGAAAACATCAGAAACCAACGCGCAAAGTGTTCTAGATTACTTGTCTGAAAATGCATTTCTACACTATCCCCTTTTTCTACTTCTCTTACAAATCCATAATACTGCCTTTCCCAATGTAGATATCTCGCGATTGACTTTTTAACTAATATTCTGACAGAAATTATAACTTCAGCCTTTTTCTGTTCTTCTAAATATTCATGTAATGGCTTCAACGACTGTGTATACCGTAAATCCGTAAGTCGAATATGTTCGATACGGTCAAGTCTAAACTGACGAACTTCTTTCCGCAAATGGCAATAAGCCAAAAAATACCAAAATTGTCCTTCTTGATAAACACCTACCACTTCAATGTTCCTCTCTTGCAAATTGCTCTCCACAGATTTATAGGTAAGATGAATCTGTTTTTTCTTTACCATACTTTCAAACAGCATAGCCAAAGCTGCAGGCACATTTTCATTCAGAAAATTCTTTTGCTTGTTGATAAGGACTTTTGATTCTAGGTCCGCAACATTTTCTTTATCACTAAAACGCAAAACACTTTTCATCTTCACTAGTGCATTCGAAAAATGCGTTCCCATCTCTTTATCCAGATAATGCTGCATGAGTTTCTCTGCTACTCCAAAACTCAGTGCTTCTTGTTCGGTAAAATTCATCGGCTGAATTTTGTACGTATTCATCAAAGAATAACCATAACCTGCCTCTCCACTTATCGGAATACCAGCCTGCTCCAAGGATTTGATATCACGGTAAATCGTACGTAAACTCACTTCATATTTATCCGCTAAATCCTGTGCTTTGACCAATGGTTTAGATTGCAAATAAAAATAAATACCGAGAAGCCTATCGAATCTTTTGGTAATGTCCATCTTGGTTAAGTCTATAAAAAGTAAAAGCCCCAACTATAAAGTTAGGGCTTTGCTTATATAAATTTCAATAAAAATCTATTTTGCGTAAGACACCGAACGCGTCTCGCGAATCACGGTAACTTTAATTTGACCAGGATAAGTCATCTCTGTTTGGATACGGTTAGAAATGTCAGCAGCCAAAATTTCAGCTTGTGCATCTGTTACTTTCTCAGATTCGACCACGACACGTAATTCACGTCCAGCTTGGATAGCGAAAGTTTTTTCAACACCAGGGTAAGATAATGCTAATTCTTCTAATTCTTTCAGACGTTTAATGTAGCTTTCTACCACCTCACGACGTGCACCAGGTCGAGCTCCTGAAATCGCATCACATGCTTGTACCACTGGAGAAATCATAGAAGTCATTTCAATCTCGTCGTGGTGAGCACCGATAGCATTACATACATCTGGGTGTTCTTTATATTTTTCTGCTAACTGCATACCTAAAATTGCGTGTGGCAATTCTGGGTTGTCATCTGGTACTTTACCTATATCGTGCAAAAGACCCGCGCGTTTAGCGTGTTTTACATTTAAGCCTAATTCCGCTGCCATCGTAGCTGCAAAGTTAGCTACCTCACGTGAGTGCTGTAATAAGTTTTGACCGTATGAAGAACGGTAACGCATACGGCCTACCATACGAATCAATTCAGGGTGTAATCCGTGAATACCTAAGTCGATAGCTGTACGTTCACCGATTTCGACGATTTCGTCTTCTATCTGTGTTCTAGTTTTCGCAACTACTTCTTCGATACGTGCGGGGTGAATACGACCATCCGTCACCAAACGGTGTAATGACAAGCGTGCAATCTCACGACGTACTGGATCGAAACCAGATAAGATAATAGCTTCTGGTGTATCGTCTACGATAATCTCAATCCCTGTGGCAGCCTCCAAAGCACGAATATTACGCCCCTCACGACCGATAATACGACCTTTGATTTCATCATTTTCAATATTGAAAATAGACACTGTATTTTCAATAGCTGACTCAGTAGCTGTACGTTGGATAGTTTGGATGACTACTTTTTTAGCCTCTTTAGAAGCCGTTAATTTAGCTTCATCGACAATATCTTTGATTTGAATCATGGCTTGCGAACGAGCTTCTTCACGTAGAGAAGTAACTAATTGCTCTTTCGCTTCTTCAGCAGTAAGACCAGCGATAGTCTCTAATTGACTAATATGTTGATTTTTTAGTTGTTCAACTTCTTCGCTTTTCTTCTCATTAACCTCGATTAATTGATCAAGTTTCGTACTTTTCTTATCTAATTCTTGTTTTTCGCGATTTAGATTTTCTAATTTTTGATTTAAAGATTGCTCTTTTTGTCTTATAGAATTTTCTTTTTGGCTGATCGTATTGTTACGTTGACTTACTTCTTTTTCGTGTTCAGCCTTTAATTGTAAAAATTTCTCTTTAGCTTCTAATTGTCTTTGTTTTTTTACGTGTTCAGCTTGCTTTTCAGCCTCTTTTATGATATTCTCAGCTTTTTCCTTGGCTTCTTGTTCTTGCTTCTTGAACAACATCTGCAACAGATATCGGCCAATAACAATACCAATTAAAAGTGATATTATAATTGAAATTGTGGTAATTAACTCCATATTATTAATTTATATATTATTAGTTTTAATGTTTTTCGGCAAAAAAAAACCGCAATTAAATTAACAGGTCCCAAGTATTATTAAACTTCGATTACACATGATTTGAGCGTTTGATTATGACCTAGATGGCGTAAAGCAAAATGGCCTATATCTTAATATTGCTCGTGATATTGAAGCGTTAAGTTTAAAATAGTGACAACCCGAATTTAATTGCGGCAAATTCGTCGTTATATAGCTCTAAAAGAACGATATTATTTAGTAAAGAAATCCGTCAATAAATTATCTAATTCGTGAATAGACTGTTCCAATCCCACATCCTGTTGCTGCACCTGTCTTTCAGCCTTTATCATCCCTGTTGCGTACTGTAATACACACATAGATAATAAATCTTGTTTATCACGAACTGCATAATTTTCTTGCAATTCCTTTATTTTTTCATTTATCAATTTCGCAGCATGTCTAATCACTTCTTCCTCTTCTGCTGTAACCCTTAGTGGATACACGCGATCTGCGATATTTATTTTTATGGAAATCTCTCCCATGGTTATCGAGCTTAATAACGTAATAAACTTATTTTCCTACTATCACTTATCTACTTCAATAAGTTTATACATCTGTCTATTTCCCGCACAAAATCGTTAATTTTTTGTTTTGTGTCAAGTATTTTTTCATTTATTGCCTCTTTATCGATATCCGCTTCATCAAGAGCACGGGCTACTGCCATCGCTTTTGTCTGTTCTTCAAGTTGTTTTACTTTTTCTGTACTGGTTTCAAATGCTACCTGAACAGATTGTAATTCTAACTTTAGCAGATCATTCTCCTCTTGTAAAGCTTCACACAATTGAATTAAATTTTTCGTTTTCTCAACGATAATATTCATTTGTGACGATAATGATGCCATACTTTTTACGCAATTAAAATTATTGTAACGAGCAACTAGCGCACTACTGCGTTAGTCTCTTTCTCAAAGTTAATAATTAATTTTTGAATAATGCTATCAATTTGTTTATCATTTAGCGTTTTTTCTTCGTCCTGAATCGTAAAACTCAGAGCATAAGACTTTTTGCCTGCTGGCAATTTATCACCTTTATAAACATCAAAAATATTTACATCCTTCAATAATTTTCTATCTGTTTTTAATGCCACAGTTTTTAACTTTTCGAATGTAATTGCTTCATCAACTAACAAGGCTAAATCTCTACGAACAGCAGGGAATTTAGACACCTCCTTGTATTTGATTGAATTTTTACGAATTGCTTTCAACACCAAATCCCAATCAAAATCCGCAAAATAAACTTGTCCATCCACATCCGCATTTTTCAAAGCATCTGCATGCACAGCACCTAAAGAAACTAATACTTTTTGGCCTTTCATATAATCCAAGCCATAAGCTAAGTTTGCATTAGTGGTTTCTACAATTTGCAAACTGTCAATTTTAAGACGCTTCACAATCGTATCCACCGCTGATTTCAAATTATAGAAATTTACATTTTTGGAAGCGGTATTCCATTGTTCTGCTTCTTTTTTTCCAGCTATAGCCAACGCAAAACGTTGTTTCTCTTCATATCCTTCTTCTTTCAAATGGTAAGTTTTACCATATTCGAAGATTTTAAGATCGGATTGTTTACGCTTTTGGTTGTATTCTATTGCAGTCAAAGCAGAATACACCATATTTTGACGCATAGTATCCAAATCCGAACTCAAAGGATTGAATAACTTAACTGCCGTTGCCTCGTCATCCGCATAAATTCCTTTTGTCAATGAATTCGATAAAATCTCTATAAATCCATTCGCAATCAACAAATCAGCTACTTGATTTAATACAGCTTCTTTGTCTGGTTTTTCTTGTGTATTTAAAGAAGCTAAAATTTGAGATTTCAACTCAATATTGTTGTAACCATAAATACGCAATACCTCTTCGATCACATCCACCTCACGTGTTACATCAACTTTGTACGCAGGAACTTCTACCGAAAGAACGCCATCATTTTCAGCCGTTACCGCAATACCTAAAGCTAAAATTATTTCTTTGATCTGTTCTGCAGGAATATCTTTACCAATCAAACGTTGTACATTGCGGTAGCTAACTTCAAATTTGAATGGCTCAACTGGATTTGGATAAATATCAGTAACCGTAGATGATATTTGTCCTCCAGCGATTTCTTGTATCAATAAAGCTGCACGCTTAAGCGCAAATACCGTAATATTAGGATCAGTACCTCTTTCGAAACGGAATGAAGAATCTGTTTTCAACGCATGACGTTTTGATGTCTTACGAACTGAAACAGGATTGAAATATGCTGATTCTAAGAATATATCCGTAGTTGATTCTGTCACACCTGAATACTCTCCTCCGAAAACACCAGCAATACACATTGGTTTTTCAGAGTCAGCAATAACTAAATCTTCAGCAGACAACTTGCGCTCTACACCATCCAACGTTTTGAATGCTTCACCTTCGGTCGCCTTGCGCACAACAATTTTGTTTCCAGATATCTTAGCTGCATCAAATGCATGCAAAGGTTGACCTAAATCGTGTAAGATATAGTTGGTAATATCAACGATATTGTTGATAGAACGAATACCAATTGCACTTAATTTTTCTTTTAACCACTCTGGAGATTCCGCAACTTTCACACCTGAAATATTCACACCAGAATATCTTGGAGCATCTTCACTTTCAACTACCACAGTTGTACCCTGAGCGGTACCTTCTGTGAAAGCCTCCACATTTGGCAAAGTATAGTTTGTACGGAAATATGCTGCCAAATCGCGAGCTACACCTAAATGTGAAGCCGCATCCGCACGGTTTGGTGTCAAACCGATTTCGAAACGGTAATCGTCTTTAATTTCGTAGAAATCTTTTACTAAAGTACCTACTAGCGCATCTGCAGGTAATTCCACGATTCCAGCATGAGAAGTTCCCAAGCCAATTTCGTCTTCGCCACATAGCATACCTTCAGATACTTCACCACGGATTTTAGATTTTGTGATTTTAAAAGGTTCACCAGCAGTTGGATTACATACAGTTCCTACAGTTGCTACAATTACTTTCAATCCAGCGCGGCAGTTTGGCGCACCACATACAATATCCAAAGGAGTATCTGTTCCGACATTAACCTTAGTCACACGAAGTTTATCTGCATTTGGATGTTGCTCTGCACTCAACACTTCCCCTACTACCAAGCCTTCAAGACCGCCTGGTATAGATTCTACTTTCTCCACTGCTTCAACTTCTAAACCGATATCAGTCAATATCAACGAAAGCTCATCTGGAGTTTTATCTATATTTAAGTAATTCTTAAGCCAATTGTAAGAAATATTCATCTTTTAAAATTTTTGAGTTACAAAGATAGGCTTTTGAATAGCAGAATACAACAAAATATGTTAGCGTTAACTGTATTAAAATGAAAAATATTCAGCATTATCTTATTAAAAATAAAAAAGACAAATCAAGGCGAATTTGTCTTTACTAACATTTATACAATTTAACTAATTTGTGAGCTCTGTTTTTCCTTTTACATGGTCACGGGCTAACTTTGAAAGTTGGTCAACAACCTCTTTATATTGCGGATTTTCAACTAGATTGATTAATTCATGTGGGTCGTTCACCGCGTCAGTTAAAAATGCGCCTGCACCATTCCCAAAAAATTCCGCATAACGCCAGCGTTCTGTCCGTACTACAACTCCAGTAATACCTTTGTTGTGTTCATTCCAAACCGTGTAAGCTGATCTATCCCAAGGTGCCTTAGGGTTTTGGAGCAAAGGAATTAAACTTACGCCATCTAAACCTGTTGGCATTGGAAGTCCACAAGCCTCGACCAAAGTGGAATAAATATCTATCAATTCAACTGTACGGGAAGATGAAGTACCATTTCCTTTTGCTCTCGGATCGAGAATTATAAAAGGAACTCTTGTGCCTTGCTCCCACAATGAACCCGCTTTAGACCATTTACCTCTTTCCCCTAATTGATAGCCGTGATCACTCCAAAAAACAATAATGGTATTTTCTCTTAACCCCTGTTTATCTAATTCATCCAAAACACGTCCAACATTCCAATCCACATAACTTATACAAGCTAAATATGCTTTTATATAATCTTTTGCTTCATCTGCTGAGGCTGTTCTGTTGACAAAGAAATCTGCATTACGCAAACGCGTCGCCCCTTGTGGGAAACCAATTGGAACAACAGGAAGCGATGAAAAATTTACTGGTAATTTAATATCTTCTTTGTTATATAAATCAAAAAACTCTTTTGGTGCAACAAATGGCGTATGCGGTTTTGAAAAGCCTACAGCTAAGAAAAATGGTTTCTTCTCTGTTTTACTACGGCGTATGTACTCTATTGCTTTATCACCTACTTTGGTATCACCTAAATTATAAGCAACTTCACCTTCTACTGCTTCCCATCGATCAGATCTGACTTCTGGATCAGCTCCTTCTGTAATTTTAGGAACTGATTTCCAAATATTAGCATAATATTGTGTTACCGGAACAGCCGAAGGCGCATCCGTATTAATGGGTGCATTATGATCTCTTTTTTCACCTCCTTCCATCCACGCATCCGTATCGTCAATTCCACCATGAAATATTTTGCCAGTACGCCAAGTGATATAACCTTGTTCTTTAAAATACATGGGAATACTTTTCCAATCTGGAAAAGATGCGCCGTACCACTCTCTATTTCCATACAATCCAGAAGTCGTAGGTCTACGTCCCGTTAGTAAAGACGCTCGTGATGGGCCACACAAAGGATATTGACAATAAGCACGTTCGAACATTACGCCCTCTTTTGCAAACTTATCCAAATTCGGAGTTTTCGCTAATTCATGCCCATACACCTGCAAATCCGCACGCATATCATCAGTTGCAATGAACAGCACATTCATAGGTTTACTTTGACTCTTGCTGGCCTTTTTCTGTTGACCAAAAATAGGCGGTATTTGCAAGAATATAAATATAAAGAAGCTAATAAATGCTATAGGTCTCATAATTAAACTTTTAATAACCAATATTAAAATCTTTTTTAAACAAAAGTATCCTGTTGCATCCTGTGACAGATAATCAAAATAAAAGTTTGGTATAATTCCATTTTCGCAAATCAAACAACATTATTTCATTGACAGGTATATTCATCCCTACTATAATTTGCAAGGTTAACATAGCCATCATACTGCCAATTACCCCAGGTAAGGGGCCTAAAACACCATTTTTATCGCAATTTGGAACCATATCTGGATCAGGCGGTTCAGGAAAAATATCTCGCAGATGCTTGCTGCCTTGATAATTAAAAACTGCGACTTGACCTTCGAAAGCAAAAATACTTCCATAGACTAAAGTTTTACATAAAGCTACACATGTATCATTAACAAGATAGCGTGTTTCAAAATTGTCCGAACAGTCCACAATAATATCATAGGACTGGATGATTTTTTCTACATTTAATATATCCAGTCGCTCTTCTATAGTTTCAATCTTAATAAAAGAATTCAACTTTTGAAGAAAATACGAAGCACTATCTACTTTCGGTTTTCCAACAGATGATTCTTGATGAATAATTTGCCGGTTCAGGTTATGCCATTCTACTTTATCAAAATCAACAACCGTTAAATTCCCCACTCCGGCAGCCGCTAAATAGGGTAAGACGATACTTCCTAAACCTCCTACCCCTATTACCAAAACTCTAGCATTCATAATCGCACGTTGCCCTTGGATTCCAACTTCTTCAATAAAAACTTGGCGACTATATCTTGCAAATTGATCAGTGGAATTTATCATAATATACTTTCCCAATCTTTTAATACAGCTTCATAACCTACATTTTGAATTACTGTAATCATATCGGCCACAGAGCGTTCATCCGAAATCTCAAATTGTTCTAATGATTGCGAATCGACCACGTATCCTCCCGGATTTGTTTTTGAAGCAGCACTCATACTTGTCACACCAAATCGAATAATATAATTGCGAAAGACTTCGCTTTCACGCGTAGAAATTGACAATTCTAAATCAGGGTTCCAAATTCGATAAGCACAAATCAATTGCAATAATTCCTTATCCGTAATCTCGTAATTAGGTTGAATAACGCCTTCGGCAGGACGTAAGCGTGGAAAAGAAACAGTATAACGGGTTTGCCAATATTTCTTTTGCAGATAATCCAAATGCAAAGCATTGAAGAAGCTGTCCACGCGCCAATCTTCCAAACCCAACAGCACACCTAAGCCTATTTTATGCATCTTGCTTCGACCAATCCGATCAGGTGTTTCTAGGCGATATTCAAAATTAGATTTTTTACCTTTGGGATGATATTGTTTATAGACTTCCTGATGATAGGTTTCTTGATAAACCAAAATCGCATGCACCCCAGCTTCATTTAATAATTGGTATTCATTTTCATCCAAAGGTTGCACTTCCAACGAAATATTCGAAAATAAGGGTTTTAGCAAACGAACAGCATTTAAAAAATACTCAACACCTACCTTATGATTAGCTTCTCCACTCACCAATAATACATGATCTATCCCTCGACTTTTTAGTTCTGCAGCTTCCAGCAGCAATTCCATATTAGACAAAGTCTTGCGCTTAATTTTATTATCCAAACTAAAACCGCAATAGGTACAAATATTTTGACATTCATTACTCAAGTACAAAGGCGCAAATAATTGTATAGTTTTTCCAAAACGCTGCCGTGTTAATAACTGTGAATGGTTTGCCATTTCAGGGAGAAAAACTGCCGCTGCAGGAGAAAGCAGAAACAAAAAATCCTCCAAGGATTTTTTGCGTTTATCTAAGGTTCTTTTCACTTCATCAGGACTGATATTATTAATCTTAAACTTTATATCATCCCAATTATACTTTTGAAAATAAGACAGAAATGTTTCCATAATATTTTAAAATAAAAAAGTATCTAAAGGACTGGATGGCTCTGCATAATGACGAATCTGCGGAACACCACTTTCAAAAGCTCTTCTCCCCGCAATCACAGCCTCTTTGAATGCTAATGCCATTTCAATAGGATTATTTGCTACTGCAATAGCGGTATTCACAAGAACCGCATCAGCTCCTAATTCCATAGCCTTAGCCGCATCGGATGGTGCGCCAAGACCTGCGTCCACAATTACAGGAACATGACATTGCTCGATGATAATTTCCAAAAAATCTATAGTACGCAAACCTTTATTACTTCCAATAGGCGCAGCTAAAGGCATCACTGCTGCAGTCCCAACTTCTTCAAGCCGTTTGCACAACACAGGATCAGCATGAATATAGGGCAATACAACAAAACCACTTTTAACTAGCTTTTCTGCAGCTAATAAAGTTTCTATTGGATCAGGCATCAAATAACGTGGATCGGGATGAATTTCGAGTTTCACCCAGTTTGTTTCCATTGCCTCACGTCCCATTTCGGCTAACATCACAGCCTCTTCCGCGGTACGTGCTCCCGAAGTATTCGGCAATAAGTTCACCTTTGTTTCTTGCAAATAATGAATGATATTTTGCTGTTTTGATTGCTTAACATCTACCCTTCGCAATGCAACAGTAACTAATTCTGAACCAGAAACCGTTATAGCTTGTTGCATTTGTATTAAGTCTCCGAATTTCCCCGTTCCAAGAAAAAGTCGGGAATCAAATATTTTATCTGCTATTTTAAGTTTGTTGTTCATAATAATTCTTGGATTTTAATTACTTCCTGAGGTGTTTCCGTGATATATTTTGACAAAGCCACACCATATACTCCTGCATCTTGTAAGGATTTAATATCTTCCAATTGAATACCTCCAATAGCTATTATTGGCGGAAATGAATTCAAAGTTTTGAGATGATTTAAGATATTTTTATAACCTTCCAATCCTAAAATTGGACTCAAGTTTACCTTAGTAGCTGTAAACCTAAAAGGTCCTAAACCAATATAATCACAACCTTCCTGTATTCTTAGATAAATATCTTCTAAGGAATTAGCCGTTCCACCAAAGATTTTGCCTTCACCTAATAACCGCTTCGCATCCGATATATTCATATCCGCTAAACCCAAATGTACCCCATCCGCATTTACAGATTTCGCAATATCCACGTGATCGTTGATAATCAATTTAGCTTGATGGGACATACACCAAACTTTTACTAAACGCGCTAAATCAAAAACCTGTTCTTTTGGAGCTTCTTTCCAACGCAATTGAACCCATTTCACGCCGTGATTCAATGCCGTTGTAATATTATTTACCTGCTCTTCCCAAGTGTTCCCTTGAGAGATATATTGCAATTTGCTAATCTTATTCATTGTGATATCCTAATAATGTGTCATTACTTTTCAATAACTTCAATATGTAGTCCTTTCCTAGATTACAGGCCGTTTCCAAATCATTTCCCAATGCTAAATATGCTGTTATAGCGGTCGCCAGCACACAACCAGAGCCATGTTTGGGTGGAAGTTTTACTTGTTCATTATGTATTTCTATTTCTTCTCCAGCAGTGAACAGTACATCACCTCCTATTTTTTCGGGATTATGGCCCGCTTTTTTTAACACAGAAAGCCTATCATGCAACAGATTATATTGCCTTAATACATCGTACTCCATACTATTGGGGGTAATAAGAAACAATTTGGAAAATACATTTTGTAGCAACTCCATATTTTTAAACTCAAAAAAGTCAAAGCCAGAAGAACTACCAAACACCGTATCCCAAATAATTTTGCAACTTGAACGAATAGAAAGTAGCTCTTTCACAATTTGACCAAGCATTGCTGGATTTCGAACTACTCCAATTTTAACATAGCCAATCGGATATGTTTTCATTAGCTTACGAATGGCCCGCACTATATCATCAGTTTGAAACCAATCTAAGGTCACTAATTCCTTGTCGGTCTGTAGTGTATTGCACGTCAACACCGAAAGCCCCATAACTTTGACTTGCTCTAGAGTCTTAATATCAGCTAAAACTCCTGCTCCGCCTGAAGGATCAAAACCTCCAATACATAGTACATAAGGTCTTAACTTTTGCATAACATAAAAGCATTTAAAGGATTGTTTGACTGCCATATATACCCTAACAAAGCTACTCCATCTACACCTGTTTCGTATACATTCGATATATTTTCGGGAGCAACTCCTCCCAAACCAATCAATTTTGTATGAAAGTTTTTTCTAGATTTTAATTGATGGAATACAGCAGTATTTTGACCATAACCGACCTTAGATAAACTTGGAAAAATTGGACTCACAAAAGCATAATCCCAAATCATTTCTAATTCATTAAAATCAGCCATATTATGAACCGAAGTCGAATAAGTCATTTCCTCTTTTATTTCCATCACCTTATTTTTTCTTTTCTTTTCAGTGATATGTAAGCGTTTTAAACCATATGTCAGGGACACTTCCAATCGATCGTGCAGCACGATTTTTGTATGATAACTTTGGTCAATTTCCGATACATATTTGGCTACTGCCTCATCATCCCAATGAGGCTTTCGGATATGAAAACACTCTAACCTAGCTTCCAGCAATCTATTTGCCCACAATGTTTCTTTTGGATAATGTTGTTCTGGACTTATGACTACTATCATAAATAAATTTCCTTGCCGTTTGCTATAAACTCTTCTGACTTTTCCAACATTCCATCTTCCACAGAATCGCGAATCTCTTGCGTAATCTTCATCGAACAGAATTTGGGACCACACATCGAACAGAAATGCGCAACCTTGGCAGCATCTGCAGGTAACGTTTCATCGTGGAATTCACGCGCTGTATCTGGATCTAACGAAAGATTGAATTGATCTTCCCAACGGAATTCAAAACGCGCTTTGCTCAATGCATTGTCACGATACTGCGCTCCAGGATGGCCTTTTGCTAAATCTGCAGCATGCGCAGCCAATTTGTAGGTAATCACACCATCTTTTACATCTTTTTTATTTGGTAGCCCCAAGTGCTCTTTTGGTGTCACATAACACAACATCGCGCAACCGTACCAACCAATCATTGCCGCGCCAATTGCTGAAGTAATATGATCATAGCCTGGTGCAATATCCGTTGTCAAGGGCCCCAATGTATAAAATGGCGCTTCGTCGCATTCTTGTAATTGCTTCTCCATATTCTCTTTGATCAAATGCATGGGAACATGCCCAGGACCCTCGATCATCACTTGCACATCGTGCTTCCGTGCGATTTTGGTCAATTCACCCAAAGTCTCTAATTCTGCAAATTGTGCCGCATCATTTGCATCCGCAATAGCTCCCGGACGAAGACCATCTCCCAATGAAAAAGCGACATCGTATTGCTTCATAATTTCACAGATTTCTTCGAAATGTGTATATAGAAAATTTTCCTTATGATGAAACAAACACCATTTAGCCATAATTGAACCTCCACGTGATACAATACCCGTTACACGATTAGCTGTCAAATGAATATATCTCAAAAGCACGCCCGCATGAATCGTAAAATAAGAAACACCTTGCTCGGCCTGTTCTATCAATGTATCACGGAATATTTCCCAAGTTAAATCTTCAGCAATGCCATTCACTTTTTCTAAAGCTTGATAAATCGGTACTGTTCCGATAGGTACCGGAGAGTTACGAATAATCCATTCACGTGTCTCATGAATATTCTTACCCGTAGACAGATCCATTATGGTATCTGCACCCCAACGGCATGCCCAGACCGCCTTTTCTACTTCCTCTTCGATACTGGAAGTAACTGCGCTATTACCAATGTTGGCATTTATTTTCACCAAAAAATTACGACCTATAATCATCGGTTCACTTTCGGGATGATTTATGTTATTGGGAATAATGGCTCGACCTGCTGCAATTTCAGCACGAACAAATTCAGGTGTTATTTTTCCTTTTGGCGTGTTAGCTCCAAAACTTTCACCTGCATGTTGATGAGCAATCCCTTTGGTAGCATTCTCGAGCTGCTCAATGTGTTGATTTTCACGAATTGCCACATATTCCATTTCAGGAGTTATAATTCCCTGTTTGGCATAATATAACTGAGTTACATTTTTTCCTATTTTGGCTCTTTTAGGATTTGCTAAATATTGAAATCGCAAATGATCTAATTTCTTATCAGCTAGCCGCTCCTTACCATATTCAGAACTGAAATCTGGTAGAATATCCACATCCCCTCTATCCAAAATCCACTGTTCGCGAATTCGTGGCAAACCATTTCGTACATCTATATCCACATGGACATCGGTATAAGGTCCAGAGGTATCATAAACGGTCACTGGAGGATTCATTTCTACTACACCATTGCGCATTTTTGTGGGGCTCAATTGAATCTCACGCATGGCGACTTTAATGGGATGTATATTCCCAGAAATGAACACTTTCCTTGAATTCGGAAAGGGGGCTGTTGTAATTTGTTCTTGTCTCATAATTTTGTGTATTTATAAAGTGAATTAACCGCCCTGCGTAGCAGTCAGCAAAAGAATATTATCCTGATTTTGAATTTTGGTTTCTGACCATTGTGATTTGGGAATCACACGCTGATTTAAGGCCACAGCGACACCTTTGGTTTGTCCTTTGGTCTTGAACAACACCAATTCTTCTAATGAGCTAAGCTCTTGGTCGAAATAATAAATTTGATGATTGATTGTAAGTTCCATTCCTAAATTCTGTTTAAGTAAAACTTTAGGAATGGCTACGAAATTGCGGAATGCAAATACACGAAGACATCTTACTTTTCCCTACGCTAGTATGATCTAGATCAGGTTATGAGGGTAAAATCTCAGCCTACTTAAAGTAGACACCCCTAAAGTTGACACTAACTTAGGGATTTTAATTAACTTTTCAATAATATTTTTAATTTTTAACTTTTTAATTTCGTTAAGAAGTATGAAATGTGAATAAATACCTATTTACCAACAAATCTACTTTCATGCAAATGATTCTAAAATAATGCGTATTTTTGTATTTTAATTTGAAGAACGTTCAAAACTAACATACAATAATGATCCATTTCTTTGAGAACCCATCGAACATCTTTTATGCTGTTCAAAGTGTTAACTCTTTATCACAAGAAGACATTACAAAACTCAACTGGCTATTCGGCAACGCCAAAAAACTTGACGATCAAACCCTAAACCGTTACTATGTAGGTCCTCGTGCAGCGATGATTACTCCTTGGAGTACAAATGCTGTAGAAATCACACAGAATATGGGTATTAAAGGTTTGATTCGTATTGAAGAATTTCAACCTGTTCCAGCAGATTTCAATGATTTCGATCCTATGATTTCGCAGAAATATGCTGCCTTGACACAAGAAATGTACACCATCAATATTCAGCCAGAACCTATTTTGGAAATCGATGATATTGATGCCTATAATAAATCTGAAGGTTTAGCTTTAAACCCTGAAGAGGTAGAATACTTAAATAATTTAGCAACTAAATTAGGTCGTAAATTAACGGATTCAGAAGTATTTGCTTTCTCACAAGCAAACTCGGAACACTGTCGTCACAAAATCTTCAATGGTACTTTTATCATTGATGGTGAAGAACAACCGACTTCTTTATTCAAATTAATCAAGAAAACATCTGAAACAAATCCTAACGAGATTATTTCTGCATATAAAGATAACGTAGCCTTTATCAAAGGGCCTAAAGTAACGCAATTTGCACCTAAATCAGCTGATAAACCAGATTTCTACGAAGAGAAAGAATTTGAATCGGTATTATCCGTAAAAGCGGAAACACACAACTTCCCTACTACGGTTGAGCCATTCTCAGGCGCGGCTACAGGTTCTGGCGGTGAGATTCGTGACCGTCTGGCTGGTGGTCAAGGAGCTTTGCCTTTGGCTGGTACAGCGATTTATATGACAGCTTACTCGCGTTTGTTGCAAGACAGACCTTGGGAAAAAGCGGTACAAGAGCGTGAATGGTTATACCAGACGCCAATGGATATCTTAATCAAAGCGTCAAACGGTGCTTCTGATTTCGGTAATAAATTCGGTCAGCCTTTAATCACTGGTTCTGTATTGACTTTCGAACACGAAGAAGAAGGTCGCAAATTAGGTTACGACAAAGTAATCATGCAAGCCGGTGGTGTGGGTTATGGTAAATTAGAGCAAGCTAAAAAACATACTCCTCAAACAGGTGATAAAATCGTTATCCTAGGTGGTGAAAACTACCGTATCGGTATGGGTGGTGCAGCAGTATCATCAGCAGATACAGGTGCTTTCGGTTCGGGAATTGAGTTGAATGCGATTCAACGTTCTAACCCTGAGATGCAAAAACGTGCGGCGAATGCCATTCGTGGTTTAGTCGAATCGGACAATAACCCAATTGTTTCTATCCACGACCACGGTGCTGGTGGGCACTTAAACTGTTTGTCTGAATTGGTAGAAGAAACAGGTGGTTTAATCGATTTAGACAAATTACCAGTTGGTGACCCTACCCTTTCTGCAAAAGAAATTATCGGTAACGAATCCCAAGAACGTATGGGCTTGGTGATTGCTGAGAAAGATATCGAAACATTACAACGTGTGGCGGAACGTGAACGTGCGCCAATGTACACGGTTGGTGATGTAACGGGAGACCATAGATTTACTTTCCAATCGCAAACTACGGGTGCAAAACCAATGGATTACGATTTGGCTGATTTCTTCGGTTCTTCTCCAAAAACTTACATGAAAGATAACACTGTCGTGAGAAATTACGCAGATGTAGAATATAATGTAGCTGATGTTCCTACTTACTTAAACAACATATTACAATTAGAAGCAGTAGCTTGTAAAGATTGGTTAACAAACAAAGTTGACCGTTGTGTAGGTGGTCGTGTAGCGAAACAACAATGTGCTGGTCCTTTACAGTTACCATTGAATAATGTGGGTGTAATGGCATTAGACTTCAAAGGTAAAGAAGGTATTGCAACGACTGTTGGTCACTCGCCAGTAGCGGCTATCGTTGACCCTGCGGCTGCTTCAAGAACGGCCATTGCAGAATCTTTATCAAATCTAGTTTTCGCTCCTATCAAAAATGGTTTAGCTGGTGTTTCTTTATCAGCAAACTGGATGTGGGCTTGTAACAATGAAGGTGAAGATGCTCGCTTGTACCAAGCAGTAAAAGCTTGTTCGGATTTTGCAATCGAATTAGGTATCAATATTCCGACAGGTAAAGACTCTTTATCGATGAAACAAAAGTATCCGAATGGCGAAAATGTAATCGCTCCAGGAACTTTGATTATTTCAGCAGCAGGTAACTGTACAGATATTACGAAAGTTGTAGAGCCAGTGTTATCTAAAAATGCAGGATCTATCTATTACATCAATTTATCTAAAGATGGCTTCAAATTAGGAGGTTCTTCATTCGCTCAAATCTTGAATAAGATTGGTAAGGAAGTTCCTACTATCACGGATGCTGCATATTTCAAAAAAGCATTCAACGCTATCCAAGATTTAATCCAAGCGGGTCAAGTTGAAGCAGGTCACGATGTAGGTTCTGGTGGTCTAATCACTACCCTATTGGAGATCACTTTTGCGGATGTAAATTTAGCAGCTAACTATGATTTATCGGGCTTAGGTGAAGCAGATTCGGTAAAAGCTTTATTCAACGAGAATATTGCGGTGGTATTACAAGCTAAAGATGACGCAGCTTTCGAAGCAACATTAGCAGCAGCTGGTATCGAAGCCGTGAAAATCGGTCACGCGATTGAAGGTACTGAAGTAACTTTCAAAAACAATGCTGATACCTTCACATTCAACGTAATAGAGACTCGCGATACTTGGTACAAAACTTCGTATTTGTTAGACCAAAAACAATCGAAAAACGGTACAGCTGATGCACGTTACAACAATTATAAAAATCAACCACTAACATTCAATTTCCCTGCACAATTTGATGGTAAGAAACCTGCTTACAATGGTGCCCGCCCTAAGGCAGCTATCATTCGTGAGAAAGGTTCTAACTCAGAGCGTGAAATGGCGAATGCGATGTACTTAGCAGGATTTGATGTGAAAGATGTACACATGACGGATTTAATTTCTGGTCGTGAGACATTGGAAGACATCCAATTCGTAGGTGCTGTCGGTGGTTTCTCTAACTCAGACGTATTAGGTTCGGCTAAAGGTTGGGCTGGAGCGTTCAAATACAACGAAAAAGCAAAAATCGCTTTAGAAAAATTCTTTGCTCGTCCAGATACCATGTCAGTAGGTATCTGTAACGGTTGTCAATTGTGGATGGAATTGGATTTAATCAATCCTGACCACGAAGTGCATGGTAAAATGCACCACAATTCTTCTGGTAAACACGAATCTAACTTCGTATCGGTAAAAGTACAAGACAACAAGTCTATTATGTTGAGTACTTTAGCAGGTTCTACTTTAGGCGTTTGGATTTCACACGGTGAAGGTAAATTCAAATTACCTTACAGCGAAGACCGTTACAACATTGTAGCGAAATACGCTTACGAGCATTATCCGCACAATCCAAACGGTTCGGACTTCAACACAGCGATGATGTGTGATGCTACAGGTCGTCACTTGGTAACAATGCCGCACATCGAGCGTTCTATCTTCCAATGGAACTGGGCGAACTACCCATCAGGACGTCAAGACGAAGTATCACCTTGGTTAGAAGCATTTGTCAATGCTCGCAACTGGTGTTTAGAAAACAAGAAATAAGTTGGACAAATCGTAATATTTGGAATCCTCCTGCGCTAAGAAGTGTAGGAGGATTTTTTATTTTTTATTATTTCATTCTCTATTTCTAAAAATTCACAACACAACTTATATAATTGATAAGAATGATCAATTAATGCTTGGTAAGACATTTTAAAAACGTCCTTGTTAAACATAATCATGTTAAAATTCGTTTCTCCCTTATATTCATTTTGCAAAAGTTGCTTTACATAAATCAATGATTTAGAAGGGATTATTGAGCATTCACTGGTATGCACAAGATGATGTCTAAATGAAGAAAAAAATGATATAAAATCACTATTTAACTTCTTTACTTTACTCCTTTGTGGATGCTGGTCAGATACGATGTCCATTAACATATTCAAATATTTCTCTTTAGAAGAATCTAAATAACATCTAAATTCCTCATAATTAAAATTTGAAGAAATTTTTGACCTGAATTCTTTACCACCTTTTAAAAACTTTTGAAGTAAGAAGAAATCTCCACTATATTTTTGAAATAAACAATAAGAAAAAATATCTTTCCAATAACGCTCAAATGCTTCAAAATTGCGACAATAATAAAACCCAAAAATATCCGATAAATATTTAGGTTTATTATTTAAAAGATCAGTTTTGTCAGTAGTTTTTAATTTAAGTGGAATTAAATTATTATCTGGACTAAATGGATCATTAGCTAAATATAGAGTTCCTGAGAAGAATCTTGATTCTTCAGGTTTATATTTTTCTATATCACGAGATAATGAATTAGTTAATATGTTACATATATGATTATTTTCACTAACGCTATTAATAAATTTATCAAAATAGTATGTAATCATAATTTATTTACTATAAATGGGAGAATCTTGTTAAGATAAACTAATCACGTCTCATTATCAATTAATTTACTTATAATTTGTACTCTTTTCAAATATAGCTATCTTTAAAATTCAACACATAAATCAATAAAAATTATGGTATTAGAAGTTGTAAAACTAACAGTTAAAGAAGGACAACAAGAGAACTTTGAACGTGATTACAAAATCGCGGCGCAATATATCTCTGCGAGCAAAGGCTATATCAGACATTCCATACACAAAAGTCTAGAAAAAAGTAATGAATACATTCAATTCGTAGAGTGGGAAAATTTAGAAGACCATACGGTAACTTTTTTCGAATCTGAATTATTCCAAGAGTGGGCAAAATTGTTGCATGATTACTACGACCCAATGCCTACAGTAGAGCATTACGATACAGCAAATATTCTGGGTTAAGAAACAATACCACAGATAAATCACCGTTATTCTGTAAAAAATTAATTTGTTATCTTTGTACAGGTCTTCCTATTGTGCGAGACAAATAAAATTTTTAATGTAAAATACGTTATAAATCAACCTACTCATTGATTATAACATTATCCAAAAGAAGATGTATACAAAAGAAAAAGCTGTAGTAAATAGTTTTATTGTAGACCATACAATATTAAAACAAGGTATATATGCCAAGGCTTCAAAAACAAATGAATCAGCGGTAAACGCCTATACAACATACGATATTCGTATGATTCGTCCGAATTCTCCAGAAAGAATGCTTTCTCCAGAAGTAATGCACACGTTGGAGCACTGTTTTGCGACAGAAATTCGTACGATTTTAGGCAACGAGGTTATTTATGTAGGTCCTATGGGATGTTGCACAGGCTTTTATGTGGTATTAGCAGGTACAAGCAGAACTCCTCAAGACATTCAAGCATTGATGAAACAAGTATTGGAAATTATTTTGGAAGAAGGTTATGAAGTGCCATTCCAAAATCCAATCAGCTGCGGAAACTATACTTTTATGGACTTCGAAAACACATTAAAAGCTTGTCAGAACTATTTAGATTTAATTAATGCGGGCAAATTAGAGTTCGAATACCCTTACATCCAAGAAGCGTAAATGACACTTAATAAGAATATTAAAACTGTCATTTTAGTTGCGAATAAAAATGAACTTGCTTTTGAAACAGCAGATGATTCCATAGCGGTTTATGAAATTGGTGTAGGAAAAGTGAATGCCGTCATTGCTTTATCCAAATTGTATCAGCAAATCCAAGCATTGGAAATTAAGCCAATCTTGCTCAATGTCGGTACAGTTGGTTCTATCAAATATCCAATTGAGCACGTATTGTATCCAACCTATTTTGCGCAAGGAGATGCTTATACGGAAGGATTTTTCTTAGAAAACACGAAGTTCTTGGTTGGGAATGGAAAAATTGAATCGGTAGAATTAGATGATTTTGACTACAACAAAGCCTTACTAACGTCCGACCGCTTTATTAATACAACCACAGCGTTTTACCAAGATATAAAAGATTTAAATGCAGAAGCTTTCGATATGGAAGCTTATGCTTTGGCAGATTTTTGTTACCAACATCAGTTGCAGCTTTACATGATTAAAATTGTATCTGACAATTGTGATGGTACAGTCAAAGATTGGGAAAATATTTTGGGTCGGATTTCTGGAAAATTAGGCAATATCGTCTCCAATTATCTAAAAGAATTACAAGCATAAAAAATGGCATCTATATTAAGATGCCATTTTTTATGCCTCACTAATGACAATTATTCAACTCCTCTCCTTCTAAATTTTAATTATTAAAATTTTCATAAAATTCTTTGAATTAAGATTGTATTATTTACTTTGTATTTCAAAGTACTTTTATTTAACTATAAACAACAATTATTATGACTATGATTTTAAACAAAAGACGAGCTATTATCCTTTCGGTGATTGGATTTATATTATTACTACCTGTTATAGGCATGCAATTTTCTACTGGAGTAGATTGGAATGCTTTAGACTTTATTATTGCAACATTTCTGTTATTATTAATTGGTTTTGGAGTTGACTTCGCTATCAGCAAGTCAAAAACTACCTTTCAAAAAATTATATTCTTAGCAATAGTATTAGGTATAGGATTTCTGATATGGGCAGAATTGGCAGTTGGTATTTTCGGAAGTCCTTTTGCTGGAAGCTAAATTACTATTACATTAAAAACGCCTATTAATTTAAAACAAAATTAATAGGCGTTATACGCTTTAGAGCAATATTCTTGTTGTATTACCCTTTATATCTTACTCCATCCACTCCCATACGCTATGGTAATTATTCAACTCCATGACATAATCCAACATACCTTTATAAAATGAATGTTGAACTACTGTCCCACTATCCCCTATGACGATTAGTTTTTTCTTCGCACGCGTCATAGCCACATTCATACGACGAATATCCGATAAGAATCCAATTTTTTGAAGAGAATTACTACGAGTTAAACTGATGTAAATAATATCTTTCTCTTGTCCTTGGAAACTGTCAATAGTATGAATTTGTAGAAACGGAAGAAAGGGATTAAAAAAATCGTCAGCGTAAATCATCTCTTTCAAAATATGGGATTGTTGGCGATAAGGAGCTATAATTCCAATTCTAGGAAAATTATCCTCTGCATATTCTTTAGAAAGATTATTAAGATTTTCTTTTAAATGTTTTATTAAAAATAAGGCTTCTTCTTTATTTGAAATAGCATTTTCTTCAATAAGCTCTTCAAATCCAGCTCCAGCAGTATCTATAAATATAAAAGGCTTACTATCATTAATCAACTCCCAATGTGCCACTTTGGAATCCGCTATTAATTTCCCTTCATATAATACCTGTGAAGGATAAAGCATTATTTGACTGTTCATTCTGTACTGCACATTCAATAAAGAGACCGCAATAGGAAAACGTTTAATCAATTTTTCGAATAGAGTAAGATAGAGGCCTTCATTTGGCTTTGTTGATGATTTTACTGTGGGAGGAAGTTGACAATGATCACCTGCCATAATAAGCCTATCCGCTTTTAAAATGGGAATCCAACAGGCGGCTTCCAATGATTGTCCTGCTTCATCTATGATTACTGTTTCGTAATTTCTTTGTTTAATATTTGGATGATTCGATCCTACTAATGTAGCGGTAATTACTTCTACATTGTTCAATACATCCTCTACTATATAATCCTGAATCTTATCAATCTCTCTACGAATCTTACGTGCCTCATCAAAAAGTGCTTTACGTTGATCACGCTCCGCTTTACCAAAATTACGCTTATATTTGTGTGCCATGTCGAGATAAGCACTGACTTGCTTTTCTAAATTCTTACGTTCCTTGTTGGCGTAATGGCTATCTATTTTAGCATCTAAAGTAAGAGTTTGTAAATGATCTGAAACACGTACAGGATTTCCCATACGAATTACGTTAATTCCTTTTTCATGCAGTCTTTCTGTCAACAAATCCACGGCAGTATTACTGGGTGCTACCACTAGAATTTGTTTTTTCCGTGCTTTTAATAATGCTTGAATACCCGCTATCAATGTGGTAGTTTTCCCTGTTCCCGGCGGACCATGCATGAGCACTAAAGGTTTGTTACTCAACATTTCACCCACTGCATCATTCTGACTTTTATTCAAAAGATCATTGTGATATATATTTTCTTCAGTAGAATCGTAAGGATAATCTTTCTCTCCTAATAATTGCTGAACAAGATTAACTTCCTTAGGATCTGCAAGTCTTTGTTTTGCTTCTTTTAAAGCATCAAACATTTCTTTATAGGAATGTTCATCAAACAGTAAATCAACTCCCAACTTACCTCGTCTAGTCCAATCTGGTAATTCGTCCACACGCACAGAAATACGCATAGTTTCTCTACTTACAAAAGCAATTATCCCTTCGAGACGATCGGTTTCAGGATCATGATTGGAAAAAAGAGCAACGGGCATTCCAAAACGAAATTGGTGTCCTTCCTCCAAAAAGTTAGTTTTTTGTATGGTAATCGTGAGGTAATCCCCTCGTCCTATTTCGCTTCCTGAGATGGATATTGGAAACCAACTTACTCCTTGAGTTCTGCGCTCTTGCAAGGAGCTACGCAACAGTAAATTTTCATGTTGAATAAAATCTATTTGCTTTTCATCTTCCAACAAGGCTATCTGCTCATCAAAGTAATTCATAGCACAAAGAAAAGGAGTTTTTTAGCAATAAAAGATTTTACTTGCATTTATCGGAAGATCCATTCCCTAAGCAGTGGACAATAGTGAACTAAGTCAATCTTAGATTGTTCTTCGATAACACTAAAACTTATAACCATGGAAAAGAACAATTCTGATATCAGCAAAAACAATTCGAAGAAAGATCCTTATAAAAATGAGGACTTCAAAAAGAATACAGAGGAAAATACTAAAGTAGAGAGCAACACGGCAAAACGTCCGGAAAACGATCAAAGTACTTTGCCTCCTAACCCAAATAAAGTAGATAATCACGATTAACATATTAGTTAGAATAAGCTATTTCCCTATCTTTGCATGTACATGCAAACACCTCCTATTGTGATTATTGGTGCTGGTCCAGCGGGATTGATGGCTGCACAGCGATTGGCTGAAGCTGGAAAAACCGTACATATTTATGAACAGAATAAAGCCGCGGCACGAAAGTTCTTAGTAGCGGGACATGGAGGTTTTAACCTAACACACAGTGAACCTATTAAGGAGTTTATCTTAAAATACGATAAAAAGGAAATTCAGGGTATAGTAGAATCATTTGATAACCAAAAAACTATAGATTGGTTAAAAAGTATAGGCATAGATACTTATGTAGGAAGTTCTGGAAAAATATTTCCCATGAAATCTATCAAGCCTATCCAAGTATTACAAGCCTGGTTGGATAAGTTGAAAAGCTTAGGTGTTCAAATTCATTATGACCATAAATTTGTAGACTTCTCTGATAATAAAGCGATAATACAGCATGGTAATGAAATTGTAGAAATAGAATTTTCACGACTTATCCTTGCTTTAGGTGGAGGCTCCTGGCAAAAAACAGGTTCTGATGCCAAATGGGTATCGCTTCTAACAGCAAAAGGAATTAAAATAAATCCAATGGCTCCTTCTAATTCTGGATATAATACGACAGAAGATTTCAAGGACTTGGAAGGACAGGTTTTAAAAAATATCGAAGTCAAATTTGGTGATATTCGTAAAAAAGGAGAAGTCGTATTTACACAATACGGTATAGAAGGCAGTCCCATTTATTATTTGAATAGATTTACACGTCCTCACTCCTTTCCCCTAACCATTTACATCGATCTAAAGCCCAATTTTTCGGAAGAAGATATTTTGGCATTTTTAAAATCTTCCAATAAAACATCAGAAATTCTTAAGCTGAAGCTAAAACTCAACAAAACAGCATTATCCTTACTCAAAAAATTGAATAAAGTGACTTATACCAATCCAAGATTATTAGCAAATGCTATTAAATCTTTTCCGATACAAGTAGAAAGTTTTAGACCTATTGATGAAGTGATCTCTACTGCTGGTGGAATTTGTTTTGAGGAAATCAAACAAACATTGGCTCTTAAAAAAGCGCCTAACATATACTGCATTGGAGAAATGCTGGATTGGGAAGCCCCAACTGGAGGTTATCTATTACAAGCTTGCTTTAGCATGGGACATTATTGTGCAGCGCAAATTCTTAATTCAAAGTCTTAAATCCCTATGTATCCTTATCACAATAAAATAAAACAACGTATTTCCAACGGAGAATTGGTTAAATATGAATACGTAGACAAGTATAAACAAATTCAACCCGCCTTGCTCCTGTATTTTCGAACTGAACCTTTCGTACGCCCTATTCGCGAACATCGATTCGAAGAATACGAAAAGCTATTTCAAGAATTAGGCTTGAAGTAATAAAAAGTTTTCTTGCACAAAATCTGTCGTTATTAGCTCAGCAAATAAACAGTCAAATTGATCTTCAAAAAGAAGTACTAACTCCTTTTGCATTTCTTGCCGTATAGGGAAGCAAGCTTCTAATGACAATATAAATCCCAAAAAATATAATCTTAGCAATTTCATAATTGATGTTTTTCATCTATAAGACGAGAAAACATCAATTATGGTTGCATGTATATCAAAAAAAATTTAATGTCTAATAATATGTGGGATAAAGCGACTTTTATCCGTCGTAATAGGCATATCGGATTCGCGGAAAGAAATACCACAAGATTCTTGTCCAATAACCCAACTTCCTATTATAGAAAACCCGGTTTCTTCACGATGTAGCGTCGCTAATTCTTGATAGATAAAACCTTCTTCGCCATACTCTCCTGCTGTATCGTAAATCATTTCATTCTCGTAATACATTTCCACATTTGCGCCTTCACGCGAAAGAATGGGCTTACGTACGTAATGCTTTAAATGAGCAGGTTTTTCAAAATAGGAAGAAAGCAAGTATGGGTGATTAGGAAATAGTTCCCACAATATAGGTAGAATAGCCTTATTAGACAAAAGCATTTTCCAGGAAGGTTCTATCCACTGCGCTTCATTGATGTCATTAGTTATATGAACACCAAATTCTTCATTTACCATCCATTCCCAGGGATATAATTTGAAAATGGACTTAATCTCTTCACCTTCCAAATCCACAAAAGCGCGTCCATCCCAACCAATATCATCAATATAAATTAATTTCGTCTCGATACCAGCTTGGATAGCCGTATCACGCAAATATTCCACATTGGTCAAATCTTCCAATGTTTCTTTAGCGCAGGAAAAATGGAGGATTTCTCCTTTGAGATAAGGTTTAAGATTCTTCCAACTATCAATAAGCTGCTCGTGAATGCTATTAAATTGATCGGTTAATTCGGGAAAATAATGATTTTTCCAATACCATTGCACAATACCTGTTTCGAACAAAGAAGTCGGAGTATCCGCATTGAATTCCAACATTTTGAGTTCATTATCATTTGCATCAAAAGCAAAATCAAACCTTCCATAAATAGAAGGTTCATCATTCTCCCAACTCCGCTCAATATGATGGATCATATAAGCAGGAATATGAAATTTGCTGTACAACTTATTTTGAATAACATATTCCACCGCCTGCAAACACATATCCCACAGTTCTGTGGTCGCTTTATAGATTAAGTCTGCTTCTTTTGCACGGATCTCGTAATAATAATCATCTACCCAATACCGCTCACCTTCAAAAGTATGATAACCATACCCAATAGATTCTAAACGAGATTGCCAATTTGGATCAATACGTAGTTTCTTTATCTGCATTATGAACCAAAAGAAGATCTAGGCGATGAAACTGAACTCTTCCCAAATCCACCACGCTGAGCTTTAAAGGCAGAAGCTTTTGCTGAATTAGTACCTGCTACAGACTGCGGGTGTAAGCTATTGTTGGCATAGCCCATCATTCCGCCCATATGTCGAAACGCCATAAACCATAATAACGATGAACCCATGTTACTACCGTGTCCACCTTGATGGTAATTGTTTGTTACTTCAGTATATGGTGCAGTAGAATCCGCACGCATAAATACACGTTGCTTGCCTTCTACAGACTGATTAGGATCAGGCTGGGCACATGAAGCCAATACCGACGTAATCAATACCAATTGTATATTTCTTGTAGTTGTCTTTCTCATTATTGTACAGTTACATAAATTGGAACTTTGCTTAATGTTGAAGCAGTATCAACCGTACCCCAGGTTTGTGGTGCAATACCTGTTTTTATGGTATCGGATTTTGAAGCAATCTCTTCACCATTGTACCATATATGCTGTGTCGTGATATGCAACACAGAATCGCCTTGTGTTACTGTTTTCAGTGTCACTTCACGAGCAGATTTTTTGTCAAGCTGTTCCAAAGCTTGTTCAGGCTCATTAACGCAAGATGCTAAGCCCAAAACAGATATAATTAAAAAAGTATATTTCATATAAAATTTAGTCAATCACAAATATAACATCTTAAACAATTCCTTGTTCGATTATTGAATAATCTTAGTTGGTGCTACGCTATAAAATTTCAAATTTTCGGCTTCAAATTTTTTGTAAAGATGCAAGAACACATCACTTTTGAAACCTCCAGTATTTGCAGCAGAATTTACCCAGCCAACCACACTAAGGTATACCATATCATCACTCACATCCTGTACACTAATGGAAACCCCCAAATTATCTAAATAATTAGGATTAGTCTCAGCGGCTTCTTTAACCCATTTATACACTTCATCCAAATTTGCTTGTCTATCGACCATAATAGTAAAACTCGTCTTACTGTATTCGTGAGAAAGTGTCCAATTGACTACTCTACCTGACAGCAAATCACCATTTGGAATGATTACATCCGCTCCATCGCCTGCTTGCAACACACTAGCACGAATTCCTATTTCCTTCACACGACCTTTCTTATCGGCTAGTTCAATCTGGTCACCGACGCGGAATGGTTTATCAAATACCAAAATAATTCCTGACACAAAATTGTTGATGATATTCTGCATACCTAGACCTATACCCACACTCAGTGCACCAATTACAACGGTCAATTTATCCAAACTCATACCCAAGGCAGACACCGCAAAGAAGAATCCGACTAGAATAATCGCTAAGCGCACCAATGGGAAAAGCGTCATCTTTTGGTTGTAAACCTGGCTTAATTGTCCATTTTCGCCACCTAAGACAATCAAACTAATATTCTTTTGAAGCCAATTTGTAACCAATAGCAAGATCACCGCAACGATAAGGTGATTAAATGTAAAGGTTATATCCCCGATGTGACGTTTTTTCTCCAAAACACTTTCACTGAAACGTACTAATTCATCTATAAACTGAAGATTGTTTGCCAGTACCAACACAGCGAGAATCACACAAATAAAACGCACCACCTCGATAATAATCTTCATCGTACGAGCTTGGTTAAATCGTAACCAAAATCCTCTATACAGATTATCACGGTCGAATTGTCTTTGTAAATCTTCGCGAATCATTTCAATGAAAAACTGCAAAGTAAAAGATTGAACTAAACCTACAGCACAAGCTATACTGAAGCTTCGGGAAGCATCTACTTTACCAATGATATTCAATATGATAGCGGTAACATTCAATATCGCGAAGATCACATAAATAAAATTGTTGATATAACCCGCGGAGTCTTTATCACGAATACGTTTTTTGCTGTAACTAACCATCCCCAATGCCAGAAGATTGAACACGATACAGATAATACGCAAAAACATATCATCACTTACGATCATATTTACAAATACATCGAGAATGTAAAACAAGATGATCACACCCAACACTTTTCTTTGCGTAAGACTGAGCTTGTTAAACGATAAAGCTGTATAGAAAATAATGATAACAATCTGTGCGGCTTGTATAACAAATGTTGGAGTGAACAAACTCACTAAAGGTAATAGCGTAAAGTAGAAAATAATAGCCTTACATACTACCTTCGCAATCCAGATTTTGGAAAGGGTCTTTCCAGATTTACGATCTATATCAAATCGTGTACGGAAGCACCAATACGCGTATGCAATAGTTAAAAGCAACAGCAAAATACGTGAACTCCATGGAATATCTTTAAAATATCTTCCAAAAGCATTGGTATTCTGATAATTGTTCTTAATGTTATTTATAATCGTCTCACGCGATATATTTTGAGAAGTGGATTTCCAAATCGAATTCGATGATTTAACAGAATCCGTTGCTACAATTTCTTGCGGTGTGGATGCTACATCTTTTTGTTGGTTTTCATTTCTAGCAATCAGTGCATTTACTTGCGCGGATGCCGATTGTATAGAATCCAATTTAGTAGTTAACTGATTCAAAGAAGTATTCAACCTTGCCGATAATCTCGGAAATTTCTGCTCGTTGATCTGATATTTTTGAATAAGGCTTTGTACCGAAGATCTGGATGCCAATATACTCCCTCTGTAGTTGTTTAGAGAATTTAATATAGAGTTGAGCTGTACATTGTCATCGTGTATTAAGCGGTTGATGTGAAGGATAGAATCTTTCGAAGCATTCTTCTTTCTCTTAATCTGTGCCTCACTTTTTACAACCAATTCATTGACAACAACATTTATATCGCGAATATGAAGATTATCCAAATACCCTAATTCCAGAGCCCGCAAATCTCTTCGCATAGAATCCGAAACCACATGATGTGTAGAATCTGGATGTACACGATCCACTAATCGTCCTGTACTGTCTTGAGATAGAGCAGTATTAATATTAAATAAAAATAATATACTTAAGAAAATATAAGTCTGAAATGTGTTGTTCATAAACCTTCTGAAAGTGTAATCTTAAGCATCTAATATCGGAATAAACTTTAGCTTATTTTTCTTGGAAGTGAAGATTGTTGAGATTTCAGAGAATAAAGAAAGTGATGTGAAGGCTATGAAAACCTAGAATGGTTTGAAGTATAACAACAATAAGGTAGTGACTTCCAAAGAAGTAAGGTCAATTTTCAATTGTTTTATAGCACGATAAGATAAAGTACGACAAGATTCGACACTGACATTCATAATAGAAGAAATCTCTTCGTAGCTAAAATTCATATAGTATCGAAAGAATAAAACTTCTCGTTGACGCTTAGGCAGCTTTTCAACATATTTCTTTAGCCTATTGACATTAATTTCTTCCGATTCCTGCTCCATCCATTCAAACTCTGGACTAGCAATATGAAATAAGTTATCGGGAATCTCTTCTTCTGTAAATTTTAAAGCCTCTTTCTTCACTTTCAGAAGACGTCTCCTAAGCGAAGAAAACAAATAAAACTTTACATCGACCTGTTTGGCAATTTTTGAATTATTGTATAAACTAACGAACAAATCATGAATACAATCCAAGACAATCTCTTTATCTGAATGGAACCTTACACCAAACGCAAAAAGATCATCAATATATTCATTATATACTGATTCAAAAGCCTTTTCGTCTCCTTGTATAAAGTTTATCCAGGTCATTTTATTTCCTAATTATATACTAATTCAAAAATAAGCTGCTAAGGTTATCTAACTGATAAATTGTAGTTATTAAATTGATAAATTATATATGCTTACCACAGGTTTACTAATCAAAGATAGTATATTTAATTATTCATTCACAAGAAAAGGGAGCATATTTTGCTCCCTTTTTTCCTTGTAATATTAGATCTGTTATTGGTACTGAAATACCGCTATAACTGGCAAGTGATCGGACGCGTATTGACCACTCATAGCTACCCCAGAGAGTAACGTGAAACCCTGCTGTGCTTTACCATTAAAAACTATAAAATCTATTGCTTTATTTGGACTATTCACGGGTATTGTAAAAGGACATGGTCCTTTACAGGAGAAATTAAATTCCTTTTTTAATTCTAACATTTCTGGAGAGTCAGGTGTAGCATTATAATCTCCACCAATGAATAAAGGTTTATTTAACTCCTTGCTGTAGTTGTTCAAAAACTTAGCTTGCTCTACTCTACTTTCCGCAAGATCAAAATGCGTAGCACCAAATTCAATTGTCTTACCATTAGGTAATTGAATCGTAGCCAATGCTATACTTCTTTTTTCACCAGCGACAGGCATAGGTAGTTCAAATCTACGCTTATTACTCATTGGATATTTACTTAATATAACATTTCCATATTCACCATTTCTATAGTCAATAGATTTGGAAAAGTAATATTCCATGTCCAATAATTCCGCTAATGCTTTGGCTTGATCAACTTTATTCGATCTATCCGTATTTACATCGACCTCTTGGAGAGCAACTACATCCGCACCACTCTTCTTAATCACTGCCGCAATATTTGCTAAATTAATCACATCAGGACTAGAAGGAGCTCCATGGTGAATATTATACGTCAATAACGTCAACTTATTACTTTTAATTGGCGTTGCCTCATCACTGGAACTGCTACAGCACGTAATAAATATTATGGCAATAACACTTAAATTAGTTAAAATAGTTTTTATCATAGCTTAATGGTTTTATGGAGCAAGTTTTACCTTAATCTCCGCAGTAGTTGGAAAAAAGGTATTCGCTGTCTCTGGAACTCTAAATGGCTCTAAATTCTTTGATACTATCAATTGTTTTCCGGGATCCTGAAAAGTAATATAATCATACGTTCCTGTAGGACCAGCTTTTGGTGCATTAAAAGCACAACCTGCAACAGGACATGCAAATGAGAATGTACCCGATAAATAACTCAATGCATCACCTGGCGAAGCCTGTTGTTCATTGAAATTACCCGCAAAAATAAGAGGCAGTGTTAATTCACCTGTTACACGCAATATATCTATAACCTGAGGTCTGCGGTCTGCGGCTATAGTTTCCAATTCTGTTCCAGCAAAATATATTTCTAAACCTTCTTCTATTTCGACCTTTATCATAGCAAACATACGTTGCTCGCCTGCAGTACCTATAGTGAGATCCAATCCAAAAGTTTCTTTAATCGGAAACTTCGATAATAAAGCATTACCAAATAAACCATTTTGGTAACTGCGTCCTTTCATATAAACCTCCATTCCCAACTCATCTGCAATTACTTGTGGTCTGTCAACTGAATTAGCTCTGGTAGTTTTGCTATCACACTGTCTCAATAACAATAAGTCTGGATTGTAGGCTTTCGCTATATCCACCATTTTAGGAAAATTCGCCGGTGTAGAAGCTAAATTCATATTAATGGACATGATCTTCAAGGTCTTAGTAGGACCAGTATACTCATCATCATCCTCTGTAGGGTATTCCGGCAATTCGCTCCAATCCCCTGGCTCATATGTTTTTTGACATGAATTGAAACCAAATCCAATCAAAAAAACAAAAAACACTATAAATAACTTTCTCATACTTTTAATAATTTGGATTTTGAACCATGTTTTCATTTGGAATTAGCTCTACTTCTGGGATTGGCCATAGATATTCTCTATCGCGGCTATATTTACGCGTCTGCACACGTGTAATTTCTCCCGTAGTTGGATTTGTCGCTCCATATACTTGTCCATTCATTACTTCAACATCAATTCCCCATCTTCTGATATCAAAATATCTTCCACCTTCAAATGCTAACTCCGCTTGTCTTTCACGTCTGATCAATTCTCTCATCTTTGCTTGGGAATTATAAACCGTAGTATTGACCGAAGGCATTGCTGCACGGTTTCTGACTTCATTGATCGCATCCAAAACAGTAGAATTATTCCACTCATTAAGTTCGATCATAGCTTCTGCATAAGTCAAAAGCATCTCTGCATAACGAATGATCATAAAATCTAGTGAACCAGATTTTGATTGCTGATCTCTGGGATCTATATATTTCTTAATCCAAAATCCAGTAGCTGTAGATTTAGTCAAACCTATTTTATCTGCTGGATTGTAAAAAGGATCTAAAACATACTTATTTTGGAAGTTCTCATTAGGCACAAAAACTGATGCATTTAACCTTGGATCTCTGTTGTTTCTGTAGATAGGATTTTTCTTGTAGATCGCTGCAGAATCAGCGCCTAACTCGTAAATAGTTTTTCCTTGTTTGGTTTCAAAATTATCCACTACTGTATTGGTAGGTGAAAGATAAGTTTCACCACCTATACCGTAAGGGGCAAATGAAGTCCACGCATTACTACAGCCATTCTCTTTGTAAAAAATACGCTCGTCATTCAACTCTCCCGTGTAACTAAATAATTCACTATAGCTAAGAGCCACATTAGTTGTGTTTTTCCAAAGTTTATAGACTTTTGAATCAATCAGCTTTTTAGAGGCCATTTTCGCTAATTCATAATCTTTCTTAAACAAGCCAAGACGCGCAAGCAATGCCCAGCAGGTACCGCTCGTGACACGATGTCTATCTGCATTAGTATATGTAGTTGGTAATAACTCCGCACATACTTTCAATTCTTCCACTAAAAAATTATACACCTCATTTATAGGAGTACGTGGCTGCTTATTTTCTTCCACTGTAAGCGATTTGGTAAGCAAAGGAATATCTCCGAAAACCATCATCAACTCCATATGGTAGTAAGCTCGTAAAGCACGTGCTTCTAATATCATACGTTCTTTTAGAGATGGATCCATAAATACTTTATCCACATTCTCTAAGAATCTATTAGCACGTCTGATACAGATGTAATCATCCGTCCATAAAGATTGAGAAATCCCCCATCTACTCGTAGCTAATCCTCTCGTAAAATCATCATAAGCTCCTTTAAAATCTCCTCTGTGAACGGCTTCATCAGTCAAACCACTATAATACATTATATTACGACCAGAAGAACCACCCGGAATACCAGCATAAATAGTAGCGATTGCATTATATGCGTCAGTTTCAGTATTCCACCATTGCTCATCCGATACACCTGTCGGACTATCAATGGTTAAGAAATTATCACAGGATACCTGCATTATGCTAAAAGCGAATATAGCGCCTAGAATAGTTTTAAATCTATATTTTGTTTTCATAATAACCTGTCATTAAAAATTAGCTGTAACACCCATTGTGAATGTTCTCATAATACCATAAGTCCATGAGCCCCCTTGTGATTCTGGATCGGCTTGTTTAACACCAGTAAACAATAATGGATTTTGTGCATTTAAATAAATCCTTGAGTTTTTAATTCCATATTTATTCAAGAAGTTATTATTCAATCTATATCCAAGTTGTATGAATTTCACACGCATATATTGTGCATTGAAAAGCCAAAAATCACTTCTCATAATGTTTGTAGCGGGATTAGCCAATATACGTGGATAGATGGCGTCTTGGTTATTATCTCTCCATGAGTTAGCCGCTCTATAATTTGTAGGTACACCACCCGACGCACTCATATTTAAAGGATGCCATAAATAACCGCTTGACTTTCCACCAAGGTTAGCCGAGTAGTCATGCTTTCCCGTGCCTTGCAACAAAAATTCCAAATCCAATCTCTTATAGTTGAAACTGAAATTCGCAAAGTAATTAATTCGAGGTGTTGGGTCACCAATTACTTGTTGATCATCCTCATCAATGATTCCATCACCATTTAAGTCAACATATTTTATGTCACCAGGACCTTGACCTGCTACAATAGGAACTTTAGCAGTGATTTTGTTGTCCTCAAAATCTGAATATTGTAATATACCATCTGACACATAACCATAATAACTCTTAATACTATAGCCAGTTTCATTGATTTCTATACCAGTGATATAAGGTCCACCAAATAAACTCGTGATTTTATTCTTATTGTAAGTAAATCCAGGACGGAAGGAGAATGAAAAATCTTTTCCAAAGTCTTGATTATAATTTAGGGATAACTCATATCCTTTGTTATACACTTCACCTGAATTAAGAGGTGCTGAACCCAAGGAGCCAGATGGAGCAACAGCAGGTTGCAAAATCACATCTTTTGTCTTTTTATCATAATAGTCAAAAGTCAATCCCAACTTATTATTCAAGATAGATAAGTCAAGACCGATATCAAGGATATGAACCTTTTCCCATGTAATATCTGGATTACCCCATACACTCTCTGTACCATTCGAAGTATTAATAAGGTTTTGATATTTATACAAACCTATATTTTCATTACCTAACAATCCATAGGATGCTCTGATTTTGAAATTAGATATCGCATTTACGTTAAAGAACTTCTCGTTATTTACATTCCAGCCTAATGCAATAGAAGGGAAATATCCCCATTTTTCACCTGGACCAAATTTCGAAGAACCATCAGCACGGAAGGACAATTCGGCTAAGTATCTGTCATCAAAAGAATAATTCACTTTAGCATAGGCGGAGGCTAAGGCAGACATATTCCAATACCCATTATTAAATTTCTCCATAGAGAATCCTCCCATAGCATATACATTATGTTGGTTGAATGATTTATTGTAATCCAACATAGTACTCATGAATAGATAGGTATCTCTTGTCTCCGAATAGGCATCTCTTTGTACAGCCCAAGTCTGCACTAATTGCTTGGTGTAATAATCAAAGAAATAGAAGTTATCTCTTTTTTGCTTGTACACATCACTATTTAAACGGTAACTAAATTGTCCTCTTAAATTCAAGTTATCCGAAATACTCCATTTAGGTTGCAAATTGATAGTTGCCTGGTCGTATTGATATCCTAATGTACCTCCCACTTCTGCATAGGCTACAGGGTTGACAATATCCGCATATCTACCATAGATAGTTGGCCATCCTTCTTCTGCAGGATATTTAGGTAAGATGGTAGGTGGAAGTCTATACAAATCATCTAGCATACGGATACCTCCATTGCTCAATGAACGATTTGGATACATTGTATTTCTTCTGATACCTAAGACATCCAGATTAACTAAGAATTTCTTAGAAAGGGACACGGTAGTATTCGCACGAATATTAAAACGGTCCATTTTATTCAATGGCAACATCCCTGCCTGATACATATAGTTACCCGTTACCGCAAAACGTGCAATATCATTACCACCGCTAATAGCTAATGAATGCGATGTTAATGGTGCATATTTATCAATCAATTCATCTACCCAATTGGTATTTGGGAAATTAATTGGATCTTCACCTGAAGCTGTTTTTTGAATTTCTTCTTCTGTATAAAAAGGCTGTCCACCTGAGGCTACTGTAGCATAATTATACATTTGCATATAAGTTGGCGCATCTACAAAATCCGGAATTTGAGTTGGATTTTGTTGACCATAATAACCATCATATAGTACATTGATCTGACCTGCTTTACCTCTTTTAGTGGTGATTAAGATAACGCCATTAGCAGCACGTGCTCCATAAATAGCTGCTGCAGCTGCATCTTTTAATATAGTTACACTTTCTACAGTGACAGGATCGATATGGTTCATATCCATCGGAACGCCATCCACTAATATTAAAGGGTCAGCATTATTCAGTGTCGAGATACCTCTAATTTTAATAGTTGCTGCATCTCCTCCTGGTAAACCAGAACCTTGCTGTACGTTCAAACCTGTCACCCCACCTTGAAGAGATTGAGACAAACTAGTAATGGCTTTACCTTCAATATTGGAAGACACATTTAGACTTGCTACAGAACTAGCGATATGCTTTTTCTGCATTTCGGTCATACCTACGACCACGACTTCCTCTACATCTGCCACATCATCCTCTAAGGATACAGTTAAGTTGTTTTCATTTTTTGAAACCAAAACTTCTTTTACATGATAGCCTACTGTAGTAAAGGTCAGATAAGCACCTTTAGGTACCACCACCGTATAGTATCCTCCACTACCTGTCACTCCTACCGTACCACCTCCTTTGACAGAGATGTTTACACCTTCTAACGCAAGAGGAGGTTCAGCCATATTAAAAACTCTACCCTTCACCGTAATGGTTTCCTGTTCAGTGACTTTCTCTACTTTTACTCCTTCCAGTTCAGCAGGTTTTTCATTCAGAGGTATAATAGTTATTTGTCCATTAAACGATTTGTATCCCAATGAATGTTTAGGAAGCTCCTTGTTTAATAAATCCGTCAATCGAATATCTTTGATATGGACTGACACGCGCTTGTTAGCAACTAAATTCTCTGAGAATAATAAAGCAACATCTGTTTGCTTTTGTAATTCTTCTAATAGAGTTTTTAATGGAACGTTTTTCAAATTAATACTCACACGTTGAGTGTATCCCATCGTGGAGATTGACATAAAAAGTCCAATAATTAAAACTGTTGTAATCTGCATAACATACCTGATTCGAGACAATACGTTCTCTTCAAACAAAAAACTTTGTCTGATGTATCTTAATTTCATATTTTAGATGCAATTTTAAATTATGTAAGTGATTTAATTTTAAACTCTTGAAGGGGAGTGCCAGCTCCTCTTCATATTTTTGGTTAGTAATGAGTTTTTATTTTTTAGTAATATATACCTCCTTCTCTTTTAATACTATTTTATAATTATTTAATTCATAGATACTGCTTAATGAGGTGACTATATCCACCCCTACATTCAACCTTCCCGAATAATTAATATTCATATCCGTTACGACCTTATCTGCATATATCTGAACGTTATAGATCCGTTCCATTTTCTTTAAGACATCCCGCATAGCCACATTTTTTAGTGATAACTGTTTCTTAGTCCATAAAATATCATCTTCATTTAGTCCTAATGATTTTTCTACTTTATGTGTTTTTGTATTTATCAACACACTTTCACCAGCATTCATATTGAAAGAAGCATATTTTTGTTTATTGCTGGTTAATTGTACTTTACCGGTTACTAATTCTACAGAAAACATATGTTCATCCTCATAGGAAGAGGCATTAAAAGAAGTTCCCAATACTTCGATAGCACTGGATGCGGTATGCACAATGAATTTACGACCAGTATGCGTCACATTAAAGAAACCTTCACCATTTAGATAAACTTCCCTATCCTCATTTTCCATATCATTATTATAGGTCAGATACGAACCTGAGTTGAGCCATACCGTAGAACCATCTGGAAGATTAAAGTCCAGACGTTTGCCATAAGGAACATAAATTGTTAAATATTTCTCCTTATTATTCTCGTGCAATGATTCAGGTGTGGTAACGGTATATATTTGAATATCCTTATCAAGGTCTACATTGTTCTTTAAAGCACTGGCTACAATCTTTATCGAATCATCCGTCTTTGGAATAATACTTTGACTATGTTCCGCAAATTCTCTGATGTCTATCTCCTTGATTTGATCTTCTGGCTTGAACAATAGTAACCCCATAACAAGAAGAGCCGCAATACTACTGGTTTGCCAAATAAGCTTAACCATTCGTCTACGTTTTGCTTTCTTTAAAATATTACCATATAAGGATTTCTTTTCTATATCAGAAAGCACATGTTCATCCGTAATATGGAAAACCTTTTTTAAGTTCTTCTTTTGATAGTTCATAATTCAGGTTACTTATCTATATAGAGCAGAAGTTTCAGTTTTATAGACATTTTTTTTAAAATATTTTTTCTTTTTCTAAATTCTTTAAAACATCATCGGGGAAATGTGTCCTAAAAGAGGTGAATTCTGCAATTCACCGCGCTTATTTAAGGAATAAAAGAATGAAAACATAGGTTCTTTGAGGAAAGAAGGTTAAATATAAAAAAAGCCGCCTCAATTATTTTGAGACGGCCTCTTTTTATTTTTTTAAATTTCCCGTTGATACCCTGGCTTATTCATCATATTATCCAATGAAAATCGTCCTGAGCCTTGAATTATAAAAATAATCAACAGCAACATTACGAAGATGGACAACCAAAACTCTGAATTTAAAAATCCAAAGCCATTCGTAATGTTAACGAAAAAGACCGCCCCGACTAATACCGGAAATAAAAGAATACAAGCCAGTCTAGTCTGAAAGCCCAAAATAATAAACAGCCCTCCTACTAAGTGCGTGAATACAACATAATGTACTGCTCCCCAGATGGACAATTGAAAATTAGTCTGTTCGATCAGATGCTGAACCGCATCTCGATCATTGATAAAGCTTATACCTTTGGCCAATATAATGACGCCAAGTGCAATGCGTAGATAATCTATCCAATGAGCTCTTGATGACGAAGTGGTGCGAGAAGGTATAGGTATTCTTTTTTGTGCAAGATTCATAACAAATCTCCTTTCTATAATGGTTAATATTAGTATAACGTATTAATAAAGAAAAAGTTGTGATATTTTTTTTTATTTAAATAATTATTCTCATTTGTCATTGTGACTTATAACAGAAGTAAGGTATTCTGTTGTCCTTTGTGAAGGAAGTAGTACCTGTTGTTGTCTTCTATGTCAGACGGGCATCATACTTTTGACCGCAAAAGTATGCAAAACTCATCGCTGTACCGTATCGGCACAACGTGTCATTCTTCCTGCTATTGCCGATCCGCTAAGGCGATATTTAAGTGGTTGTAAGGATTGTGTTGTTATTGAAAAATTTTATTTAGCAACTGCCAAAAGAAACGGCCTAGGATGTTTTGGTGTTAAGAAATCCACGAAGTTAAAGCGTTAAAAACAGATTTAAGAAGTGAAACGGCTCAAATCTGTTTAGCGTAAACAAGTGGATTTTAGCCAAAATATCCAAGCCTTGACCTTTTTGTTTCGTTTTTGTGTCAAGACAAAAATGAAAAGCCCCTCGCGGCTTGAGCGAGAATAAATTACTTTTATGGTTTTAGATAGGCTACAAATAGTTCATAGATATTTCACTGCGTTCAATATGACGATGATTTAATAAGGTTCTGCTAAGTTGATATTTAAGTGATTGTAAGGATTTTGATTTTATTGGAAAATTACACCGTCATCGTAAGTTTGTAGGAATATATTTGGATAATATTAAATAGAATATAATTTTGTTCAGTTTAAAAAGATCCAGCAGAGAGAAGGAGCAAGATTTTAGTCCGTCATTAGTCAATAAACACTCTTCGAAATGTTAGTCCCCTTCTCTCATTCTTATTGCAACTTGGACAGTTCATTAGGCGTTAGGAGCCTGTTTTTACGATTGATAAGTCACGATAAGAACTG
>NZ_JACOIJ010000001.1 GCF_014692495.1 Sphingobacterium litopenaei | reverse complement strand
CCCAGATCGTATAGAAAATGCTTGTCGAAGGGGGCTCAAAGGACATCGCTTCAACTATATGATTATTAAAAATATTATTGAAAACAATATGGACTTGTTAGAAAAGGACGGTGATCAGAATCCTCAATATAGCATTCCTCACCATAGCAATATTAGAGGTGCAGATGAATATAAATAACAGAAAATATAAATAAATACATTATGAATATAGATCAAACAATTCAACACCTCAAATTTTTACGACTTGCCGGAATGGCTAAACGTTACGAAGCTGTCGCGTCTTTACCCGTACATGAACAACAAGACATACACGAACTAATTGGCTCAATGGTACATGCTGAGGTAGAGTTTAGGGACCATGGTAGAACACAAAAATATCTTAAAGCTAGTCGATTAAGGTACAATGCACTTCCTGAAGAAATAATCTGTAATAACGAAAGAGGAATTACGCGTGAACAAATCCTGAGGTTATCAGATGGAACTTTTATTACTAGAGGTGAAAATGTCCTTATAACGGGCGCAACTGGCTCAGGCAAAAGCTATTTAGCTTGTGCATTTGGTCGGTCGGCATGTATGCTTGGATATAGAACATTATACTTTTCCATGAATAAATTTATGGATACAGTAACTCAAGCAAGATTAGACGGAACCTATTTAAAGTGGATAAAAACTAGTGCGAACCAAAGGTTACTCATACTTGATGACTTTGGACTAAAGGCTATTGATGCAGACACAAGGTTGGCTTTATTAGATATACTGGAAGACAGATATGGAAATAGCTCCGTAATAATCACCTCTCAATTACCGGTAGAAGCATGGTATGATTTCATTAATGAACCAACGTTGAGTGATGCTATAATGGACAGATTGACAGCTTGTGCCCATAGATTACCTTTGAAAGGAAAATCATTAAGAAAGATAAAAAATAACTAAGTTTGAACTATAAATCCAGTGGCAATAAGTCCAAATTATTGGTTAAAAACTGGTGTACTTTACAGCGGAACAGCTGGTGTACTTTGTTCGGAATAATCACCATTAGCATAGACAATATTGGAATTAGAATAAATTCCATTATCATTTTTCTGAAATGGCTCTAAAGTTTGAATAACAGAATTACTTGTAAAACTTACATTCTTCGGAAAACTTGAAGATTTACTCATATATACCACTGCAGAAGAAAAAACATTAGAAATATGAAGATCGCCTACTGCCTCAACCTTTCCCACATCTTCTGTATTGATTTTGACATTTACTTCTGAAAATTGATGTTTTAAAGTCAATCCTAATTATTTTGCCCTACAGATAATTGAATACCGATTCGTGTATCCAACATTACATCTTTTAGGGAAGAAAGAGACAAGAAAGTCTTGTCCATACTTTCACCACTATTTATATTCATATCAGGAAGCTTGCTTTTTTCTCCGAAAGAATACACAATGAAACTATATTTCTCCGTACTAGATAAGGGATACCATTTCCGGATTCCTGTCCTACCACATAATCTTTACTGACTACAAATTCATTTTTAGAATTAAATACAAGCAAGCGATAGTGCACATCTTTATCAATGGTATGGACAGCTTTTGTATTCAAACTTGTAGTAGCAAATTTATTATTCACATTATTATTTAATCGTAAAATGACATCGATGTCTTTATTCCAGGGAATAATTACTTCTGCTGTATTATTAGAAGAAAGACTACCTAGCTTAGAATTTGAGAAATTAGCATAGGATGCATCTGAAATCTTTACATTCACATAAGCTGTAGCATCTTGCATACTTTCTTTGCTTTTATCACAGGATATGAGCAGAAGAAATATTACAGCTAGAATATGTATAAAATAATTTTTCATTTTATTACCATTCAAATTCTTGCACCATTGATTCTTCCTCCCACGACTCTTGTAAAGGATCATCATTATAGCCTAAGGGAGATACCACTGCTGAGCCTGCTGCAAAAGATAATTCTAATTCAATAACATCCACCTGTACAACAGGAGCAACATATTTTTTCATAACAAAATAAATTTTGTTTAACATTTACAAATGCTGTTCGGATTATTTAATGACTGATTTAAGACGAGAGGTAGGAAACGGACAAATACATCTTAACCCTCTCTCATCTCAATAGACCTTTCTTTTTAAGGTCGTATTTTTATTAGTATCACTCTAAATCGAAACATATAGTATTAAAGCATTTAATATATGTGACAAAATTAGTTGTTTATGCAATTTTAATCATGGTACAAAATAGTTTTTAATGATACTACATAAAAGATGATATAGAGATTACAAATGAATAAAAAGGCTATTTGCTTGGCAAATAACAATTTCTGAAGGTTTCAGGAGAAGTTCCTACGTGTTTTTTGAAATATTTAGAAAAAATTTAGAAAAATTGGTCGCCTCTGAAAAACCTAATTCGTAGCCTATTTCCTGTATGCGTTTCGAAGGATCTGCCAACATACGTTTAGCACAAAAAAAAAGCAATTCGTCTAAAATGGCTTTTGGAGATTTTTGAAAAACAGTTTTAGTGGCTAGCTGTAAAGTACTTTGGGATACATTCAGCTGATCTAAATAATACTGTAAATTGCTATGCTCTTTTAGTTTTTGTGTTAGCAACAATTTATAATTTAGTGCCAATTTATGGTATTTATCGGCATCATCAGGTTGAGCATTTCTGGAGTTGCTGCGTTCGAATAAATAAAGTATGGCAGCTAATACATTTTGTAAAACAAAAGTTTGGAGGTGATCAAATCTATTTCTGCTTTCTAAAAACAAAACGTCCAATAAATGATTGATACTATTCACATTACTAGTATCAGTCTTCAATTTTTTTACATGAGAAAAATTCAATAAGAGCTTAAAATTTTCTATAACTGCATCTTCCTTAACATTCTTCAGTAAAAATTCTTCTGTGAAAGAAACTACAATACATTTTACGTCTGAAAATTCAGTAAACGAATGAAACTGCCCTGGTCCAGCAAAAAAGGCTTCGCCTTTTTTGATCTCCAATTTTTGGTAATTTATATTTAAAATAAGCGTCCCTTCTCTTACAAATAATAGGGCATAGAAATCTAACTTGTATGGTTTTAGTAGAGTCTCACCGCCCAAATACATTAATTCATCAAGATGTATTATACGTAGATTTTGTTATGGAGAATAAAAATTCGAATATTCAAAAATCATAGATATATTATAATAATACAAAATTGTTGTAATTATTTCACTTCTCATAGTATTCTATCCTTAAGAAAATATTTTAACACAATTATGATATAGCTATGCTTTCTAAAACAATAAACCCCAGTTATACAGCTGGGGTTTACAAGTATATAGATAACTGAATGTTAACTTTTCTTCGGTTGTTTAACAGACTCTATCAATTCTTTCATTTCCAATTTGATATAATCAATATCAGATGAAGAACCTGTCAAGGCATATCGAATAATTCCTTCCTTATCCACTATAAATTTTGCAGGAATACCGTTTACCCCCAATTTAGCAGCTAATACTTTACCTGTTTCAGGATCTTTTTGGTCATCATACAATACCTGGAATGGATATTTATTTGTAGAAATGAATTTTGCTACATTCTCTTTATAATTTTTATCGCGTTCCCACGTATTAATGAACAAGAACTGTACATCTTTGTCATTCAAATACAAATCTTGCGCGGCTTTCATGCCAGGGAAAGAACGTATACATGGTTGACACCAAGTCGCCCAAAAATCCAACACCAATACTTTACCTTTAAGACTTGCCAAAGATACTTTCTCACCTTTTAGATTCAATAATTCGAAATCTGGTAAAGCCTGAGATGTAGCATATTGGCCGATATGCTCTTGTATACTTTTCACCACATCTTTATCCAATCGGGCAATGTATGCATCAAAACCTTTGTCAGATCCATTCAAAGCTGTATACAACTCTTTCATATTTGGTTTGTAAGTAAACGTACCTTTTTTGTAGATCAGCTCTAATTGCTGCAAGGCTTCCAAATTTCGACCTGCATTTTGTAACGCTTTAAAATAAGCTGAACTAAAGTTAGAAGCACTATTGGGTGCTAAAGCTATAGCACGTTCTATTAAAGGCAAAACATCCTCATGCTTACCTTGCTTACTGTAAATATCTGCCAATTGAGATACATATCCGGGATAACCTACTGCAGCAAAACCAGAACGATTGTCTTGTTGTTCTTTTGGCAAAGTTATATAGTATTCTGCATCTTCTATTGATTTTTGAATCAAAGGCAATGCCGCAATCGTATCTCCTTGTTGCAAGAAAGTATTTGCTACAGGAATATACCCTTGTGCTCTCCAAAAACGCTCATTCATTTGATCAAGATATTCCAATGCTTTCACTTTATTACCTTCATTCGCGAATGTTCTTGTCAAATCACCTAAAACATAGTCGTATGCAATTTTGATTTCCTCTGTTTTCGGTATAGGCCATTGCTTAATCAATTGTTTCCAGCTTTTCTCTTTAGCTTGTGCAGATTCTTGTTTGTAATACACATTCGTGATGTATTGCGAACGCGCAATTTGGCTTTTCGGGTATTTCTTAGCAACAATATTACGAAGTGAGTCTGAACTATTTTCTCTACCCAAATAATATAAATAATTGCTGATTGTTTCCAAACGGTTTGGATCTTTCGATTTTTTAGTTTCTGTAAGCAATTCTGAAATTAATGCTTCCTTTTGAGCTAACGTTCCATTTTCAGCCACTTCATTTATACGTTTTACATCATGATTTGTTGCTGTTTGTGCAAACAATGATCCTGATGTCAATACCAGCGCAATTGTTAATTTTATATTCATAATCTTATATTTTCAATTTAATATCTAATTGAATCAATAGTAGTCAAGCTATTAATCATACATCGTTTTGATCATCATTTGTGTTACTTTTCCAAAACCTGTAGTGACAGTCGGGTTTTCCATTACGCCTACCCAAGCCGAAACTTGTAATTCCAATAATCCAGAAACAGGATTGATTTCACAATCAATGATTTTACCTTCATTTTTAGCTTCATTCCATACTGCGATCCAAAGGACACGACCACCAGAAGGATAACCGCCTGTAGGTAAAATTTTCATACAAGTCACTTCATCACCAGCTTCTCCTTCCCAGATCAAATTAGAGGTCGTTTGACCAGTAGTATACGAGTAAGAATAAACTTTGTTGCCTGCACCATAAAAAATAGCTGGACCACCTAAGCCGGATTCGAATACTTTGGCATTGGCCAAATCTTGTAATCCGTCCAATGGTTTATAATATCTAGTCAATTTGCCATCGTCTACGACGTCATAGAAACGCGCTACATTCAACATATATTTACCGTTATTTAACTTCATTATCGCTGCTGTTTCGCCACCATTAACCGTATTAATATATACCGGATTACCTTCTACTTTATTGACATTAAATAACACATCAGGAGCTGGTGAATTGAATTGACCAAAGTTTACACCTTTATTATAGAACGGTTGGAATGCACCTTTTGTCTTGTTGAATACGATTTGGTAAGCTGAAATAGCCCCTGTAACTGGTCTGTACGTATTTATCGTCGAAGAACTTAAAAATGGAGATAACTCTCCGCTTTCAATGATGGGATTGGCAAATTTACGATCTCCTGCGATGGAAGCATATAATACATGTAGCTTCCCATTATTAATCAAGAAATCTGTATTATTTAAAGACATGAAACGTTGAGGTTTATAAGTGGTCGGTGCATTATAAAACATACCATTTTCCCAAGTATCCATCACCTGCAAACCTGTAGGTGCTACACGCAAGCCTTGATTTTCCGTAAAGATGTAAAACCATCTGCCTGTATAAGAGTATTCCAACATCACTGGTTTTCCAGTCAATGGAGCTGTTGGGTTACTCTTACTGTATACATTTCTATAAATGTTAGAACCTAGAATCATAGCACGTGGTGATTGCAACACATCTATATCTGTTTTTCCATCTTTCACATACAAACAGAATAAGCCTGAATAATTGTCGTCTGGCAATGGAATAGGCAGGAAACTGGAGAACTGTTTTGAAACAGAAATTCCTGTTACCGTATCACGCACTGTTAAATGCAATTGATATTGATTACCTGGAGTCAAATCCACTAGATAGTCCAATTTCTTCGTGGTACAAATTGTATCTGGAGCAGGATATTGCAAAGAATTACCCACCTGTTCTTGTCTGTATACATAATTCATTACAAACCAGGTATAAGTCAAGTTTTTCTCATTGCCATTTTTGTATTCTACTTTTGGTTCATAAGTGATTTTAGCACCTACATCCCATGTTTTATACAACTCAGGCATCTGCCCGGGAAGAGTATCGATCGTAAGTTCTGGCTCTAAGTCAAAATTATAGGTATAATTTCCTTTATCCTTCATACAAGAATGGAAGAAAGAAATCAATGCGATTAAACATATTATTTTGTTTTTCATAATCCCGATTAAAAAGTTACCAATTGATTATTTTCATCAGTCAATGGATTGCCTGGGTGCGCTGCATTGTACTCTTGCAATGCTTGGATAACCTGCAATCTATAGTTGTTCATTTCTCCCCAAGTCATACCATTTGATTGTCCGTACGTAAAGTCCGCAATTTGTAAGATATCAATGATAAATCGATATTTGGTATCACTGTAATCTTTGAAAAATTCAGTTAAATTATCCCAATTATTAGGTTTCATTAAGATGTCAGACCAAATAATACTCAAATTATTCCAATCAGTAGTGCCTGGCTTTATTTCCTCTCGATCATTTAATGTAATCTTCAATCGAACCGCTTTTTGTGCCAAATCAGCTGTTCTTTTGATTTTGATAGGCAATACTGCAAAGTGTTCGTTTTTGGGAATAACAACTGTCGATGGGATCTCATATTGATTTGCAACAGCGGTAGTACCTTTTGTATCGACAGAAATCCCTACTTTTCGATCAAAATCAGCTACTTTTCCTGTGATATACACTTTGGCTAAAAACTCATAATCCTGTACTACACTCTGGAAGGTAGCAAAACTAAAACGAATAGAATCTGTAGAAAGTGTCCATTCTTTTGGGCCTTCGATTCGACCGTAATCTTCTCCTATCCAGGTATGTGTTTCATTCTTTTTACACGCAAAAAATGCAAATTGTAGGAGTATTATCCCTAAAATATATAATCTATTCATTTCCTTTTTTATCTATTACCGAACTCAATTTCATTATCAGGTAGAGGCAACTTATAGATACTTCTTGGATTGACAGCCGCCCCTGGGATATTTTCCTTATTCAATCTTTTATAGTAATAAAAAAGCTGGCCCTCGCCGATTGTTTCCTTACGGTATTCTTTATAGATTTCATCTTGCACCTGTGCCTCTGTCATATTAGCTGCTTCCAATGGTGTATTTCCCAATGTACCTCTGTGCTCTCGAATTGTATTAAGTCTCTCTACCGCAGCTTCTTTGTCTGTTTTCAATTCTGCTTCCGCTAATATCAAATACATCTCCCCCAAACGTATCAAAGGCAATAAATCTTTATACCTGCTATTTTCGAATTGATAGAATTTGCTGAAATATTGTGTTGACCCAAAGAATTGATAATTATTACGAAAGCGATAATCACCACCATAACCTTTAGAAGTTACTTCAAAAATTTGATCCATCTTTGTTGTTGATATATTTAACAACTGTGAAGCCTTTGCAGATGTAACGAAATATTCGTTAACCACATCATCCAAATCTTTTATGGAGAGGCGGAAGATCGCTTCTGTACTGAATACTTTGTCCCATTCGTACTCATGCTGAGACTCCATAGTCGTATAATGAACCCAATAAAATAGATCGTCTTTCTGCAGCAGTTCTTCTACAGTCGCTTTGGCTTTATCCAAATCACCTTCCCATTGGTATACACGCGCTAAAGTTGCCAGTACCGCATATCTATTGAATCTGTTTTGGTTATTCGAATCAATATTTCCATAAAGTTCTAATGCTTTTAACAAGTCCGTTTTAACTTTTGAAATGACTTCTGCATTTGTACTCATCGGTGTAATAGCATTTGAATATGTACTCACATAAGGAATCCCTGCGATATTTGCACCTCCAGCAGCAGTGGAAGTTCCAAATAACCGCAACAAATCAAAATGCAAAAACGCACGTAATCCCAATGCTTCTGCTTGGTAAATACTAAAATTATCACCTGAGAAAATTGTTGGTGAAACCTTATCAAAATGTTCCAACATGACATTCAAATTCGCAATAGCATTGTATGAATTTGTCCATATAGTTTCAATTTTTGATTTTACATCCGCATTATTGTATTGATATTGCGCTGTAGGATAATAAATATTACCACTATTCAAATCATAATTCTGAGACAAGACCTCTGCAAAGCCAAAGCTCATATTAACACCGTAAAGACTAGACGAGGCCATCTTCGTATATACACCTATCAATTGCTCATTAAAGCCTGACTCCCTTTCAAAATGTTGCGTTGCCAACGCAATAGACGATGGTCTTACGTCAAACCACTTTTCACATGAACTAAGTGTTGCTGTAAGCGCCAATCCCACTAATATCTTTTTCATTAACATATTACTGTTCTTTTATATGTTTAACTGTTAAAAACCTGCTTGAATAGAGAACATGAAAGTACGCGCAAACGGATACTCTGTACCTCTTTCTATATTGATCGATGATAATGTGAATACATCATTCATATAGAAAGTTGTTCTCAAACGCTCCAATCTACTTTTCTTTAAGAATCCAGTATGACGGAAATCATAATATACATTTAGTGTAGCCAATCTTAGGATATTGTTATCCTGCACAAAACGACTTGTAGGTTGTGTGTACGATTCATCTGCTATGGATTTAAATTGGACTACATCACCTGGTTTTGACCAACGGCTACTCATCACACGTGTATCCACATTAGAGTAAATACTTGCATTCTCTACTTTATTTAACAAAGTCGTATTATACAATTGACCTCCATGCTGCCAAGTGAATGTCGTACTAAATCCAACACCTTTATATTCACCATTGATACCGAAGTTGCCCGAATATTTAGGCAATAAATCTCCAATTACCACTTGATTCAGGCTATTCCAGCTATAAGTTTTTGAACCATCCTTATTCAAGAATACTTCACGACCTGTTTCTGGATCAATACCTAATGAAGGAACTGCCCAAATAGCATTCATAGATGCACCTTCTTCATAGCGAACAGCAAGTGAAGTGAGCGAAGCATCATTATTTAAATCATTATCACTTTTTTCATTTTTAGCTTTCAAGGCATTTGCTACTTTGATTAGCTTATTTTCATTAGATGCTACCGAAGCAAATATATTTACAAAACTATTCTCGCTTGGATTGTTGTAAACTTTTGATGTTAAGTAAGCTTCAAAACCTTTGTTTTGGGCCTCCCCTAGATTTGCAACCATCGAAGTGAAACCCATCGATTGTGGTGTAGTCACTGTAGTGATTAACCCTTTTGTCGTCGCTTCATACAATTCAAAACGACCTGATAATACGCCATTTTTGATGGAGAAATCGACACCAAAGTTGTTATCATATTTCTTTTGCCATTGCAAATCAGGATTCGCTAACCCTTGTAAGAATGAACCTATCTTACCATCATATTGGCTGTCTGTGTAATATTTCAGAGTAGATAAGGCATCAAATGTGCTAAAGCCTTGCGTACCGGTAAAACCTGTTGAACCTCTCAATCTCAACATTGATAACCAATCCCATTCTTGTGCAAAACCTTCATTATGAACATTCCAACCTAGACCTGTAGACCAAAAACTTCCCCAACGCTTATCAGCACCGAATTCTGAAGAACCATTCAAACGGTAGTTACCGTCAAATAAATACCTGTTGTCATAAGAATAATTCAATGATCCAATAACACCTAAAGAGCGAATTATAAATTCTTCACCGATAGGTTTTGTTCCATAATAACTTACTGCCGAAGCGATGTGTTTTAAATCTTCACTTGGGAAACCTTCCGCTTGATATCTTTTAGTATCAGAACTAGAATTGGCTAAACTCGCCATAAAGTTGGTAAAGAACTGATGTTTGCCTTTCGAAAAATTATAATCAGCACCTAAGTCCAAATACAATGAATTGTCAACTCCTTCTCCACGTACATAGCGGCCAGCTTTATAAAGATTGTCCGCAGAATACGAGAAGAAATCAGTATGCGAAGCTGGTTTGAAATTATCCGAACCAGTGATATTCTTACGTACACCTAAACGCGAGGTCAATCTTAATTGAGGCTGCACACGATATTCTGCATAGAAATTTTCGGTAATCGTTGTATAATTTGATTTATCCTCTGTACTCACCGATCCATTCCAAAGTGGATTTGCTTGACTACGCAAGCCATATATACCATAACGTTGTAAATTTCCGTACTCATCCACCAATGGTTGATATGGATTCATTAATGCAAACTGATCAAATGTTCCATAAGGAGAGTTAAAACTATTGTTATTATCTATATCCAATTTATTGCGAAATTGGAAGTTGTTCTTACGGTAGATTAAAGTCTGACTTCCACTCAATGTTCTTCTATCCGAACCTTTCATGACCCCTGCTACATTATTATACATCAAATTGACATTATACAATAAGCTTTGATCACCACCATCAAATTGTAAGGAATGACGTTGACTCAGTCCTACACGCAAAGGCTGATTCAACCAATCCGTATTGACGCCAATCTCAATTTTCTTCAAAACTTCAGACAAGGTTTTATCTAAAGCAATTTGTGTCAAGATGCTTCCATCCTGCGCTGTATATAATCCAGCTAAACGTTCAATAGCGATTTTCTCAGTCGCATTAGCTAAACTGTAACTTGTCAAATCTGGTGCTTCGATATTGGCATTTCCATTATAAGAAATTCGCAATTTACCTTGAGTTGGACGTTTCGTTTCTACAACGACTACACCATTACCAGCTTTAACACCGTACATCGCTTTTGCTGTCGCATCTTTCAATAAAGTCACAGATTGCACTTGATTGATGTCCAAATCCAAAATTTTCGTCAGCGTAGTTTCAAAACCATCTAAAATGAATAAGGGCTGATTTGGATTATTTTGCTCACTAGTGATATCCGAGAAGCCAGTTTGACCACGCATTTGAATAGTTGGCGTAGCATTCGGGTTAGAACCAGCAGAAAGATTATCAACTACCATAAATGAGGGATCGATATTCTTCAAACTCGCAATAATATTAGTATTACCAGCTTTGATTAGGTCTTCACCTTTTATGCTCGTTACTGATCCTGTATAAGTATTTGCCGAGCGCGTGAATATCCCCGTTACTACGACATCCTCTATTTCTTTAGCATCGGCTAATTTCAGAACAGTTCGGTAATTTGGTTTTCCATCCAATTTTATAGATTGCGAATCATATCCCATCATACTAAACAACAAAGATGTAGCTCCTTCTGGTACAATTAAAGACCAATGACCGTGCTGGTCGGTAGCTGTGGATAGTTTGATAGTATTGGTATTTTTGAATGTACCCTTTATCTCAATGGTTACACCAGGAATTGGAGTCCCTGATTCATTCACGACTATACCACTAATATCTCTTTGCTGAGATTTAAATGCAGTTCTTGTTTCTTTTAAGGATAAAACAACATTTTTACCACTTTGCTCAAATTCCAAAGATGTTCCTACTAATAGCTCATCTAATATTTCTGAAACAGTACCCTGTTTTGTAGGAACTGAAACATTTGCAAACTGAGCAACCACCTTAGATGGATAAAAAAAGTATAATCCTGACTTTTCGCTCAGATCCTGTAAAGCCATCTTTAGAGATACTTGCGTATAATTTACTTCTACTTTGGTGGTATATACATTTTGACCATACGAAGAGGGTAACGCTAATACATTAAATGTAACTGCAGACAATGCTGCACAGATCAATTTGACCTTCATAAGAAATTTGAAGTTGGGACGTTTATGCAAGGAAGCAAGCAGGTAGTACTTACCTTTTGCAAAAAACCATATTTTTTGCATTATTTGTAATAGGGTTTAATTAAACAAAATAATTGATACTCAACGACTCCCTTTTGACTTCCTACGGCGAAGGGAGTTTGTTTTTTAAGGATTCTATCTTAATTGGTATAGTTTTTTCATTTCTTTTTATTTAGTGTTAATGTTTTTGTGATTTATATTAATTTCATATGTATTATTAGATATTTTACTGTACGAACTACTACTAGTTCTACATAGAATAGACAAGATTTCGTCTATATTTTGAATGCCTAAGAAAGTTCCTGAAAGTTGATATTGTTCCAATTCAGCCTGCGGAAAACTTATTTTAACATCATACCGCTGTTCTAATTTTTTAGCAATCTGAGAAAATGTCCACCCATCGAAATCTAAATTTGTATCCTCCCACTCAAAATTATTTTCCAATACAATCGGCTTCTCTTCTTGTATGTTTTGGGTTGGATGGTAAATTAACTTACGATTCTCAGTTAGGACTGCGAGTTCTCTTTCTTCATTTTCAACTCTTACTTTACCTCTATTCACGAAGACTTCTATCTCACTTTCATTAATAGATTTTATTGTAAAAGCTGTACCCAAAACTGTAGTTTTTACCTTTCCCGTTTGAATAGTAAAAGGTTGATTATTCTTATGTTTTATATCAAAATAGCCTTCCCCTGTCAATTCCACCTTACGTTCCTTTCCAACAAATTCTTCAGGAAAAATTAATTCACTTCCTGGTTTTAGAATTACAATAGAACTATCGGGCAGTAAAATGAATTTATTTTCAATTGCCTTCGCAGGCAATGCTTTCGTAATTAAATTAGCCTTGGAATCATTTGCTGTACGTAAAAGTTGATAAGAAAAAATAGACAGTCCTAGTAGTAGAGATGCTGCAACACTATACCAAATTCTTTTTTGTTTTAATCTTCTAGATGATGAAGTTTTATTTAGTATTGCCGAAAAAATTCTCTCTCTTACTTCCGACTCTTCCTCACTTTCCCACATGATTTCTTCACTTCCTGTGTGCATGTACCATTCATTCAACTGCTCAATTTCGTCTGCTGAAGCCTCTCCAGATAGATATTTTTCAATTAATATATATTTTTCTTTCTCTCCCATAGGTATCGTTCTAAAGTATAGTACCACAATGGTAAGTGTACCCCTATATCAGAAAGGAGAAAAAGTTCACAAATCTAAAAATTAATTACTATTTAATCTATAAAATAAGTATACTATTATTAGAAATAAAAAAATTACGACAGGAGTAGCAATATGACAAGTATGCCAACTCTTTGCAGATTATATTTCAATACTTTTAATGCTCGGGTAATATGTGCTTCAACGGATTTTTCTGAAATAGCAAGATTTTGAGAAATCTCTTTGTTTGTTAAATATGATTCACGACTTAATTTGAATACTAAACGACATTTATTAGGTAATTTTTCGATCACACCTTCCAAATATTCTTTTAAAAACTTTGATTCAATAATTTCATCTGCTATATAAGCATCGGAAATAGAGATGGAGTTCTCAATTTCAGCATGTCTCTTATTTCTGTGAATCGATTTAAAAGTGCTGAATTTTACCGCTGTCGCCAAATAAGCTTCAAGAGAAGCTACATGAAGATTACAGCGCCTATTCCATAACGAGATAAACACCTCTTGAACAACCTCTTCTGCAAGTGTTTTATCTTTTAAATTGGAGTATGCAATAGCCAAAAGTCTTTTCCAATACCTATTATAAATTGTAGTGAATGCACTTTCATCTCCTTCACATAAAGCAGCAAGCAACATTTGGTCAGAATAAGATGCACATTTAGGAATTGACATTATTATAAATAATTAATTGTACCAAATTCGGAAAAAAAATAATATTTACAAAAAAAATAGCTTTTTCTTAATATTTTACAAGTAATAATGTAATAACTTTAATATTTCATCGATAAAATATAGATTAATTTGGTTTTACTGAATTTTATCTGCTTTTTCTAACCATTTATATATCAACAGACTAATAATAATGAATAAAAATAAAAAAGCGGATCTTCAACGATTAGAAGATCCGCTTTGGATATTATAAAGAACGTTATTTTTATCCTACAGGTTCGAGATACTGTGCATAACAATATCCCTCTTCCCCATCCTGGGTGCGTACCAACCACCATTGATCATTAGCGCGGCTAATTAAAATAATAATTTCGTCTTTAGCAGCTTTGCCTACAATCGGTTGATCAGTTCCTGGTCCTTTACGAATATTCAGATTGGAGTTTTGTGTAATGACACGTGCACGACTACCTTCTACGGCAGTAGAGACATCTACATGCATCACAACATCGCCCGACAGAAAATTAGGATCTAACTGATTATAAACATCCCAAAGTTTGTTTTTTACATCTGCATTTGGTGCAGTACCTCGAATATGTAGCACTCCTTCTTGTTCTACTACTTGAAGATCTTGAATATTAGATGCCTCAGCAATATCGATTAATGCTTGGTATTTAGTTGTTAAAGCCATCTTCTTTAATTTTTAATGTGATTATTTAATCTCAATAGCTGCTATATCCACTTTTTTAGGAGACAAGGCATCAAGCGATTGTTTCAATACTTGTACACGTGATTGTTCTAGCGTGCCAGTTACGGTAATGATTCCATCTTTCACCGTCGCTTTTACTGTTGGGAAATCTTTAGTAGCATCCACTACTTTAGCTGCAAGATCTGCATCATCCGTATTTATTTCTACTGTGGGTGCATTTACTGTAATATTATTAACTACTGATTTGATATTTTTGCTGTCTACAGCTTTTGCAGAATTTTCAATAGCTTCGCGCTCCGCTTCACTATTTACTGTTCCCGATAAGGTTACGACTCCTTCTTTTACATCTACAGTAACACCTGGCGTACTGGTTACAATACTTTCAATCCTAGATTTCAAATCCGCATCTGACACCTTAGATTTACAAGAAACTGTAGCAATAGCCAAACTGCATGAGATAGCTAATACAGAGATTACATTTTTTAATGTCATAGTCATAGTGTGCTTGTTATAGTTAAGTGTATAGAAAATAAATATACAGAGGAATAACAATCGCTCGCTAACTTTGGTTTTAACTAACTTTCAGATTGAGGACGAAATTCTACATTTCATTCCTTGACGGTAAAATCGTTCACCGAAAACACTAAACTATTAACCGATTTTTATCCCCTATTAATCTAATTACTATTCAATTAAGGACAGTCCTCTATTAATTTTGAATCATCAAAGCAATCAAAAATTATAAAACAGCAATTAATCAATATCTACTATGAAAAAGACATTATCAACTATCGCAACAGCATTCTTAATGATCGTATCATTAAGTTCATTTGCTAACGTAAACATTAATCCACTCAAAGAAAAGGATAGTAAAGCCATCATGGTGACTTACGTAGAAGCAATCGTATTAGGTTCGGACGTGTATAATAAGTATTTATTTACCGAAGATTTCGAATATCAAAATACGGCTAACAATGACAAATTCTCGAGAAAACAATATCTCAAATTTTTAAAAGATACCAGAGGTCTAAAATTTGACTGCCAAACAGATTATCAAATCTTGGATGAGGTTGGTAAATCCTGTGTAGCTAAAGCAACGATGAAATTCGAAAATTTTACACGCGTGGATTATATCACAATGCAGAAAACGAAAGATGGCTGGAAAGTAAATAAAGTAGTGACTACTTATCCTTAGTAAATGGTGTTTTTTGTTTAATATGGAGCCTGCAATAATGCAGGCTTTTTTATTTCTGCACATCGCAAAACGACAAACCACTTATCAAGTGAGAGTAAATATCATTTAAATATTTTCACCGAATCATTTCGCCTCTTTACCGAAAACTAGCCCTCATTGGTCTAAAACGCATTCTCTTATCTGGCGTATCAGCCTAACTTTGGAGTATCAAAAGAAAATAAAGCAAAATATTATACAACAATAAACAAATAACAGCCATGAAAAAGACATTATCAACTATCGCAACAGCATTTTTAATGATTGTATCATTAAGTTCATTCGCAGCAGCTATTAATCCATTAAAAGACAAAGACAGCAAAACCATCATGACTACTTATGTAGAAGCTATTGTTTCGGGAACTGATCAATTCAATAAATTTTTGTTTGCTAAAGACTTTGAATATAAAAGCACTTCAAATAATAGTAAGTATAACAGAAGTCAATACCTACAACATTTAAAAGCAACAAAAGGTCTGAAATTCGATTGCGAAACCGATTACCAAATCTTGGATGAAACAGGTAACTCTTGTGTAGCTAAAGCCATTATGAAATTTGACAACTTTACTCGTGTTGATTTTATCACCTTAAATAAAACAGAAGATGGCTGGAAAATCAGCAAAGTAGAAACAACATACCCATAAAAAATCGCGTTCTTTATTTACAATCCAAGGTCTACAGTTTTGTAGGCCTTTTTTGTTGTCAAGGAACTTCAGATTTTCCAACAGGAAAATTTCAGCAATAAATCACAAATCGAAAACTACGGTTAAAATATTCACCGACTTGTTATCTTCATTCACCGAAAAACTCCCTCTATTCATCTAAAACGAATTCTCCAGCCTCGATTTACTTCCTACCTTTGGCGTATCAAAAGAAAAGATAACAACAATTTAGTTTTAAAAATATTAATCAATAACAACCATGAAAAAGACATTATCAACTATCGCAACAGCATTATTAATGATCGTATCATTAAGCTCTTTTGCAGCTCCTAATGCTAATCCATTGAAGAATATGAATTCTAAAGCGATCTTGATCACTTATGTAAAAGCGACTACTTTGGGTTCGGATATCTACAATAAATATTTGTTGACAGAAGATTTTGAAAACAGCAATACTTCGAACAATGATTCGTTTAATAAAAAAGCATACTTGAAATTTTTGAAAGATAACAAAGGTCTAAAGTTCAACGCGGAGACTTCGTACGAAATCTTAGATGAGACTGGTAAAACTTGTATCGCAAAAGCGACAAGCACTTTCGAGAATTTCACAAGAGTCGACCACATCACTTTAAACAAAACCAACGATGGTTGGAAAGTGAGTAAAGTCGTAACGACATACCCGTAATATACTGGTAGTTTTTGTTTAGTAATTGGCTTGCATCCCCGCAAGCCTTTTTTTGTTTTAAAAGTTTCCCTTTAAATATCTCTTTAAAAAGTCTAATCGAAATTTATTGCAATTCAACAAACATAAACGGTAAACATTTTCACCGATTTGTAATACTCATTCACCGAAAAACTACCTCTATTCATCTAAAACGTATTCTCCAGCCTCGATTTACTCCCTACCTTTGGAGTATCAAAAGAAAAGATAATAACAATTAAGTTTTAAAAATATTAATCAATAACAACCATGAAAAAGACATTATCAACTATCGCAACAGCATTATTAATGATTGTATCATTAAGCTCTTTTGCAGCTCCTAATGCTAATCCATTGAAGAATATGAATTCTAAAGCAATCTTAATCACTTATGTAGAAGCGACTACTTTGGGTTCGGATATCTACAACAAATATTTGTTGACAGAAGATTTTGAATATAGCAATACATCGAACAATGATTCGTTTAATAAAAAAGCATACTTGAAATTTTTGAAAGATAACAAAGGTCTAAAGTTCAACGCGGAGACTTCGTACGAAATCTTAGATGAGACTGGTAAAACTTGTATCGCAAAAGCGACAAGCACTTTCGAGAATTTCACAAGAGTCGACCACATCACTTTAAACAAGACCAACGATGGTTGGAAAGTGAGTAAAGTCGTAACGACATACCCGTAATATACTGGTAGTTTTTGTTTAGTAATTGGCTTGCATCCCCCGCAAGCCTTTTTTGTTTTTAAGACTATCAATAAATTGTTTTTCAGCATACTTATAAAAATTCAGATTATTAACCTTACCTTTGCGCCATGAAAAAAATAGCGGACTACAGAAAACTTCTTGACGTGGATAATAAAGCAGATTTGAGCACTTTAAAATCACGTTATCGCCAAATAATGAAAGAATGCCACCCTGATCGTTTTGTAAATAATGAGGAAGGATTAAGAGCCGCTGAAGAAAAAAGCAAAGAAATGATCGAAGCTTATCATTTTTTAGTTAGCATTTGTCCCGAAACATTAGAAAATCAATTACCAATATATAGGAATACGATTGAATCTTCAGCTATAGCTGATTTTGATTGGAAAGGTCACATATTGAGTATCACATTTGCGGATGGTAGCAAGTATGAATATTTCAATGTAACAAAAAACGAATATATTAAATTGATAAATGCAGATTCACCTGCCAGACACGCTAAACGTCATATTTATCCAAAATATGCCTATCGCAATGTGTTAAAAACGGCTTAACACAAAAGTTCTAATAATATAGACATGCCCTAAATATAGACATATATTTGGGGCATGTTTATTATCTCTTTTTTAGGTTTTAATACCAGAACTTAAAATCCTTATTCACAAAATTTTTTAACAATAAGGTCATAGGTATTAGGTTTCCTTAAAAGTTTCCAAATATGTTGGTTATCAGGTAATTTTTTAAGTTTAAGTTTTATCAATTACCACCTCTTCTTGTGTTAATGGTGCTGGTGGAATTTCAGATACATTTCGCTCAATTTCTTTGGTTTCTACATGTACCGCATATTCTGAAGGTTCAATGGATATCCCTTTATAACAAGCATATTCTCTGGTAAATACAGCTCCAAAATATAAGATTGCAGCAGTATAATATACCCAAAGTAAGATTAATACAATAGATCCGGCTGCTCCATAGGTAGATTCGGTTCCAGAAGTTTGTAGATAAAACCCAATCAATAATCGACCTACCACAAATAATGCTGCTGTAAAAATTGCTCCTGCACGAACAGTGCGCCATTTAATATTTACATCTGGCAATACTTTAAAAATAACAGAAAAGAGGATGAATATAATTCCAAACGTGATTAGAAAATTTATTCCATCAAATAAAAAGACCGTGATATCTGGAAAATAACGTTGTAAATTATCGGTAAATGCGAGTACAATTCCGTTGATAACTAAAGTAACAACCAATAAGAATCCTAGTCCAATTATTAACGAAGATGAAAGTAATCTATCTTTAATCAATTTCAACCAACCTTTCTTCGGCTTTGCACGCACATGCCATATTCTATTAATTGAATTTTGAATATCACCAAAAACAGTTGTAGCCCCAATCAATAAAGTCACCCCACTGATTATCAAAGCCATGGTACTCTTACCCGATAATTCTAGATTTTTTATAATTGCCTGAATCTGACTTGCTGCACTTGCTCCGACTAAACCATTCAATTCACCAAAGAGTCTTCCTTTGACGGCATCTTCACCATAAAAAAGACTGGCCAGAGTAATCATTAAAACTAATATTGGTCCAATCGAAAAAACGGTATAATAGGCTAAAGAAGCGCTATATTTCAAGCTGTCTTCGTTTAAGAATCCATTAACCGTATTTTTTAAGATAGTGAATGTCTTTTTGAAAAAACTTTGTTTTGGTTTGCTGCTTTCTGTTTCCATAATTTGTGTTTCTGATGTCGATATTCTAACATTTCACAGCAACTATTGTTTTCTTTTATTCCAATTCAATCGAATTAATAAAAACTTTATTTTGTGGCATAGTGTTTGTATTCAACATAATACGCTTATTTTGAGATTACAATAATCGTTTTATTACAACATACTTCCAGCCCACTGACACCTCAAATGTTGGTGGGTTTCCATTTTAAGATCTAGTTAACGTTCTACTAACTCTTTTACTTCCTCTCCATAAGAATCCACTAGGGTTGTTTTTATTTTAATGAGACTATTCCATTTTCTGAAAGCACCTATAAATACTATAAGCATCAAAAACATGGCAAGAATAGCTAATCCTGCTAGAAGATGTTGATTATTCGGAATATAAATATTTACTACTTGAGAATAACCTGCCCAAAAAGTTATGATAGCCATAAATACTCCAGGAATTGCAGTACAGAGCGCATATTTCCCTCTATTCATACGAATTAGCATCGTAGTACAAACTATAAGACCACAGGCTGCTAAAAGTTGATTACTAATACCAAACAACGGCCAAATGCTGCTTACATTTCCTGTAAAAACTAAATAACCCCAAGCAAAGGTGAATAATGCACTACTGATAATAATCCCAGGTATCCAATTTTTATTTTTAAAAGAAGGAATAACACCACCTAACATTTCTTGTAAAAAGAAACGTCCCACACGTGTACCCGCATCAATTGCTGTTAGAATAAACACCGCTTCGAACATAATTGCAAAATTGTACCAATAAGCCACCACATCATTCATAAAAGGTATTTTATCAAATATATGTGCCATCCCCACTGCCAGAGAAACTGCTCCGCCGGTTCTACCGTGTAAGTCAATTCCAATTCTTTCAATAAAATGATCTAAATCTACTGTCACTAATTCAGGATGTGCAGCCATAAAACTTTCATATGCTGATGTTGGTGTATTGATAGCGAAATAATCGCCAGGCATTAATGTACATGCTGCAATCAAAGCCATTAATGCTACAAATCCTTCGACTAACATTGCGCCGTATCCTACAAATAAAATATCACGCTCTTTGGACAACATTTTGGGAGTTGTACCAGTAGCAATGATAGCATGAAAACCAGAAATCGCGCCACAGGCAATAACTATAAAAATAAAGGGCAATACCGGACCACCAATTACAGGACCACCTCCATAGATAAAATCCGTCAATGCAGGCATTTGAATAGTTGGCTGAACAAAAATAATCCCAACAGCTAGCATCAGAATAGTTCCAATTTTCAAATAAGTTGACAAATAATCTCTTGGAACTAACAATAACCACATAGGCAAGACAGAAGCAAAAAATCCATAAACTGCTATAGCTATAGAAATCGTCTGAATATCCCAATGAAAGAGATTGGAAATCGTTTCATATTGCATCAAATTATGTCCACCAATAATACCCACAATTAGAAGTATTCCACCTAAAATACTAGCAAAGGTGACTGAATCTTTGCGATAGCGCATGATCAAGCCCATAATAATGGCGATTGGCATGGTGATTATTACGGTAAATAAGGACCAAGAAGCTTCGTGCATAGCACTTATACAAGCCAAAGAAAGGCCTGCCAAAGTTAATATCAATATGAATAATACGGCTATTCCAGCAATAAAACCTGTAGTTTTACCAATCTCTTTAGATGCAATGGAGGCTAAACTTTCCCCCTTGTGACGCACCGAAGCAAACAATACAATCATATCATGTACTCCTCCAGCTAAGACACAGCCTATTAAAATCCATAATGCTCCTGGAAGATAACCAAATTGAGCTGCCAATACGGGTCCTACTAATGGTCCTGCTGCTGCGATCGCCGCAAAATGATGTCCGAATAACACATTACGATTCGTGGAAATATAATCATGACCATCGGAGAATTCAACAGCGGGAGTGGAAATATTATTATTCAAACGTAAGACCTTATTTGCCATAAAAAGACCATATATTCTATAAGCTATAGCGAATAATAATATCGCAACGAAAATTAGTGTGATTGCATTGATACCATTTAATGATTCCATTGGTTTTATTTTATTTGGTTACCTGAGCAAATATAAAAATATATTAATAAATATGATTTAATTTTTAAATTATTTTAAATACTAATGCTTTTAGGAATAGTTAACTATTTATACTTATTTCAAATAACACTATTAGATTTTCAGAAAATTTTATTTTTGTACCTTCGCAAACTTTAAGCGTACTCAAAACGTTGTACCACATAATGCATTTAATGCAGTCGCCTGATATTAAATGCATTGATATTATTGAAAAATATGGAACAAGAACGACAAGACTTAAGATTGTTTGATTTAGCGCGTAGACAGCTAGATTTATATCCCAACCTTTCTATTTTCTCCCACAAAAAAAACGACGAATGGAAGGAGATCAAAACATCAGAGTTTTTGGCTGAAGTTGACGCCATTTCCAAAGGACTAATAGAACTAGGTGTTAAACCTAATGAAAAAGTAGGATTAATTGCTGACAGCAGTATAGAATGGCACATGATGGACTTTGCCATTCAACAAGCTGGTGCTGTCTGTGTGGCGATGTATCCCAATATTACCGATACAGATTATCAATATATCTTCAACGATGCTGAAATCAAACTTTGTGTTGTAAGCAACAAGAATCTATATAATCGTATCATCAAATTACAAGAATCACTTTATACTTTGAAATATGTTTTTTGTATTGCAGAAGTTCCCGATTCACGTAATTGGAAAGAAATAGTAGAGTTGGGCAAAAATATAAAGGATGAAACCCTACAACAACGCAGAGATGCGGTGAAGCCAAGCGATTTAGCAACATTAATTTATACTTCTGGTACAACAGGTAAACCAAAAGGTGTAATGTTAACGCATAACAATATCATGTTCAATGTGATGGCTGCGCGCGAAATCACCCCCCTACAAGCTTATACACGTGCCTTAACATTCTTGCCTCCTTGTCATGCTTATGAGAGAATGGTGATTTATACGTATATGTATATTGGTATAACCACATATATTGCAGAATCATTAGATAAGATAGGTAACAACATTAAAGAAGTGAAACCGCACATCATGACTGCTGTTCCTCGTATTCTTGAAAAGGTATACGAGAAAATCATGAAAACAGGACATGATCTTTCTGGTTCTAAAAGAAAAATCTTTGATTGGGCGGTTAGTGTAGGCGAAGCTTATGATCCAAATCCTGAAAATAGATCTTTCGCTTATAATTTGAAACTAAAACTTGCGAAAAAATTAGTTTTAGATAAATGGTATGAAGCATTAGGAGGACATTTAGTTACTGTAGCTTCGGGATCGGCTTCTTTACAAAACAAATTAGCGCGTATTTTCTTAGCGGCAGGTATTCCACTTTACGAAGGATATGGAATGACTGAAGCGTCACCATTGATTTCTGTAAATCACTATGAAAAAGGTATTCGCGTAGGAACAGTAGGTTTGCCCGTAAAATATGTTGAAGTTAAATTATCTGAAGATGGTGAGATTTTAGTAAAAGGTCCAAACGTAATGCAAGGCTATTACAAAAATCCAGAAGAGACAGCTAAAACTATTATCGACGGATGGTTGCATACGGGTGATATTGCGGTATATGAGGAAGGAAAGTTTATTAAGATTATCGACCGTAAAAAAGAGATGTTCAAAATCTCTGGTGGTAAATATGTAATACCTCAACCTATTGAGAAAAAATTGGTAGAATCGTATTTCATTGAGCAAGCCATGGTCATTGGTGATGGTCAGAAATTTGCATCTGCTTTTATTGTTCCGAACTATGCACACTTAGCAGATTGGAGCAAATCAAGTGCGCCAGAACTTATTGGTATGAAAAAAGATGAATTCTTGAGTCATCCTACGATTATAAAGAAGATAAACAGCGAAGTAAGGTTAGCAAACCAACATTTCGGAAATTGGGAGCAAATCAAAAAACCTATCATTCTTCATAATGAATTTACAATAGATGGTGGTGAACTTACTCCTACCCTTAAGATGAAACGCAAAGTTATCTTAGAGAAATATAAAAATGAATTCAACGATTTATATAAATCAAACGAAGAATAAAAAAAGTCAGGCTCGAAAAATCGAGCCTGACTTTTTTTAAGATATTTTCTAGCGTTTAATCAACTGTCAACTTATTGTGAATCATACAATGATTATAACGCTGAATAAAAGCTTTCAATGTATTTTCCAATGAATCCTTTAAGGACGTATTATAAATTAAATCCCGTTTAAGGAATTTATCCTCTTTGAGATTAAAGATAGAGGTAACTTTCTCTCCATCGTGCGTCATGTAATAATCATGCTGAAATAGATTATACACACCGCCAATATTACTGACCACAAAGTTATCTTTATTCTCTTCGAAAGCATCAAAACCAAAAGAAAAATAAGGTTTTGGATAATGCAGATAGTTTAACACCGTCGGAAGAATATCAATTTGCTGAACCATTTTATCCGATATACCTTTGAGATTGCTTCCAGGCTGATAAAAAATTATAGGAATAGCAAAAGAATTCGGAGCCGTTTGATATTCTGGCAAGTAACTCATAGTTGCATGATCCGCGCAAATCACAAACAATGTATTTTTAAACCAAGGTGCTTTAGAAGCTTTTGCAAAAAACTCTTTCAAAGCATAATCTGTGTAACCGAGAGGCTCATGAATTTCTAAGGTTCCTTTCGGAAATTTACCTTTATATTTTTCGGGAACTTTGAATGGATGATGTGAGGATAAAGAGAAAAATCCAGCAAAAAAAGGCTGTGGTAACTCATTCATTTTGTCTCCCATGAACTGCATAAACGGTTCATCCCAAATACCCCAAATACCATCAAAATCTGCATCATTATTGTATTCATTCTTTCCGTAATAATGTTTTATACCTGCTAATTGGGTATATGCCGAAAAGCCCATACTACCATTTGGTGCACCATGAAAAAATGCTGTTTCATATCCTTCATCACCTAATAATTTCGCCATACTCGTCGTTTTATTTCCCGAATAAATTGACAATACAAATGGTTCTCCTACAGATGGAATACCTGTGATTACAGAAGGTAATGCATCGATAGATTTACGACCATTTGCATACGTACGCGTAAACGTATAAGATTCGCCAATTAAAGAATCCAAAAATGGTGTATAACCTTTATAGGTCCCGTTATTGATATCCTTATTTAATGCGCCTATATGTTCTTTCCCAAAACTCTCTAAAATCAACAGCACAACATTGAGCTTCTTGAATTCAGAAGAATCTTTTGGCTGGTGAATGACAGTATATTTTGCATTTAATTCCTCTTCCGAGAAGTAATTTACTTCTTTTAAAGAAACCGCTTTTAATGTTTTCAATATACTGAAAGGTGTATTCAACACAATGTTCATTTCTTCCGGATTTTTCACATAATCACCAGCATTGCTCAACGTGATAGGACGGGTACTATGTGCCCATCCACCACGCACACCACCAATAAACAGGAAAATAATAAATAGAAAAGAAGCGAATTGAACGGTATAAAACAACCAATTTATCTTATCCGTTCTTACCAATTTTATTCGATCATAAGCTTTAGCCAAAAGCCAAACTAAAAGCACAAATAAGACCAACAAATACCAATAACCTATTAGAAAATCAATTGTCAATTTTAGTAGGTTTTCTTCATTAGCGAACTGCCCAAACACAGTTCCTGTTGTACGTTTAAGCGTAAAGGGATAATACGCAAAATCCACTAAATTCAAGGCTATACCAATAGAATTCGTTATCACGAAAACCCATTTGCAGACCTTCTGATAAGTAATATTATATTTAAATGGAAAAGGTAAACTCTGAAGTAAGATATAAAGGATATTGAAATACAAAATGGCTACTACATCAAATTTGACACCACCTACTAACATGGTTGCCAATTCATGACTGCTCACATGAGGAAATAAAGCCTTATTAAAACCGTAGAACCCCAATCTTAGAATGGCATAAACAAGTAGAAGGAAAACAAACTGAATAAACAATAAAAGCAACGTATTAAAATAGCCCTTCAATTGTATGTATTTCATATTAATAATTTTGAAAATCTTTAAAAACTTCTTGGTAATACCCTTTTGCAATACGGATTAAGCTATCTTTTTGACTATCTATCTTAACGCCCTCTTTGTAAGCGACTTTACCCCCTAACACATCATATCCTACCGCCTGCTCATTTGTGACAATGCCAAATGTGCTATTGGAATTATAAAATGCCACATTCAGTCTCGACCTCGTAAATAGATCAAAAGAATATTTAAAAGGAGATGGTTTATCACTAACAAAATTCCACAAAGTAGTTGCTACATCTAACTGACTTACGACCTGTTCCATTTTACGCCCCTTCCATTCTTCTTTCAAAGCACCGCCAAAAATAAACAAAGGAATATGGTAACGCTTAGGATGCTCTAAGCCATATTTTTCATTTGGGTAAATATTTCCATGATCGGATACCACTACAAAAATAGTATCATCGTACCACCCTTTCTTCTTAGCACGCTCTACAAAATTTCCAATCATCGTATCCGTATAATACGCTGTACTGCGGTACATATCCGCTTTAGTCTTTTTACCAAATTTATATCCTCCATCGAGATTATATGGTTCGTGATTTACTAACGTATAGAAGATGGAGAAAAATGGCTTTTTATCCTCATCCAAATCTTGTAGCATACGTTCTGCTACAACATGATCGTACACACCCCAAGAATTTCTTTTCTCGTGTAAATCAAAATCTGCATTATCTACTACTCTTTCAATTCCGTGCGTAAACATATAAGATTTGAAATTGTAAAACTGACTTTGCCCTCCGTGATAAAACGAAGTGCTGTATTTCAACGAATCGTATATCTGTCCAATTGCAGGTAATTTTTCGTGCTTCGGAATGTATTGTATGATACTCTCCGTTCCTTGTGAAGGAAAACCACTCATTACAGCAATCATCCCTTTGTCCGAACGATCAGCAGCAGAATAAGCTCGTGTAAAATTCACGCCTTCACGCATATATTTATCCAAGTTTGGCGTAATACCCTTTTCACCACCTAGCTCCTCAAACACCTGCGCCACCATTCCTTCCAAAAGAATTAAAACAACATTTGGTCGGTCCATTCTTAATACATTTTCTACTGTATCTGAAGTTTTTGGAAGCACAGGATTAATAATTTGTTGAGCTTCTTCTTCTGACATAAAACGATAAGGATTTTTCTTAGCGCTTTTCATCATATCTTTTAAAAAAGCCCAATACGTATTTACAGCTAAGTGATTTGAAGTTGTATTATCCGAAAAATAAACTGCACTTGGATTCAATGTTGCACGACCGAAACCACCTCGTATAAAAGCAAAAAGGACAAATGCTCCAGTAACAAAAACCACTAATATAGATGACCAATTTTGATTCCTGTATTTTGCTGCTCTCACGACTATACCGTGGTAAGTATAGTGTGCAATTACAAAATATAAAACCACTGTAATAGCTGCGAAAATCAACATTCCTAGATCAATTGAACTCGTAACTCCACCAACAGTACCTGCTCCTAACAAGATCGCACGCTTACTAATTTTCTCTCCCCAGGATTCATAAAGCGGATTGTTTACTATAGTGATTAGTGCAAACAATACGGTTGGAACTAATGTATAACCGCGTAGCCACCATGGAGAAACAGGCTTTTTAATAACCAACAGCTGAATAATATAGAATATAAAAGGTAAAGCGATGAAATAACAAGCTAACGAAGCATCCAAGCGGATTCCATAGAGATACGAATAAAGAATATCAGATTTATCTTCAAATTTAGACCAATTACTTATCAAAAAGGCGGTTCTATCAAATAGAAAAAGTACATACCAATACAGGAAATAACTCAGTAAAAAAAGGATATGTGAACGCCAAGCGGGCTTATTCATTCTTTACAATATTTTAATTAATAAATAATAAATCCAAATTTCATCCAAAAGTAATCATATATACTCATATCTATTCCCTTATCAATATCATTTTTTGTTTTGATTGATACATTTAAGTCCTATTAAATCCGTAATTTTGTACTTCAATTTTTTGATCGAATTTTAACAATGAGTATAGCAAAGACTTATAATCCGAAAGAAGCAGAAGAAAAATGGTATTCTTACTGGATGGAAAACGGATTTTTCCGTTCTACACCAGATGAGCGTGAACCATACACGATTGTCATGCCCCCACCAAACGTTACTGGCGTGTTACACATGGGACACATGTTGAATAATACCATTCAAGATGTATTGATTCGTCGTGCACGTATGCAAGGTAAAAATGCATGTTGGGTACCTGGCACTGACCATGCCTCTATCGCTACGGAAGCTAAAGTCGTTGCCATGTTGAAAGAACAAGGAATTGACAAAAAATCATTGACTCGTGAAGATTTCTTGAAACATGCTTGGGAATGGAAAGAGAAATACGGCGGTATCATCTTGAAGCAATTAGAAAAATTAGGTGCTTCATGTGATTGGGATCGTACAAAATTCACAATGGATCCTGATTTGTCAGAAGCCGTTATCGATACGTTCATCAAGTTTTACAAAGATGGCTATATCTACCGTGGTGTTCGAATGGTAAACTGGGATCCACAAGGCAAAACTGCGCTTTCTGACGAAGAAGTAATCCGTAAAGAAGTAAATCAAAAATTATACTACATCCGTTATAAAATCAAAGATTCGGATGAATATATTATCATAGCCACTACGCGTCCGGAAACGATTATGGCGGATACAGCTATCTGTATCAACCCTAACGATGAGCGTTATGCACACCTTAAAGGTAAGTCAGTTATCGTTCCATTGGTAAATCGTGAGATTCCTGTTATCCAAGATGAGTACGTAGAAATGGAATTCGGTACAGGATGTTTGAAAGTAACACCTGCACACGATTTGAATGACTACGAATTAGGTCAAAAACACAATCTTCCAGTAATCGACATCTTAAATGATGACGGTACATTAAACGAAAAAGCTGAAATCTTAGTGGGTGAAGATCGTTTCATCGCTCGTAAGAAAGTAGCTAAATTATTAGAAGAAGTTGGTCAAATCGAGAAAATCGAAGATTACAAATCGCAAGTTGGTTTCTCTGAACGTACAGATGCTGCTATCGAACCAAAATTATCGATGCAATGGTTCTGTAAAATGGAAGAAATCGCTAAGCCAGCTTTATCCTACGTAGAAGATGGCACCATCAAATTGATTCCAGAGAAATTCTTTGCTTCATACAAGCACTGGATGGAAAATGTGAAAGATTGGTGTATATCGCGTCAGTTGTGGTGGGGACAACGTATTCCGGCTTGGTACAATGACAAAAACGAATGGGTAGTTGCGAAAACTGAAGCTGATGCGATCAAAGAGTTTGAAGCACAAGGCAAATCTGCTACAGGTATTCGTCAAGAAGACGACGTATTGGATACATGGTTCTCTTCAGGTTTGTGGCCCATGTCCGTTTTCGACGGTGTCCGTAACCCTGAAAACGAAGATTTCAAATATTACTACCCTACGAACGACTTAGTGACTGCTCCAGAAATTTTATTCTTCTGGGTAGCTCGTATGATTATCATGGGTCATGACTATACACAAAAACCTCCTTTCCGCAATGTATACTTAACAGGTATCGTGCGTGACAAGTTGGGTCGTAAGATGTCAAAATCATTGGGTAACTCCCCTGATCCTATCGAGTTGATGGAACAATATGGTACAGATGGTGTACGTGTAGGTATGTTGCTATCTTCTCCTGCCGGAAATGACTTGATGTTTGACGTGTCTTACTGTGAGCAAGGTCGTAACTTTGCTAACAAAATCTGGAATGCGTTCCGTTTGGTAAAAGGTTGGGAAACTATAGATAATCCAGCTACTGAAGCACAAAAAACAGCGGCTGTATGGTTTGAAAATCGTTTCAACCAAGCTGTAGCTGAAATCGACGAACACTTCGCAAATTACCGTTTGTCAGATGCCTTAATGGCGACTTACAAATTGATTTGGGATGACTTCTGTGCGTGGTACTTGGAATTAGTAAAACCAGCTTACCAACAGCCAATCGAAGCAGAAACATTAGAAACGGTAAAAGCATTCTTCCAAAAAGTATTGGCATTAGCTCATCCATTTATGCCTTTCTTGACAGAAGAATTGTACCACGATGAGATTTTCGGATCACGTGATGCTAAAGACTGTATCATCGTAGCGGAATACCCTAAAGTAGCTGCTTTTGACGAGAATATCATCAAGGAATTTGCCACGGTACAACAAATCATTTCGGAAGTTCGTGCGGTACGTAACTCAAAAGGTATTTCTCCAAAAGTAGAATTGCCTTTGGCTATCAGTAATACAGATATTGATTTTGCGAAATATCAAGAATCAATTATCAAATTGGCGAACATCTCTGAATTGACTTTCGTACAGGAAAAAGTAACAGGAGCATTAAGCTTCTTAGCGGGTAAAACAGAATGTTATGTACAATTAGCTGCTGATAATATCGACGTAGATGCAGAACGCGAACGTATCACCAAAGAAATCGAGTACTTGAAAGGTTTCTTAATATCCGTAGATAAGAAATTATCAAACGAGCGTTTCGTTCAAAATGCAAAATCAGAAATCGTACAAAACGAACAAAACAAAAAAGCAGACGCTGAAGCTAAAATTCAAATCTTAGAAGAAAGTTTAGCTAATTTGGGATAAAATCCTTTAAAACGTCATGTCGACCGAAGGGAGACATCTAGACATTAGATACTCAACAAGAGTATATAAAGCCTCACCACGTATCTGGTGAGGCTTATTTATTATAAATTATTCGTATTTTAACAATGTTAAGACCAATAATTAAAATGAGTAAAACTGTATCGACAAATAAAAATTCTGAAGAAAAGACAAAATTAAAAGAGTGTTTTATTATCACACCAATTGGTGCTCCTGATTCTGAAATTTTCAAAAAAAACAGAAGGTCTTATTAATTCCGTTTTAAGACCAGTGCTTAATGAACATGGATTTGAACCACTTCCTGCTCATCATATAGATAGTACAGGCTCAATAAATAAGCAAATTATCGAGAAAATTGTAAACTGTGAATTAGTTATTGCTAATTTGACAAGTGTAAATCCAAATGTAATGTATGAATTAGCAATTCGACATTCTTTTGGAAAGAGAGTGATTACAGTTGCCGAACATGGCACTAAACTGCCTTTTGATATTATTGACCAACGAACAATTTTTTATAGTGACACTATGCATGGTGTTGATAAATTTAAACCTGAGTTATCAAAAGCTATAAAAAAATGTATTGAAGAAAATGAAGATATTCAAAATATAAGCAACCCTATTTATGATGCTGTAAAACAAATTGCTGAAATTAAAAGTTTACCTGAGAAAGACAGAAATGCTTTAGAGATAATTTTAAATAAACTTAATAACATAATACCTTCGCTAGCAAATAAGGATAATTACGACAATTCTAAAGAAACATATTTCGATTATGTAATAAAAATATTTGGAGTTGATTCTAAAAAAATCATCAATGAATAACAACTATTACTAATAGTATATGAATCACTCCATAAGGCAAATATCATTGATCTAGATAAATATGTTAAATTGGAAATTTTCAACGCAAGCAATAGCTTCATAAAAAAAATTGAAAATGAAATTTTAAAAATCGATAGTGTTGAAAAAACTTAATCATTAATCATATTATAACCTAATTATTTAAACTTAATTGTTAAAATACTGTTATAAAACCAAGTCGATTTGTATTGAATATCAACAAAGCTTATCTTTAAAACAAAAACAAATACGATGAATATACTAAAATCAGCTTTTTTGGCTACAGCGATATTTGCTTCACAGGCTACTTTTGCGCAATTCAAACAAACGCCACTTCCTTATGCGTACAATGCTTTGGAAGGTGCTATTGATGCGCAAACAATGGAAATTCATTATAGCAAACATGCGGCAGCTTATACAGCAAATTTGAATAAAGCTATTGCGGGTACATCGACAGAAAAAGAAAGTATTGAATCGATCTTGGGTTCTATTTCGAAACAATCTGCAACAGTGCGTAATAATGGCGGTGGTCATTACAATCACGAATTGTTTTGGTCTATTTTGACACCAAATGCAGGTACAAAACCATCTGCAAAATTAGAGAAAGCGATTAATGATACTTTTGGTTCTTTAGATACGTTGAAAGAAAAAATCAATGCAGCGGGTGCCACTCGTTTCGGTTCTGGTTGGTCATGGTTATCTGTTGACAAAGCAGGTAAATTGTTTGTTTCATCAACTGCAAATCAAGACAATCCATTGATGGACGTGGTAGAAGAAAAAGGAACGCCTATTTTAGGAGTAGATGTGTGGGAACATGCTTACTATTTACGTTACCAAAACAAACGTGCAGATTATTTGACAACCATTTGGAACATAATTAATTGGGATGAAGTTTCTTCACGTTACGAAAAAGCGTTAAAGAAATAATTATACACATAGGTGTCATTTCTAAAATGAGATGACGCACTTAACATCGTCATTTCGAACGAAACGTAGTGTAGTGAGAAATCTTAATTTTAGATTATCAAACTTTACTACTTCTTCCGAAATGGCGATTTTATTTTCACCGAATTCTCCTCCTCTTTTACCGAGTTTTCATGCTCTTCCACCTATCCACTATCCTATCGCTTCTCTTTCCGCTGTATCTTTGAATATAAAATTTGAACAAATATCATTTAAAATAAAGAACATTATGGCAACGAAAAGAATATTTACAATCAACGGAAGCAGCATTAATAATATGATTAAAGGCTTATTCTCTAATATCAACAATTCGAGATTTGTAGCAACCTCCAAATCTGGAAACAATATTGTCAATCTTCCACTTTTATTAGTCATCATTCTGGCTATTGTATTTCCAGTAACTCTTGTAGCAGGTGTTATCTTAAGTATAATTTTTAAAATTGATATTGCAATTGAAAGAGATATCACAAGAGATATAAAATTAATAGAGAACAAATAAAGTATAAATCTATACTATAAAAAACGGGCTTACTTAGTAAGCCCGCAATGATTTATTAAATTAAACTATTTTATTTTTTCAAAATACGTGTAATCTAGATATTGGCACATCTAATTTATAGTTTTTACCACCTTTGTAAATTTTGCCAAGATCATCTTTCCATTTGAATCCTTTAGATAATTTAACCTCTCTTTTTAATCTATTATCCACAACGGGAGCTACTAAATATTTTTCTCCTAACATGAATTGATCAAGAACAGTTGCAAAACCTTCCGCAGGAAACGAATATTCCATATGTCTGAGAATAGGTTCGCCTGTTTTTGAAGATTGCTTTGCAGTTTCTAATATGTATTCGCCAAATTTTTCATGTAATAAAGCACATTGACGTACTATTTCAAGATGCTCACTATTTAAAATTCGCCATTGAGCTACAGAGTATTGCATCATTGGCATCAAGGCATGTACCTGTGCAGAACGTACAATTAAAGATTGGTCGAAATCCTCTGCTTTTTTGTTCAAAAATGTCGTAAACTCTCCTCCTCCAATCATATTAGGGCAAGTGTATGCATAACCCAACAATCCAGCGGTTATCATATAAGGAATTAAGATACGTACCGAATTCCATGAATACGTTTTATCGCCCAAACACTGCACAAGCGGCTGTCCCCCCATTTTCCATCCTGCTCTATATTCATTAAATGGAAACTCCAACCCCAATTTAGCCCATGCTAAAGTATGATCTACCGATAGGGCATTCTTATCATAACTATCAAGCAAGTTCTCCTCATAAAATGCATTATCACTGGCATCAAATTTGAATCCGTCGATTCCATAATCTGCTTGCATTTTTTTCAATATAGAAACGAAATGATTAAAGCAGCGGGATTTGTTAAATCATAACATGCAGATTGACCATTCCACAAATTTAGGATCGCAGACTCATCCTTGCCTTTCTTCTTTATTAAATAACCTTTCCGGGCTAATTCACGATACTCAGGACTATCAGGACTTACAAAATTACATATCAATAACATCACTTTGAAACCTTAAGAATGGAGTTTTTGAATCATACCTTTTGGATCTGGAAATTTTTCAACCCTAAAATCAAAATTTCCATAATAGCGTTGCCAATTGTCATCAATCATAAAAACAACTGTCGGAAAGTTGTTGGCCACAATATCCTGCGCATATTTTAGGATATCATGTTGATTTTGGTTATACATCAACTCAATCCATGTATTATACTGTGGTTTGGTAAAAAATTCCTCTGCTGGGAGAACTCCAGATGCAGGAAAATACTTAATACTCGCCGCTAAATAAGCAGATTTTAAAGCATTCCCAGATTGCTGAATCTTTAATTCTTCATAATCTGAATTAATTACGATTTTCTCCCCCATAACAGCGAATTTTATAGGTTTATCACTCCAAATAAAACGCCCTTTGTTGGAAACAAACAGAGGAACTACCTGATTATTTGAAATTTTCCCTTGCTAAATTATATTCTCTAGCTGGATGTAAAAAAGGCATACTAGAGCCTTGCGCTACCACTCCTCCCCACCAATATTCATCTTGCCCTATGGGCAATTCTAAAGTCGATTTTGACTGCGAATAGCCCAGATGAATAGTAGTAAATAAGACAATTAATACTAAGTTACTTCTCATAATTGTTTATAGTTTAGTTGATTTATTTTTTTATCGCATATACTACTTTTTTGATTAATGTGATTACAATAACAACAATTAATCCCATCCCAAAGCCTATTAAGCTTTCTTTCAACGTATTATTCCATGTAGGTAATAGGTGATGAAAAAAATCAATATTATGAACGAATATTCCCCCTGATACCATTAATAAAGCAATAGTACCTACAACAGATAATATTTTTATAACTACAGGTAAAGAAATAACCAATCCTTTTCCCAATGCCGCGACAAAACCTTCATTTCTTGATTTTCTAATCAACTTAAAGCCAGTATCATCCATACGAACAATTAAAGCTACAATCCCATAAACTCCCACAGTGGCTAAAAATGCTACGGCGCTTACCGTAATAATTTGAACAGATAATGAACGATCCAAAACCGTAGCCAAAGCTATAATTACAATCTCTACAGAAAGTATAAAATCTGTAGTGATGGCTGATTTTATTTTTGCTTTTTCATTAGCTTCCCCGTCTTCTTTGATCTCCTCTATGACTTCTTCCCCTTTCTTTTTACGATGAAAAAGAAATTCAACGATTTTCTCGACGCCTTCATAAGCTAAATACAAACCACCAATAATTAGAACAATCTTAATAGCTATGGGCAGAAAAATCTGTAATAAGAATACTAAAGGAATGATAATTAATTTATTTACAAAAGAACCTTTTGTGATTGCCCAAAGCACCGGAATTTCTCTTGATGATAGAAAGCCTGTAGCTTTTTCCGCATTTACAGCCAGGTCATCTCCCAATATACCTGCGGTTTTACGGGTTGCTATTTTACTTGCGACTGCAACGTCGTCCATGAGCGCAGCGATATCATCTAATACTGCGAAAATTCCTGAAGCCATTTATATTTATTTAGTTTAGCCATAAAAATATAAATTTTAAAAAAATTGACGTTAAAAATGTATAGAAAACATTTTACAACTGTCGAATGTTATATTTTCAAAGATATAGAATGATGTATACTAATTTCAAAAAACTACACACACAACCCGATTTGCTCATTCTAGGCAATGTATGGGATGCCAACTCGGCGAAGATTGCGCAGGAAGCTGGCTTTAAGGCTTTAGGAAGTTCGAGTCATGCCATTGCAAATGCAATGGGTTACGAGGATGGAGAACAAATCACTGTTGACGAGCTGCTTTTTATAGTAGAGAGAATAGTTAAAGCTGTAGATATTCCAGTATCTGTTGATTTTGAATCTGGGTACTCAGATAATCCAGACAAAGTAGCACAAAACGTCAAAAGGTTGGCAGATCTAGGAGTTGTTGGAATAAATTTAGAAGATGGACAAGTGAAAAATGGTAAACGCATATTGGGGGATGCGGAATTGCTCCAACAAAAAATCCAAGCCATCAAAGCAGAAACGAAAGAAATCTTTATAAACGCACGTACTGACTCCTACACTACCAAACACAAATCGCCTTTGGAAGAAGCTATTAATAGAGCTAAAATATATACAAACGCCGGTGCGGATGGACTTTTTGTTCCGCTGATAGAATCTGTTGATGATATTGAAAGTTTGTTAAAGCAGACTTCCTTACCACTCAATGTATTTTTAACAGAAAACCTTCCTTCGGTAGAGAGACTTACAGAATTAGGCGTCAAAAGATTATCACATGGCGCAAAAATCTACGAATGGTTGGTACAACAGAACACTACATTATTCAAGGACTTTTTTAAAAATCCGAAGTTACCGAAGTAATTACGTAAAAAAGAGTACCATTGACACTTAGCTAATGGTACTCCTTACATATCTATTTTTCTAAAATACTTTCAAAAATTTCTTTTTCCATTGAAAAAAAGAATAATACTTTAGAGCTATCTATTTCTGATTTATCCATACATAGATAAGCATTCCAACCAGCAGGTAATTCCAAATAATAACCCCACCCTATATAATTTTTTAAGCGTCCTAAATTTTTAATTTTATGAAATTTACGACCTATTTTCATATTTGATTTCGTAAAATTTTTATCATCACTACTTAATATAATATCTTCCAGTAGCATTTGTATGATACCTATACATAATACCATTTTTTATTACAGAATCTAATTTAACAATCCCATAAGGAACATATGTGTGTGCAGAAACCGTATCTCTGAAAGACTGAGAAAATACAGTGCAAACAAATCCAATTTGGAGCAATATTAGCAAGAGAAACATTTTCATTATTACTAAGTTATTTAATTTAAATATAATAATAAAAATAGCATTAGTGTGACGCCAAATGGTACTTTACCCCAATTTTATCCTCTTCTACAATTAGAGGCTGTTTTTCTATAGTATAATTCTAACTATTTTAGTATCTCCACCATAGCACAATATTCTTTTTAAGATATATGAGAAGGTGAAAAACAGATCGTCGATATATAGTAGTTTTGTAATAAAATTGTATTGTACTTCAATTTATATCACACCAAAGTCAAAGTGATTATTTGCAGATATAAGTAAAAGAAATAAGTAGTTAATTTGCATTAGAATTTTTGAACAAAAAATATAAAAAGTCAAAAGTTTAGACCTGCAATTAACATGAAATATTATTTGAATAGGAGTATTTTATTATTTTTCAGCTTATTCTTTAGCTTAGTTTCGATGGCGCAATCCTTTAAAATTAAGGGAAATGTTATAGATAAGGAAACAAAAGAGCCAATAGAATTTGCTACAATAGCGATTGTTGGAAGTACGCAAGCTACAAAAACAGACGAACTGGGTAATTTTGAATTTTCCCTTCCCAATAAGAATGTAAAGGTACGCGTGAGTTACGTAGGTTATCCATCTCAAGATTTGGATTTATCTTCAGGTAAGACTTATTTTTCTATTGCTTTAGCTGCAGAAAATGAAATTGCTGAAGTTATAATCAAAAAGCCTAGATTAAAATATTCCAATAAAAATAATCCTGCTGTTGAATTAATCCGTCAAGTAATTGATCATCGCGACCAAAACAGATTAACGGGGCAAGATTTTGTGGAGTTCGAACAATATGAAAAAATCTCTTTGGGATTAAGTAACCTTTCTGAAAAATTCGTTAATAAAAAAGCATTCAAAAACTATCAATTCTTATTTCAAAAACAATCAGACAGTACATCAACATATGTTCTTCCTGCTTACATGGAAGAAAAAGTGTCTAAAGTTTATTACAGAAACGATCCTAAGAAAACAAAACAATATATAATCGCAGAGCAAAAGGCTGAATTTGATCCTAAATTTGTGGACAACGAAGGTTTAGCGAATTATTTCAACAAGCTGTATGATAAAGTGGACATCTACGATAATAACATTACGTTGTTGACCAACCAATTTTTAAGTCCAATTGCTAATAGTGCCCCTACATTCTACCGGTATTACATCACGGATACGATTAAAACCTCAAAATCTTATCTCGTAGAGCTAAGTTTCTTTCCACGAAGTAAGGGCGATTTCTTATTTCAAGGAAAACTCTACGTTACTTTGGATGGCCAATATGCTGTTCAAGGCACTAAAATGAAAGTTAGCGAGGATATCAACCTTAATTTTGTCCGTGATTTAAATATTGAACTTACTTTTGAAAAAGATAATATTAACAAATATTTTTTAAGTCGGAGTGCATTGGGAATTGATTTTGCTTTGACAGGAAAAGGTAAAGGTGTACAAGGAAATCGTGTCGTGTATTATAAGGATTATGTCAATGGAATGCATAGACCCGATTCTTTATATGCAGGCGCTGAGGTAGAAAAGATTATAGAAAAAGCTCCAGCAACAAATCAAAGACAATATTGGGCTGGATTACGTCAAGCACCTTTGACCAACCAAGAGAAAGCAATTTATCAAAATATTGACTCACTACAAACGATGCCATCGTTTCGTAGATTTATGGATGTGGCAGCTTTGATTCTTTCGGGATATAAGCAAGCAGGTCCAGTAGAAATTGGTCCAGTTAATACTTTTTACAGCTACAATCCGGTAGAAGGACTTCGTTTGCGTATTGGAGGTCGTACAACAGAACAGTTAAGCACTCGTTTCTTCTCGGAAGCATATGCGGCTTATGGTTTTGAAGATAAAAAATGGAAATATTTCGTCAGTGGAACATACTCGATAAACAATAAGTCAGTTTATAAATTTCCGCAACACTACATTCGTGCATCCTATCAGCACGACACTAAAATCCCCGGACAAAATTTAGAATTTATTCAAGAAGATAATGTGTTATTGTCTTTCAAACGTGGTGAAAACAAAAGCTATTTGTACAATGATACATACAAAATAGAATACAAAGCAGAATTTGGAAATCACTTTTCCATTAATGCTGGCTTGACCAAATGGAAACAAACTCCTGCGGGTGTAATTCGCTATCAGATTATTCCAGAAATGGGAGATCCTACCATTATTAACGAAGTAAATACGACAGAAGCGAATATTGGATTTAGATGGGCTCCAAAAGAACAATATTATCAAGGTAAATTGTACCGAACTCCTATTTACAATGAATATCCGATTTTCACTTTCAATTATACAGCTGGAATTAAAGGCGCGCTTGACGGAGAATATAATTACCATAATTTCACCGCAGGTGTATTCAAGCGAGTGTATTTATCACAATTTGGATATGCTGATGTGAATTTGGATGGAACCTATATTCTAGGAGATAATATTGCTTATCCGCTATTAACATTGCACCGAGCAAATCAAACATACGCTTATCAATTGCAATCGTACAATTTGATGAACTTTATGGAATTCATTTCTGATCATCACGCTTCGATTAATGTACAATATTACATGAATGGCTTTATTTTAAACAAGCTACCTTTAATTAAGAAACTACAACTGCGTGAAGTATTTAGTTTCAAAGGTTTGTACGGTGGTTTGAGAGATCAAAATAACCCAACATATAACCGTGATTTATTTGCTTGGCAAAGAAATATAGATAATGAAATTTCTTCATTTACATTTGGCGACAAACCGTATATGGAAGCTAGTGTTGGCCTAGGAAATATATTCAAAGTATTACGCGTAGATTACGTGAAGCGTTTGAATTACCTGAATCAACCAAATGTTTCAGATTGGGGAATTCGGGCGCGAATCAAAGTTGATTTTTAATTAGTGTTTTAAATAGTGTCTATCAACGTCTTTGGAGAAACCGCGATAAAAAAGCGAAGCCTGGGCTTCGCTTTTTGCATTTAAGAATATATCTATTGTATTGGAACAGTTTCTTTATTCGGCTTTTGAATTTAGATTGGTGTCTGCCAAGCCTGTTAAAGTTTTGTCACATTGTTTCTCTTCCTTCAAAGTTGCTAATAACAATTTCAAAGCTTCTTTATGACCTAATACTTTTGCAAAAGCTGCTAAAGTCCCATAAGTCGCAATTTCATAATGTTCTACTTTCTGAGCGGCTGCGATAATTCCAGCATCACGAACTGCACCAATTTCGGTTTCCTTTATGATACCCTTCCCCTCTTCCAATAATCCATCCATTGCATCGCATTTTTCAGCTTCTGCTTTTTTACCAATAGATTTAAAAGCAGCTTCCAATCGCTTAATATGTTCTTCCGTTTCGATTAAATGGCTAGCAATAGCAGCTTTTAAATCCGGAGAAGTTGCATTTTTCTCCATTTTTGGAAGTTCTTTTTTCAATGCTTTTTCAGCCCAATAGATATCTTTTAAACCATCTTCGAATAAATCTTGCAAATCTTTCGCTGCATCTTTTTTTGCTGCAATCTTTCCAGATTCTGATTTATTCTCTTTTGAAGCTGTATCACGTGTTTTCGTTGTAGCTGCGGACTTAGCTGTAGATGCCGAAGCTTTTTTCTCTTTTACTGTTGCCATAAGTTGAAATAATTTAGTGGATATAACTAGTATATAAACAACAGGAATGAAAGAAAGTTTTGAAAGTTATCGAGCTAGCAAAGCTAACTCAGATTGTTTATACATGTTAGCCCCTTTGAGGTAATTATAAATGATATCTTTGGTCTTATCATCTTCTAGTTTATAAAGGTTAGATACCAAGAAACTTTTATCTTCCTCAATATTAGATTTATACCCTAAAAAATCTGGTATATGGTACTGAATACACAAGCGAATAAATCGTAATTCTATATTATTAGGTTCGGTTTTGATTTGGCTTTCCAACATTTTCTTACCATCCTTAAAATATCCCATTTTCTTAAATGGATTGGAAGTATGTTTTGCCATAAACATATGAAATGCTGCTTCGTAGCCTTTTTCTAAAGGAGTTTTGGCTTTAGCTTGCAAAGTTTGGAGATATTTTTTACAAAGATCCTCATCTTTCACACCTTTGTTAAAATCTTTACGCACATCATATAGATTCAAAGTCTGAGCATTTACTGTGGTAAACAGTATTATCGTAAGCACAAAAGTTCCCAAAATTTTACCCATAATTCATTCTCCTTTATAATTATATCGATATAAAATACAAAAAACAAGCCAATTTTTAGGAATCTAATTTCTAATACGCTGTTACTTTATTAGCTTTTCATATAATAAATTGGTGATTTTAGCAGGCAAGGCTACTTCCCCATTTTCATATTCTAACACACATCCATTAGTAATCACCACTATTCCAAACTTCTCTTTAGGATTAAAAAACATAGAACTGTACAAACCGTACGCAGAGCCTGTATGCCCTACCATATGCTGCCCAGGAATCAACTTAGTGGTTTCCAATAATGCTAAACCATAGCCTGAATCTTCCGAAATCTTAGTTTGCATCAATTTCGAATACTTTTTACCTAATATTTTAACTTTTCCTGATTTACCGTAATTCATATGCATTATCATATATTTCGCTAAATCGACAGCAGAAATTTTCATCCCGCCTGTTGGTGAAAATATTGGAGTAGTCTCTCCTAAGACATGATTTCGCACTTCTTCGCTTCGAGGATTGTATGCTAAAGGTTCGTGAATGAATTTATCATTTTTACTATCGTAAGCATATAGGGAGGTAAAACGTGTATTGTCCAAAGAATCGATACAATACCCCCCGTATAATCCCAATGGATTGAGGATCTGTTGTCGAATATAAGTATCAAAACGAATGTTTGTGAGACGTTCTAAGACAGCTCCAGCCATATTAAAATTTAGATTACAATACTCATATTTCGTCCCTGGTGCATAATCATTATAACTTTTTTGCCAATTCGAATTTTTGGAAGGATTAATCACATCCAAATCAAAATAGCCATTTGCATCGTTTATACTTGAAGTGTGTGATAGCACCATACGTAAGGTTATTTTGGTTTTTGGATATTTCGGGTTGCGCACCAGAAAGCCCACCAAATCTCCAATATCATCATCCAAAGATATTTTTTTCTTTTCGACCAATTGCATTAACGCTGTGGAAGTAAATGACTTCGAGATAGAAGCTATTCTAAAAATATTACGATCTACATCCAACGGAGTATTATTTTCCAAAGAACTTTTTCCAATAGCATTTTTTTCAATAATTTGTCCATCTTTGACCACCACATATGCTACCCCGACCGCTTTATATTGATCCGCTATTTTTTGAACTTCATTCTTTAAATCTTGAGCAAATAACATTGAAGTACTCCATGCAACAGTTAGGCATGACATTAGTAAGTTTTTCATTTTATAGATTAGTATGTTAAGTATATTTTAAAGCTAAACGCAAGGCATATCCTATTCCAATAGCAATGATAAAGCTCGCTAATGTCCCCACTAAGATATACTCTGTAAATTTAGTATCTTTTGCATTAGCTAAGTCACCAAATCTGAAAATTGATTTGGCGGCCAACAGAAATCCAATTCCAGACAAAAATCCTACCTGAATAAATAATACGATAATCAGACGTTCCATAATCCCTATCAAAAGACCAGCATGCATTAGACTTTCTTTACGTTTATTTTGAAATTCAAATTCTTTGTCCCATTTGGAAAAAAATAAACGTAAAAATATAGGGCTCACTACTGCTACTAACAAAAAAGCAATTAGGTACAATAAAGTATCGATGGAAAATAATAGTTCATAACTCAACGGTGGAAAGCCAAAATTATAGAATGCAACACTGCCCAAAACGGCTAAATGTAAAATTTGATCAATGCAGAAGAAAAACAAGGGCTTTGCGGGATATTTTCCCTCTAACCAAATTTTTAAACTGTCTATAGCTAGATGTGAAAATGTAATAAAGGCAATAGAAATCCAGTATAATTGAAGCTCAGGATAGAAGAATAAAACTAGTAAGATAGCATGAATTAATACATGTAAAAACAAATAGCCTACTTTCTCTTTTCGTCGTTGTACTAATGTTTTCGTCTGCAAAACAAAGTCTCCAAGAATATGTGCCAATAGCAATTTTAAGAATACGACTAACATCTTTTAAATAATTCTTTTGTGCAATAATCTATCGTCATTTTTATCTTCTGCCAATTCGCATTCCCCAACTCGGTACTGACTTGACTTTGATATTTTCTATTCAACAATCGTGCTAACTCATTTTGATTGGCTTGTGGATTCTTAATTTGAGCCGAAACCGTTTGAGCCATATTTACAGTCCATCTTTTTGCCAATTCTGTCGCCAATTGTAACATGATATTGGTTGGCTCATCCCAGTCAGCCCAAGGTGATAGGACATAAATTAGATTTTTATCGAGTGTATCAAATGCCTCTCCCGAATTTATCAAGGCTTCTCCTGACGAATTTTTGATGTGCTCATCCCAATAGCTGATTTCTCCTATTCCTAGTCCTATTCGCACATCCAAAGGTTCTACCGTACGGATATTCGATTTAATCAGAAAAATAGCTTCTATACACCGATCTATTGGAACCGACACTTGAAAGCTGTCTCCTCTAAAAATATCAAAATTATTTGAATAATGCTTTAGACTTTCTTCTAAAACAGGTAACCATCTCTGTATGTCTGCTTTCCTTGACCCTACGATATCTCCTGTTAGTATAGCATATATTTCTCCCATAATCTTTTATTTACAATACATTTAAATATCACTATAAAAAGTGATATTAACAAATATCATTAAAAACAATGATAATTTAAAATATCATTAAATAAAGTGATAATTATTTAGAATGATTATGATAACGTTGCGCAATAAAAGTAATGATGAAAATTTGAAAAGCGTGGTAAATCATTAATGGCAAGAAGAAAAATCCAGCATACGGATTGTTCATAAAAATAAACTTGCCAAACACACTTCCATGTGTTAAAGATTTTTTGGAACCACAAAATAAGGCGGTAATTTGATCTTCAAGAGAAAATTGAAGTATATATTTACTCAAGAAATATAAAATACTATAAACTAAAACAAAAAGAAGAATAACCGCAACAAATAATTCAACCAAAAAGATAGCACCTAAAGTAGAAAAAATACCATTTTCAAAAGAATGGGCAAAGCTACTGTAGACAATAAGAAGAATAATAGATTTATCAAAATTGGATAACTTTTTACTATGTTTTGAAGCCCAATGTCCCCAATATTTTTGAAGTAGTAGTCCCAGAATCACAGGGAGAATAATTTCAAGAATAAGTCCACCATAAACATCGACCAAAACATTTTCAGTAGTAAAATCTAAAAATAAACTCATCCACAATGGCGTAATCAGAACACCTATTAACCCCGAAATACTTGAATTGAAAATTGCAGCAGGAATATTCCCTTTCGCGAGTGATACCATCACCACCGAAGATGAAACTGTAGAAGGAAGAGCTGCCAAAAAGAAGAAACCTATCCAAGTATTTTCGGAAATGAGTGTACCTACAAAAGGTCGAAACAGTAACACCACCAAAGGAAAGATGACAAATGTTGCTAGCTGCACAACAACATGAAGTTTCCAATTCTTCAGACCTGATTTTATCTGGTCAAAACTTAGCTTAAGACCATAGAAAAAGAAAATGAGCGATACACCAATGGAAGTTATAGCATCTAAAAGTGCACCACCTTCATAAATTGCCAACTGAGGAAAAAAATACGCAACAAAAATACTTAGCAACAGATATACGATAAAGAGGTCTATTTTCATATAAACCAAATATACGTATTAGCACAAGAAAACAAAGTGACAGAGTCAATCCAATTCTAACTGTGGATATAACTTTGCAGATGATCTATAGTTTGCTTTTGATCTTCAATGATGAATTTGACCAAATCCCCTATAGATAGCATAGCAATTACTTGATTAGACTCCACTACGGGCAAGTGTCTAAAATGATTGTCCGTCATTAAAACCATACAACTTTCAATAGAATCCGATATACTAATAGTATGGGGATCAGCTGTCATGATTTCACTTATAGCCGTATTTTTAGATGATTTCCCATGTAAAACAACTTTTCTGGCATAGTCTCTTTCTGTAAAAATCCCAACCAGTTTCTCATCTTCTATCACCAAAAGAGCACTGATATTTTTCTCCATCATAATTTGGAGGGCATCAAGGACAGAAGTATTTCTAGTAACAGAATAAATTACGGGTGATTTTGATTGAAGAATATGTTTTACTGTTTTCATAATCTTAAAGTTTAATACAATCCGACAAGACGGAATAAGGTTAATTTATGAAAGCTTTTGAAGTGTAGTAAATTATAACTAGCTAATCATATGAATAAATATACATTTTTTGTTTCAGAAAATAATTTATTAGAACAAAATATTTTTTCGAGTTACACAAAACACAGTAGACACTATATATTCTCTCCAGAACCATATTTTAAAGCTCAAAATATCAATTTTGTATCGCACTACGCATTTTGTTAAAATAATCTTAAAACTAACAGCAAAATGTTTTTATATAATTATATTTGTACCACTATGAGTACAGCATCATATTTATCAGATAGAATCAATAGCCTTTCAGAATCGGCTACATTGAAAATGACCAAATTGGGTCGCGAGTTAGCAGCAAAAGGTATTAACGTAATCAGCCTTAGCGTAGGGGAACCAGATTTCAACACACCTACACACGTCAAGGAAGCTGCAAAGAAAGCATTAGATGATAATTTCACAAGATATTCTCCAGTTCCTGGATACCCAGATTTGCGTCAAGCAATCGTTAACAAATTAAAAAATGAAAACGGTCTTGATTATGATATTTCTCAAATAGTTGTATCTACAGGAGCTAAACAATCTTTATCTAACGTAATTCTTACATTAGTAAATCCAGGTGATGAGGTAATCATCCCAACACCTTACTGGGTATCTTACTCAGAAATGGTAAACTTAGCAGAAGGTAAATCGGTATTCATTGACACCGATATCGAAAGCAACTTCAAAATTACACCAGCGCAACTAGAAGCTGCTATCACACCTAAGTCTAAAGTATTCATGTTCTCTTCACCTTGTAACCCTACAGGTTCAGTATACAGCAAAGAAGAGTTAGCTGCTTTAGTGGAAGTTTTTGAAAAACATCCAAATATTTTCATCATTTCTGATGAGATTTACGAGCACATTAATTTCATTGACAAACATGAATCAATCGCTCAATTCGAAAGCGTAAAAGACCGTGTAATCATTATTAACGGATTCTCTAAAGCTTTTGCAATGACTGGCTGGAGATTAGGTTATATCGCCGCAAATAAAGAGATTGCAGCAGCTAATGATAAATTGCAAGGTCAAACTACTTCTGGTACATGTTCTATTGCACAACGTGCAGGTATCGTAGCCTATGAGCAAGGTTTGGACTCTGTAAATGAAATGAAAGAAGCTTTCGCGCGTCGTCGTCAGTTAGTCTATGGATTATTAAATGAAATTCCTGGCGTGAAAACTAACTTGCCAGAAGGTGCTTTCTATTTCTTCCCAGAAATTAGCTCTTTCTTTGGCAAAAAAGATCCTGAAGGAAATGTGATCAAAGATTCATCAGACTTAGCGTTGTATCTATTAAACTATGGTCACATCGCAACTGTAGGTGGTGATTCTTTTGGTAACAATAATTACATTCGTTTATCTTATGCTGCTTCAGATGAGAATTTGATAGAAGCTCTAAGAAGAATGAAAGATGCATTAGCTAAATTAGCATAATAAAAATCCTATAATACTAAGAAAGGCTTCAATAATTTTTGAAGCCTTTCTTTTTAATGTCCAATAACGGTTCCGTTTGGAATTATAGCGTTCTTTTTGACTACCACGATTCCATCACAGATAGTGTAATGTTCAGAATCTTCATCCGCTAGATGCGTACCTCCTACGATTCGCACATCATTACCTATCCTACAATTTTTATCAAGAATAGCGTTTTCAATATAACAACGCTCGCCTACTCCAATTGGAGGTGGTTGTTGAGAATAAGTCATATTTACAACTTCGCTTAAATCTTCATAATAATCAGATCCCATCATATAAGTACGTTTTATTACCGTTCCTCTACCTATACGAGAACGCACACCTATTACCGATTGCTCCACTTTATCACTCATGATAATACATCCATCAGCAAGTATAGCATTATTAAGAGTCGATCCAGACACCTTCGATGGTGGCAACATCCGTGGGCGTGTAAAAACTGGTTCGCCAAATAGATTAAATAAAGGAATATTATCAGTCAAACTTATATTCGCTTCAAAGAATGAGGCTATAGTACCAATATCTGTCCAATAGCTGTCAAATGGAAAACTTAAAACCTTACTTTTGCCTATCGCTTCTGGAATAATTTCCTTACCAAAATCCATTCCGGGATTTTCAGCCAATAATCTCGTCAACACCCCTTTCGAAAACACATAAATCCCCATAGAAGCAAGATAATTGCGACCTTGATGCGCTAAATTTTCAGGAACTTCGGAGGTCCAATCTGGTAATAAATCTGAAGAGGGTTTTTCAATAAATGCTGTTACATCCCCATTCTCACTAGATTTTAGGATACCAAATCCTGTAGCCTCTTTGCCAGTAACAGGTATTGTACCAATAGTGATTTCCCCACCATTCTTTACGTGAAAATCTACCATGGCTGCATAATCCATTTGATACAATTGGTCTCCGGATAGAATCAGTACATAATCATAATCAACATTGATTAAATTCTTTTGAGTACGTCGTACCGCATCAGCCGTTCCTTCAAACCATCTATCCCCCTCGTTCGTCTGTTCAGCAGCCAAAATATCAACAAAACCTTTACTGAACACACTAAAATTGTATGTATTCTTGATATGCTTATTCAGTGACGCTGAATTATACTGCGTTAGAACAAAAATCTTGTTATAACCTGAATTAAGACAATTTGAAATAGGAATATCGACCAATCTATATTTTCCTGCTATTGGGACTGCTGGTTTGGATCGCTGGTCGGTCAACGGATAAAGCCGAGTTCCTCGACCTCCTCCTAGTACAATGGATACAACTTTGTATGACATAATTATTTGAGTAACTGGTTATATAAATCTATATATTTTTGCGCTGATTTTTCCCACGAAAAATCCAACGACATTGCTTTCCTTGTAATAACCGACCAATCTTTTTCTTTTGAATAATAAGCTAATGCTCTTTGAATAGCATCGACTATACTTTCAATAGTGAAGTCGTTAAAAACAAATCCATAACCATTCTCTTGACTCACGTCAAGGACTGTATCTTTTAATCCTCCGACGCCTCGTACAACAGGAATAGTTCCATATTTAAGTGCGTAAAGCTGGTTAAGGCCGCAAGGTTCTACACGGGATGGCATTAGGATTACATCTGATGCCGCGTAAGCTTCATGTGCTAAAGCTTCATTGTATCCAAAATATACAGCGATTTTGGGCGCGTATTTTGTAAATACATTCTCAATATCTTGCTGTATACTTGAATCCCCTGAACCTAATATAAATATAGTTAATTTATTTTCATTATTCGAATAGAAATTATCCAACACCGACGCTAAAATATCAGCTCCTTTTTCGTGCGCAAACCTTCCTATGTAGGTTAATAAAAGACCATCACTCGATATGCCATTATTTTCACAAAAAGCTTCTTTATTTTTTCGTTTACCACTCTTGACCGTTCGTGCGTTGTATTTACTGTTAATTAACGGATCTTTCGAAGGATTCCAAATTTCGGGGTCAATACCATTTACGATTCCATGAGATTTATAAGCTTGCTCGACAAATAAACTTTCCAAACCTTTCGCTTCGTGAACAAGTTCCCCTAAATATCCTTCTGAAACGGTGGAATAAGCATCGCAACAACGAACAGCAGAAGATAAAGGATTTATAGAGCCGCTCCAATCTAATAAACCCCACTTCCATGTATCGAAACCAGGTAATAATATACCTTTGCTCCAATTCATCCAGCCTTGGTATTGGCCATTGTGAATAGTGAATAATGTTTTAATAGATGATAACTCCCTAAAGTCATTTCCATTTTTGAGCAAAAAAGGAATTAATCCAACATGATGATCATGACAATTTATAACATCAGGACGTATATTATTTGTCAAAATCCAATGTAAAAAAGCATGCTGGAATGCTAACCACTGCTCACTATCATCCTCATAACCATACACTTCAGAACGATCTAAATAACCAGGTATCTTAATTAAATATAAGGAGAAACCCAAATTCGTTTCTTCGTGATGATAGACGATATAATTTAAATATTGTGACCCTTGATAAAATCCTCCTTCAGCAACCACTTCAAAATCGTGCGATTGTATATACGGTTTATTATACCATGGCATGACTACACTCGCGTCAATCCCAAGCTTACGTTGATATTTTGGTAAAGCGCCAACCACATCTGCTAATCCTCCAACTTTAGCCACTGGATAACACTCCACACTTAAATGAATGACATTCATACAGTATTTTTTGTTTAGGTTGTAATTTATTAGGTTGTTAATTTTAATATCACCCCTCCTAAAGGAGGCAATTTCAAACTCACTGAATTATCTTGATTCATCCAATGAATTGCATCTGATTTTATATTACCGATATTCACCCCAGAGCCAAAATATTCAAGCTCGTCAGAATTAAAAATAACCTCCCAATTGCCTTTGGAAGGCACGCCAATACGGTATCCTTCGCGCACTACAGGGGTTAGATTTAATACAACGACCAGGTCATTGTGTCTATCATGACCTTTACGGACATAGGCCAAAACACTATTATCAGCATCGTTTAACTCTAACCACTCGAAACCTTCTGGGCTAAAAGCTTTTTCGTATAATGCAGGCTGCTCTTTATAAGTAGCATTTAGTTTTTTCAAAAATTCGAATAAACCTTTATGTGGTGGAAACGCCATTAAGTGCCAATCTAATGATTGGTTAACATTCCATTCTGAGGTTTGACCGAACTCTCCTCCCATGAATATCAATTTTGTGCCCGAAAAAGTATACATGAATAAATACAAAGCACGCAGGTTAGCAAATTTTTGCCATTCATCACCAGACATTTTATTCACTAAGGACTGCTTACCATACACTACTTCATCATGTGACAAGGGCAACATAAAATGTTCATGATAAGCATACACAGATGAAAATGTCAATTGACTATGATGATATTTACGATGAATAGGATCTTCTTTGAAATAATTTAATGTATCATGCATCCAGCCCATCATCCATTTCATTCCAAAGCCTAATCCACCATCGTAAGTCGGCTTACTAACGCCTGGCCAGGATGTAGACTCTTCGGCAATAGTCTGTACATCGGGATAATTTGAATAAACTGCTTCATTGAATTCTTTCAAGAAATATACCGCTTCTAAATTTTCTCGACCTCCAAATTCATTTGGAATCCATTCTCCCTCATTTCTAGAATAATCTAAATACAACATGGAAGCTACAGCATCTACACGTAAACCATCGATATGATAACGATCCAACCAAAATAGCGCATTACTGATTAAGAAAGAACGCACTTCATTTCGTCCATAATTAAAAATGTACGATTTCCAATCGGGGTGAAATCCTTTTCGAATATCTTCATGCTCATATAAAGCCGATCCATCAAATCGATAAAGACCGTGTGCATCACCTGGAAAATGAGAAGGCACCCAATCTAAGATTACACCAATTTCATTCTTATGCAACTGCTCGATTAAATACATCAACTCTTGTGGTGTACCATAGCGAGAAGAAGCTGCAAAATACCCCGTTATTTGATATCCCCAAGATGGATAATAAGGATGCTCCATAATAGGCATAAATTCGACATGCGTAAACCCTAATGATTTTACATACGGAACCAATTTTTCAGCTATCTCACGATAAGATAATAATCGATCAGGGTTATATGGGTCTCGTATCCAAGACCCAATATGTAATTCATACACGGACATAGGACGATCTAAACGATTTCGTTCGTGTCGATCTCTCATCCATTTATCATCCTGCCACTGATGCCATGTTGTAGAAACTACAGAAGCGGTTTTTGGTGGAATCTCCATAGTTAGGGAAAACGGATCAGCTTTTTCCAATATTTCCCCGGAATACGTTTCAATACGATATTTGTATACTTCACCAATACCGATATTGAAGATAACGCCTTCCCAAATACCACTTTCATCCCAACGGACATACAGTTCATGGCTATAAGGATTCCAACCATTGAAGTTACCTATCACTGATATTTTTTTCGCATTGGGAGCCCATACAGCGAAGTATACCCCCTGACGTCCATCTAAAAATACAGTTTGGGAACCAAATTTTTCATACAGACGAAAATGCTTTCCACTTCTAAATAAACTGATATCAAAATCAGTGAATAAAGAAAATACTTCAACAGCTTTACTCATAATTGTATTATTCAATTGTTAATTTTTTGAAATCATTGTCCACAAGAATGTATTTATCTCCATTCTCATCTGTTTGGAAGTCTAATGTAATTCCGTCTACTACCACTTTTTTGGGAACAAAAGGTAATCCTATAGGATAAATTTTATAATCATCATATCTCTCTGTAAATAGTCCTTCGCGTTGTTGCAATAGCTTGACACTATTCTTGGTACTATTTTGAATAAAATGTTTCTCTAAATAAATATTTTGTTCGTAAGCAAAAGTATCGCCGTGATCGGTGTAACCGTAGCTATGATGTTCACCTTCGTCGAAATACATTAATAATTTCAAGGATTCAATTTTCTTTTCTCCTGTATATTGCATGACAGGATATTCGGCCATCACAGTTCCAGCTTTAACAAAAATTGGCATTTCGTCCAGAGGAGTTGCTATTTCAATTTCATTGGCCCCATTATATAACGTATTACTAAAATAGTAATACCAATTGCCCTGCGGCAAGTATACAACTTTCGTTTTTTGTCCTGGATTTAATACTGGTGATATCAAAATTTTATCTCCAAATGCAAATTCTTCTTCGCGTAATAGATTTTTATACACATCTTGTTCTAACATCGCCACTGGTCGCAAAATCGGCAAACCATACTTGTGTTGTTGCCAAAAAATAGAATAAATATAAGGTAACAATTTATAACGTAATTCAATAAATTTCTTACAAATTGCTTCCCATTCTGGACCAAAACTCCAAGGTTCTCTATCCACTGTATCTCCGGCAGAGTGAACACGCATAAATGGAGAAAAAACTCCGAATTGCATCCAACGGGTGTATAATTCTCCATCAGGATTACCCGTGAATCCGCCAATATCGGTTCCACAGAAAGACAAACCCGACATGGAAAGACGTTGTAATTGTAAAGTGCCTATTCGTAAGTGTTCCCAAGTTGCAATATTATCACCTGTCCATACGGAAGAATAGCGTTGCGTACCTGAATATGCAGCACGCGTAATAGTAAAAGGACGTTTATTTTTATACAATTTCTTCAATCCATCGTATGTAGCACGCACCATTTGCATACCATAGATATTGTGTGCTTTGCGGTGTGAACCACGATATCCTTCATAATAATGGCGTACATCGTCAGGGAAAGTGCCTTTACCAAAAATTGCAGGCTCATTCATATCGTTCCAAAAGCCAGCTACACCATCCTCAACAAGTCCTTTATATAATCCACCCCACCATTCTCTTACTTTTGGATTGGTATAATCTGGGAATTGACAACGTCCAGGCCATACAAATCCCTCCATAAAGTAGTCATCTCCACGACGACAGAAGTATTTGTTCTCCTGGCCTTCTTTAAATACCCAATAATTTTCATCGACCTTAATACCTGGGTCAATCATTACCACTGTTTTAAAGCCATTGGCTGCCAAATCCGAAATCATCTGCTTAGGATCTGGAAAGTATTTTTTATTCCAAGTGAAACAGCGGTAGCCATCCATGTAGTCAATATCTAAATAGATAGCATCACAAGGAATTTCTCTTTTACGGAATTGTTCGGCCACATGTCGAACATTAGCTTCTGGATAATAACTCCATCTACATTGATGGTATCCTATTGCCCAGAGAGGAGGTAAAAAATGCGTACCTGTTAATTCGTGATAACGCTTTACAACATCAATCAGTTGAGGTCCATGGATGTAGTAATATTGTAACTCCCCACCTTCGGACCAAAAACTAGTTTGATCATTATGTTCTGCTGCGAAATCAAAATAGGTTTTAAAAGTATTGTCAAAGAAGATGCCATAAGCGTCTCCACCTGTCACACCCAAATAAAATGGAATTGTTTTATATAAAGGTTCTTGATTGAATGCATAAGAGTACGTATCCGAGTTCCAATTAATAATACGTCTACCTCTTAGATTTAGATGCGATGCTTTATCTCCACAACCAAAGAACACTTCATCATCAAAAGCTTTCTTCGTAGCGTAAACATAATATCCACCAAAGTCTTGATTTTCCTCCCAGTGCATTGGAGAATAATCCGAATTCATTAGTTTTCCTTTAGCATCTGAAAAAGACACCAAAAAATCTTTCTTACTTATAGTACATGTAACATTATTTGTGTTTACATGATAATTTTTATCGTCTTCAGAAACTTCAAAAGCATGTGGTTCATGTTCTTGTTCAATCACAGCATATGAAAAGTCATCCAAGAAAACACCTATTGGTGCTAATCTTACTCGGATAATATCATCCGACACAATTTTGATTTCTACTCTTGCTTTACCATCGGAAAAAATAAAGTTATTCCCCTCTTTAGCAAAGCTTTTAACATCTTGCAAATACGTTTTTTCGATTGTTGGCAAATCCAACACAGGATTGTTTACGTGTTGAATATTTTCTAAGGTCTCCTCAGTAATAAGGTCAGAAGCTATCCCTTCTTTCTTTGTATCACTCATGATTTAAATAGTAATTAGTTTAGTCTGATTGTTTAATGCATTTTAAATTACAATTATTTTTCATAATCTTTTAATTAATTTTCATTTTTTTATTTCTACACCTAAAAACACTTCATATTCTCAAAACGTTCAAATCTCATTTTATCATCATATATTTGGAATGGATAGAATATTTTATATTAAAATTCATACCTTTGTATGCTTTTAGCCTGCCCTGTAAGTAGGTGAATAAAACATAAAACTGATACACATGAAATTATCACAATTTAAATTCAACTTACCTGAATCTCTATTAGCTAACGAACCTTCTGAACAACGCGATGAAGCACGTTTAATGGTACTTCACAAGGACACTGGTAAAATTGAACATAAAATTTTCAAAGATGTCCTAGATTACTTTGATGATAAGGACGTAATGATTTTGAATAACACGAAGGTATTCCCTGCTCGTATGTATGGAAACAAAGAGAAAACTGGTGCTACGATCGAAGTTTTCTTGTTGCGTGAATTAAACAAGGAATTACGTTTATGGGATGTATTGGTTGATCCAGCTCGTAAAATCCGTGTTGGTAATAAATTATATTTCGGTGATGATGATTTGTTAGTGGCTGAAGTAGTAGATAATACAACTTCTAGAGGACGTACTATTCGTTTCTTATTTGATGGTACTGACGAAGAATTTCGTCGTAACATTGAAATTTTAGGTGAGACTCCACTTCCAAAATATATCAAACGTAAAGCTACTCCAGAAGATAAATTCCGTTACCAAACAATTTATGCTAAAAATGAAGGTGCTGTAGCGGCTCCTACTGCGGGTCTTCACTTCTCTCGCGAGTTGATGAAACGTTTGGAATTAAAAGGTATTGACTTTGCTGAAATTACACTTCACGTAGGTTTAGGAACATTCCGTACCGTAGAAGTTGAAGATTTAACAAAACATAAAATGGACTCAGAGCAATTCATTATTACAGATGAAGCGGCTCGCGTAGTAAATAAAGCTTTAGATAACAAAAGACGCGTATGTGCTGTAGGTACGACTTCCATGCGCGCTATTGAATCTTCAGTATCTGCTGATCGTCGTTTGAAACCTGCTGCAGATTGGACAAGTAAATTTATTTATCCTCCATACGATTTCTCTATTGCAAATTCGATGATTACAAACTTCCACACTCCAGAATCAACACTTTTGGTAATGATTGCTGCGTTTGCGGGATATGAAAATGTAATGAATGCATACGAAGAAGCTGTAAAAGAAAAATATAAATTCTACAGCTATGGAGATGCGATGTTGATTATTTAAGATTTTAAGAATATTTCAATATTTTTGAGCGTGATTGATTTTCAGTCACGCTTTTTATTTATCTACATTGAATAATATGTTAAGTCGAGTCGTTATTATAGCTGCCGGAGGAACAGGATCAAGATTAAATGCTAATCTTCCTAAACAATATATGTTGCTAAATAGCAAGCCCGTACTAATGCATACGATTCAGGCATTCGAAAATCATGTAGATAAAATAGTAGTTGCTATTCATGCCGATATGGTGGATTATTGGAATGAATTATGCCAAGAAAATCAATTTAACATTCCTCACGAACTGGTTCTCGGGGGTAAGACTCGATTCCAAAGTATTCGAAATGCTATCAATTATTTGGAAACCCGCTTTCCAGATTTCTTTTTTAATGAAGATAGCACGATAGCCATTCACGATGCGGCAAGACCTTTAGTAGATTCTGATTTAATAGAAAAATCTTTTGCATTGGCTTTCGAGGGAAAATCAAATGTATTAGCTAACAAAAGCACTAATTCAATTCGTATTGGCAGTATAAATGAAAATGATGCCGTGGATAGAGATACGGTTTGGCAAATACAAACACCACAAACCTTTCCCGCTCAAGTATTATTAGAAGCTTATCAGCAGTTGGAACTGCCAACATTTACGGATGACGCTTCGGTAGTAGAAAAAATTGGCTATTCCATCCATCTCATTGAAAGCAGTCATAAAAACTTAAAACTAACTTTTCCTGAAGATTTTGAAATAGCCAAACTGTATTTGAATACAAAGTAGTGCTTAACTTACTTAAGCATTCCCTCGTATTACACGTAATAAAACTACAATGATTGCAATTACCAACAGGATATGAATAATTCCGCCTGTTGCATAGCCTCCTAAAAAGCTAATCGCCCATATAATTACTAATATTACTGCGATTAAATAAAGTAGATTTCCCATATTTCTAAAATTTATAATTGAACTTAGTGTGTAAATTATGTTATTTTAGAGTATAACAATCAGGAAAAAAAAAGGTTTGAAAAACGATAAACTTATTTTATCTCTACACAAAGTTGGTCGTATGCAGGGAATACATTTTCAGGTAGAATGGATTGAATATACTCATGTGTCCCAAAGCGGTGACTAATATGAGTAAGGTAGGCTTTTTTCGGATTAATATCTGCAATGAATTGCAAAGCTTCGCCTAAGGTGAAATGTGAAATGTGTGCGGATTCTTGCAACGCATTCACGACTAAGACTTCTACTCCTTCCAAAGCAGATCTTGATTCTTCAGAAACAGTCTTAGCATCTGTGATGTAAGCGAAATTCCCTATTCTAAACCCTAATACAGGCATTTTGTAATGCAATACTTCGAAAGGAAGAATTTCTGTTTCTAAAATAGTAAAACTATCTAATGGCTGAATTTCCTTTAGTTCCAGTTGGGGTACACCAGGATATTTTATTGCAGAGAAAGCATAATAAAACTCACGTTGCAAAGCTTCTAAAGTTGCCGTATTAGAATAAATAGTAATAGCTTCCTGTTGCTGGTAATTAAATGCACGTACATCATCCAACCCTGCTATATGATCTTTGTGCGAATGTGTCATCAATATTGCATCCAGATGTTTTACGCCATCACGCAACATTTGATAACGAAAGTCTGGACCAGTGTCAATAACGATATTTCGGCCATTGTCCAATTCAATTAAAATAGACGAACGTAAGCGATTGTCATGTACATCTTTCGAAGTACAAACCTCGCAATCACAAGCTATAACAGGTACACCTTGTGAAGTTCCGGTACCTAAAAATCGAATCTTCAAACTATGCCTCTTGTTTTTTGATTAATGTTTTATAAAATGTCCATTGCTTTTCATCCAAATCTTCTTTAGAAACCTCAAATTCTCTCAACAAAGAAATCAATGAATTGATTTTGATCTCCAAATTGGAGAATTTGTTCACAATAATCATTTTTGTATTCTGAATCACACAAGCACCCGTTTTGAAATTTCCTTTTTCATAACGAACCTTGTATCCCAAATCTAATAATAGATTCTCTATTTTATCTAAATTATATTGAGTAATTGAAATCACGATACATTTTATTAGTGCTATTACATGGATGTATTTTTGTGCAACCAAATACGATCTATATAATTTGTCATAAACCCCGTTCCGTATGCAAATAACTGCGTATATGCAGCTATTATTCCATTGACTGCAACAGAAATACTTCGCGTCGTAATCAATGCATGTAAAAATAATAATGCAGTATAAACCACTAAAAATGTATTACCAAGATACACCAAAATCTCGAGCGGTCTAAAATCCGTAAAAATCGAAAAATTAATGATATTCAATACTATTAAGGTAATAACTCCGAATGTAAATATTGCCGGTAAAGCGTGCACTAATTTTAATTCCGAAGGATACAAGATAGAAATATCGATTCTCCCCTTTCCAAAAGCATTCGTCTGTTTATAGAATTGCGGAAAACTCGTTCTACGCTTGTGATAAACGTGCGCTTCAGGTATTAAACCGACCTTATATCCCGAATTTATCATTCGAATACTAAATTCAATATCTTCCGACCGACGCGATAATTTATAGCCTCCTATCGTTTCAAAAATCTTTCGGGAAATACCCATGTTGAAACTACGTGGATGAAATTGACCGACATGTGTTTTATTACCGCGAATACCTCCTGTAGTAAAGGGACTAGTCATCGAATAACTAATAGCTTTCTGAATAGTAGTAAAAGATTCATGCGCAGCATCTGGTCCTCCAAAAGCATCCCAACTTTCTTGTTCTATTGCATTTTTTACTATTTGCAAATAGTCTTTTGGCACCAGAATATCCGAATCAAACACAATAAAGTAATCGCCTTTGGCATGAGCAAAACCATAATTTCGCGCAAAACCCTGTCCTTCGTTTACTTTTTGGTAATAATGAATATCCAACTTTTTGGCAAAAGATTGAACAATATATTCTGCAGGTTTACTCGAGCCATCCTCCACCACGATGACCTCAAACGAAGTATACGTCTGTGCCAACAATGTAGTTAGCAACTCCTTGATTTCGTCAGGTCTATTGTACAATGGAATGATTATCGAGAAAAACATAGGATTAGACGACACGTTCAATATGGTATTTGTTTCTTTCTGAACTATTACGAGATAATAACTCCGCAATAAATCCTGTCAAGAACAATTGCGTACCAATCATAATAGCTAACAAAGACAAATAGAATAAAGGTTGATCTGTGACATTGCGATACGGCGTACCATTGGCGATACTCATCAATTTCTCACAAATCAAATAGAAAGTAATAAAGAAACCGATAAGGAAACTTACTACACCTACAGGACCGAAAAAGTGCATAGGACGTTTCCCAAACTTTCCGACAAAGAATATAGACATTAAGTCTAAAAATCCTTTTACGAAACGCCCAGGACCAAATTTTGTCGTACCATATTTTCGTGGATAATGTTGTACTACTTGCTCTTGAATATGCGTAAAACCAGCCCATTTCGCTATCACAGGAATATATCGGTGCATTTCGCCGTATACCTCAATACTTTTTACGACATCTTTTTTGTAAGCTTTCAACCCGCAGTTGAAATCGTGCAAATTATGAATACCTGAAACACTTCGTGTTACCGAATTGAATAATTTGGTCGGAATAGTTTTGGTCAATGGGTCATAGCGTTTTTGCTTCCACCCGGAAACTAAATCTGCTCCTTGATTCATGATTCTATCGTACAACTCTGGAATTTCATCCGGACTATCTTGTAAATCCGCATCCATGGTGATAACTACATCACCTTGAGTGGCCGCGAAACCTACATTCAATGCTGCAGACTTACCATAATTTCTTCTGAACTTGATACCAGAAATCTGCTCATGCGATTTCTTCAAATCCAAGATAACTTTCCACGAATTATCCTTACTCCCATCATCCACCAAAATAATTTCGTAAGAAAAATTGTTTGCAAGCATTACGCGACGAATCCAATCCGTTAATTCGGGTAAAGATTCTTCTTCGTTATACAAAGGCACTACAACAGATATATCCATTTTTATCGTACTTATTTCGTATGATTAATTAAAGTTTGTGGGCTTAGATTGAGAAAGTTTCTCATTGCGCGTAATAGCAGCTAAGATTAAAGAAAAGATAAATTGCATTAGGATAGAAATCATCAGACTTCTGAAAGTATCTTTTAATGTAAGCTGCCCTAAAGAGTTCATTTGTTCTTCTAAGGTAGCCACTCTCGAATCGATTACATCGTCAGGAGCACCACTACTTTCCAATTGCTCGATAGTAACATTAATCGTATTGCGCAATACCTCTTCTTGTAAACCAGGATTGATAGTATGCACATAAATCATAGTGAATACTGTCGCAAGCACAGTAGAAATCAACAACATCAAAAAAGTTGATTTCAGTGCAATCGAAAAGTTCCAAAAACCTCCATTCTTTTTACGTAAGATGTAAGCAAACACCAGCGCAATGACCATATATAAAATGGTATTAATAGCATATGACAAGCCTGTTAATAGCCAAAAAGTTTGAATACTTTTGCTAATATTCAAAACTACAATTCCTAACACTAAGGATATTAAGCCAAGGATTAAGCCATATTTGATACTTTCTTTTTTGTTATAAGTAGCATCAAAACCTGCTTCAGCGAACTTTTCTTCAGCCATAATTTATTTGTTAAAATTAACGATAACTTGATAAATAGCTGTTTCATACGCTTTATTAGCTGCATGCGCAGAGAACTCATCTAGTTGTTTTGAGGTAGGATTTGGCTCGTAGAAGAAAGAAACGATAGGATTAAACAATTCGTACAATTCTTCCATAGGACCTACAGTTTTTGCTACTTTCGCGATTTCAGAATAATCGGATTCTACCAAAATTTGATTAGCAATCACTTTTTCATAGATACGGTGCTCATCTTGAAACTCATCTTCTTCTACCAATAAGAATTCTTTTAGATAATCATCCAAATCTGCTTCAATTTCATCGTCAGCACATTCTTTCAAATACAAAAAGATATTCAACAATTCTGTTCCACGATCCAAAGTATCTTCTTCGATTTGCTCCCATTCTTCCGAATCCAAATAATCTTCTTCCAATTTTTGAACGTCTTCTGCGAAGAAATTAATCATCAACAAATCAAAAGCTAGCTCTCTTAACTCTTCAAAGGTCTGAAAATCATCAAAAACCGCATCTAAAGCATCCACTTTCTCCATAAAAGGAGCACTTAATTGAAACGCATTTTTTGATGCCGAAAGAAATTCACCACTTTCAATATTTTCGATAGATGCATAAGAAGCAATACCTGCTTCTAACGCATTTTGTACTTTTTTGTCCATAGTATTAATTATTTATAATTAATTGATTGTTATTCGCAACCAATTTAACTTTACCCACTAATTCAGATCCGAATAATGGATTATTTTTGCCTTTTGATTTATTTGACTTTTCATCAAAAGTCCATTTCTCTTTACTATCAAATACTACCAAATTCGCTTTAGCACCTTTTTCGATAGTTGGTAATTCCAAACCTACCACATTGCGTGAACCAATTACTAATTTATCAACAATTTGTTCATCTGACAAACCAGCTTTTACCAACAAAGGTATTACCGTTTGCAAGCCCGTGATGCCATTTTTTGCAATATGGAATTCTACAGCTTTAAATTCTATTTCCTGAGGAGTATGTTGAGAGACTACCGCATCGATAACTCCTTCTTTCAATCCCTTTAACAACGCTTTTACGTCATTTTTGGTGCGTAAAGGAGGACTTACTTTGTAATTGGAATCAAATCCTATTACATCATCATCTGTAAAAACAAGATTATGTGCAGCCACATCACAAGTCACTTTTAAGCCTTTTGCTTTAGCTTTCTTGATTAATTCTACGGATTCAGCTGTAGAAATAGTCGTGAAGTGAATAGGAGCTTCGTTGTATTCTGCTAAGTATAAATCACGAGAAACCATTAAAGCTTCCGCTAGATTTGGAATACCTTTCATACCCAAATAAGTGCTCATCACACCTTCATTCATTTGATTTCCTCCTGCCACAGATTCATCCTGAGCGAAAGAAATAATCAAACCATTAAAGCCTTTTGAATATAACAATGCTCTGCCCATCAATCCCGCTTGTTGTACACTGCGCGTACCATCACAAAAAGCAATAGCACCATTTATTTTCATGTCGTACAATTCAGCCAACTCATTGCCTTCACGCTTTTTGGAAATCGCGCCAATTGGATGAACATCTACTAAATTTCCCTTTGCGGCATTCACTACCAAAGAAACTTCCGCTCTGCTTTGAATAGAAGGGTTTGTATTTGGATGTACAGCTATTCCCGTAAAACCACCTGCCGCTGCAGCCGCAGTACCTGTACTAATATCTTCTTTAGTTTCGTAACCAGGCTCACCGATATTTACATTTAAATCGAAGAATCCTGCACTTACAACTGAACCAACAGCATTTATAGTTTGAATATTATCTGAAACCTTTAATTGATCCGCTATGTCTGCAATTACTCCATCTTTTATTAAAATATCGACTTGTTGACCATTTAAAGCATGACCTGGTGAAATCAATTTAGCAGAAGTAATTAAGAATGTACTCATGGATATTAAATCTTGAAAAAAATTGGGGTTTGAAATTTTATTTGTTGGGGAAAACACAAGCTATAATATACAAAGTCCATAAAATGCGCACATAGGTTGCTCCATAAATAGACAATATTTTTGTGTTTTTTCATCAAAAGACAAATGTACACAAAATGCTTTTACAAGAGAAAGGATTTTAATCGCTAATCGTTATTTCTCTCCCCAACGATACATATCTATTTTCAAATCCAATAATGATAACACACGGTCTACTACAGTTGAAGCTATATCCTCCATGGATTGAGGCAAACTATAAAATGAGGGTGAGGCAGGACAAATAATCCCTCCGGCCTGTGTAACAGTAGCCATGTTATTGATGTGAATTAAATTTAAAGGCGTTTCGCGCGTAACCAAAATCAGCTTGCGTCGCTCTTTCAAAACAACATCTGCAGCTCGTGTAGTCAAATCAGAAGAAGTGCCTGTCGCAATACGTGCTAATGTACCCATAGAACAAGGACATACAATCATGCTATCATATTGTGCCGATCCAGAAGCAAAGGGAGCCATAAAATCATTTTTTGAATAAAATGGAAAAGCATAATCTTTATAAGACTCATTGCCCAACTCATATTTCCATACATCTTTAGCATTATCGGACATTACCACACCTACGTCAGCTATCTGCTCGCTTCCTATTGTTGTCAATTTATCCAAAAGTACTTTGGCATAAATAGAGCCTGAAGCGCCCGTTATAGCTACAATTATCTTCCTTTTATTCATATAAAAACAAAGCTAAATAAAAAAGGGTCGAATAAGAAATATTCGACCCCTACATCTACCTATGAAAAACATGCCCTTGGGGAGGGCATTACAAAAGTAACAAAGGTTCTGTTAACTATAAGGGAAAAGTATTAATTAATACAAATTACATATGTATTTTTAGTTATAATACTACAAAAAAACATCACTTTACGCAACCGATTGCATAACTTTTCAATACTTATTATTTATTTTATTTCTTCAAAATTTAAATAGTAAATCTTTTATTAACGAAGTCGATTTTTTTTACCCTAAGTGTTCCATTAATTTGAATATTTTTGTTTACTTCGAAGGATAAACACTAGAAATTATGGGGATTACGAATCTAGAACAATACATTGAGACTGGAAATCATTTGGACTTAGAGCATTTATTAAGAAGTGATGCCTCTTTGCTCAAGCAAAAAACAAGTCATGATATTTCACCTTTACTCCTAGCTTGTTACTATAATAAACCTCAGATTATTCAAGTTATTCTCAAATACACCAACAGTATCACCATCCATGAAGCTTGCGCGGCTGGGTTATTGCAACATGTGCAAATGATGCTAGAACACAAAAATGATATAATTGAAGAATTCTCTACCCATGGATTCACTCCATTGGGTATAGCTAGTCATTTCAATAAAGAGGATATTGTTCGCTTATTATTAGCTCACAAAGCGGATCCTAATATTCCTTCTCAAAATGGTTATCAAGTTTATCCATTACATGCAGCACTAAGCAATAATAATAGTAACATCAGTAAAATGTTAATTGAAGCAGGAGCTGAAGTAAATATAAGACAACATGGAGGGTTTACACCCTTACATTTCGCGGCCCAACATGGAAACATTGATTTAATAATAATCCTATTAGAAGAAGGTGCCGATATTTCCATTCTCACAGATACAGGCGAATCTGCTTCCGATCTAGCCGATAAAAAAGGATTCAGAGAAATTGCAGAAATTCTACAATTAAACTAATTAACGGCTCAATAAAGCGTAACCAATAGCACAATCTAAACATCTTTTAGTTGTACAATATTGTTTGTACAGATGAATCAAAGCCTGAGATTCTCCAGCGGTCTTAGCACAAATACCTTGTGTTTGATATGATTTTACTATAGTGTTCTTTTCTACAGGCAAAACTTGTAACCAGTCTAAAGCTTTTTGCTGTAAGCCTTGGTTCCCAACATATCTGCCATATGAGAATAATACTGGCACAAAAGCATTTAAAATTATATGATCTATAAAATCCCGAGTGAGGGTAGTATTATGATCTTTGGATAATTTGTGGAAGTGAAAATGATTCTTCCAATATGAAGAAGTTTGGATACCGTTTAAATCTTCTTTTAAAACTTCCAAACTCTCTACCTGCAAAAATTCAAACCACTGTACTCGTTTATGAAGCAAACCACTAAACTGCGCCAAACGAAAAGTTGGAAAATTATAAGGGCGCATTCGCAAAAACTTCCATTCGATAGACGACAAGCCTCGAAAGCCATGTAAATGATTCAAATATTCATACTCCTCTTTTAACTCGGTAAAATAATCCTCTTGGTAATTTTTCCCCGTTAAAAATCCTGCACAACCAAATAATAAAGCTTCTAATTTTAATGGATCATCCGCGTATTTATAAAACAGGTTGATATTCATTTGCGTCATTAACTTCTCGAAAGCTTCATTATTGACTTTCATCCCAAAAGCTCTTGCTAATGCAATCAATTGAACTTTTTGCCATTCATAGCTCGTGACTTTTGCCCACGAATTAACCATTACCATTTTTGATTCCAAGCGTTCAATGATTAATCGATCAAGCCAATTAGAGATGGTGAACTCCGTTACTTTATGTAATTGATTTTCGCAAGCAATCCACTGCTCATTCATCATGAGATGATGGTATTTTTCGAGCAGAGATTGATCTATATAATCTTTCAAGATCAACGTAGGAATTTAGGTTCCATCCAAACGTTTGATTTTTATGTTTTCAGGATTTTCCCACACGACATGTAGTATCGTAGAATTATAACGCGGATCTAAATGATGATGATGGTATTTCCAATCCAAAGAGCTGACATGTAATTCAATATTTCCAATCCAAATTCTATTTTGAATTTGAATTTTAGCCAATTCGAGATCTGCGCCAGCATTGGTATTGAGCTGACCAAAATCTAATATCCGCAGCGATTCACCGTGCGTAGTAAGTAAGTTAGTCTGATTGATTAATTTATAGCGCCATATGAAATGAAGCAATTTTTCCGGCAACTTCATACCGAAAAATTAAAGAAATAATTTTAATTTTTGAAATAAATTTTTAATTCATTATTTCCAACTAGTAGTTTCTCACGCGCGGACTCATTTATTTGTGGAGCTGGAATACCATTTTCCCAAATCGTGTCTCCTACAATAACTCGAGCTTCATCCCAAAGCCCAGCCTCCATAAAAAGTTTAATAGTCTTAACCCCACCTTCGATGATTATCGATTGCACATCCATCAAATACAATTGATATAATATGTTTTGCGGAAGATATAAATCAAAATTTTCTAATTCGATGTATTTTAAATGTCCATTCCAATCTGTTTTCTTAGCATTGAAAATAATCAAATCAGAATCTTGAGCTAAAAATAGATTAGCATCATCACGAACCTCTAGATTTTTATCTATTAATACACGTTTCGGCGATTTACCCTTCCACAATCTATTTGTTAAGGTCGGATTATCAACTAAAGCAGTACGTTTGCCCACGAGAATTGCATCCTCTTCCGACCGCCATTTATGCACCAGTTGTTTGTTGGGTGTATTCGAAATCCACTTTTGTTCTGCCTCCGTAGGTGCAAAGAAGCCATTTTTAGTTTCCGCCCACTTCAAAATTACGTATGGTCGAAACTCGCTGATACGAGTAAAAAAACGTCTATTCAAAAATTGACATTCTTTTTCTAATACCCCGACTACCACTTCGATGCCAGCTTCACGTAATTTTTGAATTCCTAACCCATTTACTTTCGCAAAAGGATCCAAGCAGCCTACTACGACTTTCTGAAACTGAAGCGACACCAACATATCAGCACATGGAGGTGTTTTGCCAAAATGCGCACAGGGTTCCAGAGAAACATAAATTGTCGACTGTTGGAAAAGACACTTTGCGTTTTCCTCTCCTAATAAGGCAATTGCATTTTGGACGGCATTAACTTCCGCATGAGGACCTCCATAAGGAGAAGTATATCCTTCACCTATAATTTTATCATCATGTACAATCACTGCGCCTACCATCGGATTAGGACTTACGGCCCCAGCTCCCATCTCCGCCAATTCCAAACAACGTTTGATATATTGTTCCTCTTTTTGCATAGTACAAACTTAGCATTTTGTCATATTTAAAAGAAAAGCCTCGCATAATATTGTAAGTTTGCACTATGGCTACAACGTGGAAAGACATAGAACTTCGCTACCAGCAACATCTTGCAACGCTATATCCTGCAGGTGAAATTAAAGCAATTTTCTTATTAATTGTAGAAGAAATAGCAGGAATAAAATCTTCAAAATATATTCTCGAAAAAACGAAATCAGCAGAGATTTATGAAGAAAAACTAAATGTCATACTGGAAGAATTATATTCCGGAAAACCTGTGCAGCATATTCTTGGAAAAGCTGATTTCTACGGCGAAGTATTTGAAGTAAATAGTCACACATTAATCCCGAGACCCGAAACAGAAGAACTTGTTCATCTGATTTTACAAGATTATAAAAACAAATCTGCTGTAAAAGTAATCGATATCGGTACGGGAACAGGATGTATCCCCGTTACGCTTCAGAAGCATTTAAAAGAAAGTAATGTGTGGGCAGTAGATATTTCACCTGAAGCGATTGAAGTAGCAAAACGCAATGCTGCTAAACTAAATCAGCCTGTGCAATTTATTCTTGCCGATATATTGGAGTGGGAATTTATGTTTTCAGAACCTCAAGGTTTTGATATTGTAGTGAGCAACCCGCCTTACATTACACCAAAAGAAATGCAGGAAATGCATGCCAATGTATTGAACCACGAACCACATACAGCTTTATTCGTTGAAGAATCAGCTCCTTTACTTTTCTACGATTACATTACTGATTTTGCTTTATATCATTTAAAACAGGACGGAAGTTTATATTTTGAAATTAATCAATACTTGAGTCTAGAAACGGCAGATTTGATACGCAAAAAAGGTTTTGCAGATCTAGAAATTTTTAAAGATATCAACGGTGTCGATCGAATGATTCGAGCGAGACGATTATAATATTCAATTATGAGTCTTATTTTTCTCCTTTCCTGGCAGAGAGTTTTGAAAAATAATCATTGGAATTAGCAAAAAGAGCCTCCATGCATTGCATTCTGACTTTTATCTAAAAAATATAATTAAAAATAATTCTCTTTGCGTGAGAGTTTTACAAAAAAACAAGGATTTTTCTGCTTCAAATATTTGCACTTTAACAGAAAAAACCTACCTTTGCATCACTTCAAACAACGAAGGATAATTCAAAAAAAAAAATAGGATTCCGTAGCTCAGCTGGTAGAGCAATACACTTTTAATGTATGGGTCCTGGGTTCGAGTCCCAGCGGGATCACAAAAGAAAAGCTCAATCGAAAGATTGAGCTTTTTTCGTTTTTATATTTCTATTTTTCCGCACAAGAGCAAGTCCAACGATTATCTGGAATTGTTGGAAATACAACAAAAAACTTATTTGGACTATCTATTTTTTCGGCTTTTCCTTTATCAAAATATCCTCCGACAAATAATAAATTTCCGTCTTTGTCAACCCTAAATTTTCCCTTACTAGGCTTTTCAAACCCTTGATATGCGTATGTTCCGTTCTTATAAATTGTAAAAGATCCCCGAGGCACAAACTCATAAGATCCATTGACATATTTACTAGCAGTACAATTATATTTCCCGTATTTGAGTGGGGTCGAATTAGTTTGCGCAACCACACAAATAGCCCAAAATAAAAATAAAATGATGAAAATTTGGTTCTTAGTTTTCATAACATAAAATAATTGGTTCTCTTAAAATTACAGCTAATTATTATTCCATCCAAATACTAACGCGCTGTATCACAAGAAACAAGCTACTCGTTTAAATAATCAAAATCATTTCTAGTTGTTCAAAAACAATAGTAACTATTACTCACCAAATCCCTCCTATTTCTTGTAATTTTAGCGAACTGAGAGATATAAAAAATGGATGTTTAGAAAACCTATATTTTCAATTTGTTATAAAATTATTATTCCATCAGATTAAGATTAGAATTATTGATATTTTAGTGCATGCATATAATTTCTATCCGCGAACAACCAGAATATACCGAAAAGGCAATTTCATATTTCCAACAGAGTTGGCCATCTGTTTGGGGTATTATTTATGAAGATTGCATTCAACATTCCATAGAAAGCTCTAGTCCTCTTCCGCAATGTACTTACTTCTCAAGGAGGATGAGATCATTGGCTGTGCAGGATTGATTACGAATGATTTTATAAGTAGAATGGATTTGTATCCTTGGCTCTGTGCCTTATTCATAGAAAAACAACACCGTGGAAATAATTATGCCGAATTGATAATAAACAAAGCCATAGATGATCCTTTGAAAAATGGGTTTAAGCAATTGCATCTCTGCAGCGACCATATAGGTTATTATGAAAAATTTGGATTCTCGTATATAGGTCAAGGTTATCAACCTTGGCGAGAAGAATCAACAATCTACCAAATAAATATAAAGCACACCGTATTAATACCTGTTACAATTAGGTATTTTATATGTACAAATATCGTATTTGTTCGCAAACTACTCGTTATTTAGCGATATTCAATATTGTGGAGTGATTTTTGCTATTAAAATGCAGATCTGGAAAACCTAGATTAACCGTCTACTGCAAAAAAATATTTTTAAAAATCTACTATGATCTTGATTGTCGATGATAAAAAAGAAAATATATACTCCTTAAAAACACTTTTAGAGTCTAAAAACTTTGAGGTCGACACTGCATTATCAGGTGAAGAGGCTTTGCGCAAAGTGCTGAAGAGAAATTATGCATTAATTATATTGGATGTGCAAATGCCAGGAATGGATGGTTTTGAAGTCGCTGAATCTTTAGCTGGATACAGTCGAACAAAAGACATTCCTGTTATATTTCTATCAGCAAATAATACCGACAAACAATTCATCACCAAAGGTTATGATTCAGGAGGAATTGATTACATCACTAAGCCCGTAGATCCTGAAATATTGTTACTCAAAGTAAGAACCTTTTCGCGACTTTATGAGCAGACACAATCGCTCAATGAAGCTCAACTGCGATTACAATCTGAAATCGAAAGTAGAAAGAAAGCACAGGAAGAACTAAAAATCCAAGTAGAACATTTGCGTTCTATCATGGAAAGCTTGCCTCAAATTGCATTTTCTGTAGATGATTCTGGTAAGATAAGTTATGTGAATCACAATTGGCTTAATTATGCACCAGATGGAGAAACGCTTCCGATTGCTCATCCCGATGAAACAGATCAACTGGCTTATTTTTTAACGCACTGCAATGAGCTTAATGGCCCTATAGAGCGAGAAATTCGAATCAAAGAACTAGAATCTGGTCAATACCGATATCACCTGTTACGCATTATCCCAATTCGCGAGGACAATAAAATATGTAATTGGATAGGTACCTTGACAGACATCAATGATCAAAAATTGATAGAAAGCAAGAAAGATGAATTTTTGAGTATTGCCAGCCACGAGTTAAAGACTCCTCTTACGGGGATTAAGGCGTATGTTCAATTATTGGAGCGTGTAATTGGCAAACAAGACATTAATATTTCGAAAACCTATATCGAGCGTGCAAAGGATGAGGTGCTCAAATTAGAAAGCCTCATTTCGGACTTATTAGATATTTCTAAGATCGAAAATGGGCAGATGAAAATCAATAAGCAAGAAATTGACTTAGAAAAAACCATTACCAATGCAATCGAAACTATACGCGAAACTTGTTGTCCAAATATCACAATTGAACGTCAAGGAGAAGTTTTCGACAAGCCTGTGGTGGCAGATGCATTGCGAATAGAACAAGTTTTGGTGAATTTTCTGACAAATGCTATTAAATATGCCCCAGAATCTGAAAAAGTCTTAGTCAAAACTTCTGTCAAGGACAAGGAGCTTTGTATAGCCGTACAAGATTTCGGTATTGGAATACCTATAGAAAAGCAGAAATATATCTTCTCGAAATTTTATCGTGTAGAGGAATCTTCTTTAAAATTCCAAGGCTTAGGAATAGGGCTTTACATCTGTGCAGAAATTATAAAACAACATCAAGGAAATTACGGAGTAGAAAGTAAAGTGGGCGAAGGAAGCACCATATATTTCACATTACCATATAACCAACAAAATTATGCCTAAACATTTGATTAAGAAGCTACAAATTGGCTTTGGATTATCATTTATTATCTTATTAATTACATCCATAGCGTCATTTATAAGTGTACGCAATCAAATCAATCTGCGCACCAAAGTACTTAATACGCAGAACACCCTTTTGCAAGCTGATCGGGCATTAGTGGATTTACTAAATGCCGAAACGGGCCAACGTGGCTATTTATTAACGAATAATGAAGAGTTTTTAAAGCCGTTTTATCGAGGTTTAAAATCCTTGCCAAAGTCATTAGATGAAATTAATAAGCAACTTGATTCTTCACCCGAACAATCGGCTCGGGTTGATTCAATTACTCGATTGATAAATACGCGATTATCTATATTGGAGAATCTGGTAATCGCCAAAAAAAATCAGGAACAGATAAATCTTGATCTTCTCAATGAAGGTAGAATCTATATGGATAGCTGCCGATCATTAATAGAAAATCTCATAGCTACTGAAAATGCGGCATTACAAATGCATAGCGCGGCGATGAATAAAACTTCTAATTACACGTCCATTTTTATCTTGTTGGCCTGTGGTATTTCCCTAGTTATTACATTCTTCTTTTATCAGCAAATTCGCAATGAATTTGCGGCACGTGAACAATTACAACGTCAACTGCAGGATAAAGATGAACAATTAGCCAAAAGATTGGCTACTGTCCAGCGTATTGCCAGCAAAATTGCCGAAGGCGATTATTCTGTCCGTGCGAACGAAGACGAAAAAGATCATTTGGGTGGAATTGCAGCTGCATTGAACGAAATGACAGCAGCTTTGCAAAAATCATTCAATGAAATAAGTGCTAATGAGTGGAAACAAACAGGATTAGTAAAAATCAATGAGATATTAACGGGTAATAAACCAGAAGATGAAATTGCAAAAGATGCGTTAGCTCATTTGATACATTACGGAGAATGTATGAATGGTGCATTCTATACCTTGGAGAACAAAATGCTCATTATGAAGAGCGCGCACGGGTTAGAATCTAAAATGGCAAAAAATTACCAACCTGGCGAAGGAATGGTGGGACAAGTGTTCTTGGATAAAAAACCTAGAGTGTTGGAAAACATCAATACTGAGGACTATGTGGTAAGTTTCGCCGCAGGGCAATTAAAACTTCCGCATCTAGTTTGGTTGCCATTGACAGCCAAAGGCGAATGTTTTGGTGTAGTTGAATTGGCTTCCGATAAAAAATTTGAAGAGGAAGATTTAGGATTTTTCGAAGAAGCTTGTAAATTGATTACGTTAGAAATTTTAGCGGCGAAAAGCAGACAACGCATACAAATGTTGCTAGAAGAAACACAGGCACAATCCGAAGAGTTGCAAATGCAGCATAGCGAATTGGAAGGCTTAAATAATGAGTTAGAAGCCTATACCCAACGTTTGCAAGCTTCCGAAGAAGAACTAAAAGTACAGCAGGAAGAGCTTTTGCAATCGAACCAAGAGCTCGAAGAACGCACCAAATTATTGGAAGAAAAGAACCACTTGATTGCCATTCGCAATGCTGAGATTCAGAAAAAAGCGGAAGAGCTTGCTTTGAGCACCAAGTATAAGTCTGAGTTCTTAGCGAACATGTCGCATGAATTACGTACACCTTTGAATTCTATTCTCTTGCTATCAAGATTGATGGTCGAAAATGCAGATGAAAATCTGAACGAAGATCAAATAGAATCAGCAAAAGTTATTCAAAGTTCTGGTACAAGTTTATTGAGCCTTATCGATGAAATTCTTGATTTGTCCAAGATCGAAGCTGGAAAGATGAAACTTGAATATGAATCTGTTTCCTTAGCTTCTACTTGTCAAGATTTGCATAAAATGTTTAAACCTGTGGCAGAAGACAGAGGGCTTGCATTTATCACCGAAATTGACAGCGAGCTGTCCGAGGCAATAGAAACAGATAAACTACGTTTGGAACAAGTTCTTCGTAATCTTATTTCTAACGCAATTAAATTTACACAACAAGGAGAAATTAAATTAAAAATATCTGCAGATCCACAACGTCAAAATAATATTTTATTTGCCGTCTCTGATACGGGAATTGGTATTAGTGAGGATAAACAAAAAATTATTTTTGAAGCTTTCCAACAAGCGGATGGATCTACACGCCGTAAATTTGGTGGTACAGGTTTAGGTCTTTCTATTAGCCGAGAGATTGTACGTCTTTTAGGTGGAAAAATCAGTGTAGAAAGCCGCATTGGAGAAGGAAGTACGTTTACGGTTTCTATTCCTTCACATAAAATTACAGAAGTAAAAGAAGAGAATTTTACAGAATTATCTGTAGAAGAACCTTCAAAAACAGCTGAAGTCCAAGTCGTAGAAAAAGTGGTTCCAGCTTACACTATTTCGCATATTCCTGAAGAGATAGAAGACGACCGCAACAATATGCAACCTGGTGATAAACTCATTCTGATCGTAGAAGATGACACCAATTTTGCTAAAGCGTTATTAAAATATACGCATCAGCAAAACTACAAAGGCATTGTTTTAGTGCGTGGTGATCAAGTATTGGAAGTTGCAGAGAAATATAAGCCTTTAGCAATTTTACTTGACATTCAATTACCAGTGAAAAATGGATGGGAAGTCATGGACGAATTGAAAAGCAATAGCAAGACAAGACATATTCCAGTACACATCATGTCTTCTTTACAAATGAAAAAAGAAAGCTTGATGAAGGGCGCTATTGATTTTATCAATAAACCAATAGCACTGGAACATATGGGACAGATTTTTAAAAAAATCGAAGAAGCGCTGAATCGCCATGCTCAAAAAGTCCTTATTGTAGAAGAAAATCCTAAACATGCGGCGGCGTTGTCATATTTTCTAAATAACTATGATATAAGTTCTGAAATAAAATCCAACGTCGAAGATAGCGTAAAAACACTACTCAATTCAAAAGTAAATTGTGTTATTCTGGATATGGGATTGCCAGATAGAACAGGCTATGAAACACTAGAAGCAATCAAAAAACATGAAGGATTAGAAAACTTACCTATTATTATTTTCACGGGCAAGAACCTCTCCCATGCCGAGGAATTGAAGATTAAAAATTATGCAGATTCTGTGGTAATTAAGACCGCACATTCATTCCAACGCATCTTGGATGAGGTGGGACTATTCTTACATTTAGTCGAAGAACAAAATGGTGAACCTAAAAATAAAACCAACAGATTAGGTGCACTTGGTGATGTATTGAATGGAAAAACAATTCTTATCGCAGATGATGATGTAAGAAACATCTTTTCATTGACTAAAATTTTAGAAAAATATAAAGTAAATGTAATATCTGCCATGAATGGTAAGGAAGCTTTGGATCAGCTAGAAAACAACCCAAATATTTCAATGGTATTAATGGATATGATGATGCCGGAGATGGATGGTTACGAAACGATCCAAAAGATACGTAATATGCAAGCGTACAAATATCTTCCTATAATTTCGGTAACTGCTAAAGCAATGACTGGAGATAGAGAGAAATGTATTCAGGCTGGAGCATCAGATTACATATCAAAACCTGTGGATAAAGATCAACTTTTATCCCTATTGCGTGTTTGGTTATATGAGATATAAATATTAGAAAGATGACGACCGAGAAAAAAGATGTGGTATTGATCATGGATGATGATAACCGCAATACTTTCGCCTTGCAGTTAACATTAAAGGCTAAAGGCTACAAATTTATATCTTGTTCCAGTGCTAAGGAAGGACTAGAAATATTAGCAACACAGCAAAATATCGGCATAGTATTGATGGATATGATGATGCCCGAGATGGACGGATATCAAGCGCTAAAGGTAATGAGAGTAACCACGCATTATCCTGAACTGCCCATAATAGCTGTCACCGCGCAGGCCATGAGTGGAGATCGTGAAAGATGTATTGCTGCGGGAGCAACAGATTATATAGCTAAACCAATTGATGTAGATATTTTAATGAAGATACTTAGAATTTATATGTAAAAAATGGAGCTAGATATTATCAAAGACCAAGAAATGGAAATGCTTTTGGAAGATGTATCAGCAATATACGGTTACGATTTTTCACAATATAGTAAAGCTTCGCTCAAGAGAAGATTAAATAGAATTTGTCTTGTTGATAGGTTTGCGAGTTTTGCAGAATTGAGATATAGAGTGATAAGCGATAAGACTTATCTGCAGCGTTTTGTTGAAGAGATTACGGTGAATGTGACAGAAATGTTTCGAGATCCGTTGTTTTATAAAAAGTTAAGGAATGATATTTTGCCTAAATTGGGTACTTATCCGTTTATACGTATATGGGTAGCTGGCTGTTCTACAGGTGAGGAAGCTTACTCTATTGCTATTCTCCTGAAAGAGATAAACTTATATCACAAAGCATTGATTTATGCTACTGATATTAATCCTACGGTAATAGAAAAAGCTTCAAAGGGTATTTTCCCATTGAGTGTAATGAAACAATATTCGGAAAATTACATTCATGCTGGAGGAACAAAAGATTTTTCAAGCTATTATACGGCTATGTATGATGTTGTGAAATTTCAAGAGGAATTGAACAGTAGAATATTATTTTCTACACACAATTTAGTGTCGGACAGTTCGTTTAATGAATTTCAATTGATATTATGCCGTAATGTATTAATATATTTTGATAAGGAATTACAAAATAAGGTGTTCAATTTATTTGATAGTAGTTTGCAGACCTTAGGCTATTTGGCTTTAGGAGACAAGGAGACCATTCGTTTTTCATCATTGGAAAAACGTTTCAAACAGTGCAAAGGACACAAAATCTATCAAAAGATGAGTTAAGAAAATGAATAGTGAAACAAAGGTTTTATTGATTGGAGGTTCAGCTGGAAGCATTTCCGTGCTGTTTCAAATGTTGCCTGAGATAAACACAGACATTCATTTTCCTATCATTATTATTTTGCATCGTAAATCTTATCCTAAGAGTTCATTGAGTCAATTATTTGAGACAATGACTTCGCTCAACGTAATTGAAGTTGAGGATAAGACTGAAATTGCTGAAGGGAATATTTATCTTGTTCCCGCGGATTATCACTTGCTGTTCGAAAATGAAAACACCATATCTTTGGATGCATCAGAAAAAGTAAACTATTCTCGTCCTTCCATTGATGTAACTTTCGAATCAGCAGCGCGAACTTTTAATAATAGCGTTACAGCAATTTTACTTTCTGGAGCCAGCCAAGATGGTGTGGAAGGCTTAAAAAATATAAAACAGCATGGAGGAAAGGTAGCAATACAAGATCCTAATTCGGCGGAGGTCGATTATATGCCAAGGCATGCACTTGAGCAACTCCCCGATATTATCCAACTGCAGCCTCCTCAAATGGCCCAATTTATTAATAATTTGAAATAAGACATTTACCATAACCTATGAAAAATAAGAAAATATTAGTTTTTGATGATGACAGAGCTATTTTAGAAATATTTTCAATAGTCCTGGAAAGCGCAGGATATGATGTAGAAATATCTTCTACCTCTCATGATATCATCGAAAAAGTGACCGCCATTGAACCAGATTTGGTAATAATGGACAATTGGATTCCAGAGATTGGAGGCGTAGAAGCAACGAAATTGTTAAAAAGTCATCCTGACTTTAAACATATTCCTGTTATATATTGTTCAGCCAATAATGATGTAGAATCTTTGGCTCAACGCGCTGGAGCAGAAACATTCTTATCCAAGCCTTTTGACTTGGACGAATTGGAGAAAAAAGTAGAAAGTACAATAGAAGCTTCTTCAGCCCTAAAATAGCGTTCATCATAATTCAATATAGGCTTTCAAAGCCATCGGTTTCAATAAAAGCTCAATCTTCGGATTGAGCTTTTTCATGTAATGAAGTCTTGTCTTATGCCAACTTTTTCTTGTTGAAAAAATACCAATTTTAATTATTCGTTATAATAGAGACTAATAATAGTATGAAAGTGAAAACTACAGCTTACTTTCCGAATATATTCAGGAGTAAAAATTATAGTCACATTTTGAAATGGAGAATTTGAGAGAAATTATTCTTTCATAATTTCTATGGTACTGTAACATTTAATTATTATTTATCGTTATAAATAGATATCAAAAACTAACCTATGCGAAAAGTCTGCTTATTCATTGCTTGTAGTCTGGACGGATATATTGCAAAACCAAATGACGATCTGAGTTTCCTCCAATTAGTTGAAAAAGAAGGCGAAGATTACGGCTACGCGAAATTTACCGAAACTATTGACACCTTCATTCTCGGCCGAAAGACCTACGATTGGGTAAAAAATAATATTGGAACAGCACATTATGATAATGGAGAACGTGATGTGTACATCATTACACGAAGTTCACATCCTAATGAAGGGCGAACTATATTCTATAATGGTGACTTAAAGTTATTAGTCAATCAACTGAAAGCGAGGGAAGGAAAACATATTTATTGTGATGGTGGCGCTGACGTCGTCAATTCTTTATTGAAGGAAGATCTCATTGATGAGATGATTATTTCTATAGTCCCTATCCTACTTGGTGCGGGTACACGTTTGTTTCAAGATCATAGGCCCGAACAGTTGTTAGAATTAGTAGAAAGTAAAGCTTTTGAAACAGGATTGGTACAAGTGCATTATAAGAGAAAACATTAAAATATGTGAATGCTATTTTAATATTCAACAATCCAACTTAGCTTTATACACCTAGTAATAAACACATTACACCATTTACCATGAAAACTGACCTTTTAATTCAACAACTAATAGATCAGACATTTAAGATATTAGACCAAGGACAGAAACTTAATTCATTTGATTTGGAGACTTTGACATGGCGTCCTAATGAATCTTCCTGGAATATATTAGAATGCATAGAACATCTTAACAGATATGCAGATTATTACCTTCCAGAAATTCGTGAAGCTATTCAAAATTCTAATTCTACACCTAATTCCGATTTTAAAAGCAGTTGGCTAGGGAATTATTTTGCGCAGAGTATGCTGCCAAAAGACAAACCTAACAAAATGAAAACCTTTAAATCAAAAAATCCTATCCACCAAAATTTATCCATAGAAGTCCTTGATAAGTTCTTAAATCAGCAAAATGATTTGATCAATCTTCTGATGCAAGCACGTTATGTTAATCTTAACATAACAAAAATCAAAACTTCACTTTCTTCATTAATTCGAATAAATCTAGGTGATACATTTAAATTTTATATCAACCATATTATGAGACATTTAAAACAGATTGAAAATATATTGTGTGAATATCAACTTGAGAATCTCAAACCGATTTATTAATCAAATAATAAGGCTACATTTTATTGTTTTGAACATCTATAACCTCATGAATTCTGGTTCATTTAAATTTTTTTCATATGCAGGGATGCCATTTAAAATAAACTTCAAGGAGTAACTTGTAGAGTAATTTTAAATCAAAAACCAATGCTTTCGTATATGTATAGGTTAAATTTCCATTCAATCTTTCTTCTTATTAAATTGGTCGTCCATACATCAAAAAAGCACAATTGAAAACTTTGAAGATATACTCCTCGAATTATCTATTAAAATATTACAATTTTAAACAACCGATTGAAACCTGTATTTAGTCCTTATTACATCGTTTAGGACAGTTCTAGATATTTAAAACAGCATTTTCGCTCAATAAAATTTAATAATTTCACCGTAAGCTAAATACAAATTATGATTAGATTATTAAATATAGTATGCTGTCTTTTGTTGGTTAATTTCAGTTGTACAGCACAGCACGCCCCTCAAAAAGAAAAATCTGGTTATGCGGTTCCTGTTATTGGAAATTCATTCGAAATTGGTTACACCAAAGGTAAGAACGCAGTTGGTAAAGAATATGTAACCATTAGCAAAGGAGATTCGAAGAAGGTAAGTACCTTTTTTAAGGTAAACAGCAAAGGTGATCTTACAGTAAAAGCGGTAGCAAAAGTTCTTTCTTCTAATGTAGCTTCCCTTCAAATTGCTGTAGGAAACAGCACTAAAAGAGTAAAAATTTCGGGTAACGAATTCCAAACTGTTGACTTAGGGAAATTCAGCATTTCAAATGAAGGCTATAAAAGTGTTGATTTTTTATCCTCAACAAAAGATATAGCAATTGAAACTATTATTTTGGAAGGTTCTGCAACAGCAGATGGAGTGATTTACTGTCGTGATAAAGACAATTTTTATTGGACACGCCGCGGACCATCTTGTCACTTGGGATATGGTCCACAAGGTGAAAATACAACATATTACTACAACGAAGTATTAGTTCCAGAAGGTCAAGATGTAGAAGGTTCCTACTTTATGGCAAATGGATTTGGTCAAGGTTATTTTGGTATTCAGGTAAACTCTCCTACTGAGCGTCGTATTTTGTTTTCCGTATGGAGTCCTTTCCACACGGATGATCCAAATGCCATTCCAGAAGATCAAAAAATCAAATTACTAAAAAAAGGTAAGGATGTATACATTGGAGAATTTGGAAATGAAGGATCTGGTGGTCAAAGCTTTTTGCGCTACAATTGGAAAGCTGGAGTGACCTACAAATTCTTATTAAAAGGGCAACCTGATGGCAAAGGAAATACAGATTTCACGGCTTGGTTCTTTGCTCCTGAAAATAACAATTGGGCTCTGATAGCAAGTTTCAAACGTCCGCAAACAAATACGTACCTAAAAGGCTTTCATAGCTTCTTAGAGAATTTCAATCCAAACCAAGGCTATTTGACGCGCCACGTACAATTCAAAAATCAATGGACATACAACGGACAGTGGAATAAAGTTACTCAAGCTCGATTAACAGTCGATGCTACATATAGACAAGGTAATCGCGTAGATGCTACAGGTGGTACTACGGCAAATGGGTATTTCTTGAAAATGGGTGGATTCTTTGATGAAATCGAAAAACCAGACACAATCTTCAAGTTTGATAATACACAGAGTGCTCCTCAAATTGATTTCGATTCTCTACCTTAAGAAACAAAAATATGCGTTAAGAAAAAGCAGATTCCATTTGGTATCTGCTTTTTTGTTTATTCAAATCAGCATATGAGCTTTTCAGTTCATACTAAGTACGAAAAGAACAAAAAAATAATTCACACAGATAGAGTGTTTTACGATATAAAGTAAAAATTTATTTACCCATAATTTGCATTTACAACTAAAAACCCTACCTTTGCATCACTTCAAACAACGAAGGATAATTCAAAATAAGAATTAGGATTCCGTAGCTCAGCTGGTAGAGCAATACACTTTTAATGTATGGGTCCTGGGTTCGAGTCCCAGCGGGATCACCTCTTGGGACAAGTCTAAAAAAGAAAGACTTGTCCCATTTTTTTTGCTCTGTAACTTATTGTTATTCTGATAGATAAGAGCAATCACAGAATTTAGCCTCGGAGTTCGATGTTGTGTTCCGTCAAATTCCAAAAAATCGGGGAACATCGAACTCACTATAAGTCTTTTTTCCTCAATATCGCCGTTTTCATAGCGTCTATCAATGTTTGCGACCTTTTTTAAGGCAGATGCTACCAAGTCTTTAATCTCCGTTCCGACTACTGCCAAGTTGTTCAATCTCTTTTCCAAAACTTCAATCTTTCCTTTGGTCAATTTCTTTACTTCTTGGAAATCATCGTCTGCCATTTCTCCATCCGCATTCTTTAAAAGTGCATTTTGATAGCGTTTGTTCAACGCATCAATCTCACCTATGATATTTGCCCGTTCCGTGTTTTGGGCTTTGGTTTTATTATTGAAGTCTTTTATAAAGGCTTCGATAAAAACCTCGACCATGCCCTCTTTTGGCGACATATACCGTAATTGCTTTAGGAAAGCCTCATTGGCGGTTTCGGCTTTGAACCGTACTCCGCAGGCGGAAGTGCAATGATAGTAATTGTAGTAGACCCCCATCTTGCCCTTTGATGCACTCCCTGTAAGCATCCTATTACAATTAGGGTTAGGACATTTAATAAACCCTCTAAGCGGTAGGTTTTCCATAGCCACTATTTTAGGCTTTATTTCCCTTTTTCTACCATCGAGAATTTCCTGTATATCGTCAAACAGCTTTTCACTGATTAACGGCTCGTGTTGCCCTTGCACTAAATATCCCTTTTCCTCTTTGTAGGGAGGAATGACTATTTTACCACAGTACAACGGGTTTCGTACAGCTATCCAAAAACTGTTTTTGTTGAACCGACCTTTGCCATTGGCTTTTTCCCGTACCATCTTCCAAATCTGTTCGGTATTGCATTGATGAAAATATATGGAAAGAAATTCAAGCCGAATTGAACACTTTTTTTAATCAAAATGTACAAGTTACCAAGTGCTGTACGTAGTGTTTTTTTTAGCATTTAACATCGTTATATTGCAATATTAAGTTTACTATTTCATTTTTTAAATTCAGTTATTATGAAACTATCAAAAATCAAAGAAATCTTGCCAACATTGGACAATGTTGAATTTCAATTAGAGAACGGAACATTTGTTCCCGTACATTTCCACGTTACGGAAATAGGGCAAATCACTAAACATTTTATTGATTGCGGTGGTGTAGTCCGTATAGAGAAAGCGGTAAACTTTCAACTGTGGGATGCCAACGACTATGAACACAGGTTAAAGCCCGCCAAACTATTGAACATTATCAAGCTATCAGAAGAAAAACTGGGAATGGAAGATGCCGAAATCGAAGTAGAATATCAAAGCGAAACGATTGGCAAATTTGACTTAGACTTTGACGGTCAACATTTCATCCTAAAGAACAAACAGACGGCTTGTTTGGCAAGCGATGCCTGTGGCATTCCTGCCGAGAAGCAAAAAATAAACTTATCAGAACTGAACAGCACTTGTTGTACACCTAATTCGGGATGTTGCTAAACACTAAAAACAAATCGTAATGTATAAAAATTTAGCTGAAACCATAAACGGGATTATTGACGTCCAAACCGTAAAAGAGGAACGTAAAACCACACTGCAACCGCTGATAGATTTTGTACGGCAAAAAGCAAACAGCGGTGAGGATATAAACCTCAATTTTATCTGTACCCATAATTCACGAAGAAGCCATTTAGCACAGGTATGGGCGCAGTTGGCAAGTGCATACTTCAATATCCCGAACGTACATTGTTATTCGGGCGGTACAGAAGAAACAGCACTATTCCCGAAAGTGGCGGAAACATTGACCAATCAAGGTTTTCATATTTTCAAGATTGCGGAAACCGATAATCCTGTATATGCGATAAAATACAGCGATAATGCTTTGCCAGTCATTGGGTTTTCAAAAAAATACGATAGTCCTTTCAACCCTGCATCGGCATTTGTCGCCATTATGACCTGTTCGCAGGCGGACGGTGGATGCCCATTCATTGCCGGAGCGGAAAAGAGAATACCCATCACATTTGAAGACCCCAAGATTTCGGTCGGCTCACCCGAACAGGCACAGGTATATGCTGAAAGGAGTTTGCAGATAGCGCAGGAAATGTTCTATGTTTTTTCAATGATTAAAAGTTAGCCGATGCAACCAAAACTAAAATTTCTTGACCGTTACCTAACGTTATGGATATTCCTTGCAATGGCGACAGGAATAGTATTAGGGTATTTCTTTCCGAGCATTTCCAATGTTACAAATGCCTTATCCGTAGGCACTACCAATATTCCTTTGGCGATAGGGCTTATATTGATGATGTACCCACCTTTGGCTAAGGTGGATTATTCATTGTTGCCCAAAGCATTTAAAGACACGCAAGTAATCGGCATATCTTTATTACTGAATTGGGTAATCGGTACAGTATTGATGTTTGGTTTAGCCGTTTTGTTTTTACGAAACGAACCCGATTATATGACGGGTTTAATATTAATCGGTTTGGCAAGATGTATCGCTATGGTCATAGTATGGAGCGACTTGGCGAAAGGGAATAGAGAATATACGGCATTATTAGTCGCATTGAACAGTATCTTTCAGATAATAAGTTACAGCTTCTTTGTTTGGCTATTTATTAACGTATTACCCAATAAATTAGGCTTAGCCAATTTCAATGTAAGCGTATCAATGAAAGATGTAACCGAAAGCGTATTGATATACTTAGGTATTCCTTTCTTAGCAGGTTTTATAAGTCGTTACGCACTTGTAAAGTCAAAAGGTATAGAATGGTATAACCGCAAATTCGTTCCCAAAATATCACCCATTACATTATATGCTTTATTGTTCACCATAGTATTGATGTTCAGTCTGAAAGGTGATAAAATATTGGAGTTGCCAATGGATGTAGTAAAAGTAGCTATACCGCTTATCATCTATTTTGTACTGATGTTTTTCGTGAGCTTCTTTATCAGCAAATTCTTAAATGTTCCTTACGACAAAAACGCATCCATCGCATTTACAGCCACAGGAAATAATTTTGAATTGGCAATAGCCGTAGCAATAGCTGTTTTTGGCATTCATTCACCACAGGCTTTTGTGGGCGTAATCGGCCCACTGGTGGAAGTTCCGGTACTGATACTATTGGTACGAGCAAGTTTGTGGTTAAAGGGAAAGTATTACACATAGAAAAGGTTTTTTTTAAGGGATGAAATAAGAGTAGAGATTTGAAAACTAATTTTTTTTACCTTTGCATAATGAAATATTTATCATTCATATTAGCTTTAATGGTGTTGGTGTTATCAACAGCACCTTGCTTTATGGTAGATAAATGCCTTGACCTCGCATACCAAACATCAGATAGTCAAGAACAAGACAACGATGATTGCGGGATGGATTGTTGCTCCCCTTTTTCTAAATGTAATACCTGTACGGGGTTTGTAATAACGTCATTTTATTTTTCAATTGCTAACTCTTTCCAATTACCTGAAAAGAAATTAGGAGTAATAACTACGTCACCTATTTCTGACTTCCCCTATTCTATTTGGCATCCACCACAAATCGCTTAATGTATAGTGCTTCGGCACAAGTTAGTTAGTAACGATGCTTTGCATCGTAATTGTTTATTTCTTCACATTAAGCATCATTTTTACAATGAAAAAAATACTCATTGTGTCATTTTTCATGGCACTAAACCTTTGTGTATATGCACAAAATACATTAACCGCTGTCGTAAAAAGCAGTGGAACGAAAGAACCTTTAATTGGCGTAACGGCATCTATAAAAGGCACTTCAATTGGAGCAACATCTAACGAGAACGGGCAAATTACATTATTCAATATTCCTAATGGATTACAGGAAATACATTTTAGTTATATAGGCTTCAATGAACGTATTGATACATTAGAATTTCCATTAAAGGACACCAGTGTTATTGAAATCCTACTCAAAGAAAGTTCAGAGGAGTTAGACGAAATTGTCATATCCTCTACCAGAAGCACGAGAAGCATACAAAATATTCCTACCCGTATTGAATTTATCGGAGGTGAAGAATTGGACGAAAAAGGAAATATGAAAGCAGGGGATATTCGTATGCTTTTGAGCGAGAGTACAGGTATTCATGTCCAAACTACCTCACCCACAAGTGCCAATGCAAGTATTCGTATTCAAGGACTTGACGGGCGATATACGCAAATTTTAAAAGACGGTTTCCCGATTTATTCCGGTGCTTCAAGTGGGTTAGGTTTGTTGCAAATTCCACCGCTTGACTTAAAGCAGGTTGAAGTTATTAAGGGTTCAACATCTACGCTGTACGGTGGTGGAGCAATAGCAGGCTTGGTAAACTTAATTTCCAAGACACCAACGGAAGAAAGGGATTTGCGTTTTCATTTAAACGGAACATCGGGCAGAGGATTGGACATCAACGGTTTTTACGGACAAAAGTTTAATAAAATCGGAACAACAATATTCGCTTCGCACAACCGAAACGTAGCTTACGACCCTGCACAAATCGGACTTTCTGCCATTCCCCAATTTGAAAGGTATGTATTGAACCCCAAGTTATTTGTTTACTTCAATGATAAAACTAAAATGAACTTTGGCATCAACGCCACCATTGAAAACCGTTTGGGTGGCGACATGCTTTATATAAAGGGCAAAGCGGACAACACACACCAGTTTTTCGAGGAAAACAAAACACAGCGTTATTCCACACAATTTGTTTTTGACCATACAGTAAATGAAAACAGTTTTGTCCAAGTCAAAAACAGCGTAAGTTATTTTAACCGTAATACAGCTATTCCCAATTACGAGTTTGAGGGAACGCAAACAGCCACTTTTACGGAAGCGAGCTATACCCACAGCAAAGAAAAGTCTGAATGGATAACAGGTGTTAATATTTGGACGGATAACTTCAAAGAAAAACAAATTACCTCATTTCCGTTAAGGGATTACAATCAAACGACATTCGGGGCTTTCGTTCAAAATTCTTTTAGGGCTACGGACTGGTTTCAATTGGAAACAGGTTTAAGAACGGATTACGTGGTGGATTACGGGGCTGTTTTTCTACCAAGAGTATCGGCATTGTTCCATATTGCAAACGGATTGACTTCACGCATCGGGGGTGGATTTGGGTATAAAACACCAACCATTTTTACCGAAGAAAGCGAACGCATACAATATCAAAACGTTATGCCTATTGATGATAATACCAATAAATTAGAAAAGAGCTACGGTGCAAATGCAGACATCAATTACCGCACGAATATGGGCGATGACTGGACGTTCAGCATCAACCATTTATTCTTTTACACCTATTTAGACAATCCATTGTTGCTTCAAAATATGGCAACAAATACTTATCAGTTTATCAATTCATCGGGTTACATCCATACCAAGGGAACAGAAACCAATGTGAAAATCGGCTATGATGATTTGAAACTATTTTTGGGCTACACATTTACCGATACCCGATTGCTGGAAAACGGAACAAGTACCGAAAATCCATTGACCCCAAAACACCGTGTTAATTCCGTACTGATGTACGAAATAGAGGGTAAATGGAAGATTGGTTTGGAAGCCTATTATTTCAGCCCTCAAAAGTTGAATGACGGTACAACTGGAAAGGACTATTGGATGTGTGGCTTTATGGCTGAAAAGATTTGGGAACGTTTCTCTTTGTATATCAACTTTGAAAACTTCCTTGATACAAGGCAGACACGTTTTGACAACATCTATACAGGCACAATAACCAACCCTGTTTTTAGAGACATCTATGCACCGTTGGACGGATTTGTAATTAATGGTGGAATAAAATTTAAACTTTAAAATATGAACAAAACCATATTCAATATTACCAAAATGGATTGCCCCAGTGAGGAGCAATTAATCCGTATGAAATTGCAGGATTTTGATACGGTAAAGTCATTGGAATTTGATATTCCCAATAGGGAATTGAATGTTTATCATAGTGGAAACCCCGAGCCGATTTTATCGGCTTTGGAAACTTTGAACCTAAATACAACGTTGATTTCAACCGAAGAAACTGACGGAGTTATTGAAACGGATACAAGCAATAGACAACGGAGGCTACTTTGGACGGTACTGGTTATCAACTTCGTTTTCTTTGGAGTGGAAATGTTGTTCGGTATTTTTTCCAACTCAATGGGATTGGTAGCGGATAGCTTGGATATGCTTGCCGATAGTATCGTCTACGCTTTGGCTCTGTTTGCTGTAGGGGGTACGGTCGCAAGAAAAAACAACATAGCCAAATTTGCAGGGTACTTCCAAATCTTGTTGGCTGTTATCGGTTTTGTGGAAGTAATAAGACGTTTTTTAGGTTTTGAAAAGATGCCCGATTTTCAAACGATGATTATCGTTTCAGTTTTGGCACTAATGGCAAATGTGCTTTGTCTTTACCTGTTACAAAAGAACAAAAGTAAGGAAGCCCACATGCAGGCAAGTATGATTTTCACATCGAACGATGTCATTATCAATTCGGGCGTTATCGTTGCAGGTCTCTTGGTTCATTGGCTTAATTCAAGCTACCCCGATTTGATTATCGGAGCAATTGTATTTGTAATTGTGGCAAGAGGGGCATATAGGATATTGAAGTTAGTAGAATAAGTCGTTATATTTTCAAGTGATAAGCAAGCTGTTTTAGAAATGCCCTTTTTCCGGCCAATTTTTTATTGTGGTTGGCGAAAAAAGGGTATTTTGTAAATCCTGGAAAAGTGGATAGGTGGTTTTGCTCAGATAAGCAAAAAAATCTTAAAAATCACATAAAAAACCAATCTAATTTGTAACTTTGTTGCGTTGAAAAATTATAGAATACATATAGGCATTTTGACATTGTTCTGTTTGGTTTTCTTTATGATGCCAAGTCAGAGCTATGCCTGTTCCAAAAATTCAACAAAGACCGAGCAGTCTTCCTGCTCAAAGGAGAAATCCAAAAAATCAGAACATAAAAAAGGTTGCAAGGGCAAATCCTGTAAAAAATGCAAAAGTGACAAATGCGGGGGCGGCTGTTCACACAGCTCTTGCAGGTGCGGTGCTTCAACCACTTCCCTAAATGTCCCAACCATAATCGAATTAAAGGCAAAAAATCACTTAGCAGCAGTTAAAAAGCAAAAATTCGGTTTCAAAGAAGCCTACTATTCTTCGGGCTTTTTCTCCATTTGGCTACCGCCTAAAATAAGCTAAAACTATGGCCTGATAGCCATAGGTGTGTCCTGTCAGAAGCTGTTCCGGCTTTTGCAAATCCCCTATTTGTATCATTTACTTAAAATTTAAAACAGAAACGGGTTTATCAATCCCCCGTTTCTCAAAATGCAATTATTATGAAATCATTATCAAAAATAGTGATGGTAATCGCCGTGTTACTATCATCAATAAACGGCTTCGCACAAATCAAGAATGCGAAAACAGAAACCGTAAAGATTTACGGCAATTGTGGTATGTGCAAAACCACCATCGAAAAAGCAGGTAACGTAAAAAAGGTAGCCAGCGTGGACTGGAACAAAGATACCAAGATGGCTACGCTCACCTATGACGGCGACAAAACAAATCAGGATGAAATTCTGAAACGTATTGCTTTGGCTGGTTATGACAGTGAGAAGTTCCGTGCGCCGGATGACGTATATGCTAAACTGGCTGGTTGCTGCCAGTATGATAGACCCGTGAAGACGGTTGCCAAAAACAAAGAGGCGGGAATGGACATGAATGCCGGACATGGCAATCACGACCATGGCCAAATGGCAGCATCCGCTAACAAAGATGCAGCCCAAAACCGATCACAGCTAAAAGCTGTATTTGACAACTACTTTTCAGTGAAAGACGCTTTGATAAAAACCGATGCGGCGACCGCATCTGCCAATGCCGCTGAATTGGCCGCATCCCTTAAAGCAGTCGATATGAATAAGCTATCGGCAGAGGAACATACGGCTTGGATGAAAGTAATGCAGGACTTAACGGCCAATGCGGAAAGCATTTCAAAATCAAAAGACGTTGCAAAACAAAGAAGTGCTTTTGCGGCACTTTCGGGAAGCATCTACACACTGGCTAAAGTGTCTAAACAGGACACCCCCGTTTATTACCAGCACTGTCCTATGTACAATGGAGGTAAGGGAGCCAATTGGCTAAGTAAAGAGAATGCGGTTAAAAATCCATATTACGGCTCACAGATGCTCACCTGCGGAAGTACGGTCGAAACCATTAAATAACAGGTCTGAAAGCTATGGTACAGTACAATGACATGGTGCAGGCACTTAAAGACCTAAGACAGCGTGGGTACAGTATGGACTTTAGTCTGTTGCCGGACTGCCTTTACTGTGCGTCAAGGAGCCTGAAACTAAAACCGGAGGATTTTACGGTTACGGAAACTCATAGGTTTGAAAGCCTCGACAGCAGTCCTGATAACAATGCCGTAATTTATGCCATATCGTCTAATGATAGTAAGAATAAAGGCGTACTTGTTGATGCCTATGGTACTTATGCCGAAGAAATGACCCATGAGATGGCAAAAAAATTAAGTGCAACATAACTTTTAAAACCCCTTGTTATGAAAAAATATACCTGTCCTATGCACCCACAGGTGCTAAAAGACGAACCGGGCAAATGCCCGCTCTGTGGCATGGCATTGGTTCCCGTTGGCGGTGCGTCAGTTTCTCATGAACACACATCAGAACATGGGCATTCCGGGCATTCTCAACATGGCCATGCTGACGAAAACTTTAATAAACATGAGGGACATCATACAGGTGATTTCCTCACTCGTTTTTGGATAAGCCTTGTCATTACAATCCCTATACTGCTCCTGTCGCACATGATACAGCAATGGTTAGGTTTCTCGCTTGCTTTCAATGGCGATAAATATGTGTTGCTGGCATTGGGTACGGTGATTTATTGCTATGGAGGCTTACCATTCCTAAAGGGAATGATTGGCGAGGTGAAAGCCAAAGCCATAGGGATGATGACACTTGTTGCTATCGCCATATCCGTAGCCTATGTCTATTCCGTAGCCGTTGTATTTGGCTTGCAGGGTATGGATTTCTTTTGGGAACTGGCAACCCTAATTGACATCATGCTGTTAGGGCATTGGCTGGAAATGCGTTCCCAAATGGCTGCTTCACGGGCATTACAGTCATTGGTAGCGTTACTGCCCAACGATGTTACCGTGGAACGAGGCGGAGAAGCTGTAAAGATAAAGCTCGAAGACCTGCAAAGCGGTGAAACGGCTATCATAAAACCGGGTGAAAAAATTCCAGCCGACGGATTGGTTCTGGATGGGCTTTCATATATCAACGAGAGTATGCTTACCGGAGAAAGTGTTCCCGTAAAAAAGGAAAAGGACGGAAAGGTCATCGCAGGCTCTATCAATGGCGATGGTGCGCTGAAAGTTAAGGTAACAGCCGTTGGAAAAGACAGCTACCTGAACAGGGTTATCAATCTTGTGCAGGAGGCACAAGCTACTAAGTCCAATACGCAAAACCTTGCGGACAAAGTTGCCAAATGGCTCACCTTTATTGCCATTGCCGTGGGCATAGGCACATTTGCCTATTGGTATGCAAGCAGTGGAGATATTGCCTTTGCGCTTGAAAGAATGGTGACGGTAATGGTAACGGCCTGCCCGCACGCATTGGGCGTGGCTATCCCGTTGGTGGTCGCCATTTCCACAACGCTATCGGCGACCAATGGTCTGCTCATCCGCAACCGCACAGCATTTGAAACCACCCGTAAGCTATCTACCATCATTTTTGACAAAACCGGAACGCTCACCAAAGGTTCCCATGCCGTGGAAAAGGTTATTCCCTTTACGGACGAATACAATGCCGATGCAGTTATCCAGTATGCTGCCGCAGTACAGCAAAATTCGGAACACCATATCGCGAAAGGCATTATGGCTACATTGAAAGAAAAGAGGCTTGCGTTATGGAAGTCTGAAAACTTTAGCTATATGCAGGGTATAGGTGTAAAAGGTGTTGTAAACGGAAAGAGTGTTGTAGCTGGTGGCCCGAATTACTTCACCGAAAACCACCTTTCTTTGCCGGAAATTCCAGCCGAAATTAATCAGGTAGCCGAAACAGTAAACTTTGTTCTCATTGATGACCGGGTAATCGGACTCATTACTTTGGCAGACAGCATCCGTGAGGGGTCGGCACAGGCGATTGAGGAACTCAAAAAAATGGGCATCAAGTCCTTTCTGCTCACGGGGGATAACGACAGGATTGCTGCTGCCGTAGCCGGAAAATTGGGTATGGACGGGTATTTGGCCAATGTGCTTCCGCATAACAAGCAGGAGAAAGTAAAGGAGTTTCAGGCAAAAGGCGAAATCGTAGCAATGACTGGTGATGGTGTAAATGATGCACCTGCACTGACACAGGCAGATGTTGGAATTGCCGTGGGTTCCGGTACGGACGTGGCTGCCGAAACAGCGGATATCATATTGGTAGACAGCGACCCGAGGGATGTGGTCAAACTGATTGACTTCGGCAAACTTACCTACAAAAAGATGGTACAGAACCTGATATGGGCGGTTGGCTACAACGTGGTGGCAATACCGCTTGCGGCAGGCGTACTCTATCCGAATTTTGTTTTAAGTCCCGCTATGGGTGCTGTGCTGATGAGTGTAAGCACCATTGTAGTGGCTATTAACGCAAGTTTTTTAAAAATCAAAAAATAAATAAAAATGAAAAATCTAACATTATCAATCATTGCTGTTATCATGGCATTTGTAACAGTATCATGCAATCAGGCATCCAACAAAAACGAGCAGTCTTCAAGTGATACTGCTGTTGTATCACAAGAACAGTCAGCTTCCCAACCAAAAGAGGATGATACGGTAGCTGCGCACGTTGTGAGTGAAACTCCGAGCGGTCAGGAAGCAAAAGCAACAGGAAAAGAAGAAGCAAAAAACTTTTCTATTGCGCCCATAGTTACCGATTATCTGTCATTAAAGAACGCCCTTGTTTCGGACGATGACAAAGCTGCCGCCAGTTCAGGGAAAAAGCTGTTAGCTACCCTGAATAAAGTGGACATGAAAGCCGTTCCTGCTGATAAGCACAAAAAGTACATGGACATAGCGGACGATGCTAAAGAACACGCAGAACATATCGGGGAAAATGTCGGCAACATTCACCACCAGCGGGAACATTTGGCCTCGCTTGGCGAAGATTTGAAAGACCTGATTGATTTGTTCGGTACATCGCAAACATTGTATCAGGACCATTGCCCGATGTTCAATGACGGTAAGGGTGCTGTTTGGTTCAGCGAAAACAAGGAAATCAAAAACCCTTACTACGGTTCTAAAATGCTGACCTGCGGTAAGGTGGAAAAAACAATTAACAGCAAATAAATTTCGGGTTATGGAAAATATGCAAAACAGTCACCATGCGGGTCATTCCTCGGAGCATGGCACGCACAATACAAAACATGCTTCGGCCATGTACAAACGCTTTGCGGTGATGGCTGTCGCAATGTTCGCAGTGATGTATTTTATCATGTACGCCATGATTGACGGGTGGCAGAACCTGATACCCAATATCAACAATTTGTACATGACCCTGCTGATGACCTCGGCAATGCTGCTTATCGAATTAGCGATAATGAAAGTAATGTACCCCAACAGGAAGATGAATTGGGCGATTGCCATCATCTCGGTTGCTGTTGGCATCTTTTCATGGTTTGGTATCAGGGAACAAATCAATGTCGGGGACAAGCAGTTTGCAAAGGGTATGATACCCCATCACGCAGCAGCCATATTGATGTCCGAAAAGGCACACCTGACCGACCCGGAACTGATAGAGCTGCAAAAAAATATACTTAAAACCCAAGCGGAAGAAATTGAACTAATGAAGCGCAAGCTAAAAGAGTTTGAAGAAAGTAAATAATAAAATTTAAAAAAACAAGTTTGGACATGAACAAAATAATAATTGGCTTTATTTCCTTATTAACCCTGCTATTCACCGCTTGCGGTCAGGCGGGGTCAAATAAGGATGAAGCGGAACAGCAGCATTCGCAGGCAACTCCGGAAAGCAACGGACATACTACCCAAACAGGTGAATTGGTTCCATCGGATGAAGTCTGCATGGTCAACGATGCCTATATCGGCAAAAAGCAGTTTGAAGTAAAATTTGATGGTAAAACCTATTACGGATGTTGCGAAATGTGTAAGGAACGTATTCCAAAAGATGTGACCGTGCGGATGGCGATAGACCCCTATTCCCATAAGCAGGTAGACAAAGCTAATGCGGTGATTGCTGTGACAGGAAATAACGGTGAAGTTTCTTATTTTGAAAACAAGGAGAATTATGCCAAGTATGTGAAAAAACAGTAGACACAAAAAGATGAAGCCACAATAAAATAATTATGACCATAAAGAAGAAAATCATATTGGGGCTGGCTGTCGTCCTGATTGCCATACAGTTCTTTCAGCCCTTACGGAACCAGGCGGTTGAAGTGCCAGCCACCCATATCGAAAGGGTGTACGCCGTACCCCAAAATGTAAAGACTATCCTTGTTCAGTCCTGTTATGACTGCCATAGCAACAATACCCATTATCCGTGGTACAGCCGTATCCAGCCCGGCGCATGGTACATGGCAGAGCATATAAAAAAGGGGAAAGAGGAACTCAACTTTAGCGAATTTGGCGACTATTCTGTCCGCAGGCAGCGAAACAAGTTCAGGGCTATGGCCGGGCAGGTTAAGGACGGGGAAATGCCGTTGTCATCATACACACTAATTCATCGCAATGCAGTATTGTCACCGGAGGATAAGCAGGTTTTGATAGCGTGGTTTAGCACAATGGAAGACAGCATTAAATAAAATTTTTCAAATCATGAACAGATATAATAAAATACCTATAAGAATTTTGCAAACAGTGCTGATACTGCTTTGCACGCAAACGCTGTTTGCACAGAGAGTGGTGCATTACGAGCTGTATGTAAAAGATACGCTTGTCAACTATGCAGGTAAGCAAAAAAGGGCAATTGCCGTAAACGGGCAAATCCCCATGCCCACCCTTACCTTTACCGAGGGCGACACTGCCGAAATAGTGGTGCACAACCAATTGAAAGAAAGCACATCACTTCACTGGCATGGCGTGTTCCTGCCCAATAAAGAAGACGGTGTGCCCTGGCTTACACAAAAACCCATCGCACCGGGCACAACCTACACCTACCGTTTTCCGATTATCCAGCATGGTACGCACTGGTACCATTCCCACTCAGGATTGCAGGAGCAGATTGGCATGTACGGAAGTTTTATCATGAAGAAAAGAAGCGATGATAAGACATTCAGAAAAGGAATTGACGATTTGCCGACCGTTCCAATTATATTAAGTGAGTGGACAAATCTTAACCCCGATAATATCAACCGTATGCTACACAATGCAAATGATTGGGCGGCCATTAAGAAAGGCGCAACACAATCATATGTTGAAGCTATTAAGGAGGGAAAATTAGGGGTAAAGGTAAAAAACGAGTGGAAGCGGATGCTGGCGATGGATGTCAGTGACGTTTACTATGATAAAATCCTAATAAATGGTAGCCATAGCACCGATTTGAAAACAATTGATGGTAAAAAGCTAAAAGCAGGCGACAAAGTCAGATTGCGTGTTTCCAATGGAGGGGCGTCTTCCTATTTCTGGCTACGGTATGCTGGAGGAAAAATTACAGTAGTAGCGAATGATGGGAATGATGTTGAGCCTGTAGAGGTGGACAGGTTAATCATTGCCGTTTCTGAAACTTACGATATTGTAGTGACTATCCCTCAAGATGGTTTGGCTTACGAGTTCTTAGCAACAACCGAAGACAGGACACAATCTGCGAGTTACTTTATAGGTGATGGGGTCAAACAGCTTATTTCTCCACTCCCACGATTGAAGTATTTCGAGGGGATGAAGATGATGAACGATATGATGAAAATGAATGGCGATTTGGACGATATGGGCATGAAGATGAGCCTTAACCAAATGGACATGAATGTAGTGATGTATCCCGAAATTACCGGAGATGCAACAAAAAAAGCAGACCACAGTAAGCATGAGGGTATGGATATGGATAACGACGCTAACCGTTACAACGCTAATGCCTTGGGAGACATCAAAACATTAAATTATGCTATGTTGCAATCACCTTATAACACCTCTCTTCCAAATGATGCGCCTGTAAAAGAGTTGAAATTCACACTTACTGGCAACATGAACCGCTATGTATGGAGCATGGATAATAAAATACTTTCGGAAACTGACAAAATACCTGTAAAAAAAGGAGAAATTCTACGGATTACCATTTATAATAATTCAATGATGCGGCATCCAATGCATCTTCACGGATTTGATTTCAGGGTGATAAACGGAAAAGGCGAAAAATCGCCGCTTAAAAATGTGTTGGATATCATGCCTATGGAAACAGATACCATTGAGTTTTTAGCAAATGAGGAAGGTGATTGGTTCTTTCATTGCCATATATTATATCACATGATGGCGGGAATGAACAGGGTCTTTGAAGTTGGAGACTACAATAACCCCTATCTACCCGACAAGGCAAAAGCCTATAAAGAATTGCAAAGAGAAAGTAATATGCCTCATTTTATGGCACAAAACGATTTTGCAACCAATGGTAATGATGGAGAAGCTATGCTAATGAATGCACGCTACCAATTAGGAACAGAATGGCGTTTAGGCTATAATAGTATGCACGGTTATGAAGTAGAAACCCATTTAGGTAGATACATTGGAAAGATGCAATGGTTCATGCCCTTTGTAGGTTTTGATTACCGCTACCGTAAAATGGGAGAAGATGAACACGAAAAGAACATATTTGGACAAACCAACAAGAAAGATACCCGCAGGGCGTTCAGTTTAGGGTTTATGTATACGTTACCTATGCTCGTCAATTTTCAGGCAGAAGTATATCATGATGGAATTGTGAGATTGCAGTTAATGCGTGAAGATATACCAATTTCAAAAAGACTAAGAGGTGGTTTTATGGTGAATACCGACTTAGAGTATATGGGAGAACTTAGGTATATCATTAATAAGAATATAGGTATACGTACCCACTATGATAGCGATATGGGCTTTGGTGTGGGGCTGGCATTGACTTATTAAAATTAAATAACTAAGGGTTGTAAACTGCATAACCGTAAAAAAATATCGGTAAAAAAAAGGAGGTGATGCAGGTGTAATTCGCAAAGACTAACCTGCATCATACTACAACCCTTTAAAGTATGCAACAAAAATCTATCTATCGTTCCATCATCAATACGGTAGAGGTTAAATTTTTTTAAGCAGTAATTGCATCATAAGCTAATACGAACAGTGTTAGCTTTTCTGTATTAACCAATAACATCTATTTCAAAATAAACAGATGAATAAATTCTATAATGAAACCCTACATAAACTGGAAACAGCCATCAACGAATTGGAGATTGAAACCGATTGTTCCATACAACGGATAGAAGCCGTTATACACCTTATCCTTGAATGCCTGTCCAAACTGAAAGAGTATGTTCTGAAAAGAGGGTTTAGGAACACGGATGAGGAAATCCGTTTTTTCAAGTATCAGAAACCTGCCTTTGTAGCAAAACTCATTTACTACAATGCCATCTACAAAATCGAAACAAAAAAGCCCTATGGAGCAAAGCCCATAAGGAAATACCTCAACAAAGAACTGAAAAAACTTAAGAGGTTCTTTAACAACAACCTCGATTTCTATAAGTATTACCGTAGCAACAATTCGTTACTTGACGATAGAATGTTTTTAAGGGGGAAGCATGATATAAAGCTGTGGTTGGACACTTATTATTTTCAATCTGACCAGTCCTTTTCCACTTCACATGATTATAAGGTCGCCAAGATAATAGCCAATGATTTGATACAGGTTTACATCGAAGACCAGTTGTATAACAAATTCCAAAAAGATAAATCGAAAATCCAAAAGAAGCTGAAATGGACAGGAAGTAAAGTGGCATTGATAGAACTGATTTATGCCCTGCACTATCAAAATGTATTTGACAACGGGAACAACGATATAAGGGAAGTAGCCCTATATTTTGAAAGCACATTTGATGTTGATTTGGGCAATTTTTATCAGGCTTATTTGGAGTTGAGAAACCGGAAGATGAACCGTACAAAATTCCTTGATGCGCTTCGGGAAGAACTTATGCGTAGAATGGACGAGCAGGACGAAAAGTAGGATTTGGGCGTGCCACCGTCTGCATTTTAGCCTCATGCCCAGGCTAACGAAAAAATGCAGACGGGTCGGGCTATCCGCTATATCTTTTGCGGATCTTGCAGGACCGCAAAAGGATGTCGCTTCTATCCCTCACGCTGTATGCCGTTCAGAAAACAAAGCATTTATTTTATTTCCTGTTTGGTTTCCTGTTTTCAAACTCAAAGGAAGTTTCGGCTTTATCGTTCATGACGATATAGGCATTGAACTTATTGCCCGAATTGCTTTTCATGCCTTTGATAAGGTTGGTCTTTCCTTTGGTCACGAGGTTTTCTATATCGGCAACGCTCAACGGCACTCCGCACACGGTACGGAATTGAAGCCAGTTGCAAGCCTCATCGGGGCATTTTACAACCTTGTTCCAAACCAATAGCTGACGGCTCTTGCATTTGGGGCAGGTCAGTTCGGGTTGCTTTTCATTGACAATGCCCGTGTCCAAAAGCTCCCGTGTAATGGAAGTGGCATAGGCTTCCATTTCACGCTGAAAAGCACCAGCATCCGCCTCGTTGTTTTCAATTTTCTGCAATGCCATTTCCCATTCGGCGGTCATGGCTACATCGGCAATCTTTTTGTCCTTTACAGCCCCGTAAACCTGCAATCCCTTATGGGTAGGGATAAGGGATTTCTTTTCACGCTGAATGTAATCCCTCTTAAAAAGCGTTTCTATAATAGAGGCTCTTGTGGCAGGTGTACCGATACCGATGTCTTTTAGGGCTTTCCGTTCGTCCTCGTTGTCAATTTCCTTTCCGGCATTTTCCATTGCGGACAACAGACCTGCCTCGGTGTAAAGCACGGGCGGTTTGGTCTTCTTTTCCAGTACGGATGCCTCTTTGATTTTCAGCTCATCGCCGACCTTTAATTCCGGCAGTTCCTGCAAAGGCTCGCTGTCCTCATCGGTAAATTTTTCTTTGATGCCACGCCAACCGGCTTCGAGGATTTTACACCCTTTCAATGTGAAGTCATAGTGCAGAGCCTGCAATTCGATGTCGGTTATTTCTTTGGTACAGGCAGGCGAAAGGGCTTCCAACAGGCGGTACGCAATCATATCATAGATAACGTTTTCGTGTGCCGTTAATTCGGACGGGATTTTTTCGGTAATCAGCAGACCGTGGTGGTCTGTGACCTTTACATCATTCACGATGCGTTTGTTGAAACGCCCCCATTTCACTTTTCCGACCGCTTTTTTGCAGGAAGCCCGTGCTTCCAAATTCCTTACCAGTGCAGGGATTTCCGACCACATATCTTCGGGGATGTACTTGCTCCCTGTACAGGGGTAGGTGATAAATTTCTTTTCATATAGGCTTTGGGCAATGTTCAATGTTTCCTCGGCAGTGTAGGATGCTCTTTTATTGGCTTCTTTCTGTAATCCCGTAAGGTCGAACAGCAAAGGCGGTTGCTCCGTAGCTGTTTTGGTTTCCACTGCCGTAACGGTTGCTGTTCCGTTACGCTGAATAGATTTCAGCGTATCGTCAGCGAGTTTCCTGTCATCCCATTTGGTCTTTGAAAGGCTCTTAAAGTCTGTAAATTCCTTGCGGTGTTCCAACTGGATTTGAAAGTATTTCTTGACGGCAAAGTCTTTGTTTTCCAAATACCGCTTGCAGATGAGGGCAAGCGTTGGCGTTTGTACTCTACCAAGCGAGTAAACGCCACGCCCTGCCGAAATACTCAATGCCTGCGAGGCATTGATGCCCACAAGCCAGTCGGCTTTGCTCCGCCCTTGTCCGGCACGGTATAGCCGTTGCTGAAACTGGTCTCATCGATGCTCAGGTGTTCCGAGATGTTTTCAGGGAACAATGTCCAGTTCTCGGCATGAGACTTTTGGTCCCAATCATGGAAATCACTGAGGTGATTCTTGTATTGATCCTGTAGTTGCTTGCCGTCCATCTGGAAGAAAAGACCGACCAATTGGGCGCTTACAGGATGATTATCCAAATATCTTCTTTAAAAAAATCCCGAATTCCGTCGTCATTCGAGCACCCTCACGCACCAGGTTCCAATCTCGTGTGATCTCTCCGGTATCCAGTACCGTCCAGCGACGACGGCGGATATGTAGCGCAACTTTCTGACCTCGAATGGGAAAGTCTGAAATTTCAGTGGAAGGCATAAACCCCTTTGATTCCAACTTGCTGTTCTCATAGCCTGTCGGAGCAATATTAAGCTCATCTAAATAAATATGGAGTTGATTGTCAACTTGATCGACTTCTAAAATCTGAAAGTATTCCAAAAGCCCTTCGGGCAGCAATAAAGATAGTAATTTACGTTCGGCTTCTTGCAAGGGATATCTGTATTAAGGATGCTAAACTAAGAAATTTTTAACACTCCCCCCAAGAATTCTGCTTGATCCCTATTTTTCCTTAAATTTATCGTACTAATTCCGACTTAAAAGCTTTAACTATGGCAAACATCAATCCTCACATTAATTTTAATGGAAATGCTGAAGAAGCTTTTCTATTTTACCAATCTGTCTTTGGAGGCGAATTTGCAAATATCACCCGCTTTAAGGATATGGCTAGTGAAACATTTCCCATAGCTCCACATGAGGAAAACAAAATAATGCATATTGCGCTACCTATTGGTGAGAGCGTTTTAATGGCTAACGATGTACCCGAAATATTGGGAAGAACCAATGAAAGGGAAAATAGAAGTAAAATAGTGGTAAGCGCAGAAAGCAAAGAAGAAGCGGAGAAAATTTATGAGGGTCTATCCGAAGGAGGAGAAATAGAAATGCCTTTGGATGAAAGTCCTTGGGGCTCTTATTTTGCAATGTTTAGAGATAAATATGGCATTGAGTGGATGCTGGATTATGACCCTAGATATAAAGGGAAAGTATAATATCCTTATTTGCAACTCAACATTAAAAGAAATTTTTCAGCACTCCTTACTTATGACGCCCATTTTCTTCGAAAATCAAGAACAATTCAGAGCGTGGCTGGATAAAAACCACCAAAAGCAAACAGAATTATTAGTCGGATTCTATAAGGTGAAAAGTGGAAAACCAAGTATGACATGGTCTGAATCTGTTGATCAAGCCCTGTGTTATGGATGGATCGATGGTATTCGAAAATCCATAGATCAAGAAAGTTATAGCATCAGATTTACCCCTAGAAAGCCTAATAGCATCTGGAGCAATATCAATATAGCAAAAATCGAAAAACTAAAGAAAGCAGGTTTACTCCAACCAGCTGGTTTAAAAATTTTTGAGATAAGGAAGGAAGAAAACTCCCGAATATATTCTCATGAAAAAGAGCTATCCGTATTAACAGAAGAATATGAGAATTTATTCAAACAAGACCACTCGGCTTGGAACTTCTTCAATAACCAACCACCATCCTATCGGAAGGTTATTACGCATTGGATTATGAGCGCAAAACAGGATAAGACCAGACTATCTCGATTAGATAAAACAATCCTTTTTAGTAAAAATCAACAACGAATTAAATAGTTTAATAAAAAAATAATTTTCTCACCCTTTATTACAACTAAGCTGTTTTAAGATAAAAATTATCCAAGTAAAAATAATATTCCTCTACTAGGAGTATGGATAATATTCTACAAAATTATTAAAACCTTAGCTTTCGCCCTTTTAATTTAATTAAAAGATATTTTCTATCCTTATATTTAACCCGCTAAAAATATTCTACTGTATTAATAATCATTTACATTAGAACCTCGATAACTAATACTTTAAAAACTAATAAAACAAACATAAATTCCATTAGGGATCATATTTGGGTACTTAATAGTATTCAGAATTAATTCAATCATATGAAGAGACGCTTAAATTATTTAATAATCGTATTACTTATAATTCTTCCTTTTATACCTATCGCAGATATAATTGTACCCAAAGGTTATGTATTAGATGATATTTTTTGTTTAATTCTGATAATTTCTAGTATTAAAATTATCTGTTCTACATTATTAATCATGTCACATCGTTCCTACAATTCTAATAAAAAAGGATGGTTGCTTTTTATATGTGGATTATGCATGATGCTGCCTCTTTATTTGGAAATTTCTACACACAATCCCAAAGATTATAACTTAGTATTAGTATCTTATCTGAGACAAGGATATATTATTATAGCACTTATATCACTCCTATTCGTATTTGTTAAAACACTTCTCCCCTTCAAAACATTTATTGTAAGATCAATACTAACAGTAGGCAGTCTTTTATTAGCTTATCATATTGGAAATAATCTGATGACCTTAATTCATGCTAAATCCTTTTCCGAAACGAATGGTAGTAGATTGGAAACATTGACCATATCTTTAATCTATTTTATTCCTGTACTAATCGGATTAGCCTATGTTTATAAAGGAAAAATCAAGTCTTGGAAATTTTATGCCGTAACTTTATTATCCCTAATTGGTGTACTATTTTGCTTGCCCAATATAATCTTAGGCATGAACACATTTAATTCGATTTTTATAAATATAGCGATGACCTTTATTCCTTCTTATTGGCTAGGAATTATCTTACTTACCAAATCAGCTAAAAAACTAAAGTAAGTCTATTTATAGTTCTATAACCGCTTTAATTACATTTTCTGAAGGAGTATTAAAAATACTAAACCTTTCTATTACCTCCTCGAAAGGAATACGATGGGTTATAAATAATAACGGATTTATTTTTTTATTTTTTATACTCTCCATCACGAAATCAAAATCCAATTTGGTTGCATTGCGGCTGCTCATAAGCGTAGATTCTCTTTTGTGAAATTCTGGATGGCTGAGGCTAAAACGTTCTTTCTGTATCCCTACAAGCACATAAGTACCACTGTGAGCTAAATATTCCAGAGATTGTTCAATAGCATTTAGATTACCAGTTGCATCAAAGATTGCTGTGGGCATATCACCGTTTGTAATTTCTTTTAATCGCTCATAAGGATCATCCGTTCCAATATGAATAGTGTGCTTCACTTCTAATTTACCCTTACAAAAAGCCAACCTTTCTTTGTTCACATCCATTACAATAACTATAGCACCTGTAATTCGACCAAACTCAACTAAACCTAGCCCTATTGGTCCAGCTCCTACTACCAAAATAAAATCATCTTTTTGCAAATCTGCCCGGGCAATAGCATGCGCACTAATTGCAAAAGGCTCTACCAAAGCTAATTCATCCAATTCTAATCCTTGCCCCTTTATAATCAAATCATTAGGCACAGTAATGTACTCCGCCATTCCGCCATCAATATGAACCCCTAATACTTGCATCGAAACACAACAATTATTTTTACCCCTTTTGCATGCTACACATTTGCCACAAGACTTATACGGCATAACCGTTACGTATTCGCCTACTTTTAAATTATCAGAAGTAGTTTCAACAATTTCAGCAGCTAGTTCATGCCCTAAGACACGCGGATAATTAAAGTAAGGCTGTGTGCCTTCAAAAGCATGAATATCCGTTCCGCACACCCCTATTCTCTTTATTTGAAGTAGTGAATGTCCATCCTCTAAAGAAGGAATTGATGTTTCGTGGAATTGGAAGTTATGCGGGTTTTCGCAACTAAGCAGTTTCATAAAGATTTAGGGAGTAATAAACAATTATTTTAAAGCAATTCGAATGACACGTCCTGTATTCGTTAAATACATATATTTTTCATCGTCTGACAAAGCCACATTAGAAACAGGCATCTTGAATTTTATTTTTCCAAGTAATTTGGCTGTAGAATCAAAAATCCAAACACCGCCCGGACCACTGGCAAACACGATATTATTCTTACTAATTTTTAAACCATCAGGTAAACCAGGAGAGCCATCCAATAAGGGTGTGGCATCATAAAAAACTGACGTCCGTACGGTATCTGATTCAGTTTCTATGATATACCATGCTGCATTTTTAACATCCGAATTACTTACTAGCAATTTATTAGAATTAGGAAATAATGCTATACCATTAGGCCGTGATAATTTATCGGTAAGAAGCGTTAATTTACCATCTTTTTGAAATAAAAAAACACCATTGAAGAGAATTTCTTTAGATGGATCATTATCGCTTTGAGTGGGTAAGCCATAAGGCGGATCGGTGAAGAACAAGTCGCCATCAGGATTGTAAACCGCATCATTGGGACTATTTAAGCGTTTATTATCGTATGAATCCACCACATTTTTGTAAATAGGAATTGGAGTCTTCAACGAACCTTTCATCCGTGCAATTCGACGATCTCCATGTTGACACAATACTAGGTTTCCCTCTTTATCCAGTAACAAACCATTACTTCCAGGTTCTCGTGTAGAAGGATTAGCATTAGAAGTATAGCCACTCGGATTCAAATAAAGTTCTTTCCCTTTTTGCTCAGTCCATTTATAGACCGTATTGGAAGGAATTTCAGAAAACAACAACATTTTCTCTGCTTCTACCCACAAAGGACCTTCTGTCCAACGCAAACCTTCGACAAGAACCTCCACCTGAGTATTAACATCTAAAATACTATGAAGAGCTTCATGTAATACTTCCACCTCCAGCTTTTCCTTTTTAGATTGTTGCGAAAAAACTGGAAGTTGAATTAAAATAAACACTAAAACAAGGAATATGTTATTATTTATGTTCTTCATGTTGGTGGTCTATTGGTAAAACATGAAGATAATAAAAAATAATTTCTCTCTTACTCATTATGAAAGCTTTAGCACGTGTGCAATTTCATTCTTCTTAATATCCTGAGGCCATTCTACTTGTAAGTTATCACCTTCTTGTTTAAATGCTAACGACTTTTTATAGCCCAGCAATTCGACTTTTTTAATTTTTAATCCTTTTGAAGAATTTGTTCCTAATGATTGTATTTTAATCTGATTTGTGCTGGGTTCACCCATAATAAAAGCATACAAGGATTTTCCTTTTTGCGTAAAACGGAAATCTTCAGCAGTAAGCGGTTTTCCTCGACCTTCATTGAATCCTTGCGCATGTAATTCAGGAGCATGTGCTATAGCTGGCCCTTCACCAAATGTATGCCATGGTCGTGATCCGATAATACCCTCACTATTTACTTGCATCCAATCGGCAATTCCCTCTACAGTTTTGCGTGCTTTATCATCCACAGAACCATCACCACGTAATGGAACACTTAATAATAAATTACCATTTTTGCTGACTACGTCCACGAGCATATGGATTACAGTTTTTGCAGACTTATAATTTCCTCTATCATATACACGACGGTCGTAATGCCAGGATCCTATACAGGTACAAGTTTGCCAAGGTTCGGGTTCTATTCGCTTGCTTTGTCCACGTTCGATATCCCAAACCATACATTTACGTTGTTGCTCGTTTAGAATTTTCCCGGTAATAACAGCCTCCAGTTTACCTTTATTATCTTTTATACTTTTATTGTAGAAGTGCGCTGCAATTTCGAGTCCCACATTACTTACTGGCCATAACGGCAAGGCCGTGTCGTCAAAATAAACCACATCAGGCTTGTAATTATCTATTAACTCTATTGTTCTGTCTTTAAAATTAGCACAGTACTCTGGAGTTGGGACACTTACTCCAGTCTTGACATCCCAGTGCCATTGCTCATGAACCGAGTGGTCATTCAAACTATCTTTGCTCAATTCATGGTTTTGTGCATATAATTCTTGCGGATCGTAACCTTCCCACCAAGTACCCTTACCGTCTTCCTTAGTCAATTTACCATCATAAGAAACTCCTTTGTATGGACCTTCCTTATCTGATCTTTGTGCTGTTTCATACCAAGTCCAAGCATGTGCAGCATGCACACTCACCCCAAAGCGTAACCCTCGCTTGCGAGCTGCTTTTTGCCATCCTCCTACAATATCTTTTTTAGGCCCAAAATTCAGACTATTCCAACGGTGATGAGAACTTTTATATAAATCCAAATTATCATGGTGATTTGCCAATGTCATAAAATACTGTGCTCCGGTGCGCTTATACAAATCCATAAGCTCTTCTGGATTCCATTGTTCAGCCTTCCACTGATTAATCACATCTTTAAAACCGAATTTAGACGGATGTCCATATTTCTCCACGTGATATTTATATTGATCCGATCCTTCCTGATACATTCCCCGCGCATACCAATCCCCACGTTCAGGCTGACATTGTGGTCCCCAGTGTGCCCAAATGCCAAACTTAGCGTCACGAAACCATTGAGGTACTTTATAATTTTCTAACGATGACCAAGTAGGATTAAAAGGTGCTTTTCCCCAATTATCATTCGCTAATAAGGGAAAAGATTTACTTAAAAATAAGGTTGGTAGTATTGCTCCTAATGATTTTATTGCGGTTCTTCTATTCATAATTTAATTTCTTCAAATCATTTTTCTCCCATTAATTACAGTATATCGATATGGTCTTGAATTAGAATTAAAAGCAAAACATATATCTTTTTTTGTTACTGTTGGATATTATTGATTTTATAATTGGATATAAGTAAATGTCGCTATTCAAAGTAAGGTATTAAAGACGTTAAATCGTTTAATACTATCGACTAATAATTGCACTATATCGACTTTCTGAGATATTATATATAAATTAGAGCAAACCATAGAAACTTACTCAGAAGAACAATGTCTCTTAAAGGCGCTATTGATAATTTAGATTTCATCTTGTTAAATATTGGATATGCAGAGCATGTTGCTGACTGGAATTATCAAGGAATTAATAGTCCTTTTGTTCGCATACATTTTGTTGTCAAAGGAAAAGCGGTGATTTTGCACCATAAAGAATCTATCGAACTCAGAGAAAATCATCTGTATCTCACTCCATCCTATACACAGCATAGTTATAGTTGTGATCAGGAATTTCATGTTTTTTATATCCATTTGTATGAAAATTTACAACACTATTCCAGCATTTTCGACCTATATAAATTCCCTGTTGAAATAGAAGCAGATCCTTTAATTGCGCAATTAATTCAAAGGTTATATTTTATCAACCCAAATCGAGAATTGACAAAATATGATCCTTCTTCTTACGAAAGTTCAAAAGAACTCATTAAGAATATTTCGCTCAATTACGAAAATCATCCAGCCATCAAACTAGAATCTCAATCCATAATTAATATCTTACTTTCTAGATTTTTGGATCATGCAACGGTTAAAACAGATATACATGACAACCGAATACATCGCGTAATAACTTATATTCATGAAAGAATAGAGCATTCCATTAGCATTGAAGAGTTAGCCAACTTAGCGAATCTCACAAAAGACCACTTGATTCGTTTATTTAAAAAACAAATGGGCTGTACTCCAGCAAAGTACATCAATCAGAAGAAAATTGAGAAAGCTCAATTACTTATTTTAGTGGAAGATATGAGCCTCAAGAATATAGCTTATAAATTAGGTTTTGATAATATTTCCTATTTTATTAGGTTATTTAAACAACTCACTGGAGAAACGCCAAGTACCTACCGCAAGAAACAGTAATTCACCTTAAAACACTTATATTGTTATTGAAATTAAAACCAAATGAATCAAATCAACCAAGATCTCTTACAAATTTCTGTTCTGCCCAGAAATAGTATCAATTGCTATATAGCGGATGGCATACTATTCGATTCTGGCATACAATGCGGATATAAAAAGATCCGTAAAGCCTTTGATAAAAACCCAATACATACACATGTTTTAACTCACGCGCATGCAGATCATCAAGGCTGTAGCGCACGTATATGTAGTGAATTAAACGTTCCTTTACTTTGCCATAAAGAAGAAGTACAAAAAGCCGAGACTGGTTTCGTCGTAGCGGATTATCCTTCACCTAGCGGAATGATAGCAAAACTTCAACAAAAATACTGGGCAGGAGCTGGTTATCCTGTTACACAAATACTCCAAAATGGGGATGTTATTGGCGATTTTGAAGTAATAGAGACACCTGGTCATACAGCAGAACATTTGTCCTTCTATAGAGAAAGAGATGGTACTTTAATAATTGGAGATGCTCTTTGCAATATGAATTTATTAACTACGGTAGTAGGGTTACAACTTCCGCCTTCCCTTTTCACATCTAATCAAAACCAGAATATTCAATCCCTGCAAAAGCTGAATACTTTGCATCCAAAGATTATTTGTTTTGGTCATGGACCTGTGTTGATGAATAGAAAAAATGAGTTTGAAAAATTTATAGACAGCCTGAAAAGTTGAGAGTAATTCACAAAAAAGTGCGATTCACTTTCATCTTAGGGGACTTAAGAATCAAATGAATCGCGAGCTTAACTATACTAACAATTATGAATTAGAGATTTATATCATTGTTTTTGGTGGCATACAAACCGATTAAAGCACCAGTAAATCCGCCTGCTATATTGGTGGACAAAATGTCGCCAGAAACAGTACCTCCTAGATTTTCGTACTCCTTACCATTCTGCGAAAAATTGAAGGTATAATAATCGCCAGCAGCATTAACATTTAATTTTACAGGAGAATTATTATCAAATTTTTTAGATGCCAAAATTTTTGTTTCGCCTTTCTCTGTTCTAGCGAGCACAATGTAGCTATCGTTACCCGATTTGGTAACTCCGAATACATAATGAAAATTCTCGCTTTGTAATGTTGAAATACCTGCAAGATCTTTATCCGAAGTTGGGGTATAATCCATCTCTACCTCCACAGAAAAACTATTGTGCTGTTGACGATGGAATAGAGCCGAAATTGGTTTCTTCTCTTTTATCGAAACTTCGAAAGGTTTTATTTTTAAACCCTTTTCCGTTAATTCAGAAAATGATTCTCGAGGTCCTCTTAAAGCCACCCAACGATGATCAAAAGCATTATCATTAAACTTTTCATTGAAAATGAAATTTCCATTCGGAAAATAATCAGAAGTATTCATTTTATTTGTTACACCATTCGGCATAGGAATAGTGGGTTTGAATGCTTCCAAACCTCCTTGAAAAACAGGAAATTCACCTGACCAATCTACTGGCAACATGAAAGTCTCACGTCCTATATTTACTCGGTTCTTTTCGTTAGGTCTGATGGCCAAGAATACAGCATACAACCCTCCGTCAGGCCCTTCGACAATATCAGCATGACCTGCCCATTCTACAGGATTAAGGCGACTTTTGTCCAAATGACGCTGAGTTAATATTGGATTTTTGGCAGCAGGTTTATAAGGACCTCGAGGATTATCACTCACGAAAATAACTTCGCTGTGATCATCTGCTGTGCCTCCCTCTGCACACATAAGATAATATTTATTATTTCTTTTATAAATATGTGGCGCTTCAATCCATATCGGCTTTTTGGAAATATCGACTCCTCCATCTACGATGATTTTGTCTGTTCCTGCTATAATCTGATCTTTTTCCACATCGTAATCCCAAATTTTAATTACGCGATGTCCAGTATATAATTCTTTTCCGGGATCAGGAGCGTCATTATGAACTACGTAAGCTTTACCATTATCATCAAAAAACAATGACGGATCAATACCTTCGAAATTAAGTTTAATTGGATCAGACCAATTGCCTTCTTTAGGATCTTTCGTTTTTACCACCATATTGCCAATACCTCCAGCAAATTGAGTGGTAATCATGTAGAATGTGTCATTGTTCGGGTTATAACGAATTACAGGTGCATAAATGCCTTCACTAATTCCTGCTGTTTGCACTTTTAATTGCGATTCACGATCCAAAACATGACCTATTTGTTTCCAGTTAACTAAATCATTGGAATGAAAAATAGGTACTCCAGGAAACATTGCGAAAGAAGAATTCACTAAATAATAATCGTCTCCTTTACGAGCAATGCTAGGATCTGGATAGCATCCTTGCAATATTGGACTATAAAATTGTCCTTCTTGAAGTGGATTTTGTTCGTAAATTTTATCTTTTCCGACATAGGTGAAATTACTAAATAAAGGTTCTCCAGGTTCTGTGTTAGAATTTCCGTGTTTAGATTGTTGGCAACCGAAAGCAAATACGGTTGATAGCAAAGGAATATATTTTAACAATCTTCTCAAATTATTCATAGTGACGATTTTTTATATTAATTAATGAATTACAAAACCTCCATTTGGCTGAATAGAAATTTCAAACTGACCATTTTTATCTATTTTAATATCTTGATGTTTAGGGCTATTATTTTGATCATCTGTAATCAGTTTTAGTGTTTTACTTTTTAGCATGGACGCATTCACTTTCAGTTTGATTACTTCTTTTTTAGCATTCACCCCAGCTATATACCACTTCTCTTTATGTCTTCTGGCAAGAATTACATATTGACCGGGATAGCCATCGAGATATAATGTTTCATCCCAAGTAGTCGGTACTTCTTTCATAAAATCTATGAGAAAAGGCTCCGCATCTGTCAAATTATTTGGTGTAAGCGCAAAAGGCTGTATAGGATTTTGAAATAAAATCGCTGTCGCTGCTTGAAAGGCATCCGTCGTAAGTCGCTTATTTCTACTTTTGTTATCCTTAGTCAGAAATTTATTGAAAAAGACTCCTCCAAACTCCATACTACCCACTGCATTGCGAATAAAAGGATGTAAGGTGGCAAAAATCGCTTCATTGTCGCGAGCATATTGTGAGAATATCAACATTTCCGAGGCAAGAACTGCTTCGCTCCCTACATAATTTGGATACAGTCGTTCCCAACCTCTCGGTAAAGTAGCTCCATGGAAAATAATCATCAAACCATGATCATTTGCGTCGGAAAGAATATCTTCATACAGACGCATAGTTTCTTGTTTATCTCCACCGAAGAAATCTACTTTTAATCCTTTCACGCCGATTTTCTGAAGCCATTTCATTTCTTGCTTCCGCGCGATAGCTGTATGCATACGGTTTCTAGGACCTTGTGGTGCATCATTGAAAGTACCATTGGAATTGTACCATAAAAACACATCTACATTTTTGGAGTTAGCATATTGAATCAATTTCTCCATTCTATCTCTTCCAATATTTGTGTCCCAAAGTGCATCAATTAATATATAAGGATAGTTTAAAGCCGATGCTAAATCAATATATTTTACTTGATCATCCCAGTTCATACTTTGGTCTTGCCATACAATCCAGCTCCATGTAGATTTACCAAACTTGTAGTTTTGTGATGGGGCATACAAGGGATCCACCACATCAAAAGGAATGGTGGTCTGCACAATAGGATTTAAATTCTTACCTACTGTAATTGTCCGCCAAGGAGTCGATCCTGGTAAAGAAAGTGCTGCTCCAGTACTACCAAAACCGTTGTTATGTTCTTGTTGTGGATAAGCCACATAAAAGATGCCTTCGGCAGAAATCTCACTTAAATGAGAGGCACAATAAGCACTTGTTACCCCCGTTTCCGAAAGTAAAGCCCAGCCATTCTCTCCGACTTTGAATAAACTTGGGAAAACAAAACCATATTGACTTTTAGCTGCAGAAATGGGCGAATCAATACTATATCCACTTTCGTAACTCACAGCCGTACGTGCAAAACCTGTCATTGGTTTCATCATCGTAGAAATGAATGCTGTTGTAGTCGATGGAAATTTATAACCTGTGTTCTCTTCGTGAATGACTACACTTCGCGTATCTTTCCAAGTAGGCAGATCATATCGAAATGCAATATCATTATTACTTACTTGAAATGTGACAGCAAAGGATTTTTTATCCGTATTTGAAAAACTAACCGTTAGTGAATTGGCTTTATAATTTACATTTGAAACCTTTATTCGATCTTGTGCATACTGTTTTTCTACTACCGAAGATTTACTTCCTTCAAAGGTAATACCTGAAGAAAAATCGCCTTCATTGGTTTTAAAGCCAAGTGGGGACTTTTCCAAAATAGTCTTTCCTTGAAATATTACGGTATAGAAAGCTTTATTTGCATCCACGTGTACATCCACCCGCAATTGTTTATCAGGGCTTTCTATAATGGCCACTTGGGCTTTTACAAAAGCATAATTACATAGGATTAAAAGTGTAAATAGAAATCGAAGATTATACATAATTTATTTCTTAATTTTTACGGAGAGAATGGATTTAGGATTAATTGTCAACGATACAGCTTGATTATTTTTTATCGCGCTGACCGTTACAGCTTCCATATTTTTGGTAGAATTAGTTTCCACAGCACTCACACTATTAAACGCTTGTGGAAAATCAAATTGAACAGATGGTATGATAGCGTCACCTTGATTTTGAATAATCAAAGTATAATCGTTAACGCTTTCATAAGCTGTCAAAAGAATATTGTTATTATTTGGAACTTTATCTACAGCTATTCTCTTACGCTCTGAAGCATATTGTGCATAATGCGACAGTACATAGCCACGTTTCAACACTTCACTTTTTGTTGTGCCATATTCGCCATCTCCAAGCATACTGTAATGTCTTTTCAAATACCACCAGATGTAGGCATTAAAATTAGCTTCCATACAATCGTGCAATTCTTTAGCAAAAATCAAGGCATCATTCCAGCTCCAATCATTCGCAGAATTGTTATTCAACAAATGCTCTGTCATCCAGATTTCCTTATTGTACTGTCTTGCCAAAGGATAATCGCCAATTCCCCCACCATAAAGATGTGTTCCAACAATATCCAAATGTTCACGCGCTATAGGATCGTTTAATACAGGATCCGTAAATTCCTTTTTGAAATTCACCGCTTCCGCAGCTATTACTTTGACTTTGATATCTTTTCCATGATTTTTTATAAAATCCAAAATTTGCTGACCTGTCCATACACATGCATCATATTCTGGATCCCAATCTGGTTCATTCTGTATAGAAACAGCTTCTATGGTCACACCATTAGCAGCCATATAATCAACGAAAGCATTCAAATGTTTGGCATAATCCGCATAATATTCAGGCAATAAATAACCGCCATTTCCACCTCCCTGCTGTTTACTGCTCTTCATATGAGCTGGTGGCGACCAAGGAGAACCAAATATTCTTGCCCCCAAAGATTGTGCTTTTTGTGCAACAGCTAAATCTCTACTCCAATCATTGGAGTTTGGATAAATCATCATACGCAGCATTTTGTATCCAAGACCATTGGCCCCGTACAATCTTTCTATCTCTGCGTTAGTTAATTGGTTTCCTCCTTGCCATAAAGCTGGATTAAGCATTCCACCGAAACCTGTTATCTGTTGATAAGTTGTAGACGACTTTACTTCAAGCACAATCGGCGGTTTAGGCGATTGTTTTACTGTAATCTGCGTAGTTTCACTTGTTAAGACATTTTTAAGCTGAATAGTCTGCACACGCTCCGAATTGGTATTGTTTTCAGAAAAATTGAATTGAACACGAGTTTGATTACTATGCGTAAAACTCCCCCCTTTTAAGAAATTAAATCCTGAAAGAAAACCATCTGTTGGCGTACTAATTTCCCATTCTGTATTGCTCCAAATGATAGTCAATGCTGCTATTCCTGCTTGGGAATCTAACAAAAGTTCTTCTTCTTTGAATCTCAAATCTACATTTTGAGTTTCATCGGAAGATTTTGCACAACCTAGCAATAGTGCACAGGCAAAAAAGATATTAAGAATAAAACTAAGTCTTTTCATGGTTGATTAGTTATGATGTTTTAGAGGAAGTTTTATTTTCTTTAACTCTTCCAGCTCATGAATAGGCCTTTCAATATAATAAGGAATAGGCTTTCTCGAAAACGTCTGAAAATAGAGTAAACAGGCATCTTTCCACCAAACAGCATCTTTAATTTGTATTTTAAGTTTGCTTTGTATTTCTTTAAATCTTTGGGCGTCCACATAGGACTCCATCTTGTCCCAAAGACGCTGATACGCTCGCACATCTTGCACGCCGCGATCATAATGTGTGCATATCTCTTCCCATAAAGTAAGTCCACTTTTCATTTTATGATCCCAAGAAACATGGTGAAACCATAATATGAGGTTTTCGGGACAGGTTTGAATATCATTGAATAAGGATCGCAAAGGCTCATTATATTGCACTACAGCATTACTACCTGAGGTAGTTCGATTAAAACCTACCCCCTTCTCATTAGCATTATGATAATACCAAGGCATCCAATCTGCTCTTCCCCCAGGCATATTGCCCCAAGGTTCGGGACCGTAATGATGATCGAAAGCAAAAATGTGATGTAAACCTAGTGGCATCATATAATTCACTACAGTCTCACGAGAAGTCAACATCATATCAGTGACATCTTTTACAAAAGTTTCATCTTTTGTAAAAGTGAGCTTCAGCCATTCTTTGGCAATATCTTCTGAACTCAGTTGATGATTCCAGGCTAATTTTCCAAACGCAAACCAATTGGCTTGCGCAAAATGATGTCCTGTCCAATTCACATCTTCTCCAATATTTGCAACTCCAGCAATAGCTGATTTCGAAATCTTACGAACAGTACCATCTGTAATTTTAGCAATAGTAGTTCCCGCACCATCTGCATACGCATCACTATCCAGTGTTTCTTTGAATAATGGTGCTAAGTATACCAAGTGATTGGAGAACCCTAAATATTCTTGCGTAATCTGAAATTCAACCATCTGCGCTGTATTTCGCATTGCTCCAAATAAAGGTGTGAACGGCTCTCTTGGTTGAAAATCAATTGGACCATTTTTTATTTGAATAATTACATTATCTCGAAACTGTCCGTCCAAAGGAACAAACTCCTGATAAGCCTGTTTTGCACGATCTTCTTTCGTTGGATTATACACGAAAGCACGCCACATAATCATTCCGCTGTAAGGCTTAATCGCATCTGCTAACATATTCGCTCCGTCCGCATGTGTACGTCCATAATCTTGAGGTCCGGGCTGACCTTCTGAATTGGCTTTCACTAAGAACCCGCCAAAATCGGGAATCAGCTGATAAATTTCTTTCACTTTATTCTTCCACCACAACTGAACGTCTTTGTTCAACGGATCTGAATTTTCCAATCCTCCAATGACTTTAGGAGAAGAAAAATTCACAGACAAATACACTTTGATGCCATATTTTCTAAATATATCGGCTAGGGCTTTGACTTTGGTTAAATATTCGGGCGTCAATATCTGAGGTGACGCGTTTACATTATTTAAGACCGTCGCATTAATACCAATTGATGCATTGGCACGTGCATATTCTTCATAGCGAGGACTCAAAACTTGTGGTAATTCAGCCCATTTCCATAAAGAATATCCTGCGTAACCACGTTCCACTGTACGATCGAGATTGTCCCAGTGATTTAGAATACGAATATCATAAGATGGGATTTCTTCTACATTATAATGGGTTATTTCAGCACCCTCATTTTGCTTTTGCAATATATGATACGCTGCATATAAAAGACCTGCAGGCTTATTAGCAACGATTTGCAGTTTACTTCCTGATGAAGTGATTTTAAAGCCGTCTTTCAGTTTCGTTAATTTTCGGTCTATCAATAGTTCTACATTATTTCCTTTCCAATAATCTTCCAATTCTTGTTTGGCCAGTAAAACTGTAGGATCAACGGATTTTGTTTTAATAGTTCTTTTAGCTGAAATTTCTGCTGAAACTTTTTCAAAACGTAGCCACAATTGACTTCCATCTTCCGCAAAAGTTTGGGTACAGATTAGAATAAAAAGAATATATACAATATGAGCTCTGCGCAACGACATAAAAAAGGTAGATTAGATTGGTTAATTTTCTTACAGAAAGAAAATGCAAATAATAAATAGTAGAAAAAGTAAGCAGGCTTACTTCTTCTACTCAATTTTGAATCACTATTGACCCTCGATGGTAATAATTTTCCCTTCGTTATCGTATTGCAGTTCGATAACTTTCATGCTTCTTAGCCATGTTTTACCACCCGAAGGCACCGAATCATGATGGAATAAATACCATTTATCTTTGAATTGAAGAATACTATGGTGTGTTGTCCATCCCACAACAGGTGTTAGTATAACCCCTTGGTAGGTAAAGGGACCGTATGGATTGTCGCCAATCGCATAGCACAACAAATGAGTATCTCCCGTTGAATAAGAAAAATAATACTTACCATTGTATTTATGCATCCACGAAGCTTCGAAAAAACGTCTTTCGGTATCGCCTTGTTTCAATGGATTGCCTTCTTCGTCAAGAATCAGTACATTTTTTGGTTCTTCAGCAAATTCTAACATATTATCTGTTAGTCTTGCAACTTTTGCTGTCAATGAATCTTCATCAAAGTGTGGTAATACCGAACCATCAATCAGCTTATTATTGCGGTAATATTGCAACTGCCCCCCCCAAATTCCTCCAAAATAAAGATAATAAGAACCATCATCATCTTGAAAAGCACATGGATCAATACTGTAGCTTCCTTTAATTGGATTCTCTTGTGGAATGAAAGGTCCTTCTGGTTTGTCACTAACCGCAACTCCAAGACGAAAGATATCCGTCTTGTCTTTCATAGAAAAATACATATAGTATTTTCCATCCTTTTGTGCTACATCCGAATCCCACAATTGTCTACCCGACCAAGCTATATCCTCTACACCTAATACTTTACCATGATCCACCACTTCAGATTCAATATCTTCCATCGAAAAGACATGGTAGTCTTTCATATTAAAATGATCGCCATTATCATTTTCAGGTACACCGCTCTCCCAATCGTGCGACGGATATATATAAATCTTACCATTGAAGACGTGAGCTGATGGATCAGCCATATAGTCATTTGGAAATAAATATCTTCCCTTGCTCATTTATCTACGTTTCTACTATTTATCAATTATTTTTTTCTACCCAACTCAATTAAATCCTGTACAAACGGTTTTACTTTATACTCGCGATCAAATAATAGCGGATAATCTGTTCTTCCTGGCACAGGGAAACCATTTTTCCATGAATCTCCATCGCCAACACCCCAAAGTGTCACCCGGTCGATTTTATCTTGATGTTTTAGATAGAGTGAAAAGAACTCTTTATAGCGTGCTCCCAATTCTTTCATTTTTTCATCCGGCAAACCATCCACATATGGATTTAATTCTTTTCTGTATGCAACACGATCACTAATTTCCGCCCCCATATTTGGACGACCATTTGGAAGTACAGAAATTTCCATTTCAGTAACCATTACTTTTACTCCTAAACTAGAGAATCTTAGGATAGAATTTTCTGTCTCCTCAATAGAAGGGTGATCTAAGCCATTGTGCTCTTGCATACCGATTCCATGTACTTTGACACCACTATCTATCACTTGCTTCACCATTTTATATATACCCTCACGCTTCGCTGGAATAGCAGTAGAATAATCGTTATAATACAATTCTGTATTAGGATCGGCTTCATGTGCGAATTGGAAAGCCAACTTAATGAAATCCTCACCTACAATCTGATAGAATTTACTTTTACGCCATTCACCATTATCCAAAATCGCTTCATTCACCACATCCCAGCCTCGGATTCTTCCTTTGTATCTTCCTACTACTGTATGGATATGTTTACGCATACGTTCAATTAACACTTCACGGCTCACGTCATTGCCATTAGCATCTTTAAAAAACCATGTAGGCGCTTGTGAATGCCAAATCAAAGTGTGACCTATGATATGCATGCCATGCTTCTCTCCATACTCCACGAATTTATCGGCATCTGTGAAGTTAAATTCTCCCTCTCGCGGTTGGAGATTTTCACTTTTCATACAATTTTCTGCTACAATAGAATTGAAATGCGTTTCGATTACTTCTTTCGCTTTTTCATTCCGCTCCCAAATCTGATTAAGATTTAGAGCCGTTCCTATATAAAATTTGCCGTTATAAGCATCTTTCAATGTATTGCTGGAAGCCTTTGTATTGGAGACAGTTTGCGACTTCGTTGATGAACATGCAACACAAACTGATGTTACACCCACCAAAAGGATTGTCTTAATTATATTCATGTAGTATGTATTTATTTAGAGTTTCTAGTTTCAATTTCATAGTTTATTTTATCGATAACATCATCTTCTAATTCATATTTGGAGATAATGAACATAGCTACAAACAGAAGTATTGCGGGTATCACCACCACTAACCACAATATACCTTGTTGTGCTTTAGCAGATTGTGCAAGGACATTATCCTTATCAAATTCGACATAGGCCAAAACTAATCCTGGCACTACCCCACCTAAAGCCATCCCAGCTTTGTAAAAGATTCCTGTCAATGCGTTTACAATTCCAGATATACGTTTTCCTGTAGTGTATTCCCCAAAAGATATTACTTCTGGCACCAATGCCCACATATAACCTGTTGCCACAATAATACCTGTTGATTTTATAAATTGTGCTACAAAAACCAACCAAATTTGAGATTTAAGTGTGGGTACGACTGAGATAATATAAAGCATCACCATGCCTATTATAGCTACAGTCAAAAAGACATAAAACATCTGCTTTTTGCCAATAGCTCTTTTGATAGCAGGCACCAAAGGCATAAAAATAAAAGCTGGTATTGAGCCCAAAGCCATAAAATAAGGGAGCATTTCTGGAGACTGAATATTATAAATCATATAGTATGATCCTGCGGAATTCCCAATTGCCATCATCGCAAAAGCTGTAATAAAGAAGAACGCTAAAATGCGCAAAGGACCATTATGCTTAAATTCTAGCCATAGATCAGAAACCTTCACATTTTCTGTTTCTTTCTCATCCATAATGACCCGCTCTTTGGTCTGTGTATAACAGAAAATCAACAATACTAGACCGACAAGCGCGTATATTGTCATCGTGATGAACCAAGCTTCTCCTGAGGCACTAGAATTTATTTTTCCATCAGGTGAAAAATATTGGACTATAATTGGCACTCCATAACCCACGGCTAATCCTCCCAAATTTGCCATAAACATACGCGTAGATGTAAGCTTGGTGATTTCGTCCGTATCGCGAGTTAATGATGCGTTCAAAGCCCCATATGGCACATTTATCAGGGTATAAAGCATCGATAAACCTACATACGTAATATATGCATAGGTCAATGATCCTGAAAAACCATTCCAGAAACAAAGTATAGCAAAACCTGTCAGCGGAATACCTCCTAAAATTAAATATGACCTGTACTTTCCTAACTTCGGATTACCTTTGTCGACCAATGCCCCCACAATTGGATCCCAAATCACATCAATAATGCGTACTACCAAAAACATAACGCCAGCTGCTGCAGCTGATATACCAAAAACATTGGTATAAAATATCAGCAAATACATCGACACGGTTTGATAGATTAAATTTTGAGCCAAATCCCCAGAACCAAAACCTATTCGTTGGACTTGAGAAAGCTTATAAAAGCCTTTGGATTCACTCTTTGTTTGTGCATCTAGATTCATATCTCGATTTTATAATTGATTAGTTATAGTTTCATTTTACTTTGAGGCGGACCCAAATATGACCTTTTCAGCCCTCCAGTATCCAAGATTAGTTTTTGAATCACTATGCCATGCTCCAAGGGACGAATACGAATGGTGTATTCTCCTACTGATTTAAACTTGTGCGTAGTTAAATTCTCAATAATGCGCTGTGCTTGCCATCTTCCCAATTCCCCTTTATAATGGCCATTTATATTGTGAATAATCTCAGGCTGTCCATTTATGGATATTGCATATCGCAATCCTTTATTGGCATTAAAATTCAATGTAGGCGATGTCAACACATTTAATTTATGCTCTCCAGGAGTAGAAATTTGGACTTTATATTCTACATATACATTATTATTTAATGGCGCTGTTACTGGAAATGTTGTGATAGCTGATTCTGTCTTTCCTAAATTTGGAATCTCTTCCCAATAGACTTCTCCCGAATTATTTGCTTTAAAATAATTTTTAGCTTCAATAGAGACATATCCATTCTCTTCAACGAAAACCTTCGAAGCATTAGAAGATGGAGTCACATAAGTAACCGCTGGCATAATACTTTTTGGAGGATCATTCCACATTCTATAACCTATCCGAACTTGATCCATCATATGCTTCCATTTTCCATTCGAAAGTTTATGATAATGCTCGGTCAACAAAGAATCTCGCTCAAAGCTAGCTTTCACTTTATCTGCCCAATAATTAGCTTCTACATTATTATTCTTGACCAATTCATCATGCTTTGCTTTCGCATAATACAGGTCATACAAATTGGACATGCCGTTAATAGGGAATAATACCAACTGATCAAAGGCATCTTTGTATGCTATCGGAATCTCACTGTAAAGCCTGTACGCATCAACCAATAATTGTTTATATTCGGCTACTACCCTTTCAAATTCGTTGTAATTTTGCAAGCTATAGATACGATGATCTAATAATTCAGGTGTCACGCGGTGATTAAATTTCGTATACTGATCGATTAGTCGCGCTGCCTCTTTTGCATATTTTTCTCCAAATTGCTGTGCACACCAAGATTCGGTATGATTTAATAAATTAGAAGGTTTAAATTGTTTTGGATTCCACGCCATATCTAAGAAAAAAGATATAGGATATTCCATCGGTTTCAAATCACCAACATTTACCACCCAAATTCTATCGACACCGTGCTCGTATGTTAAATTCATTTGCTCCCATACCCTTGAAATCTGCGAAACATTAATCCACTTGGAATTACGAGGAGCACCCACATAATCAAAGTGATAATACATGCCATAGCCGCCTTTACGAAGCTTCGCATTGAGATCAGGAAGTTTACGTACATTTCCCCAATTGTCATCACAAAACAATAAAGTCACATCATCTGGTACGCGCATTCCTTTTTCATAATAGTCTTGCACCTCTTTATATAGTGCCCACACTTGTGGTGTCTCACTCGCTTTCTTTTTCGTCACATTCTCAATAATCTGACGTTGGTCCTTCACTATTTTTTCCAAAAGGCTCACATTCTGTTCTTCACTCATTGGTTCATCGCCATCACCACGCATTGCAATCGTAAATACAGTTTCCCAATCTTTAGCGCGCTCAACACCTCCTCGCCAAAATTCTTTTAGCCCTTGCTCATTCACACTATAATCCCACGCACCACCATTTCCATGTCTTTTCCACTCCTGTTGAGCACGAGCCAAAGGTTCATGGTGGGAAGTACTCATCACAATCCCCATTTCATCAGCCAGCGCACCATTTGATTTATCGTCATCATAAAAAGCATTACCCCACATAGCTGGCCACAGGAAATTTCCTTTTAGACGAAGAATCAATTCAAATACTTTCTCATAGAATTTGCTATTATAGCCTCCAAATGTGCGATTTGCCCAGCGAGTCAAAGCTGGATATTCATCATTCAAGAATATACCTCGGTATTTTACAGCTGGCTCACCTGCTGTATAAGTTCCAGGCTTAAAATATAGGTTGTTTTGCTTTATCACTGGTACGTCTGCCCAATAATACCATGGCGAAACACCAATCTGCTTAGACAATTCATAAATACCATAAATAGTTCCGCGCTTATCACTACCTGCGATAACCAAGGCAGAATCAACACCTGGCATCGGATTTATAACCAACTTCACAATAAACTTTTCATTTTTGCCTTGTAAATCTTTAGCGTTTATTTTTTTTGATTTTATTATTTGATCGATATAAGTTGAATGACCGATTGTACCTATTAGTATAGATTTCTTAGTTACATTATTTGAAGGTCTCTTAGAAGTAACCTGTATAAAATCTTCTTCCAAATTGTGGATGGCTCTCACTACGCCTTTCCAATCCTGCGTATCATAAAGAATAGGAATTGGATTTCCAGATTCTACCAAACTCATATAGCCTTCCTGCTGATTTGTATACACAAATTGACTAGTAGAAATTTCTTGCGCATGTATCTTCCCACAAAAAAGTAGCAATAAAAATATAAGTGTATATTTCAGACGAATCACGGTAGAAATAAAATTTGGTTTACAATCCAGTTTATAATTAGTTATGGCAAATCTGCCTTTGTTTATATTGTAAAAGTAGTAGTCCATTCAATTAGCATATGATACATATGTATTATTAAAGAATAAAAATGTTTAAAAAGCCGATTTATCACTATAAATCGAGAATTTCCGCAACGAAAAGACTTTCCGAGAAGAACATCTTAATAAAAAGAGAGGGCATTATTTGCAGTGCAAATAATACCCTCGGATTCACGATTTTATATATTACCTAATTATTGAGCGAAACTTACCTGGTAAGTTTTAACCACTCCATTGTAATCAAATTTTACGACTGCAGGCTCCTGTAAAGATTTGGCTTGAGTGATAGAAACCTTTACATTTTTGTTATCCGAACTCGCAGTAACTTTTGGTAAATCAGTTAATTTTTCAGCATATTTTGCTTCATACAAATCATATCCTACTATACCATTCATATCCGTCGAACGCACGGGTGTTTTAGGAATTTCTATAGCTTTACCATTTACCATAATATTTACTTGAGGAACTAATGGTCTTACTAAAGGTTTGTTTTTAGCACTAAAGCCCAATCCACTCAATTCGTACAATAATTCTCCTTCGCTTCCTTCAGTAACCAAGAAAATGGCGTGTTTCTTATTCAAATGATCAACAAACTTGGATACATCTATAGTGAATTTTTGTTCTGTTGAATTCGCGTTCGCTGGAACTACAATTTCTCCAATTTTTGTCCCCTTCCAAGTGGCATTTGCCCAAGGGCCATCCAACCAAACCTGTACTTTAAATGATTTTTTTGATTTTGGAATTAAGAATAAATTGAATGCTGTCTTATTGCCTTTCTGCGTGCCTTTAAAAGCTTTCAATCCATATTGGTCTTTTGCTAAACCGCCAAATCCAAAATATTTATAACCCAGAATAAGACCATTTTTAGCATGTACTGGCATATGATTGTCCCAAATATCCCAAGAATCCTGTTGTGCGCCTACGTCAGACAAATAACTAGCATATCCTGCAGAATAATACTGATAGGGGTCTAATCCATAAAAATGAAAACCTTCGGAAGTCACTTCAGCACCTTTATATTCATTGCCTTTGCTATCTTTTGCTGTCCAAATGCTATTCTCACCATAAGGATCAAAAGCGCGAATACGAACAGAACCTCCGTCGGCTACTGATTTTTCATCCCATTCAATTTTTACTGGCGCTACGACTGCTTGTCGTGCAAAACCAAAATTACGCGGTGGTCTATGGTAAAACACGTACCATTGCCCGTTTATTAACTCTAAACTTCCATGTGTATTGTGTCCACCATTTGTGCCAATCAAAGCTGATCCATCCTCATTCAACACAGGCCCTCTTGAATCCACCAACACGCCCCCACTTTTCCATGGTCCTAGAGGAGAATCTCCTACCAAATAACGTAATGTAGAATTTGAACTTCCCATCCCATACTCTGGCCCCGAATAACCACTGTATACCGAAACAAACTTATTACCTACTTTACGAATAGACGAAGCTTCGAAAAAGTTAAACGAACCTAAATCTTCTCCCGGTAAAATATGCGGATATACTGTTCCTTCCGGATCACGCAAGACACCATAACGCGCACTCGCTGGAATAAATCTATCGATTACTTTTGTGCCAGGACGAACAGAATACATCGTATTTTGGTCTAATTCTGCTGCTAAAGATCGTTGAAAACCCCAATACGCATATGCTCTGAAACCAATTTCATAATCTGGATCTTTTGGATCATCAATTTGTTCCACATACACAGCAGGATCAAAACCCAAGATAGACCCTGGAATAGTACGCTTGCCGTCTTCTGTTAAGTTGATCGGATTAAACGGACCATCAGGACGATGGCTTTTAGCTACCATGGCTTCTCGATTGGGTCCACGACTATGTGGATACAAATAATATTCTTTGACGCCATTTCTACGTTTTACCTCTACTAAGTCTGGAGCATACATGACATCCCATTTACCATCAGATTGATACGTAAAAATGGGACCTTCGTCACGCCAACTAGACAAATCTTCCACTGGTGCAGACCACATTCTGATATCAGGTCCACAATAACTCGTAAGACGCAGATCATGAGATCCTATGATATAAGCACGATATTTACCTGGCTTATCTGGATCTTCAAAAACACGTGGCTCGCCATCTGGCAAATGTTCCCATAAAGGCAGGTATGGATTTCCTGCTGCCTTATGTACGAACTTTATCGCGGCATTGCTGGGTTGTAGTTGCGTACTCGGCACTTGAGCATAGCTGGAAGACAATAATGCGAATGTCGTTCCTATAACAAGGGCCATTTTCTTCTTAAATTTAAAGTTATGTCTTTTCATAGTTAATAATATAGGGTAGTTACCAATCATCCGTTCGAAATGGGGAAGCCAATAAACCTTCTTGATTTATTAAATTCGCGTCTTCTGGATTATCTGACCAAGCATAGCGAACGGCTTTAGGTTGTTTAATGTCTGGATGACTCACTACAATTCGGTCTCCCTTAATTACAGCGTTCGCCCAAACAAATTTTTTATCTTCTCCGGCTATTGCAAAATGTTTCAATAGCTCATTATTTTTCACTTTCAATTTACTTCCGTTCTCTTCGAAGGAAATTTCAATTTTATCATTGATAATTTTAAAACTGTCATAAACTGGTCCTGAGGAAATTAATTTTTCTTTATATACTACAGAACGAGCGCCTAACATTAGTCTTTTTGCAATATCTTTTTTATTTAATGGATGGATATCATTCCATTCTCCTGTATCATAGGTAGTTGCCAAGAAAGTATTTGGAACTTTTTTTGAAATTTTAAACTGGGCATCCCGAATTCTAGCCCAACCTGAATCCGTTGGTTGTTCCCGTTTTTGCATAAAATTAGGAAGCTGAACAAAAAGAAAAGGTAATTGCTGATTATTCAAAAGCTCTCTCCAATCTGAAACCAAAAGTTCTAACAATCGCTCATAAGGTTGTGGATTACCCGCATTCGTCTCCCCTTGATACCAAATCACACCTTTCAAAGCATAATCGCGTAACGGATAGATCATACCATTAAACAAACCAGAACCAGCGGATCTGCTATTGGATATTTTGGATCGAAATTGCGAAATCTTGTTTAAATCTATTCCGATTTTGTATTTCCATTCTCCTGTTAAGTATACAGTAAAATCATCCACTTGCAATTTATACTCCTTATCTGCAACAAACTCACCATTGCCATTATTGGCACGTAACCGCACTACTATTGTATTCTCTCCTGATTGTAATACACCACTTGGAATATTATACTTTCGCGGTGGATATTGATAAGAAGTACTACCTATAAATTTTCCATTTATAAATACGGAATCACTATCTGTTAAATTGCCCAAATACAATTTACCTTGTCTTCCTTCTTTTTGAGATGGAATATCAATTGTTTTTCGATAATATACTACGCCTCTATTCTTGATGCCTTGCTCTCGCCATGTAGCAGGAATAAATGTTGTATTCCAATCCTTGTCATCAAAATCATGTCGTGTCCAATAGGGCATTCCTTGATCTTTATCATAGTATTTAAGACTATCCAAAGCTTCAAAATCGACAACCGAAGCAGGAAATTCTTTCAAATTACCCTGACTAATCCAGCTTTCAATAGCAGATCCCCCTAGACTCGAAACCAACATTCCTTGTGGGATTTTAGTATGATTATATGCTTCTTGTGCGTAAAAGAAAGCTAAAGCAGTCCAATTCATAACTTCTGAAGCAACTCCTGAAAACCATTTTCCACCGTTGAGAATATTTTCCTGTAAAGCAAGCGCAGTATTTTGCGTCGGCACTTTGAAATATCTAATCATATGGTTATTTGAGACATTTACTTCAGGAAATCTTTCCACTAATCTTTCGATCGGAGTTTCCATATTAGACTGTCCCGAACACAACCACACATCTCCAAATAAAATATCACGAATCACTATTTCGTTTATCTCTAGGATATGGGGGCCACCCGCAGGTTGGGCCGGTAATTCTACAACCCATTTTCCTGCATCGGAAGCTGCTGTATAATAATATTTGCCAGCAAATCGTACCGTCACTTTTTCTTGTGGATCAGCCCAACCCCAAATTTTTAATTTTGTATCGCGTTGCAAAACCATTTTATCACTGATCATGGACGGTAGCCGAACTTCTGCCTGAACAGGTAAAGCCAAGATTAATAGAAGTACTATTTGCAATAAATATTTCATGACATTCTAAGATTATCAGTTCTTGCCAAATTTCCAGTAATCAAAAAATAAAATATTTGAAGGCGCATTACCCTTCGCTATAAAATATAGATCGTGAACGCCAGTGATAGCATTATCTAATTTGACCTCTACATTCGCCCATCTATCATCTCCTCCAGTCAATGGTACTTTTACTGTTGCTATCAGCGTTCCATCCACACTTCCAGAACGAACTTCCAATGTAACGCCACCATTATGTGTAGTTCCCACACGGGCAAATAATGAGCGTGCAGCTGATGTACCAAAGTCAACATTTTTTATACTTGTAAAAGCGTCTTTCTTTTTAGCTTTTACAAAAACACCGACCTTTTTATTCTGAAAAGACTTGAAATCTTTTGACCAAGAAATCGTTTCCGCTTGATTAATTTCAAAAGGATTAATAGTTGCCAAAGGCTTTAGAATACCTTCAGTCATTTTGATCGGAGAAATACTTCCATCTTTATTGAACTTTAATTCTTCAACCGCCACGGAGCGTGTAAAACCAGTTCCTCCTGGTAAAGCGGCATTATGGTAAAAAAAGTAAGTCTTTCCTCTAAAATCTATTACACCAGGATGGTTTGTAAAAGCGCCTCCTTCACGCGCCATTACGACTCCTCCATATTCCCACGGACCTTGTGGACTTTTACTCATAGAATAGCCTATAAATTCCGGAAGTGGACCTCCCGGCCAAAACAGATAGTATAGATTGTTACGTTTGTAAAGCCAAGGTCCCTCCTCATATTCTGTTGGCCTTTTAGGATCTCCTTCGCGTTTACCAAAAGCTTTTTCCACCATCGGCACGTTCACAACTTCTCCTGAATAAGAAATCATGTCCTCATTCAATTTGATATATTTTAAATCAGGATTTCCCCAATACAAATGGGCTTGTCCATCATCATCTATGAATACGGTTGGATCTATATCACCCCAATCCGTTTGAACTAATGGTTTTCCTAATACATCGTAAAAAGGTCCTATGGGACTATCACCTACAGCTACGCCAATTGCTGGTTTATTATTTTCTTTCGCAATAGCAGGAACATACAGATAAAACTTTCCGTTCTTCTCGATACATTGTGCTGCCCAAGCGTCACCTTTAGCCCATTCAAAATTTGAATACGACATTATTACCCCATGATCGGTCCAATTGACCATATCATTGGTTGAATATACACGCCAGTTGTTCATATTGAACCAAGTAGATTCATCTTCATCGTGCGTAGTATACACATACAATCTATCGTTATAAACCATAGGAGCAGGATCTGCCGTGTAATTCGTTTGAATAATCGGATTCTGCGCAACAGCAGTTGTTGCACCGAAGAAAGTATATAGTAAATAACTGATTAGTTTCTTTTGCATATTAATTCATAATTAGTGTTGGAATTCCCAACTGTCAAACCTAAATAACTCATGTGGAGAACCTCCTTTGAATACGAAATAAACGTCTTGAACTCCTATTATCTTTTTCACCTCCACACTTTTGGTTACATAATTCGACCATTCACCCGTATAAGGAATTTGTAAATTTCCAATCAATTCACCATCTATCTTATTTAAGCGAATCTCTATCGTACCTCCATGGTATCGACTGGATGCTGTTGCTTTAAATTTTGTTGCGCCTTTTTCACCGAAATCTACTGCTCTCACTTTGATGTAGTCATTTTGATGAATTTCCCCTATCACTACTCCTCTATCCTTATCATCGTATGCGGTCACACCTTCAGCAAATGCTATTGTTTCTGCTTGCACCACTGTGTAAGGATTGAGCACACCTACAGCTTTAGTAATTCCTTTATCTGTCATTTTCAATAGCGGCATTTTACCATCTGGAAGATATTGGAATTCTTCAACCGCTACCGATCTTGCATAACTATGTCCGTTAGGTAGCGCGTCATTATGATAAAAAAAGTAAGATTTTCCTTTGTAATCAATGACGCCTGGATGATTGGTGTTACTACCCTTTTCCAATGGCATCGCTTCCCCTTGATAACTCCAAGGACCTTGAATATTTTTCGCTGTAGAATAGTGTAACGATTCCGGAAAACCAGAAGCATAATGCATATAATACACATCATTCCGTTTGTAAACCCAAGGTGCTTCCGTGAATCCAGGACCAAACACATCTTTATCTTTTGCATTTATAGCCTGAATTGGACTCGCTAAAGAAATCATATCGGGATTTAATTTAGCCCAATAACAAATGCCATTTCCCCAGAATAAATAAGCTTGTCCATCGTCATCGATGTAAACAGTTGGATCCAGATCATCCCAAGCATGCTTAGCCTGCGTTGTCATATCATTGGTCACAAGTGCTTTACCCAATGGATCTTTGAAAGGACCAGCTGGACTATCTGCAACTAAAACCCCAATGGATACACCTCCTTTGCCGGGCGTGTTATTCATTGTAGAAATATACCAATAGAATTTTCCATTGCATTCTATAACTTGAGCAGCACTGGCATCGCCAACCGACCAAGATATTTGAGAAGTACGTAATACTGCACCGCGATCTGTCCAATTCACCATATCTGTAGTTGAAAACAATCGATACTCACGCATGAGATAATGATTTTTCGGCGCTTCAGCTTCATCCCTTCCGACATAAAGAAACAATGTATCCTTATGTACGAGAGGGGCTGGATCGGCCGTATACATCGTTTGGACAATAGGGTTTTGAGCCTGCGATATTAAACCTAAGCACAATAAGACTAAAATTATATTCCAACGTAATACCTTCATTGGGCTACATTATTTCTCAAAAATCCAATGATCAAAGTTGTACAGCTCTCTACCTGCTGTTAGGTTTTCACCTTTGAAAGCAAAATAAACATCATGTTTTCCTGTCACTGGAGATTCTATGGTAGTGGATAAAGTTTTCCATTCATTCCATCCGCCTGTGCGAGGAACTTTCAATGTTGCTATTTTTGGTCCTCCAATACTATCCACATAGACTTCTACAATACCCGCACCTAATCCAGAAGCCATTGAGGCTTTAAAAGTTTTTGGTGAAGTATTACCAAAATCTACCTCTCTTACCTTTATGTATCCGCCAATTCGCGTATTCGTAACATATACTCCAACTTTATCGTCTTGTGTTGTTTTACACTTTTCTGCCCAAGCAATAGTCTCCGCTTCATTGCACACATAGGGATTGATCGTACCCACAGGAGAAACTCCTTCTTTGGAAATATTAATCAAAGGAATAGTTCCATCGGCATTGTACTTGAATTCTTCAATAGCGGATGAACGTCCATAACTGCCGCCTCCTGGCAACAAACCTGTATGATAAAACAGATACGATTTACCTTTATAATCAATTACGCCTCCATGATTAGTAAAACTGTTGGTGGGTTGATTCACCATAATACGACCTTGATATTTCCAAGGACCTGTTGGGCTATCACTAATTGAATAAGAAAGACATTCAGTTCCTTTTTCCATTCCTGCAAACATCTGATAATAAATACCATTCCGCTTGAAAAACCAAGGTCCTTCAATAAACATATCTTTATTAGGTTCTGCTGGAGGTTGTTGATTTTCACTTCCTCTAGGACGTCTTACACCGCCAAAAGATTCGATAGATTGGGGTACTTCTACTATATCTCCGGAATAAGAGATCATGTCTTCATTTAATTTGACATAATATAAAGTGCCATTTCCCCAATACATATAAGCCTGACCATCATCATCTACATATACTGTTGGATCAATATTTGACCAACTGCCGTTCATAATCAAGGGCTTACCAATTGCGTCCTTAAATGGACCTGTTGGACTATCGGATACAGCTACGCCTATTCCGACATTATTTTGATTCGTCTGTGCACAGATATACCAATAAAATTTTCCATTGCGCTCTACACATTGTGCTGCCCAGGCACGGTCTATAGCCCAAGAAAAATCTTCCAAAGCCAATGGCACACCATGATCTGTCCAATTAACCATGTCCGCAGAAGAGAATAACCTCCATTTGGTCATATAATAAAAATCATATCCTGGAATATCATCTCCAACGTACATATATACACGATCTTTGTACACCATTGGTGCTGGATCAGGTGTAAAACTGGTCTGTACAATAGGATTTTGAGCGAGCACATTTAGTGCAGCATAACCACATAAAAAAGCCGTTGCAATGCATTTTTTTATCATAACAGAAAACTATAATTGGTTACTTTATTTTTATTGGTCGATACGGAAATAATCAAAATCCGCATATCCACCTATATTTTTGGTTGCAAAATTAAACAAGCCAAAACGGTATCCCATAAAATGTGGAAGCGTATACGCCATTTTTAAAGTCGTGCCGATTGGTTTCCAATCTGAACCATCTAAACTATAGAAGAAATTTGCTACATCTTTTCTATTTGTAAAATCACATTCAGCTTTAAAATGAACTATATCTTGTTCAAAAGGAACTGTTGCTACCTCTTCAGGTGTTCCTGAAGACGCATTTACCATCACGATTGATTTTTTATTTCCCTCTACACGAACTCCTACTAAACCGTAGTTTTTCTGTAAAAGCGATAAGCCTGCAAAATCTCCATCTTTCATATTGGTTACCTCCAAAGATGTAGTACCTTCACAAGTAGGACCTATAGTACGTTGTGTCAATGTATTACGCGCTTGTAAGAAATCAGTGTCTAATCTTCCTGTTTTCAGACGTAGATACCCCGTACGTTCACTCAATGACCATAAATCATTTGCAGGATTATGATTCCATTGCCATACTAAAGGCAGATCAGGATCCCCCATATTTCTATTAAATTCATCTGAACTAACGATATAGGGAATTAAACTTTGATTTGCTGGTAAATCTAATTCCATAGGAACTTTTCCATCGATGCCCAATACTGGCCATCCATCCTTCCATTCCACCGGTACCAAAAATGGAATTCGACCTACCGCTCCATGATCTTGAAACAAATAAGCATACCATTTACCATTTGGCATATCAATAAGACCGCCTTGTGCCACCCCTTTATCTTGCAACACGACACGTCCTTCATATGGTCCCTCTAATTTGTCAGCTTTATGCACGATAACCGTACGCATGCCGCCTGGAGGCCAAGATATATTGAATAAATAATATTTGTCTTTTACTTTGAATAATTGCGAGCCTTCTGCCGGAAGTCCTCCTTGTTTTCCAGCAGGCATACTTACCGCTGTGGCATTCTCTATTAATACACGTTCGGTTTCTGGTTTGATACCAGACAAATCGGATTTTAATTCTACAATATTTATCTTTCCTCCACCCCAAATCATATACACTTTATCATTCTCAAAAAACAAGGTATGATCATGCAGTGATGGTGAAAATTCATGAACTTTCCAATCTCCTTTTTCAATATCTTTTGTGGTATAGATATAAGTTTTACCTGTAGTCTGCGCAAATGTGCTTACGTAATATGTTCCATTGTGATAACGAATACTACTGGCCCATGTGCCACGACCGTATGTGTTTTTTCCATTTTCAAGATTCAATACATCCATATCAGCTAATGAATGATGACAATAGCCTATCAATCGCCAATTCACTAAATCTTTGGATTTCATAATAGGCACTCCAGGATTCATATGCATAGTCGTACTACTCATGTAATAAGTGTCATTGACACGAATCATAGACATATCCGGTACATCAGCAAATATGATTGGGTTGGTGGCTTTCTGTCCTAAAATAATGCTACTGAAAAATAAGACGTAGACAAATAATATGCCCACTGCTTTAGCAAAGGTTCTCATCATAGAAAAGTATAAATGGTTACAATAAACGTCAATTTAACATTTATTTTCTAATGAATAATAATTCTAACCCCATTTTAACATTAATTGCTATATTTTATCAATATGTGCTATATGAGGCTAGAATTAAGGACTTATTTATCGAGTTGGTTTGGTAATTATATAAAGCGATTGATTAGGTTTTCAAGGTATTCTTGTCTACCTGAAATTAATTTTGGCTCACCATTTTGAACAGCATAATTTCTTAAATCTTCCAATGTTAAGCCGCCATTTTCAAAATCTGCTCCTGCTCCACTATCATAGCTTGCGTAGCGAGCAGCACGAATGCTATTGTAATCTGATTTTTGTAAAATATTATCAGCAATCACCAATGCACGAGCAAAATTGTCCATTCCACCGATGTGTGCATAAAACAAATCTGCAGGATCCGTTGAATTACGACGGATTTTGGCATCAAAATTTACACCTCCTCCTTGTAAGCCTCCACCTTCTAAAATAATCAACATGGATTCTGTCAATTCATTCAAGTCATTTGGAAATTGGTCTGTATCCCAACCATTTTGGTAATCACCACGGTTCGCATCGATAGACCCAAGTAAACCTGCGTCTACAGCTACTTGCAACTCATGTTGGAAAGTATGACCCGCTAAAGTCGCGTGATTCACTTCCAGGTTTAATTTGAAGTCATCTAACAAATCGTATTTGCGTAAGAAACCAATTACCGTAGCGGCATCGTAATCATATTGATGTTTCGAAGGCTCACATGGTTTTGGTTCGATAAAGAAAGTACCTGTAAATCCATTTTTACGTGCATAATCCTTTGCCATATGTAAGAAACGAGCCAAATGATCTTGCTCACGCTTCATATTTGTATTCAAAAGTGACATATACCCTTCACGTCCACCCCAGAACACATAATTTTGTCCACCTAATTTTATGGTCGCATCAATAGCTGCTTTTACCTGAGCACCAGCATGTGATACCACATGAAAATCCGGATTAGTAGAAGCACCATTCATATAACGATGGTGACTAAATAAATTTGCTGTTCCCCAAAGCAACTTAATTCCTGATTGTTGTTGTTTTTCTTGTGCGTAGGAAGTAATAATATCTAAATTCTTTTCATTCTCTACTACATTATCACTGTAATCAATTAAATCTACATCGTGAAAACAGTAATATGGAAGTCCCATTTTGGTCATAAACTCAAATGCTGCATCCATCTTATCTTTTGCTCTATCCACTACATCCGAACGCACATCCCAAGGGAAAAACTGCGTACGTCCGCCAAAAGGATCGGAACCATTGCCATTAAATGAATGCCAATAGGCACAAGCAAACTTAAAATGTTCAGCCATAGTCTTTCCTGCAACTACGCGATTGGCATCATACCAACGAAAAGCTAACGGATTATCGGATTCTACACCTTCATATTTGATCTGACCAATGTTTTTGAAATACTCTTGATTTCCTAATAAAATTTCCATTTTCTCTTATTTTGTTAGTTTTTTAATTAAGCTATTTTTCCATTTATCGTACAACTCATCATACAATGTGACATGTGATGGCTCTACAGTTGCGTGTTTTTCTAATCCTGCAAATGCTTCACTGCGCGACTTAAAGATTTTTGCACCTAGCCCTGCGCCTAATGCTGCACCGACACTACCATCATTATCATAAAGTTCTACCGGCGTATTTGTGACGCCTGCAAAAGACTGTTGAAATATTGGGCTCAAAAACATATTAGCATGTCCCGCTTTGATAACTTTAGGTTCAATACCATTTTGTCTTAAAATATCTAAACCATATCTGAAGGAGAATGCAATCCCTTCTTGTGCCGCTCGCCATAAGTGAGCTGTACTATGACGAACAAAGTCAATATTCTCCATATGTCCCAGTACCATTTTGTTGTTGAGCATACGCTCAGCGCCATTACCAAAAGGCAAAATGATTAGTCCGTCAGCACCTATAGAAATATCCGCAGCCAGTTGATTCATTTGCATGTAATCATAGGATGACGCCGTTGTTTTCTTGATCCAACTATTTTGAATTCCCGTACCATTGATACACAGCAAAACACCCAAATTTGGCTTTTCATTTTCGTGTGTGACATGTGCGAATGTGTTTACCCGAGATTCTTTGTCATAGACTAATTGATCTGTAACCGCGTAAATCACGCCTGAAGTCCCAGCTGTCGCAGCCACTTCTCCAGCTTCAAAAACATTCAAAGACAGGGCATTATTAGGCTGATCACCTGCTTTATAACTCACGAAAGCTTCTGTGGAAAGTCCCAATTCTTCTGCCACCTCAGCTTTTACTTTCCCATAATTTCCAAACACTGGTAAAATCTCAGGTACTAAATCAGAAGAAATACCATAATGATTAAGTAAGGTATCTGATATATCTTTTTTCTTAAAATCCCATAGAATACCTTCCGAAATGGAGCTGATATTAGAATTAATTTCACCTGTAAAACACATGCTCAGGAAATCTCCTGGAAGCATAAATTTGTGTACCATCTCATAAGTTTCGGGTTCAAATTGTTTTACCCAAGCTAATTTTGATGCTGTGAAATTCCCTGGCGAATTGAGGTGAGCATCCAAAAATCCTGTCGGGCTTAATTCTGAAAATGCAGCATTTCCAATTTCTACCGCGCGGCTATCACACCAAATAATAGAATTGCGCAAGGGTTGGTGATCTTTATCAACCACTACAAGTCCATGCATTTGGTAAGCAATTCCTATTGCGCCGATATTTTTAGGATTATACAAACCTAAACTATTCAACTTTTGAATAGCCAATCTTGTATAATTCCACCAGGTCGATGGATCTTGCTCAGCCCAACCCGGCTGTTCTGAAAGGATCGCAGCTTCTGTCTCCGGATATTGAGTCGAAGCTATCTTTTTATTTGTCTGCGCATCGATGACCGAGACTTTAATAGAGGACGTACCTAAATCTATTCCGAGTAATAACATATTTTTTCCTTCGAATACTTACTTAACGATTGTAAATGAATAGGATTTACCTGCAACAGTAGGGATATCGTATTCATATATTTTTTTCAAATCAGATCCTTTTATCTGTGCTTGTGGTGATACCAACGGTTTTGGCACCTCTATACGATTATTTAAAATATTAGGATTAGTACCATGTGCTTCTTTCAATCCTTTTCCAGTCAAAGGTACATGAGAACGAAGACGCAGGTTTCCACCTATCTTAGAAAGGACTTTTACAGTTTGCACCTTACTATCCGACCATTGCATGTCAATTTCGAATCCTCCCCGTGCCATTAAACCTTTTACCGACCCTTTCTTCCATGCATCTGGTAATGCAGGCAAAAGATGTACTGCATTGTCATGACTTTGAACAAGCATTTCAGCTACACCCGCAGTCAATCCAAAATTTCCATCAATTTGGAATGGCGGATGAGCCGTAAACATATTCGGATACGTACGACCATTTCGGTTTTCTCTATCTGCTAATGTTAGCATATTATTAATGATCTTATACGCACGATTTCCATCCAATAATCTCGCCCACAAATTAACTTTCCATCCAATGGACCATCCTGTCGCAAAATCACCTCGATATACTAATGAATTCCGCGCTGCTTCAAAAAGTTCGGGCGTAGTATAAGCCGATATTTGGTTACTTGGATATAAGCCATACAAATGTGATACATGTCGATGTTCATTTTTGGGGTCATCTACATCTTCTAACCATTCTTGCAGTTGCGTATATTTACCGACTTGCATCGGCGGAATACGCTTAGCCATGGCTAATAATTTTTCACGGTAAGCGATATCTTCATTTAATATTTCATTAGCAATAGTTGTACGCGTCAACATATCGTAGACAAGTTGATTATCCATGGTTACACCTGCAGACATCGGTCCCTGTTCTGGAGAAATAGAAGGTGACAAGACCATCCATCCTTTATCCGTATGTTTAGGATGAGGTATTAATGTCGAAAGAAGGAAGTCGCTAGCACTTTTTAGAATTGGATATACTTCTTTTAAATATTTTTTATCCCCATTGTAGAGATAATGTTCCCAAACATGCTGTGCCAACCAAGTACCGCCCGTTGGCCACATTCCTGCTGCCGCAAAATCTATGGGACTTGTTACGCGCCAAATATCTGTATTGTGGTGAGCTACCCAACCTTCTGCATTATATAATACTTTGGCTGTTTCTTTGCCCGATTCGGAAAGTTCTTTCGTCATCTGAATCAAAGGCTTGTGCGTTTCCGAAAGATTGGTTACTTCAGCGGGCCAATAATTCATTTCTGTGTTAATATTAATCGTGTACTTACTATCCCACGGAGGTGTTAGTGAATTATTCCAAATTCCCTGCAAATTAGCTGGCTGACCACCTGGCTGAGAAGAACAAATCAACAGATAACGTCCATATTGAGTTAAAAGCGTGACTAAAGCTGGATCTTGTGTTTGCTGAAATTGTCTGATTCTTTCGGTTGTAGAGATTGTAGAAGATTCGTTATGTTTTCCTAAATCCAATTGAAAACGACCAAATTGTGCATAGTATAATTTAGAATGCTTAGCTAACGATTCTTCGAATTTAGCAGCTTTTGCCTTATTCAATTTTTCCAAAGCTTTCTTATATCCATCCGCTGAGACAGACTTATAATTAGTAAAGTTTGTTCCAATGGAAATATAGACTACAGCCGTACTTGCATTTTTTACTTGAATTTTGGAGTCGTCTATTACAACCGTACCATCTACATTTTTAACCGAACTCAACGTATGATAGACTATCTCACCTTTGATACCTTCATGATCACTGCCTTTACCTTGCAAAACCAAAGCATTATCCTTCGCATAAATAGAATGTTGTGCTGGATTTTTATAAGACAGCTCAAAATTTAGAGCTCCCTTTTTGCTCGCTGATATTTTCATTACAATCACATCATCCGAAAAAGAAGAAATCACTTCTCTGGTGTATGTAACACCATCTACTACATATCGGGTCGTTGCTTTTGCTTGCTCAATATCCAACTCGCGATAGTAATTTTGAAAATTTTTATGATCTTCAAAATTCAATAACACACCGCCTGCAGTCTGATAAGGCATACCATGTGTTTTGGTAAAAAATGTCTCATTGATCAATTTATCTGCTTCCGGAGATTTACCTTCAAACACCAATTGTTGAATATTCTTCAGATTCGATCCACCTTTCGGATTATCATTGCGATAAGGACCACCGCCCCATATAGTTTCTTCGTTGAGCTGTAATTCTTCTTTGTCAGGTATACCATACACCATAGCGCCCAAACGGCCATTACCAATAGGTAACGCTTGTTCCCAGACTCTAGCGTCTGCTGGCGTATCGTATTGTAGCTTCAAACTTCCTTTATCTTTAGTCTGAGCATGTAGATAAAAAGAAGATATAAGTCCTAAAAAAAAATAAATACTAAGGATCGGCTGTCTCATAACTTGGTTTATTTGGTATATCCTAAAGAGTCTAATAAAATTAATTTATTTAAATAACTCTTGAGAAAATTTATAAATATTATTTCTCCATACTGGCCAAGTATGACCACCTGGATATTCAGAATAAGTGTACTTTATGCCTAACTCATCAAATTTAGACATCATTATCTGACAATTATTATATGCAATATCTTCATTGCCACCCATAGATATCCAGAATGATTTTATGTTTCTGTTGATTTCGTCTTTATGTTCTTTCATGAAAGCATATTGAGGATCGGTTAATTCTTTTTGATTGGCAAACCATCCTGAACTAAAAACGCCTAAAGCTGAGAATAATTGTGAATCCTTCACACCTGCATATAATGTTTGTATACCGCCCATAGATAACCCCGCTAAAGCTGTGTTTTCGCGACCCGTTTTCACCTTATAATTTGAAGTAATAAAAGGCATCAAAACTTCTTTCAACTCACGATCAAAAACCTTCAAAGGAGCTTCAGAAAATGCGCCACCACCGCCAGGTACAGTCATATTTCCATCCATCATGACAATAACCATAGGTTTTGCTTTACCCTCTGCAATCAGGTTGTCCATGATTAAATCAGTTTTTCCCTGATTCACCCACCCCGTTTCGTCCTCGCCTCCACCGTGTAATAAGTATAAAACAGGATAACTTTCTGCGGATTTGTCATATCCTGCAGGGACATAAATGTAGCATTGACGCCATTCACGCAATACAGGAGAAAAATAACGCTTAATGCGTACCTCACCATGCGGAACTTGTTTAAGAGCATAATAATCACCTCCTGCAAATGGAATTTCTATGCCACTAGCCATCCTTCCCATTCCATAATAGGTTTTGCTTGCAGGATCAGCGATAGCCATACCATCTACTAAAAGTGAATAATAATGAATTCCTTCACCGATGGAATCTGTTACGACAGTCCAATTACCATTTGCATCCTTTGTCATATCATACTTTTTTCCAAGATCCACTTGAAGCTTATTCACTTCGGGTGCATGGATTTGAAAATGTACTTTACTATTTGGTAAAACTTGGGGATACTTTGCTCTTCTCACATTAGTTTCTGGCGTAAATCCTATAGGACTCAGATCGTTTAGTTTGCTGTAGTCTACATCCTTAAACAACAATTGTGAGATCATATACAGATCATTCTTCCAAACCTTGAAATCATGACCTCCTGGCTCCAGGTAAAATACGTGCGGAACATTATTTTGTTTCAAATAATCGCTTACACGTCTACTATTTCCAATCAAACCATCCTGATCACCACAAGAAATCCATAGTAATTTGAGTTTTTTCTTCGCTTCTTCTGGATTTGATAACAATTGTTTTCCTTGACGCGTGTTAGGAGCTGAAGAAAAACCACCTACCCATCCAAAATGATCTAAATTGCCCAACCCGAAGTTCAAAGATTGCCCACCTCCCATAGAAAGACCAAAAATTGCTCTGCTAGATTGCTCTTTTTTGACAGGAAATTTCTTCTCAATAAAAGGTATCAAATCGTTTAACAAATCCTTTTCGAAAGTTGCAAAAGCCTCGACTTTGTCTGGCGCCATAATATTTCCTGTAGCGCGGTCATCTTTCATCGCACGCCCATTGGGCATTACCACAATCATAGGCTCTAATTTTCCTTCAGCGTACAGATTATCAAGGATAATGTGGGGTACACCACCATTAAACCACTCTTTCTCGTCACCACCGATACCATGCAATAGATACAGCACAGGATATTTTTTGGATTTAGAAAATCCAGGTGGCGTATATACTAATGCACGTCTATTCGTCCCTACTGTTTTGGAAGAATAGGTTATCGTATCGATCTTTCCATATGCAGTAAGCTCCTTCTTCACGTCGAAACCCGAAGGGGCTACTTTGCCATGCTGAGCGAAACCATTGGACACAAACATCCAAACAAGTCCCATTAAGAGAATTTTTTTGAGCATGATGTATTATTTATAATTGGTTATGATTAAATAATTCTAATCGTTTTTATTTTTTTCGGCTCATGACACGTTGTACCGCTTGAACAATATGTTCTGCGTCCAAACCATATTTCTGCATCAATTCCGCAGGTGTCCCAGATTCACCAAAACTATCATCTACTGCTACATATTCTTGGGGTACCAAATAATTTTTAACAAGAACCTGCGCCACACTATCTCCCAAGCCTCCTAAGCGGTTATGTTCTTCTGCTGTCACCACACACCCTGTCTTTTTAACAGATGCCAAAATAGCTTCTTCATCCAGAGGTTTTATTGTATGAATATTAATGATTTCAGCATTAATTCCCATTTCCTCCAATTTTTCTCCTGCTTGAATTGCTTCCCAAACTAAATGTCCCGTAGCAATAATTGTCACATCTGTACCTTCGTTTAATAAAACTGCCTTTCCTATTTCAAAAGTTTGGTCTACGGGTGTAAAATTTGGCACTACAGGGCGGCCAAAACGTAAATATACTGGACCATGATATTTTGCTACGGCAATAGTTGCGGCTTTAGTTTGATTAAAATCACAAGGATTGATTACCGTCATTCCAGGCAACATTTTCATCAATCCGATATCTTCTAATATTTGATGTGTGGCACCATCTTCACCCAAAGTCAAACCTGCGTGTGATGCCGCTATTTTTACATTTTTGTCGGAGTAAGCAATAGACTGTCTGATTTGATCATACACACGTCCTGTAGAAAAATTTGCAAATGTACCTGTAAAAGGAATTTTTCCTCCTATAGTCAAACCAGCTGCTATACCCATCATATTAGCTTCCGCAATACCAATCTGAAAAAATCTTTCTGGGAAAGCATTGATAAAATCCTGCATTTTCAAAGAACCTACCAAATCTGCACATAAGGCTACCACACGCTCATCTTGCTTTCCTGCTTCCAGCAGCCCTGCACCAAAACCTGATCTTGTATCTTTTGATTCTGTATATGTATATTTTTTCATGTTTATATTTAGATGTGAGACTTTTGATGTGATATATCCTCTTTGGAACGATTCCTTTATCTAATATCTCCTGTCTAATAATCTTCTTAATAGTCTCCTAAAGTCTCTGGATTTTGTTTCAAAGCTTCAGCTAACTGATCGTTATTGGGTGCTACACCATGCCATTTGTGCGATCCCATCATGAAATCAACGCCGTGTCCCATTTCGGTATTCAACAAAATAATAACAGGTTGATTTTGATTGGATAAAGATTTGGCCAAATGAAGTCCTTCCAATACTGAAGGAATATGGTTTCCTTTTAATACCTCAATAACTTTCCATCCAAAAGCTTCCCATTTTGCTTTAAGATTCCCCAAGGATAACACATCTTTCGTTGCGCCATCAATTTGAGCACCATTGTAGTCAATGACAGCAATAAGGTTATCCATTTTATTATGAGGAGCATACAAAGCAGCCTCCCAGACTTGTCCTTCTTGCAATTCTCCATCACCCATTAAGACAAAGACATGCTTATTATCACCATTTAGTTTTTTAGCTTGTGCTGCACCTATCGCTACAGATAAACCCTGACCTAAAGATCCTGAGGCAATACGCACACCAGGTAATCCTTCATGCGTAGTAGGATGACCTTGCAAACGAGAATTTAGCTTCCTGAAAGTCGCTAATTCAGCGACATCAAAGTATCCAGCTCTTGCTAAGACACTATAGAAAACTGGTGAAATGTGACCATTGGAAAGAAAGAAAAGATCTTCGCCTATCCCATCTATATCAAATTGGTCATTGCGTTGCATGATTTCAAAATAAAGACAGACTAATAATTCTGTACAGCCAAGCGAACCTCCTGGATGTCCAGACTGACAAGAATGAACCATACGTACAATATCACGGCGTACTTGAGTACAGATTGCCTCCAAATTGTGTACACTATTTCTAGTCATGACCATTTTAATTAGAGTTTAATTGTGATACTTTTCGATGATCTTCTAAAAATTGGGCTAACCCCGAATCTGTCAATGGATGTTTTAACAAAGACACAATTGCAGAAATAGGTCCTGTCATGACATCAGCACCAATTTTTGCACATCCTAAAATATGTGCGCTATGACGTACCGAAGCCGCTAAAATTTGCGTCTCATATCCATAATTGTCGTAGATTTCTCTAATCTCGGCTATAAGATCTAGTCCATTCACTGAGATATCATCTAATCTTCCAATAAAAGGAGAAACATATGTAGCACCTGCTTTCGCGGCTAACAATGCCTGTCCAGCTGAAAAAACTAATGTGCAGTTTGTTTTGATTCCTTTAGAACTAAAATATTTGATGGCTTTAATGCCATCCTTTATTATCGGAACTTTAACTACGATTCGCGGATGCAATGCGGCTAACTTTTCGCCTTCTGCTATCATTTCAGGGTAAGTCGTCGAAATCACTTCTGCACTCACATCACCATCCACAATAGCACAAATAGCCTTATAATGATCAATAACATTTTGCTCTCCGCTAATTCCTTCTTTAGCCATCAAAGAGGGATTGGTAGTCACACCATCCAGCACTCCCAAATCTTGCGCTTCTTGTATTTGCTGCAAATTCGCCGTATCAATAAAAAATTTCATGTCTTAAAATAGATAAGTAATTTATCTTGGTTTATAATTGTTTCTCACTAGTAATAAGACAAATGTATAGGATTCAACGGGCAAGGGATGAAACATATAAAAAAAATAAGGGTAAAAATGTCTAAAACATCTGTTTATAACACTTATACCCTTATTTTTTTCACTATGAATAAATTCTACACTTTATCCTTTTTAGTCGAGTGAATATATTCCGACGGTGTCATTTGATATTTAGCTTTGAAAACCTTTGTAAAATAATTAGGATTCGCAAAACCCGTCTCATAGGCGATTTCCGAAATGGTCTTATCACTACGTTCTAACAGATTTGCAGCTTTTTCCAGTTTCACCGATCGAATAAAATCTACCGGAGACATGCCTGTGTATTCCAACAATCTATTGTACAAGGAAGCGCGACTGATACAAAGATGTGCACTCAATGCCTCAACCGAAAGCTGTGGATTATCCATATTCTCATATACATAATTCAATACATTTTGTAAGAATTTATCCTTTTCCGATACTACAGCTACTTCAGGCACTGCAATAGAAACTTGTTTGCTATATACATCCTTAAACGCTTGATTAAGAATCATCAAACTGTTGACTTTCGCCAAAAGAACATTGATATCGAAGGGTTTAGTTATATAATCCACCGCACCAGATTCTAAACCACACACCAAGCCATTTTCCACCTTGGAAGCTGTCATCAATACGATTGGAATATGCTTTGTACGCTTATCTTGTGCCATTTTTTGTGCTAATTCCATTCCGTTCATTATAGGCATCTGCACATCGCAAATCACGATATCAGGGTGATGGAACAATGATTTTTGCCAGCCTTCTTTTCCGTTGACAGCTTCGAAAACCTTATAATTTTCTGCTAAAATTTCCCGCAAATAATCTCGAAAGTCATCATCATCTTCCACGATTAAAAGAGAAGGTTTATTTCGAGCATCCGCATCATAGGTCTCTTGCTCTACCAAAATTTCATCTACTTCTTCGACCAAAGGTTCTTCGGCATAATTTAAAAGGAGATCAAAATAAAACACACTTCCTTTTCCTACTTCGCTATCTACTTGTATTTTGCCCTCATACATTTTGACAAAGGATTCTGCTATTGATAAGCCAATTCCCGAACCTTGATTCAGCACTTTTCCAGCCGTATCGTGTTGGAAAAAACTTTCGAAAATAGATTCTCGTGCCTCCGCAGGAATACCTATTCCTGTATCCCGAACCTCGAAAGAGACTTTTATTTTGTTGTTGTCCTGATAATCCGCAGAAACTATACTTACAGCAATATCACCACCCTTTGGCGTAAATTTGAAAGCATTGGAAATTAAATTAAACAGAATACGTTCAATCTTGTCTTCATCAAATGAGGAATAAAGTTTTTCTTGACAGCTATAGAACGAATAATCTATTCCTTTCTGAAGAGCCATATCATTGAAAGATTGGAATACTTCTTTCACCGCAGCGACAAGATCACCTTCGGAATTTTGAAGTTTAAGCTCATGCTCTTCCATTTTGCGGAAATCCAAAAGTTGGTTCACCAAATTCAGCAAACGACGTGCATTTCGTTTTACCAAATCCAATTGGGTGCGAGCATGAATATCTTGAATTTGATTAATCAAAGTCTCAATAGGCCCCACAATTAAAGAAATTGGTGTACGGAATTCATGACTCAAATTCGTCAAGAACTTGATTTTCATTTGATCCAACTTATGCAAAGTCTCTGCTTCGCGTTTTTGTTGTTCTATTAATTGTTTAGCTTGAATACGTTCTTGTTCTAAAGCAAATTTTTGTTTTAAATTTTGAATACCACGGTGTCGGATATACAATAAGGTTCCCGCAGCCATCATGAGGTAAAAAATATACGCGTAGATGGTCATCCAAAATGGAGGATTTACGATAACATGAATTCTTGTTATATTTTCGCTCCACACACCATCATTATTACTCGCGCGCACTTCAAAGGTATACTCTCCTGGGTCCAAATTCGTATAATAAGCACTCAATTCCTTATCAACTTGAATCCAGTTTTTATCGAATCCCACCAAACGATATTCGTAGGCGTTATCTTCTGGCACAGTAAGATTCAAAGCTGCAAAAGAAATAGAAAAATTTTGTTTGTACTTCAAATTAATTTGTTCAGAAGTTTGCAGAGTGCTTTGGATTGGTCCATTTTCGGATGGTAATACAATCTTATTATCAATCTTTAGGTCGGTTAAAACTACGTTTGCAGGGTTCTGATTGATTTTTAAATTTTTAGGATAAAAATGATTAAATCCATTCTGTCCTCCAAAAAATATCTCACCATCAGAAGTCTTGATTCCAGCTCCTAACATAAAAGCGCCTTGCTGCAGACCAGCGGATTGCGTATAATTTTTGAAAGACTTGTTTGCAGGATCGTAACAGCTTAACCCTCTGTTGGTACTAAACCAAATTTTCCCATTATCTGCTTCTATGATACTTTGTATCACGCCATTAATCAGTCCATCCTTTTCGGAAATAACCTGAAATTTGTTAGCACCTTTTGGAAGTACCCCAATGCCATTTCCATTAGTTCCTACATAAGCGGTACCTTTGTTATCAATATGGATGGATAGAATATAATTGCTTGGCAAGCCGCTATTTTCGCGGTCATAAAACACCGTCTTTTTAGTCTTTGGATTATACACCGAGACACCTGATCCATATGAACCAATCCACATATTATTATCCAAATCCTCTTTCAATACACGGATAAAATTATTAGGTGGCTCAATATCAATATGTTCATTGCGTCCCTGAACCATATATTTTTTGATCGTTCCGTCCTGTGTATTCAGAATATTTATGCCCCCGCCATTGGTGCCAGCCCACAAATTACCTGCGTGATCCTTGGTAAGACAAAACACCTCATCGTTGTTTAGGTCATTCACTCCTTCACCTGCGCGGTATTTTTTCAATGATTTTGACGTAAAATTATATTCCAATATTCCTTTTTGGTAAGTACCAATCCAAACCTTATCGTTCTTTCCTTCTAAAGCTAGAACTGTATAGTTATTAATGTTTTCTGGAAGAGAAAGAGGCGATAGTTTGTCCAGATTACGTTCATAAATGTAAACGCCTCCTCCATCAACACCTAACAGTACATCCTCTTTGTGCTGCAAAAAGGAAGTTATCATATTAGTACTTTCTCCTCTTCGCTCAAATAAGTTAATACCCTTTAACCCAAATTGACTTAAATTAGTATCATACTTATTTAGACCTCCTTGATAAGTTCCAACCCAATATATACCAAACTGATCCGCATAAATGCTACGAATAGATTTATGGCTCAAGCTATGAATATTAGAAATATCAGGTTTGAATCGTTGAATAGTAAGATCTTTGGGATTCAAAATGTCTAAGCCGTTGTCCGTTCCTACCCATACACCTCCTTTACTATCATTCCCTAGCGCATATACTTTATTACTGCTCAATTTGGATGGAGCAAAGTGATCAAAGTCTTTAAATTCCTTCCCCTTATGTTCCAAAAAGTATAATCCATAAGAAGACCCTGCCCAAATTCTTTTTTGTTCATCCTCAGTAATAGAACTAATTTCAATTCCATTGTGGATTTTTGAAGGAATTTTAAACTCTATGATATGTTGAAAATCTTTTGAAATTTTGTACACATTACCAATGGAAGAAATCCACATCTGCCCTTCCTTATCTTTATAAATGTACCGTGTAAATCGCTCCAAGAAAAAACTGATAACCTTATTGTAAGAAGCATCGGGCATCTTATTAATATCTTTCGCATTGATTACACTAATATTGCCATAGGAGCTTACCCATATATTACCATTGTAATCCGTAGTAAGTGATGTAATTGCGGCACTCATCCAGCGATCATCTGGAGTTTTTTCGTATGCAAAAATTTTATCTAGTTTTCTGTCATAATAACTAAGTCCTCCCCCCGTAGTAGCAATCCAAATTCTACCTTGCTGATCTTCGCACAACGAAGTAATGTGATTAGATTTTAATCCTTGCTCATTATTAGCATCATAGCGATAGACTTTATAGGTACGTCCATCATAACGATTCAGTCCATCTTCCGTACCAATCCATAAAAATCCGTAGGTATCTCGATATATAGTATAAATGGTATTAGATGATAGTCCATCTTTCGAATAATACCTTTGGAAAGACACAGGCAATTCTTGCCCAAATAAAGGCACAATAAAAAATGTAACTATAAAAAATAATATATATCTCCTCATCTTCTGTTTATAAAAGGTAGCTGTATTGGTTATCACATGTGATCGCACATGGTAAATGTATTCTAAGATATTAAATAAAAAATTGCAAACGAATAATACTCCCTCAAAAACATAATTTTAGCTTATCGATTAAACATTCTTATCCGTCATTTTGACATTCTTGCTAGCTCCCGAATAGCCCCACAAGTAACTTTGATATACAATTATAAACCGAAAATCGGAAAACAAATTAATTAACTTAACCAGCTGCAATGAATCTGCGCCTGTAAGTTTTTATGCCTAAAAACTAAACCGTGTTATGAGAACAAATTATGTGAAAAACTTAGACAGTAGCTAAGGGAATTTTGTAATGATTAGTGAAAAATAGATTTCAAGCTAATCATAGATAATTGACCAATTATCATCGACCTATTCCAAAAAATAACCAATTAAATTTCAAACATAAATGCTATGATGATAAAATTTACTATCAGGTTCATATGGCATTGGAAAAAAATATGGGGATTATCATTACCCTATGTATTTTTTCTGCTTTTCACGATCTGTAACGTTTTAATTCTTAATGCACAACCAAGTCGTACTGTGCAAGGAATTGTTAGAACTGAGAATAATGAAGCTTTAGAAGGAGTTTCTATTAGAGTGAAAGGTGCCAATACGGTGACCACTACCAAAGCTGGAGGATTATTTACGATAACCCTTCCGCAAGGCAAAAATACATTAAACATCTCAATGGTAGGATATCGACCATTAGAATACAAAGTTGAAAATCAATCCACTATCGAGATTTTTCTACAAGAATCAGCTATTGATATCGAAGAAACTGTCGTTGTGGGATATGGTGCGCAGAAAAAAGAAAGTGTGGTAGGCGCTATCACACAGACCACTGGCGAAGTATTAGAACGTACAGGTGGTGTTACTAATCTTGGTATGGCCTTAACAGGAAATTTGCCCGGACTTGTGACCACAACTTCCACGGGTATGCCTGGAGGTGAAGATCCACAAATACTTATTCGCGCGCAAACATCTTGGAACAATAGCTCTCCACTTATTCTTGTAGACGGAATCGAACGTCCTATTGGAACTATCGATATTGGTTCTATCGAAAGTATATCGGTACTAAAAGATGCTTCTGCAACAGCCGTTTTCGGGGTAAAAGGTGCTAACGGTGTAATATTAATTAAAACCAAAGAAGGATCATTAGGAAAAGCAACCATTCGTGGAAGAGTAAATTCTACAGCCAAGGTTCCTTCAAAACTTCCTGAAAAATACGATTCGTATGATGCTTTATCTTTACGTAATCGTGTAGTGGAGAATGAATTAATGATATTACCAACCTCTTGGTCACACATCAGACCTGAAGAAATATTATTAAAATACCGCTACCCGCTCAATGATGAGGAATGGGATAGATATCCAAACACCGATTGGGAAAAAGAATTATTTCGCGAATATGCAACCTCATATGGGGCGAATGTCAATGTACAAGGTGGTAGTGATATTGTAAAATACTTTGCTTCTGTAGATTACGTGGGCGAAGGTGATTTATTCAAGACTTTTGAGAATAACAGAGGATATAAATCCAATTTTAGATACGACAGGTTAAATGTTCGTAGTAACCTTGATTTTACCCTTTCGAAAACAACAAAACTTTCTACCAAATTATTTGGCTCTAATGGCGTAAGACAATATCCATTTGGCGTTGGCGGAAATGATGGAAGATTCTGGACTTCGGTTTATAGAACTGCTCCAGATGCGATGCGTCCAATCTATTCTGATGGAACGTGGGGATATTATCCACAACGTGATTATGATGTACCAAACTCCATGTACATCTTAGCATTCTCAGGCGCCGAAAAAAGTACTCAAACACAGTTAACAACAGATTTCACCTTAAATCAGGATTTAAAAGTTCTTGTACCAGGTTTGACTTTTAGAGCTAATTATTCTATCGACAACTCTTTTAGAGAAAATGGTCGTGGGGTAACGGATCCTAATCAACCTGTAAAGAAATGGATAGATCCGGATTCAGGAAATATAATATTTGATCCAATCGATTTATCGACAAATATGGACCAAATGGATATGATTCGATGGAGTAATCAAAGTGGTTCAGTGGACAAAGGTGCGACTTATAGACGTATCAACTATTCAGGTCAATTAAATTATGCGACCTCCATTGATAAGCATAATATCAGTGCTACAGGAGTATTTCTTCGTGAAAAATATGCACGCGGAAGCGAGTTTGCACATTATCGTGAAGACTGGGTTTTCCGTACTGTTTACGATTATGACAGACGCTATTTATTCGAAGCAAACGGAGCATACAACGGTTCTGAAAAATTTGGACCAGATTATAGATTTGACTTCTTCCCTTCATTTGCAGCTGGATGGGTAATCACGAATGAAAAATTCATGGAGAACGTTAAATTTATCAAAAACCTTAAACTACGCGCTTCTTGGGGTAAAATTGGTGATGATAGCGGGGGTGGTCGCTGGTTATATAATGACCAATGGGCTTTTGGTGGTAATACCCAAATGGGAAGTCCATTACAAAATACACCATATACCTTCTATCGCATTAGTACTTTGGGTAACCCTTATATTTCATGGGAAAAAGTCGAAAAGAAAAATTTTGGTATTGAATACTCATTATTCAATGGGTTGATATCAGGTGATTTAGACTTCTTCAAAGATCTGAGAACTGATATCTTAATTTCGGGTGGCTCGCGAGCCGTTCCATCTTATTTTGGTCAGTCTGCCCCTATCGCCAATTTGGGCAGTGTAGAAGGTAAAGGATACGAAATTACATTAAATCTGAATCATCGTTTTGCATCAGGCTGGCGCGTTTGGGCGAACACCAGTATGACCTATGCAAAAAATACAATTTTGTTTAGAGATGATCCTGCATTATTGCCTGACTATCAAAAGCAACAAGGCACACAGCTGGGACAGTACAGAGCATATTTAAATCATGGCTTTCTGGAGTCATGGGATGATATCTATGGAAGTACAACACGTACTTCTAATGATAACATGAAGCTGGCTGGAGATTATAATATCATAGATTTTAATGCAGATGGTATAATTGACCGTTTTGACTCTACACCTTATGAGTATTCTGGATCTCCAAGAAATACATATAATGCAAGTATTGGTACAGAATACAAAGGCCTTTCATTCTTCTTACAATTCTATGCAGTGAATAATGTGACACGTGAGGTTACATTTCCTACATTCAACACGTATTCTGGCTCCAATGTAGCCTACGTAGAAGGTACATATTGGACAAAAGAAAATGGTGGTGGACAAGTACCATTGCCAAGATACTCATCGGCTATTCCTTTTGGCGGTGAAGGTACACGATACCTATACGATGGATCATATGTACGACTTAAGAATGCAGAGTTAGCTTACACGTTTAAAGGTCAAACCATTAATAGACTTGGGTTAAATGCATGTAGACTCTATTTGAATGGAAACAATTTGCTTCTGTGGACGAAGATGCCTGATGACAGGGAATCTAATTTCGCGGCTGGTTCGTCTGGAGGAGCTTATCCAACAGTAAGACGTTACAACATAGGTCTAGATATTACCTTTTAAAACATGTTAATTATGAAGAATTATATAAAAAAGTTAGTTTTTCCCTTTTTGATTGTTTCGATAATCTTAGGAATAACTTCTTGTAAAAAATATTTAGATAAATCCCCATTAGCAGATATTGACGAAACACAAGCTTTTGAAAGTTATAGAAATTTTCAGGGTTTCGTCGAAGAACTTTACAATTGTGTGCCCTTGGTAACAGCTATTGGTTCTCACAATAACTGGAATTTTGGGGAAGATGAACTATGGGAAATGGGCGATAACCGCTTATTTGCTTATAACGTAGATCATGGTGATTACTGGGCATGGAACACGGCAATATTTGGATCATGGTTCAAAACAGGAGGAAATCCAACAAGTAACAACAGAGGTGATAAAGGAAACTTGTGGGGATTATCTTGGTATGGAATCCGCAAAGCTAATATCGGATTAGCGAACCTGGATTTATTACTTGAAGCGACTCCAGAAGAGAAAAAATTGATTGAAGGTCAATTGTACTTTTTTAGAGGCTGGTTTCATTTTATGCTGATGCAATATTGGGGAGGTTTACCTTATATTGATGTTGCCTTATCACCAGCAGAGCCACCAAGAGTGCAACGCTTAAATTATCAAGAAACAGCTGAAAAAGTAGCCGAAGATTTACGTAAAGCCGCTGATTTATTGCCTGTGGATTGGGATCAAATTGCAGCAGGAGCTGCTACCAGAGGAAATAATGATCGCAGAGCGAACAAAATTATGGCATTAACTTTCTTAGGCAAAAACCTGTTATACGCGGGAAGTCCATTGATGAATGAAGAATCAACCGGTAGCCGTACCTATAATGCTGACTTCTGTAAAAGAGCTGCTGAAGCGCTTGGTGAGGCATTACAAATTTGTGAATCAACAGGAAGATATTCCTTAATACCGTTTGAACATTATTCTAAAATTTTCTACACGTTCGCACAAAATGGAGCTATTCCAGGTGCTATAAGTGTACAGGAAGGTGGTACAGAAAAAAGATACCGCGAAGCTATTATGCTTGAAAATCATGCGGAATCAAATGGTCGTTTCAGATGGAATCAATCTACGGATTACCGTCCTTATACCATTATAGCCAGAGGTATAAAAGCCTATCCTACGGCCAACTATGTAGATAATTACGGCATGGCCAATGGTTTACCGATCAATATGACCAACCCATCTCAACCTGATGCGGAGTCTGGTTATGATCCAAACTTTCCTTGGAAAGACAGAGATCCTAGATTTTATCACGACATCATGATAGATGGGGAGAAAGTCGTTAACAATGGTAGCTACGTAGGTAACGACCACAGAAGACAATATGCAAGTTTGCATACTCAAGGTCTCTTCCGAACCGACCCGGGTAATACACATAGAGCTCCTATTACAGGTTATATGCTCGCTAAATATATCTCACGCCTATCCAACGATTGGGAAGGATATATGGACAACAACGTCATGTATTTAAGTTTCATGAGATTAGCGGATGTGTATTTGATGTATGCAGAGGCAGCTTCAGAAGGTTATAATTCTCCTACAGGTAAATCATCGAATTACAACAAGACTGCTGTAGATGCTGTCAATATCATACGTGATAGACCGGGATTAAATGTAGGTCATGTAGCACCCAAATTCTTAGCCTCACAAGATGCTTTCCGTTCGGAATACAGAAGAGAAAGAGCAGTAGAACTTTCTTTCGAAGGACATCGTTTCAATGATCTTCGACGTTGGCTTTTATTAACTGAAAAACCTTACGTGTACAAAATGGGGATTCATTTTGATAGAGGTATGCCAGATCAGCAAGTGTACGCAGACCCAAGAAACGCTCGAGTACTGAATTACAGACAGTATACAATCTTCGAAAGAAAATATGAAAAAAGACACTACTGGTTTCCATTCATAGTATCTGATGTAAATATTTACGAAGGTTTTTCACAGAATCCTGGTTGGTAAAATTTAAACTGTTGATAAAATGATAAAAAATAACATAAAAGTTTGTTGGATTCTTTTAGCACTCTCTATAAAAGTCTCTACTTCCAATGGACAAGATAAATTGAACATACCACAAGCATCTGAAGATAGTCTTGTCAATGTTGCCTTTGGAAGTATTCAGAAAAAAGACATAGTAGGTGCTGTATCGGCAATAAACATAACAGAACTTCTTAATAAAAGCTTTAGTACATATAGTCTAGATAATCTTCAGAGCTTAATAAGTGGTTACACAGGTAATATTTGGGGACAAGCTCCATTGATATTAATCGATGGTGTAGAACGTCGCGCTTCTGATGTAAGATTAAATGAAATTGAATCCATCTCTGTACTTAAAGATGCGAGTAGTGTAGCACTTTACGGATCTGCGGGTTCTCGTGGTGTGGTATTGATTACGACCAAAAGAGGTACACAAAAACCATTAGGTGTGGATTTCAGGTTGAATACAGGGATTTTTGTTCCAAAATCCTACCCTACCTATTTGAATGCTGCGGAATACATGGGCTTGTACAATGAAGCACTTCGCAACGATGGTCTCGCAGAGAAATATACGCAAGAAGAAATTTACAACACAGCTTTGGGTACTAATCCCTATCGCTATCCAGATTTAAATTTCTATTCGGATGATTTTTTAAGAAAGTTTAGCTACAAGTCCGATCTTACTACCGAAATAAGCGGTGGTAATGAACGCACCAAATACTACACAAATGTGGGCTTATCTTACAATAATAATATTTTGAAATATGGTGTGGCAGACAAAAACAATGATTTTTCACTCAATGTGCGTTCTAACGTGGATATGAAATTAACCGATTGGTTAAATGCATCCACAGACGCCGTAGCGATCATGACTGACCAATATTATGCACGTGGCGATTTTTGGGGAATGGCAAGTAGCTTCCGACCTAATAACGACTGGTTTCATCCCTACGTGCCAATCGATATGTTGGATCCAGAGAATGAAGAGTTGCAAATCATTGTGAAAAACTCGAATAATATTATAGATGGAAAATATCTTTTAGGTGGTCTTTCGACAATCCAAACCAACCAATTGTCCCAAATGATGGCTTCAGGTTACATCAAGAATAAACATAGAACATTTATGTTTAATGTAGCTGCAAAAGCGGATTTGAGTGGTATCACACAAGGTTTATCTTTTAGATCACAATTTAGTATGGACTATACCACACGTTATACCGAAGGTTATAGTGTTCCTTATGCTACTTATCAACCAGAATGGGTGACCATTGATGGCAAAGAGGTGATTAAAAGTCTTCAAAAATTCGGAAATGATGGAAACAGTACTAATGAGTTCATCGGAACGTCATTGTACGATCAAACATTAACATCAATTTCTCAATTAGATTACGCACGCAAATTTAATGATCATCACAATGTGAGCGCTAAATTGGTAGGTTTTGGATATATTTCTCAATATTCCAGTGATCCAGATACGGATGGAGGTAGTGAATACCACCCCTTCCGCAACACCAATTTAGGGATGCATTTTGGATATAATTTCAAGCATAAATACTACTTAAATTTCAATGGAAATGTGGTTCATTCGAGTAAGCTTCCAGAAAATAAAAGAAGAGGTTTTTCTCCTACAGGAACTTTAGGATGGCGCTTGAGCGAAGAAAGCTTTATCAAAGATAATGCTTCGTTTATCAATAATTTAATCGTTACAGGTAGCTACGCTTCATTGAAACAAGACTTAGACATCAATGGACATTATCTGTATGCGGGAAATTTTGGTAATCAAGAAGGCCTTGGTGGTTGGTTTACTTGGAGAGATGGTGCCAGTGGAGGTTATACTACAATGTCTGGTAGAGGTGCCAATCCGAATCTTACTTTTGTTAATCGTGACGAAATCAGATTAGGTTTGGAGTCTTCTTTTTTTGGAAATAGAATTCATTTGAATGCTAATTACTTCAAGCAAAATATCAAGGGTTTATTATCGAGAGGTTCTACCTTATTCCCTTCTTATTTTACTGGACAAGGTGACTTTCTTCCAAACTTCAATTTTGGTGAGGAAATGCGTACTGGTGTAGATTTCTTCTTGAACTTTAATAATAAGATCAGTGACTTCTCGTACAATATAGGAATTGTGGGAATGGTATACGATTCAGAAGTAATTCGCAGAGAAGAAGCGTACGAATACAGTTATCAAAACCGTGTTGGTAAACCATTGGATGCTTATTTTGGATATATAGCAGAAGGTTTCTTTCAATCTCAAGAAGAAATTGACAACCATGCAAGACAAACTTTCGGTGGTACTTTAAAGCCTGGTGATATCAAATACAGAGATGTAAATGAAGACGGTATTGTAGACGCAAGAGATCAAGTCGAATTGGGCCACAATGGCTGGTCTGCAAATCCATTAAGTTATGGTGTCAACCTTACCTTGAAGTACAAAAACCTTACATTCTTTGCTATGGGTTCAGGTATTCATGGTGCTATTGGGTTTAAAAACAACTCTTATTACTGGGTACGCGGTCTGAATAAATACTCTGATGTAGTATTGAATAGATGGACAGAAAGTACTGCACAAACGGCCACTTATCCACGCTTGACAAGTACCAGTAGCGCGAACAATTTCCAAAATTCTACCTTCTGGATGTATGATAATAATCGCTTCAATTTAACAAGAGTACAGTTTACATACGATTTGGGTGAGCAATTTTTCAGAAATTCTTCATTAGTGAAGAAAATGGGCGTTTATGTAAACGGAGACAATCTTTTAGTTATTTCCAAAGAGCGTAAAATGATGGAAACAAATTTCGGTTCTGCGCCGCAAAATCGCTTCTATAATTTAGGATTTACAGCATCTTTTTAGGTCTTATTAAAATTAGGAAATTATGAAAATCAAAATATTTATTTTAGGATTATGTGCTCTCTCTTTTGTTAGCTGTAAAAAGTGGTTTGAGCCAGATCCTGAAAATCTAAAATCGGAAGATCAAATGTATGATGATTCCCGATTTGCACAGGGCTTCTTAAATACAACGTATAGAACGATCCCGACATATTACAACAACAGCGATGTAGCTACCGATGATGCTGTGACGAATGTCCGCACAAATGAATATCTACAAATCGCGACGGGCTCATGGACAGCGTCTTATAATCCTTTGAATTTTTGGAATACAGGTTATGGTTCTTTATTATACCTAAACTTATTTTTGGCCAATTCGGAGAAAGTAAATTGGGCTAATGATCCAGAAGTTGCCAAGCTATTCAATATGCGTCTACGTGGAGAAGCATTTGGTTTACGCGCTTTATACATGTATTACTTAGTTCGTAATCATGGTGGTATTGCTTCCAATGGCGAATTATTAGGTGTTCCTCTTATTAAAGAATACCAAACTTCGACCAGCGATTTTAATATCCCAAGAGCAAGCTTCAAAGACTGTATTAACCAAATATTAACAGATTTGGATAGTGCGGAATATTATCTTCCAATGGAATATAATGATATAAACAATGCCAATCAGATTCCAGAGAAATTCCGAAACGTAACCAATAGTCCAGGAAATTACAGTAGGGTAATGGGTACACACAGCCGCCAATTGTTTAATGGATTAATTGCAAAATCTTTCAAAGCTAGAGCAGCATTGCTTGCCGCAAGTCCAGCATTCCAACACGCAAGTAATAATTTTTCGTGGGAAGCAGCAGCCAATGCAGCAGCAGAAATCATTAATTACAAAGGTGGTGCTAATGCACTTCCAGCAAACGGTCATACATTCTACAATAACCAAGGAGAAATTGATGGGTTATCTCAAGGAAATAACCCACCTGAGATCATTTGGAGAGAGAATATACAAACCAATAACGGAGATCAGGAAGCACAAAACCTACCTCCTAGCCTATTTGGAAATGGGTTTATCAATCCTACTCAAAACCTAGTGGATGCTTTTCCAATGGTGAATGGTTATCCTATTAATCACGCGAATAGTGGATTTACTGCTGCAAATCCTTATGCCAACAGAGATCCTCGCCTTACACATTATATCATTTATAATGGTGCACAAGCTGGTATAAATAATACGCCTATTTACACCACTAGTCAATCTACTACAGTAGATGCCCTAAACAATAGAGAGACTTCTACCAGAACAGGGTATTATATGAAGAAACGATTGAGAATGGATGTAAATAGAAATCCAAACAGTACAAGCAACAAAAGTAGGTATCTGCCAAGAATCAGATATACTGAAATGTATTTAACTTACGCCGAAGCTGCAAATGAAGCTTGGGGACCAACTGGAACTGGCACACATAGTTTCTCGGCTTATGATGTTATAAAAGCTATTCGCAGAAGAGCGGGTATTGGGTTGACTAATAATGATGCGTATCTCGAAGAATGCAAAACGGATAAAGATAAAATGAGACAATTGATCAGAAATGAACGTCGAATTGAATTAAGTTTTGAAAGCTTCCGCTTTTGGGATCTCAGAAGATGGAAAGAAGATCTAAATACTACAGCGCGTGGGATCGACTTAGTTAGCGGAAATTATACGCCTATTACAGTAGAGACTCGTACGTATCAAAGCTATATGCTCTACGGCCCTATACCGCAATCGGAAACGATCAAGTTTAATAATCTATATCAAAATAATGGTTGGGAATAACATTTCAGTTACCAGTTAATGAATATTTATATGAAAAACAATAATATAACAATCACCAAACTTATACTAGCAGTCCTAATAGGCTTAGTATCGGGTTGTAAAAACACTGAAATCGTACATCCTGATTTTGATTATCAGGCAGTGTATTTTGCAAACCAATACCCTATTCGAACGATCGTACTTGGTGAGGATCTAAATTTTGACAATTCATTAGATAATGAACGTAAAGTGGAAATTAAGGCAACATTAGGCGGTACTCGATACAACCAGAACGATGTAGTGATTGATTACTCCATAGACAATAACTTATTATCTAATCTATATTTTGGGTCAGGCGGGGCAAAGCTATTGCCCATGCCTTCCACCTATTTTTCGGTTAATTCTAATCAAATAACTATTAAAAAAGGAGAAATTTTAGGTGGTGTAGTCGTGCAACTTACGGATGCTTTCTTTGCTGATCCGCTAGCGATTTCCAATAATTATGTGTTGCCTTTGAAAATGAACAGCGTGAAAAATGCGGATACGATTTTAGCTGACAAAAACTTTGTGTTTTATGCGCTAAAATTTATTAATCCATGGCACGGAAATTATTTAAGAAGAGGAAAAGACGCAATGACTGGAGATGTATCCCGAAATGTAGTACGTCACAAAGCTTTTGTAGAAAATGATGACGTAAATAATTTAAAAACTAAAACATTAAGTCAAGTCGAGTTCCCGGTGCAATTTCGTGATGCTGATGCAGGAAATATTTTCTCTTGTACCCTACTTTTAACTTTCAACCAAAATGGTGAATGTACCATTAGCACTAATTCAAATGGCTATACCGCTACTGGCTCAGGCAAATACGTAATCAATGGAGAGAAAAATAGCTGGGGCAATAGAGACAGAAGTGCCTTATATCTCAACTATGAAGTGAATTATTCGAATGTTACCGTGGGTAGCGGAGCTAATTCAAGACAGATTAGCGGAAAAATAGTTACGCAAGATACTTTAGTGGCGCGTGACCGTGCTGTTGCTCCTGAATATTTTACGCCATTTCAGAATTAATTAAATTTTAGAAATCTATGAGAACAGTAAATAAAATTACAATGCTGCTAATGTCTACTGCACTATTTGGCGCTTGTACTAAATTCGAAAATAGAGAAATTTACGTTGACAAACCGCAAAGTATCATTGACCAAGAAGCAAGAGACGAGTATGATGTTTTAAAAAGTTATGTCAATAAAGGCAATCAAGCCAATTTTAAATTAGGCGCGGAAGTTAGTCTTGGAGATTTAGGATCAAACAGCCTACTTTACAGATTGTTATCTGAGCATTTTGATGAATTAACTCTGACTGCTGGAACTTTTAATCATAATAATATCGTTCAAGCTGACGGTAGTGTAGTTCTAGAAAATTTAGAAACGGTATTCACGGCTAATTCAACTACGCCACTTCATGGTGGTCATTTAGTATGGCATCAAAATCAGCAATCCACCTATCTCAATCGATTAATAGCCGATATCGTACTTCCAGGAGTTTCTGGCGTTGACAATGTCGTCGATTTTGAGGGAGATGCATTAGGTACAACTTATCGTACTACGACAAGTGATGCCACAGCAACCGTAGTTAATGATCCTGTAGCAGCAGGTAATAGCGGAAAAGTATTACATATTTTAAAAAATCCATCTACGGCTTTCCCACAATTTAGAATCACCTTACCTGATGGGAGAAAATTGAAATACTACAAAAACGTAACAATTGATTTCAAAGGTGATGGTTGTTGTGGCTTTTATGGTGCGGGTATGCGTATGGCTATTACCGCGGATTATGGCAATCCTAGCCTTATTGGATATGGAGGTCCTTCAAGCTTCGGGATTCCTATTAATGCCTGGGGAAGAGGAATGATTACTATGCCAATAGCAGCCTTGAACTTAACAGAAGCACAAAAAGAATGGAATTCCTTTGTACTTACGTTAGGCTCACAAACTGGTGCTCCAGACTACTTGATTGACAATGTTAAGATGAATTATGAAATCCCAGGTGAAACCATCGTAAAATCTGCTGAAGAGAAAAGACACATCCTCACCGCAGAATTGGATAAATATATCAAAGCTGTAAGTGAAGTAGCAAAAAATAAAGTAAAATCCTGGAGTGTGGTATATCAGCCAATTGATAATGATAATCCTACACAATTGAGAAAACATCCAGGAGGTACTTTGCCAGCAAATACATTCTATTGGCAAGATTATTTAGGTAAAGATTATGCAGCTGTTGCAATTAATATGATTAAGCAATATGCAAACAATGATGATAAAATTTTCATTACCGAAACGAATTTAGATGAGTTCCCTGACAAAATCAATGGCTTAAAAGACCTGATAACTTATACCGAACAAAGAGGTGCAAGAGTGGACGGAATAGCTACTGAATTTGCCTTAAATCTCGATGCAGATAAATCTAAAATAGAAACAGCATTAGAAAGGTTAGCAAGTACCGGAAAGTTAATTAAGATTTCAGCTTTAGATATTGGTATCGGTGGCCCTATCACAATAGCTACACCTTCATTATACTTACAGCAGTCGTCCATGTATAATTGGTTTATAAAAGCTTATAACAATAAAATCCCTGCTGCACAACGTGCAGGTATTACTTTTAGAAGCCCTGTAGATCAACTCGAAACATCTTCTTGGCGTCCGAATGAGCCTGTAGGAATTTTCACAAATAAATCTGGTTATCAACGTAAGGATGCTTATGTCGGTATTGTTGAAGCTTTTCAAGGCAAATAAAAAATAAATATTTTTAAAATTCCTAGAAAAGGGAGGTATGAAAAAATTCAACCTCCCTTTTTCTATTTTAAGACTTGCTGTCTTTTCCTGAAATATCACTCCTTGTTAAAAGAAAACTTCTCAAATCAATTATTTATTGCAACAGAAATTAGAATATGATTAAAACCCACTAAAACGTGTTCTCTAGAATGTAGAAACTAAGATTAGACATTCTTATCATTCATTTAGACATTCTTATCCTATCGAAAAAATTACTTACTGTAGCTTTGATATACAATTATAAACAAGTAACCAACATCGACATTTATTTTTTGCTATGAGATAGTGTACATATATATGAATAACTATTTTAAATCATCTATTTATAACCATTTATAAACTAAAGAAACTATGAAAAACAAAAAACTAACCTATGATTTACAATAGCAGCTACTAGATAGACTACATTACCTATTAAAGTAATATAGTTTCATAATAGCTAACCAAAAAAATCTTATAGAAGAACATAATTCTACCTACTAAGTATAACCAATTAATTTATAAACTTAAGAAATGCTATGATGATAAAATCTACCATCACACTCATTAGGCATTGGAAAAAACTTTGGGGAATAATTTTCTCATTTGCCTTTTCCTTAGTGTTGGCGCTGAGTGTGCCAGTCGACAGTTTGGCACAAACATCCAGAAGAGTCCAAGGAACTGTCCAAGATCAGAACAATGAAGCAGTAAGTGGTGCTTCTATATTAGTAAAAGGAACAAATGTCCAAGTAACTACCGATGATGCAGGTAAATTCAGTATACAAGTACCGCAGAATAGCAACACCTTGGTGGTGACCAAACTTGGATATGAAAGGACAGAAGAAAACATTCAAAACAGAACTAACGTTACCATTACGCTGAATTCTATAGAAATCGAAATCGAGGAAACCATCGTAGTCGGTTACGGTACGCAGAAAAAAGAAACCGTTGTAGGTGCAGTAGCACAAACAGCAGGGAAGGTTTTAGAACGTGCCGGAGGTGTATCAAGTGTCGGTGCAGCGTTAACAGGAAATGTACCTGGGGTAGTAACTACAGCAAGTACAGGTATGCCAGGTGAAGAAGATCCTCGTATTGTAATACGTGGTCGCAGTACTTGGAATAATACAGAGCCATTAATTATGGTTGATGGTGTAGAACGTCCTATGACCAGTGTGGATATCGGGTCTATTGAAACTGTATCTGTCTTAAAAGATGCCTCTGCCACAGCTATCTATGGTGTACGTGGTGCAAATGGTGTAATCCTAATTACAACCAAAAGAGGGCGTGAAGGACGCGCATCCGTGCGTGGAACTGTAAATAATATTGTAAAGACAGTATCACAATTACCTGGAAAAATGGATGCGTATGATGCAATGATGCTTCGTAACCTGGCTATTGAAAATGAATTAGCACTTTCACCAGACAGCTGGTCGTATTATCAGTCACAAAATATAATTGATAAATATCGCTATCCAGCAAATCAGGAGGAAAGAGAACGTTATGTTAATGTGGATTGGGCAGATGAATTATTTAAAGGATATGCTTTATCCCAAAACAGTAATGTTAATATAGCTGGTGGTACATCCAAAGTAAAATACTTTGCTAGTGCAGATTATTTGTTCGAAGGAGATATGTTTCGACATCGAGACAACAGCCGAGGTTACGAATCGGGGTATAATTTCAACAGAATTAACGTAAGATCTAATTTGGATTTTCAATTAACTCCTACCACCAAATTCTCTACTAACCTAGCAGGATCAACTGGTACGCGCAAAAGTCCACGTATTGGTGTGAATGAATATGATTTTTGGATAGCTGCTTATACTCTAGCCCCTGATGTAATCTATCCACGATATTCGGATGGCTCATGGGGTTATTACCCAAATGATTCGCAAGCTGGTATCAATTCGGCAAGGTCATTAGCTTTAGCGGGTTACCAATTTATAACCACTAATCGAATTACATCTGATTTTACGCTTGAACAAAAATTAGACATGTTTGTGAACGGTCTTACAGCAAGAGGAACTTTTTCTCTCGATAATACCTTTGTAGAGACAGGAAGAGGTATTAACGATGTATTTAATGACCCTCAAGAAAAATGGATTGATCCTGAAACTGGCTTAGCCAGATACAGATTTAATCAAAATAACAGTGGTTTTGATTTCGTAGAGGGAATTGACTGGACTCAACAAGAAGGAAACGTAAACAACGGATCTACCTATCGTAGACTTTTCTATCAATTTCAGTTGGATTACAGAACAACAATTGCTGAAAACCACAATCTTACTGCTATGGGTTTATTTAACCGTAACCAATATGCAACAGGAAGTCAACAACCCTATTTCCGTGAAGACTGGGTATTTCGTGCAACCTACAATTTCAAGAATAAGTATATGATCGAATACAATGGCGCATATACTGGTTCAGAGAAATTTGCGCCTGAATATAGATTTGGATTCTTCAATTCTGGAGGTCTAGGTTGGTTAGTTTCAGAGGAAAATTTCCTAAAAGGGAATTCCGTATTGAATATGTTGAAGCTTAGGGCTTCTGTAGGTGATATTGGGGATGACAATGTCGCAGGTAGATGGTTATATCTTACGCAATGGACTATGGGTGGAAACTCTAAAATGGGGGTAGTAGGTGTGAATCCAGAGACAAGTAGCTACATGTGGTTCAAAGAAAATGTTCTTGGAAATCCAAATGTGCGCTGGGAGAAAGTTAGAAAAACAAACTTTGGAGCTGATTTTGGATTATTTAATAATTTAATTACTGGACAAGTTAACATATTCAAAGACAAAAGAACTGATGTTTTAATCCCTGGAAATAGCCGAGCTATTCCTGACTATTTAGGCGTTGCGGCTCCTGTTGCCAATCTGGGTATAGTTGAAAATGAGGGATATGAGGTAGAAATTAAAGCAAACAAGTCTCTCAATCAAAACTGGAGAATTTGGGGGGACATGAATTTTACACATGCAAAGGATAAAGTCATTGAAGGTGATAGTCCTGCCCTACTACCGGAATATCAAAAACTTGAAAATAAACAAATCAGTCAAACTTATACGCATGTGAATGCTGGTCGCTATAATACTTGGGACGAACTATATTCATCTACAGCGCATGATAATAATGATCATAATAAGTTACCTGGGAGTTATCATATAGTGGATTTTAATGGAGATGGAATTATCGATTCAAGAGATAATATCCCATATGCATATCCATCTGTTCCTCAAAACACATATAACCTTACGCTTGGTTTTGATTTCAAAAATTTCAGCTTAATGACACAATGGTATGGTGTGAATAATGTTACGCGTCAAGTGGTATTTGAAAGTTTTGGCCGCCAACGTAATTTGGCTTATCATGAAGGTACATATTGGTCGAAAGACAATATTGACGCTGACGTGCCTATGCCTAGATGGTTAGCTTTAGCAAGTAGTTACAATAATGCCGATAGGTTTATGTACGATGGATCCTATGTTCGACTAAAAACAGCAGAAATAGCCTATAACCTAACTACTGACCATAACTTCATACGCAGAATGGGGTTACAGCATATACGTATCTTTTTAAATGGGCACAACTTATTGCTGTGGTCTAAAATGCCAGATGACAGGGAGTCAAATTATGCGGGTACAGGTTGGGCATCGCAAGGAGCTTACCCTACTGTAAAGCGTTTTAATTTAGGTGCTAACATTACATTCTAATTGGATTTATTATGAAATATTCTAAATATATTAAAGTGCTTATTTCTTGTGGAGTCTTAGGTGTTACATCCTTAACTTCTTGTGAGAAATATTTAGATAAAGAAGAAGAATCCATTGTCTCTCCTGATGATGCATTCAAAAACTTCGTCAATTTTCAAGGTTATACCGAAGAATTATACCATTGTATTGTGAATTTCACAAACAATTATTGGACAAACTCTTGGAACTGGGGTGAAGATGAAATTACTACTACTGCTGGCGACTATCACTTTATTCATAAAATAGATAATGGGAATTTTTGGGGCTGGCAAGCGCAACACGATGGATGGGGGGCTGGTTGGATGGAGCAAAATGACTTTACAACAACTTGGGGTAATAGAGGTTCTCAAGACCTATGGAATGCTGCTTGGTTTGGCTTACGCAAAATTAGCATTGCATTAGAAAATTTTGACAAAATGACTGATGCCACAGCAGAAGAACGTAACTTAATAAAAGGTCAATTATTATTTTTCAGAGGCTGGTTTCATCACCGTCTAATGGAATACTTTGGTGGCATGCCATATATCAATTATGTACTACCAAGTGATGAAAAATTGACATTACCTAGGCTTAGCTATCATGAATGTGCAGACCTTGCAGCTGCAGATTTTCGTGAAGCAGCAAATCTTTTGCCGCTCGATTGGGACAATACCGTGACAGGAAGAAGAACATTAGGTAAGAATGAGCTTCGAATCAATAAAATAATGGCCCTTGCCTACCTAGGTAAGAATTACCTATGGGCAGGTAGTCCACTAATGAACCAAACTGTAACGGGTGATAGAAATTACCATGCGGAATATTGCAAAAAAGCAGCAGAAGTCTTTGGTGAATTATTGGGATTGGTTGAAGGTGGTCAGACAAAATATAAACTGGTGGATTTCACTAATATTCATACCGTATTCCGTACAATTAATCAAAACTGGGCTTTGCCAGGTAGTACGGAGGCTATTTTTCGAGGACCTTATAATAATGGTAACGACACCCATTATAATACCAGTAAACAATACCTCCCTGGTTTAATTTCCGAAGGTGACGCAATAAAATTCAATCCTACAGCAAACTATGTACATGCCAATTATGGTATGGCAAATGGATTACCAATAAAGGACATTACTAAAGCTGATCCAGAATCTGGGTATGATCCAAATTATCCTTGGAAAAATAGAGATCCTAGATTCTATACAGACATACTATTTGACGGCGTGAAAGTGGTTACTGGAAATATTACGGAAACTGATATGGATCCTAATCTCAGACGCTACGCGCAATTATACACAGGAGGATCATATAGAAGTATTCAAAATGGGTCTCGGACAGGTTATTCTTTACGAAAGTTTACGACGTTGGCTGCCAATAACTACGACAGGCATTTCGATTACTCATACGCTATGAATATTTACATACCCTATTTACGGCTTGCTGATGTGTATTTAATGTACGCAGAGGCTGCTTTAATGGGAAACAACAGTATTAGTGGCAAATCATCAAACTTTAGTAAAACAGCGTTGGATGCCGTAAATGTTATTCGTGAGCGCGCTGGTGTAGCCCCTGTGCATCAAAAGTTTCAAAGTTCAGTGTCTACATTCTTGGATGAGTTAAGACGCGAACGCGCGGTGGAATTAGCATATGAAGGACACCGTTTTAATGATTTAAGAAGATGGCTATTATTAATCGAAAGACCATATACCTTAAAGACGTCGGTAGAATTCGACAGAGCATCATTTGACCCCGAAGATCCAACAAATAACCGTATTGTAAATATTCGAGAGAATGTGATATTGGAAAGAAATTTTTCTTCCAAACATTATTGGTTACCACTTAAAGTATCGGATGTGAATTTATATCCTGAGTTTTATCAAAATCCAGGCTGGTAATCCGGAGGATGATCCATTCATTAAATTATGAAGACAATGAAGTATAAAAACATAAAGAAAGCGGTGTGCTTAAGTATTGCATCCATGGGAATATTAGCTTCTCCAGGAATATACCTATTTGCACACCCAAATAATATATCTTTTTCTATTGCCCTGCAAGATAGTTTGTATACAGATAGTACCGAATTGGTTCAAGTAGCTTTTCGTAAAGTAAAGAAAAAAGATGTAATGGGCGAAGTAAGCGCCATCAATATTAATAACCTATTAAATAAAAATTACACCACTTACAGCTTAGACAATTTGGATGCCTTTATTCCAGGATACAATGGTAATATTTGGGGAACTGGGGGATATCTATTATTGGTAGATGGTTTTCCAAGAGACGCTAATAATGTAATGCCTACAGAGATCGAAGAAATTTCTGTAATGAAAGGAATTAATGCAGTTGCGTTATATGGAAGTTTAGCATCTAAAGGAGTAATATATATTACTACAAAACGCGGACAGGAAGATAATCAAAAGATTAATATCCGTACGAATGCGGGTATTAATACGCCAATTAGCTATCCAAAATATTTAGGATCTGCCGAATATATGACATTATATAATGAGGCCAGAAGAAATGATGGACTACCTAACCTATATAGTGAAGAAACTATATATCATCATGCAGTCGGAATTAATCCTTATAGATATCCAAATGTAGACTATTATTCTTCGGATTATATCAAGAACAGCTTCAATCGCTATGACGCCACAGCTGAAGTTTCTGGAGGAGGTGACAAAACTAAATATTATACAAATTTTGGTTTTTGGTCGGCCGGATCACTTTTAAATTTTGGTGAAGCGAAGGGAAATACATCTAATAGATTCAATATGCGCGGAAACATTGATTCTAGACTTAATAGCATCATGTCACTTAATGTTGATGCTTCTGCTAGCTTCTACACCCAAAAAGGTGTAAACACGGACTATTGGGCAGCAGCAGCGACTGGTAGACCACATCGCTTCTCACCACTTATTCCCATTAGTATGCTCGAGGAAGCAGATGAGAACTCTTGGACTTATGTAAATACCACCAACTTCTTAGTAAATGGACAGTATTTATTAGGTGGAAGCCAACTCGATCAAACTAATGCCTTTGCCACTATATATTCTGGTGGAAGCAGTCGTCATATGAATAGGCAATTTCAATTTAATACAGGATTAGATTTTGATTTGAAAGGAATTACGGAAGGACTTACTTTTCAAACAGCCTTAGCTATTGATTATCAAAATCAATACAATCAATCGTACAATAATACCTATGCAGTCTACCAAGCCGCATGGAATAATTATAATGGAGAAGATTTGATTAGCAGTTTGACAAAATATGGCGAAGATCGTAGAAACGGTGTTCAGAATATTGGAGGTAGTATTTATCGTCAAACAATTGGCATGAATGCTAGGCTTAATTATTTCCGTACATATAACGACAATCATCATGTGTCCGCGATTCTTCTGGCTAATGCATTTCAAATAACACGATCAGCAGAATATCATAAGCAAAGTAATGCAAACTTAGGCTTACATCTGGGTTACAATTTTGCAAACAAATATTATGCTGACTTCAGCGGAGCATTGCCGCATTCTGCAAAATTACCGGAAGGTAAACGTAAAGCCTTCTCCCCTACACTATCCTTAGCGTGGAGATTAAGTGAAGAAGAATTTATGAAAGGAGGCATTTTTAATGATCTTCGATTTAAAGCTTCTGCTGGTATAGTGAATACAGACGTGGATATTGAGCAATTCTATATGTATCAAGGCTATTATACCTATCAAGAAGGTGCATGGTACAGTTGGGCAGATGGTCAACTTGTACATTCTTTTGATCGTGTGCGTGGAGATAATAAAGATATGACTTACCCGAAACGTAGAGAGTTTAGCTTTGGCTTTGAAGCCAATATGTTTAATAACTTAATCAGTTATAATGCAACTTATTTCTATAATCAGATGAATGGTTTATTGACCCAGCCAAGTACCATATATCCTATGTATTTTATGTCATACTGGCCTGTATATTCTGATTTACCATATGTGAATTATAATATAGATGAACGTAAGGGGGTTGATTTTGGAATTAATATTAATAAATCTTTTAATAGTTCTAGCAGTCTTTCTTTAGGAGTGAATGGACTTTATTATGACACCCAAGCTTCTAAACGTGATGAGATATTTGAATTTGCTTACCAAAACCGTACAGGAAAACCATTGGATGCTATTTGGGGGCTCCAAAGTAATGGATTCTATAGAGATCAAAGCGACATAGATAATTCAGCTACTTCATCATTTGGTGAAGTGAGACCTGGTGACATCAAATACATAGACCAAAACGGTGATGGTACAATTGATACACGTGATGAAATTTATCTCGGCAAAGGAGGATGGGCCGGTGCGCCTTTCTCTTTAGGATTCAATATTACTGCCAAATGGAAAAACTTAACCTTGTTCGCTGTCGCGACAAGTCGTAATGGTGCTAATGCTTTGCGTAATAATTCTTATTTCTGGGTTGATGCGGAAGACAAATATTCAGAAGTCGTTCGTAATCGTTGGACTCCGGAGACTAGTACGACCGCTACTTATCCCCGATTGACTACTAACAATAGTGATAATAATTATAGAGCTTCTGATTTCTGGATGTATAGTACAAATCGTTTTGATTTAAGCAAAGTCCAGATATCATACGATTTTCCTAAATCTATTTTGGGCAAGGGAATTCTTCGTGAGTTAGGCACTTATGTAAATGGTTTCAATCTAATGACTTTTGCTAAAGAAAGAGAAACTATGCAGCTATCAGTGGGTAGTACACCACAAACCAGATTTTTCAACTTTGGCGTTAAGGCTCTATTCTAGAACAAGACTAATAGATAAGACATGAAAAAATTACTATTCATATTAGGTGTTACATCGACTATAGCATTCACGTCATGTGAAGATATGTTTACACCTTCAATCGAAAATTTTCTAGATATTGAAACTGCATATACAAGACCTTTATATGCACAAGGTATCTTACTCAACGGCTATAACAGAGTACCTACAAATAGTTGGTCATTCAATGATGTAGCTACAGATGATGCGGTAACAAATGATCGCGCGAGCAATTATTTAAAAATTGCTACGGGTCAATGGACTGCCATGAATAATCCTTTAGAACAATGGAGAAACAGTCGTTCAGCAATTCAATACATTAATAATTTTCTATCCATTCAAGATAAAGTGGAGTGGTCATCCTCTGCTCCTATTAATTCGATGTTCAATGATCGGATGAAAGGTGAAGCATTAGGCTTACGCGCATTATTTATGTTCCATTTATTGCAAACACATGCTGGCAAAACAAGTAGCGGTGAAGTATTGGGAATACCAATTGTACTAGAATACGAAACTTCAGAATCTGACTTTAATAAACCTAGAGCCACTTTTGAGGAATGTATGCAACAAATTTATGCAGATTTAGATAAAGCAGACGAACTTTTACCGCTTGATTTTGAAGATATTTCAAATGCAAGCCAAATACCCGCTAAATACCAATCCTTAGGTGTAAACTTAACAGACTATAACCAAGTTTTTGGCGAAAAATTCAGACTTCGTATGACCAAAAGAATTAGCCAAGCTATTCGCGCTAAAGCAGCTCTTTTAGCAGCTAGTCCTGCTTTTAATGATGGTAATACAGCTAAATGGGAACAAGCAGCAAATTATGCTGGGAATGTTATACAGCAAAAAGGTGGCATATCTGGTGTTGATCCTCAAGGTGCACTATTCTATTTACCAGCAAGTGTAAATCAGATGGAGTCCGGAAGAAACACAGCAGAAATTATCTGGCGTGTTGACAGAGGTGACCTTTCTTCCTCCTTAGAGGCAGATCACTTTCCTCCGACCTTATTTGGGCGAGGAAGATTAAATCCTACACAAAATTTAGTAGATGCATTTCCAATGGCTAATGGTTATCCAATTAATGATGCGGCAAGCGGCTATAATGCAAATAGCCCTTATGATAATAGAGATCCAAGATTAAAAAATTATATCTTGGTCAATGGGTCTACTTCTGGAGTAAATAATACCGCTATCAATACCGCGGTAAATAGTCCAACTAACGATGGACTCAACAAAGTTGAGACATCTACACGTACGGGCTATTATATGCGTAAGCTTTTACGTCAGGATGTAAATTTAAATCCATCAAATGTATCTGGTCAATACCATGTCACTCCCCGATTACGCATGACAGAAATTTATTTAGCTTATGCCGAAGCTGCAAATGAAGCTTGGGGACCTACTGGTCGAGGTTCATTCTCGTTTTCAGCCTATGATATTATCAAAGCTATTCGTACACGCGCTGGTGTAGGAACTACGAATGGAGATCCATATTTAGAACAGGTAAAAAACAACAAAGATCAAATGCGTCAGTTAATTCGTAATGAAAGACGTTTAGAACTATGTTTTGAAGGATTCAGATTCTGGGATTTGCGCAGATGGAACGAAAATCTAACAATTCCTGCTCAAGGCATTAGCATAGAAAACAATACTTATAATGTAATTACGGTAGAAAACCGTGTTTTCGAACCATATATGCAGTATGGCCCAATTCCTTACAGTGAAATATTAAAGTATAATAACCTTCAACAAAATAATGGTTGGTAACATTTCAAATTTGAACTCATGAAAAGAATAAATATAATTTATGCGACCTTATTGTTGGCTATTACAAGCTGCAAAAATCAAGATTGGGAATTTCCTGATTACGAATATCAAACGGTTTACTTTGCCTACCAATATCCTGTACGTACCATCACATTGGGTGAAGATATTTTTGATACATCTTTGGATAATCAAGGTAAAATCAATGTAATGGCTACTACTGGTGGTGTATACAGTACAAAAGAAGACGTCAAAGTTGATTTCGTCGTTGATAATGCGTTGACACAAAATATAATATATAGCCCTGAGGGAGGCGATGTACTCCCTTTACCATCAAATTATTATACATTAGCTTCTAATCAGATGATTATTCCACAAGGAAAGCCTTCAGGAGGTGTGGAAGTACAATTAACCGATGCATTCTTTGCAGATCCCAAATCCATTAATACCACATACGTATTACCCTTACGTATTACCAATGTGACTAATGCAGATTCTATATTATCCGGTACACCTAAAATTGGAAGCCTTCAACGCAGAGCAGTTGCAGATGATTGGGAAGTTCAACCTAAAGATTATACATTTTATGCTATAAAATATATCAATACTTGGCATGGTAACTACCTTAGACGTGGTCAAGATATAATAGTAGGCAAGAATGGAAACAATTCCTTGAACCAAACATTAAACCGTAGAAATGCTTCTGTCGAAAAAGATGAAGTTAAAAATTTAATAACTGCATCTCGTCAAAACGCAAAACTACCGTTGACCTTCAAAGATGTAGATGGCACAAATATCAACATCGAATTGATGTTAGCATTTGACAATAATAACAATTGCACTATTAGCTCAGCAACAAATGGAGTAACCGCCACTGGTCGAGGAGCTTTTGTCAAAAAAGGAGAAAAAAACAGTTGGGGTAATACAGATCGAGATGGATTATATCTAGAATACCAAATAGAAATGGCACAAATGAGTGTATCCACAAAAGATACATTAGTTATGCGTGATAGAGGTGTTAAGATGGAAACATTTAATGTAGCTCTTAAACCTTAATATTCTAAAATTATTAATCAATTAGAATTATGAAACGTTTACATACAAAATTAGGTTATGGATTAATGGTGAGTCTACTACTCTCCTCCTGCGCAAAACCCGAGTTTCTTGACTACTTTGCTGAAAAACCCGAAAGTGTAATCGCACAAGAAGATATTAATTCATATGACCCTTTAATTTCCTATATCGATCAAAATGCAAATCCAAATTTCAAATTAGGAGTAGCACTTAATATCGATGACTATATCAACAAAGGTGTGATGTACAGATTAGTAAATCGCAACTTTAATGAAATGGTGATGGGCTATGAGATGAAACACTCTTCCATCGTGAAAGCGGATGGAACAATGGATTTTTCACGGGTTGAAAAGTTAATTGAAACAGCTAAAGAAAACAATGTGGCTATATTTGGTCATACCTTAACTTGGCATTCTGGACAAAATGCAGCATACCTAAATAAATTAATTGCACCTATCAAACTTCCTGGTTCAGGAAGCCCCACTTGGGATGTGATCACATCAAATAATTTTGAGTCCGCGGACAATAGCAATTATGAATTTAACACGAATGCTGTGGTATCATTTACAGCCGCTGGACAAGGTGAAGGTGGAGAAGGTCGTGCTCTAAAATTAGTAAATGCTGAAGTAAGAGCAAATGATTGGGATACGCAGTTATTCATTAAATTCCCAGCAGCAACAAAATTGGGTGAAAAATACAGATTCACAATGTATGCAAAGTCGGATGCTCCGGCTGAATTCGGTTCTCAAGCGCATACCGTTCCTTATTCTTATAAACACTGGGATTTCTTCGGTTCATTCAAAACAACAAGTGAATGGGTGAAATTTGAAAGAGAAATTAACATTGGTAGCGACACCGAAAATTGTACCACGATAGCTTTCAATTTAGGTAAAACTGCGACGACATATTATTTTGACAATTTTACTGTTGAAAAATATAATGAAGAAGGTAGTGGCGGAAGTGCTCCTATTGAAAAAGGATTTGCTTTAAAAATGATAAACCCATCGGTGGTAAACACGTGGGAAGCACAGGCGGCCTTTGATATTTCTGGTATTGAAAATAATACAGAATACGTATTGACATTAGCAGCTAAAGGTAGCAAAGCGGGTACATTAGGTGCAGACTTACAAAGCACCTCGGATTATCAAGGCAACAGCTTCGGATCCGTGGCTTTAACGACAGATTACCAAGAATTTGAATTGAAACTGACAACTACCGCTGTACGCAACCGCTTTATTTTCAATTTCGGACATTATGATGGTACTATTTACGTAGACAATGTCAAATTGGTAAAAGCAGGTAGCAATACAAATATCATTGGAAACGGAGACTTTGAGAATGGAATAGATGGATGGATAGGCTGGGGTAACAATTCATCTCGCGTATTATCAGCTGATGGCGAAGGTTTCGGTGGTATGGGCGGTAATGTAATTGAAAAAACACCTGAAGAGAAAAAAGATATCATCACGAATGCACTTGAGGATTTTATCAAAGGCATGATGACGACCACTAAAGAATATGTGAAAGCTTGGGATGTCGTAAATGAACCAATGTCGGATTGGCCAGATCAATATGCTTTGAAAACGGGTATTGGAAAAGCTGAAATGGCGGATGATGAATTTTACTGGCAAGACTATATGGGCAAAGATTATGCTGTCAAAGCTATTGAGTTTGCACGTAAATACGGTAATACCAATGATTTACTTTTCATTAATGACTACGGCTTAGAGGGCGGTGGCAATAAGTGTAAAGGGCTGATTGCCTATGTGGAATATGTGGAAAGCAAAGGTGCAAAAGTAGATGGTATTGGTACACAAATGCACATTGATATCAATACGAACAAAGACAATATTGTCAGTATGTTCCAATTATTGGCAGCTACGGGCAAACTTATCAAAATTTCGGAGTTAGATATCGGTGTAGGTGTAAAAACACCTCAAGCTACTGCCGAGATGTATGCTAGACAAGCTGATATGTACAAGTTTGTAATTGAAAAGTATTTCGAAATCATTCCGAAAGCACAACAATACGGTATTACCATTTGGAGTCCATTAGATAGTCCAGACAATGAATATTCATTCTGGAGAAGAGGTGAGCCTATTGGTATTTGGACAGAAGGTTTCGTAAGAAAACCAGCATATAAAGCGGTTACAGAAGCTTTAGGCAAAATGAAATAAGAACCTTGTGATAAATATAATGACTGAGCCAGTCATTGGAAGGGAGGTAGATTCATGCTCCTCCCTTTTTTTCAACAATTTAAAAAACTTAAGACTTTTCGAATGAAATTTATAAAGCAAATATTTCTTCTGATTTCTATTACAAGCTATAGCTTGGTGAATGCCCAAGATCCAAACTTTCATATTTACCTATGTTTTGGACAATCTAATATGGAAGGCCATGGAAAATTCGAACCTCAAGACACCGTTACTGATAAACGCGTAATGCTATTGCAAAGCGTAGACTGTCCAGAATTAAATCGTAAAAAAGGAGAATGGTATATTGCACAATCCCCCCTTACGCGTTGTCATACAGGACTTACTCCAGCTGATTATTTTGCAAAAACTCTAGCGGAAAACACCGCTCCCAATGTGCGCATCGGCATTATCAATGTATCGGTAGGTGGATGTCATATACAGTTATTTGATAAAGACAGCACGGCTACTTACGTAGAAAAAGCACCGAATTGGATGAAAGGCATGTTGTCAGCCTATGACAATAATCCGTATGCTCGATTAGTGGAAATGGCTAAGATTGCTCAAAAATCAGGTGTCATTAAAGGAATTTTGCTACATCAAGGTGAGTCCAATACAGGCGATAGAGATTGGCCAAATAAGGTAAATAGAGTGTATACAAATTTATTGAATGACCTTAATCTAAAAGCGGAAAACACCCCTATCCTAGCGGGAGAAATGCTTTCTGCTGAGGAGGGAGGAAAATGTGCTAGCATGAATGCTATTATCCAAACCTTACCCCAAACAATTCAGAATGCGCATGTAGTTTCTTCCAAAGATTGTGAAGGTATTCCAGACGGACTTCATTTTAGTCCAGCTGGTTATCGACAACTGGGTAAAAATTACGCTAAAATACTTCTCAATATATATCATCATTAGTTTATTGGAGTGGCTTTCCAGAGCCACTTTTTTTAATCTTCTAACAAAATATCCTTAATTTTAAGGATATGATTTCAAAGCCAATTTCAGATCCACCAGCTTGTACAGCCGATTTACTCGCCTTACAGGACTCCTTAGAAATTATTGGAGGCAAATGGACATTACTTATTATTCACTACTTGGCAACTAGAGAGCATGAAGTAAATACATTTAAGAAAATAGAGCATGATATTCCAGGGTTATCTGCAAAAGTTTTGAGCAAAGAGCTTAAAACATTGGAAACAAATAGGCTTATTTTTAGAGAACCTCCCCACACAAAACCGGTATCCGTAAAATATGAAATTACGCCTTACGGAAAAAGCTTACAAACGATAATAACACAATTAGTAAATTGGGGCACTAATCACCGAAAAACTTTATTTGACAAAAAATAAGAGGTCTATATTTTTATATATAGGCCTCTTAAATATATTTTGAGCTACTAATTATTTATTAGCTACGATAGTTACTTTGAAATTGATTTCTTTAGAGATCAAATCGTCTTTTTTACCTTCGTAAGTTACGCCCCAGTCTTCACGTGCAATATTGAAGTCTGCAGAAGATTTAACTACTGAATCAGATACTTCATCCACTTTAGCATCGAAAGTGATATTTTTAGAAATACCTTTAATCGTTAAGTTACCAGAGATTACTACGTCATTAGCAGTTGCACCAGCTTTCACTTCAGTAATTTGGAATGAAGCCTCTGGGAATGTAGCTACTGCGAAGAAGTCGTCTGCTTTTAAGTGTCCGTCTAATTTCTCTTTGTATTCACCATCTAAGTCAGTGCTGCTGATTGTATTCATATCCAATACGAAGTTACCACCAGTGATAGCACCATTATCTACAAATAGAGAACCTGATTTGATAGCTACAGTACCTTCGTGAGCACCTGTCACTTTAGTACCTTTCCATACCAATTGCGATTGTGTAGTATCGACAGTATACGTATTACCAGCTACTGAATCAGCAACTGCTACTGAATCTGTTGCTTCTGCTTTTTTACCTTCTGGATTTCCAGCACATGACGCTAATACAAGAGAAGCTACTGCTGCAAATAAAACTAATTTTTTCATGCTAAATAATGTGTTTAAATAGTTAATACGCAAAAATAGAATTCTTAGACATAAAAGAAAGTTATTTGTTGTTTATTAACATTAAGCAGACAATTAGTGACCCATCGGTTGTGCTTCTACTCGTTTGATATCAGCTCCTAAAGCACGTAAACGCTCTTCGATATTTTGATAACCGCGCTCAATCTGTTCAATATTAAAAATAGTAGATTTACCCTGAGCTGATAAGGCGGCGATCAATAAAGAAACACCGGCACGGATATCTGGCGAAGACATCGGAATACCACGTAATTGTGTTTGTTTGTTCAAACCAATTACTGTAGCACGGTGTGGATCACACAAAATAATTTGAGCACCCATATCGATTAGTTTATCCACGAAGAACAATCTACTTTCAAACATTTTTTGGTGAATCAATACATTACCTTTTGCCTGAATCGCAGTCACTAACACTATACTCAATAAATCAGGTGTAAAACCCGGCCAAGGTGCATCAGAAATCGTTAAGATTGATCCATCGATAAATGTATCGATCTCATAGGAATCTTGTGCGGGAATAAAGATATCGTCGTCACGCAGTTCCATCTTGATACCCAAACGTTGGAATACGGAAGGAATAATACCCAATTCTGGATAGGCTACATCTTTGATCGTAATTTCCGAACCCGTCATAGCTGCCAAACCAATGAAAGAACCAATCTCAATCATATCTGGCAACATACGATGTTCCGTACCACCTAATTTTTCTACACCTTCAATTGTCAACAAATTAGAACCTATTCCAGAGATTTTCGCTCCCATACGGTTCAACATTTTGCACAATTGCTGTAAGTAGGGCTCACACGCTGCATTGTAAATCGTCGTAGTGCCTTTTGCTAATACAGCTGCCATGACTACGTTTGCCGTACCTGTCACTGACGCTTCATCCAACAAGATATATGTACCTCGTAATTGCGTAGCATCTACATTGAAAAATTCATTTTCGGCATCGTAGATAAACTTTGCACCTAGTTTTTCAAATCCTAAGAAGTGTGTATCCAAACGACGACGTCCGATTTTATCACCTCCTGGTTTAGGGATTGCAGCCTTTCCAAAGCGAGCTAACAATGGACCTACAATCATAATAGAACCACGAAGACCTCCACCTTTCTGTTTGAATTCCTCAGATGTGAAATAATCTATATTAATATTTTTCGCTTCGAATTCGTAAGTATCCTTATTTAATTTGTTTACAGTAACTCCTAATGACCCCAATAAGTCAATCAACTTATTCACGTCTTTGATGTCAGGAATATTACTAATCGTCATTTTTTCTTCTGTCAACAATACCGCTGACAAAATCTGTAATGCTTCGTTTTTTGCCCCCTGAGGAATAATTTCACCTTTCAAAGGTTTTCCACCATGTATTTCAAATGCGTTCATATATACTAAAAAGGATATTTCATTAAATAAAATAAGTAACTAATTACTGTATTAGTTACTTATTGAAAATACTAAAACAAACTACAAAGATTATTTTTTGTAGTTGTTATTTTGATAATTTTTTTTGAAACCGCTACCGCTATTGTTGTTGTTATTGCTGTACGATTTTCTCTTATCGTTGTTGTTATTATTGCTTCTTGTATTATTGCTCGGCTTTCTATTATTGTTATTAGATTGCGCACTCTTATGATTATTATTCGAAGAACTTTGTTGTGTTTTCACACGGTTTCCTGGAGGCGGAGTACGGAAATCTAATTTTGTCAATACAGTATCCTCTGGCAATGTCAATGCGCCTTTTGACAACTCTTTCAAGTCCTCAATGATCTGCAAGTCATTAACAGAATCTTTATTCCAAGTGGTATAAGCCATTTTCATAAAATTAGCTACACCTAAAGTTAATTTAGCTCTAGTCTCTTCGTTAGATACGGAAATAGCCTTCTGGATCATTTCTTCTACGATATGACCATAGTGTTTGAAACGAATCTTATGTTGAGGATAAGGTAACGTTTCTGGCTTATGATGTATTTCCTCACGTTTTGGAACTGGATACGGCGAATCTACATCGATTTTGAAATCCGAAATTATATACAAGTGATCCCAAAGTTTGTGCTTGAAATCAGATACATCACGCAAATGTGGATTAAGCACGCCCATCATATCAATCACCACCTGAGCCAATCTGTTGCGCTCTTCTTTATCAGGCACCGTGCAAATATAGTCGACCATATTTTGCACATTTCTACCATATTCGGCCAATATTAATTTGGGACGAGTACTGTTATAATCAAAATTCATATAGTGATATTAAACGTATAATACGTTATTATTTTTTAATCTAGTAAAGATATAAGTTCTTATTGAACTATCCTAAGTTTTGCAAATTTAAGCAACAATTGTTTCTGTCCCAACTCTTTGAAGAAAATAGTTGCTTTAATATCAGGTTTGTTTCCTTCTAAGTTGACAACTTTTCCAAAACCGAAACGTTCGTGCTCTACTTCCATACCTACTTGCAAATTGCTTGTATCCGATGGAGCAAACCCTGCGGTCGGTACATGCGCCTTTGGTAAAATAGAAGTCGTCTTGACTACCTTTGGCTTAGGCTTCGAAAAAGCATCTTTTTCTTTAGTTTGCCAAGCGATACGATCGGATTTGAAAGCACCATCCGAAGGTCCAGAAGTGCGCGGATTGAAGTCCAAATCCAAATAGCTTGGATTCAACTCATCGATGAAACGACTTGGTTCGCAATTATTCAATGTTCCCCAACGGTAACGAGATGTAGCATAAGACAAATGCAATTTTTTCTCAGCACGTGTTACAGCCACATAGAACAATCGACGTTCTTCTTCCAATTCACTGCGCGAATTTAAGGATAATTGTGAAGGAAATAAATTTTCTTCTAATCCAACTATAAATACCACAGGGAATTCCAACCCTTTAGAAGCGTGAATAGTCATCAAAGATACCGTATCCGCATTTGGATCCTTGTCATTATCATCGTTTGTCAACAATGCGACATCTTGCAAGAATACATCCAAAGACTTTTGCTCAATATCCTCTCGTTCCGAAAACTCTTTGATACCATTCAACAACTCTTGAATATTTTCGTATCGTGCTAAACCTTCTACTGATTTATCTTCGTACAAATCTTTCAAAATGCCAGAATGCTGCGCAATATGCATCGCAGTATCGAAAGCACTAGAGTTATTACCAACGGCTTGAAAACTTTGAATCATTGTAGCAAAATTCCCTACTGAAGTAGCGCTACGACCATCCAAAAACATCTGCGCATTAGCAACAACATCCCAAAGTCTATATTGATTACGATCTGCAGCCACGATAATTTTTTCTACAGTAGTATCACCAATACCACGACGCGGATAATTGATTACACGTTTCAACGCTTCCTCATCGTTTGGATTGTAAGTCAGACGGAAGTAGGCAATTAAATCCTTAATCTCCTTACGTTGATAGAATGAAGTTCCACCGTACAGTTTGTATGGAATATTTAATTTACGCAACGATTCCTCCATCGCACGTGACTGCGCATTGGTACGATATAGAATCGCAAAAGCTTTGTAAGGAAGCGATTTTAACGTTTTCTCTTGAATAATGGCTTCGGCTACAATCTTACCTTCCTCATTATCCGAAAATGCACGCGCTACTTTGATTTTATCGCCTTCCTCATTATCAGAGAAAACATTTTTCTCCAATTGATTTTTGTTATTTGCGATAATGCTATTCGCTGCGTTTACAATAGTTTTTGTCGAACGGTAATTTTGCTCTAATTTGAAGACTTTCACATCTGGATAATCCTTTTGGAAATTCAAGATGTTTTGAATATTCGCACCACGAAAGGCATAAATACTTTGGGCATCATCCCCTACCACACAGATATTTTCATTTACCGCAGCCAATCTTTTTACGATCAGATATTGTGAGAAGTTGGTATCCTGATACTCATCCACCATCAGATATTTGAACTGATGCTGGTATTTGTAAAGCGTTTCTGGGTATTTATTCAATAACACATTCGTCTTGAACAGCAAATCGTCAAAGTCCATTGCCCCAGCACGGTAACAACGTTGCGCATAGGTCATATAGATTTGTCCCATTTGTGGGCGACCATTTTCACGGTCTTCAGCCATCAAGGCTTCATTTTTATTATACTCCTGTGGAGATATCAAATTATTCTTTGCAGAAGATATACGACCATACACGTGATTCACATTGTAAAGCTTGTCGTCAAGATTCATTTCTTTCAAGATTGCACGCAACAAACTTTTGGTATCATCTGTATCGTAAATCGTGAAATTCTTTGGATAGCCGATCAACTCTGCTTCTACACGTAGAATACGCGCAAAAATAGAGTGAAATGTTCCCATCCAAATATTCTTAGCCTCTGAACCTACCACTTTCATAATACGTTCACGCATCTCTTTGGCCGCCTTATTTGTAAAGGTCAGAACCAAAATATTAAATGGATCTACTCTTTTTTGAATAAGGTGAGCAACCCTATAAGTAATTACACGTGTCTTTCCTGAACCAGCTCCCGCTACTATCATCACCGGTCCTTCGGTTTGTTCTACAGCAGCTCGTTGGGAGGGATTTAATCCTGCTAAAAAATCCAAAATATAATGCTTTATTTTTTCGTTAGAAATAGGTTGTAAAGTTAGGAATTTTGATCCAATGTACCACAGCTTTACTATAATTATTAGCACTTTTGATTACCTTTATGACTTAAACCTTACATCTATGAAGCATCTTTTATTGACGTTATTTTTAATATTAAACCTAATTGTTTACGGACAGAAAAAGTCTACCTTACCAGAAGGATTTGTCTATGTCACTGATTATATTCCACATATTGCAGTGGAATTAAGATATTATACAACACACAATTTTGTGGGTAAAAGAGTGGATGGCTATAACGCAAACAAAGTCATCCTAACTAAACGTGCAACGCAAGCATTACAAAAAATAGAAAATGAACTCAATAAGGAAGGTTTAGGGTTGAAAGTATTTGATGCTTACAGACCACAGACAGCTGTTAATCATTTCAAACGATGGGCGCAAGATATTAAAGATACATTGATGCGTCAGGAATTTTATCCGCGAGTAGATAAGCGAGATTTGTTTAAAAAAGGGTTTATTGCTTCCAAATCAGGACATAGTCGCGGAAGTACCATTGATTTAACTATTATTGATTTAGAAAATAAAAAAGAACTCGATATGGGTGCACCTTTTGATTTCTTTGGTGAAGAATCTGGACATGATTACCAAAAAATCACCACCACGCAGAAACAGAATCGTATTAAGCTTAAAAAAATCATGGAAAAATATGGCTTTAGAGCCTACAGCAAAGAATGGTGGCATTATACGCTAAATAATGAACCTTTTAAGGATAAATATTTTGATTTTAAAATAAACTAAAATTATGAGATTCAGATATGCAAGACATACAACCGACCTTGCTCAAATAATTAAATTCTATACGGATATTGTAGGATTAAAAATGTTGGGAGGTTTTGAAGGACACAGCAATTACGATGGTGTCTTTCTTGGTCTAGAAAACGTAGATTGGCATTTGGAATTCACAGTTTCTCCTGATAAACCAGAATCTACATTTGACGAAGATGATGCTTTAGTTTTCTATTTGTCCTCAATGGAAGAATTAGCACTAAAACAGAATTTCCTACAGCAAAACGGAATTGAATTAATAAAGCCAAAAAATCCACCTTTGGGAAGAGAATGGGTTAATGATTCTGGATCCAGATGGATATAGAATTATCTTCTCCGTTAGACCATAATAAAAGAACTCCACATATTAATTAAAAAAATGTGGAGTTCTTTTTATTATTATAACTTTTTAGCATTTACAATATGCGCTAAATGGTGCTCACAATGCCAAGCGTAGATACCGAGATTGGTTTTTAAGCTTATTGTTTTACCACTTTCGGGATGAACAAATTCCTTATCCCATTCTTCTATGCTCAGATTTCTAAGAAGATACACCCACCTCGCATGCAAACCCTCCAACAGTTTTAATGATCCAGCGATTGGGAAATCTTTTGAATCAGGAAGTTCAGCCCACAAGTTTTCAAAGTAAGGCTTAATAGTCGGCTTTTCTTCTGTCAGAGCTAGTTTGAATCGAATAAAGCTGTTGATATGACTATCCGCAAGATGATGTACGACCTGTGCAATCGTCCAGCCATTCGGTCTATACTTTTTTTGCAAATCCTCAGCATTCAAACTTTCCACTTCTTTTCTTAGCCTTGATGGAAACTCTCTAATGATATCAATCCAATTATTAATCTCCACAGCTGTTATTAAAGACGGTTGAATAAATTTTCCAATCGGATATTTCAATTGTTCAATATTCGTTTCCATAGCCTTATATTTAATTCACTCTATTTTTTAATAGCGTAGAGTTATCCAAACCTTTTGTCAAGTCAATCAAGTAACCGTTCATGACTGCATATTTCAGATTCCCACTTTTATCACCAATAAAGAAATTTGCCATTCCTCCAAAATCTGCCGTAATAGGCAAATAAAAATTAGTCTGTGTGAATAAATGTATAGGAAGGTTATGTAAAGCTTTTTCCTTCGTAGCTCCTACTTCTTTTACTTGCACAGCCATAAAACCTTGTTTCAGTAAATCAAATGATTGTTGAGTTGTCAATTGTGCTACATTACTAATAGTTACTGTAGATGTCTTAGCTGGAATAAATTGAAGTCCTTCAACATCGATTTCTTCATAACCGATTGATTCTTTTAAATCTCCGATATCTTCTATTTTACCGCGCACAAAAAAATCTCTTCCTATCGTGGTTTCGTTGCGACGGATAGCTAAATCCGTTTTAAAAGATGTAGAGTCAGAACTTATAGTAATATTACGAATGACAATATCATGCAGCTGTGAAGCATTGAATGGAATATCCTCATATTGCTGTTTATCGAATTGTGCATAACTGCCTTCAGCAATCTGAACTAAGGCGTTCAATATGATGATAAAATTTAGCTTTCGGATTTCTTGTTTCTCTGGATCCCCTTTCATTCCACCCGATTCAATAAGCACCGTACTTGCATCCCACGATTGAAAATTATCCCCAAAACCTCTTGGTGTGTACGTATCATCGTATTTTGCTACAGCATCGGGAATATATTTCTGCAGAATTTCATTCATTCCACCAGCAATCTTCATGGCGTTTTCACGCACTGAATTGATCTCACGTGGCTCATTAAACGCAGGCGCTAATAATGAAATCGTTACGGGATTTTTTGTTCCTGGTACATTGTAATATATGCTTTGATCATGCAGATTAAAACCGTATTGAGGTTTTATAGCTTGTGCTCGTGCACGAAGCAAAGCACCTTCAACGGTCTGTCCAGCACGCGCATCACGGTTCATGTCAATACCTTGCGCGGTGCGACGTTGGTAACGCTCTGCTCCATCAGGATTCAACATTGGGATAAAATGAATTTCCAATTTATCATTTAACAGTTTGCGAATTTCCTCATACCCATCTTGCTTTCCCTCCAAGAAATTAAACAAATCAAATAAAGCCATTGTCGCAGTAGGTTCATCACCATGCATTTGGGACCACAGCATTACTTTCTTTTCCCCTTTTCCAAAAGCTACTTCATAAATTGCTCTACCTTCAAACGATTTTCCGATTTGGTCAATCGCCAATGTGCCGTTATTTTTATGAACCCGCAATAATGAATCTATATCTTGATGTTTAAAACGTCGATGCTTTAAAGCTGGCTCTTTATATGTAGAATAAATGGAATTAAAAGTAGATGTATCGATGTTCATGAAATTAGTGTTTTGTTCAGAATATTTATTTTTCTGATCACAAGAGAAGAATAGTCCGAATAAGAAAAACAAAAAGATTAATTTTTTCATAAGAGTGATTTTTCTAGGTATTCGATTTTGCCCGTATTGGCATCCATTCTTACACGAACCCCCACAGGCATTAAAAACTGATCCGAAATATGTCCAATCATAGCTCCGCTGTAGGCTGGAATCCCCAAAGGTTTGATATAGTCATTCATCATTTGATCTAATGACAATGAACCATATCCGCCTGATGGACCACAGTTGGTACATTTACCGAAAATAAAACCTTTAATTTGCGATAAAATCCCTGCATTCATCAATTGGCAAAACATACGGTCTAATCGCTCGGACTTTTCATCAATTTCTTCTACAAAAAGAATAGCGTCTTTGAAGTCTGGCAAATACGGTGTACCACACAATCCTGATAGTAAAGTCAAGTTTCCTCCTAATATGGTACCTTCAGCAATTCCTGGAGTGATTGTTTGTATTCTATCCTTATATTGGACGATGTGATTTTCCGATTTTTTCGGATTCTCATACACTGCTAATTTATTCTCCAGAAATTGTTCTTTGAATAATTTAGCCACATATGTGCTCCATGTACTACTTCCCACTACACCATGAAACGAAACTAATCCAACTTTTGCATAAAATGCAAAAATTAAAGCGGTAATATCGCTATATCCCAATAGGACTTTTGGATTTTTTCGAATTAAGTCATAATCGATTTTCGAAAGAAGACGAGATGCTCCATTCCCCCCTCGAATACAGAGTATACCATGCACCTCTTTATCAGCAAACATAGCATGTAAGTCTTCCAGGCGCTCTTCATCCGTACCGGCTAAGTTACCATAGCGGGACCGAATATGCTTTCCTTCCTTTACCTTAAATCCAAAATAAGCTAAAACCTCTTTGGTAGTGGTAATAGTCTCTTCTTCGGATAAAGCTCCCGCTGGCGTGATGATACCAATCGTATCACCCTCTTTCAAAACCTTCGCTTTTAATAATGATTTGACAGCACCTGTAGCTTCTGATACCGCTTTTACAGTATGATCAGAAATGGCGAAGGCCCCCAAACCTAGTCCAATCGATTTTAAAAACGTTCTTTTGTTCATTATCGGTTAAATAATAATCGATGTCCAGAACCTACTTCAATGATTTGACCACTGGAATAAGCAAGATTTCCTGACACGATTGTATGTTCTATTGTAGATGTAAAAGTATGGTTTTCAAAAGGTGACCACCCACATTTTGAAAGAATATTTTGACGTGTGACCTCGAACGGTTTATTTAAATTCACCAATACTAAATCCGCCCAATAGCCTTCACGAATGAATCCACGTTGCTCTATTTGGAAACAAGTCGCCGTATTATGTGCTGTTTTTTGAACCAACTGTTCTAAGGTCATTTTGCCTTGGTGTACCACATCTAACAAAGCTAATAAAGCATGTTGTACCAAAGGACCACCGGATGGAGCATGCAAATAAGCTTGTTCTTTTTCCTCTATAGTGTGCGGAGCGTGGTCCGTTGCTATTACGTCAATATGGCCATCCAATACCGCTTTCAAAATCTGATCTCTATCAGCAGCTGTTTTCACAGCTGGATTCCATTTGATATAATTTCCTTTCGTTTTATAATCTTCGTCCGAAAACCATAAATGATGAATACACGCTTCAGCTGTGATTTTCTTCTGATCTAATGGAATAGAATTATCAAATAAAAATGTTTCTTTACCTGTACTAATGTGCAGAATATGTAAGCGTGCGTTGTTCTTTTTGGCTAATTCTACCGCTTTGGATGAAGATAAATAGCAAGCCTCTGCCGAACGAATTAGAGGATGCATATCTATAGTTACATTCTCTCCGTATTTTTCTTTGTATGCAGCTAAGTTAGCTTTTATAGTAGCCTCATCCTCACAATGAGTTGCAATCAATGTCGGGGAGTTTCGAAAAATATTTTCCAACGCTGTTTCATTATCCACCAACATATTACCGGTAGAGGAGCCCATAAAAACTTTAACGCCACATACGTCACGTGGATTAGTCTTCAATACTTCATCCAGATTATCATTTGCTGCACCCATGAAAAATGAATAATTGGCCAAGGATGAATCTTGTCCAATATCATATTTATCCTGAAGTAGTTTTTGTGTTAATGTATTTGGAACAGTATTAGGCATTTCCATAAAAGAAGTCGTACCTCCCGCCACAGCAGCACGGCTCTCTGTAAAAATATTAGCTTTATAAGTCAATCCTGGCTCTCTAAAATGCACCTGATCATCTATCAATCCAGGAAGAAGATGTAACCCTTCAGCATTAATTTCTTGATCAGCTTGAATATCAATTTGCGGAGCAAGCTTTTCTATTCTTCCATCTTTCACGTAAATATCAAAAACTTGAATCGTTCCTTCATTTACCACCTGTGCATTTTTAATAAGTATTGATGACATTTTATACTATTTGATGAGATATATTTATTCGTATACAAACATAACAAATTGATAAATATTATTTGATTCAAAATGCAGCAGTATACGCATTTAACCAAAGAAGGTGAAATTTTCATTTCACCTTCTTTGAATTTTATTAAACAAAGGCACGGTCACCTTTTTTGTATGGATAATTTCCATCGTATTTTCCTGGAATCTTTACATAGCGTACAGCTTTGGTCAATCCTAGCTCAGAATTAAAATATCCTGTCAAAGTCATTTGTCTGAATAGATGGAACCAATGCTCTGGTTCGTATTCTACATCATCTTTAACCAGTTCATTTTGTTTAGTCGAATTCTTTTCGACTTCATCTTTAATTCTTTCCCAGCGTTGACCATTATATTCCTCTGCTTCTTTGTAAAGTTTATCAGCTACCTCAGTTTTTTCATCCAAAGTCAAGTTTGCGAAATCTTTACCTTTTAGGTCTTTGCTAGTTTTATCTAATGTAGCTAAACCATCTACAATTGCTTTCTGTTGCTTTTCAGTGTAGCAATCGCGAACATATACAGGTATAAAATTACCTACACCAGCTTCTTTAGCGCCTGGTGTTGATGTAGGCGGCAAAATGGCATCTGCCAAATCACCTATTCTGTCAATCATTTTTTCTTCGAACAGCACTTCAACTGTTTTTGTTGCAGATCGAGTACATCCTTCTAAAAACAAGTTGGCTCCAACAATAGATCCTCCAAGGATCATAGCCACGCGCTGTAATGCTTCTCTTCTATTCATCTTTTAGTTTTATTAAAATGTATAGTTTACTTCCCAACCTGGGCGATAGTTGCGTTTCACATATTGATTCACTTCATCAAAATTAGTTACACGCATATTATCATTGTCCCAAATCAATTTTTTACTTCTACCAGGGTATTTATCACCCACTTTCAAATCCACACCACGAATAGCCAAATTAGCCATCAATAATGCTTCAGTCAAAGGACCTGCAATTTCGAATGGTGAAGACATCTCCATATTGCCGTATCCAGCAATACAACCTTCTACCCACTGTGCCCAGTGTCCATTCGCACCTTTTGGTACTCTTTGATATTTTTGTTTTACTTCACGGTAAGTTTTACTTGTTGGCAAAAGACGCGGATTCGCTGCATAAGTATCGGCTAAAATCTTTCCTTTTTTACCAATCAATAAAATACCATTACCGCCATCCCCAAAGATTTCATCTGGCGCTAACTCCTCTGGTCTTGGAGGTTGAATACCACCATCCATCCAGTGTACTTTCACATCGCCTTTTGTTTTAGCTGTTTTGGGGAAAGTCATTGTTACCGAACTTGATGGAGGACAAGATTCTGGGAAGTATCCACGTTTGAATTCATCCACATACACAGAACCTACACTAGCTTGCACATCTTTTACATATTGCAAACCATAGATACTGAATGGAGCTTCCAAATTGTGACAGCCCATATCCCCTAACGCACCTGTACCGTAAGGCCACCAGCCACGCCAGTTAAATGGAACTAACTTATCAAAATACTCTGTATATGGCGCTGTTCCTAACCATTTGTCCCAATCTAATGTCGAAGGAACTTTAGCTTTTTGACTAGGCCATTGGATACCTTGTGGCCATACTGGACGATCTGTCCATGCATAGATTTCCACTAAATCTCCGATTAAACCAGCATCCACCCATTCACGCATTTGACGTACTCCATCACCAGAAGAACCTTGATTACCCATTTGCGTTACTACTTTATATTTTTTAGCGGCGTGAGTCAATGCACGCGCTTCCCATACATCATGCGCTAAAGGCTTTTGTACATAGACATGCTTACCTAACTGCATAGCAGCTAAAGCTTGAATAGCATGGTTGTGATCAGGAGTAGACACAGAAACCGCATCAATAGACTTGTGTTCTTTGTCTAACATCTCACGGAAGTCTGTGTAGAATTTTGCTTTTGGAAATTTTTCAACACTTCCTTTCGCTCTTGCTTTATCTACATCACATAAAAAAGCAATATTTGCTTTACCGCTTCCGTAAATATTGTTTACATCCGAACCTCCCATACCACCAACACCAATTGATGCTACTTGAAGCATATCACTGGGTGCTCTGAAACCAGAACCGCCCAATACATGGCGAGGAACTATAGTAATTCCAGCTGCCGCAACAGCTGTTGTTTTGATAAAATCTCTTCTGCTTTTGTTTTCCATTGGATAGATGATTAATAGATTAAAGATTACCTTTTTTCAACTCATTAACAGCAAAATCCACCGCTCTAGCTGTCAATGCCATGTAAGTCAATGAAGGGTTAACACAACCTGATGAGGTCATAGCTGCTCCATCTGTTACGAATACATTAAGTGCATCCCATACTTGGTTATTACCATTCAATACGGAAGTTTTTGGATCACGCCCCATACGTGCGGTACCCATTTCATGGATACCTTGTCCTAATCCGTACACATTGTTCCAGCTACTTACATCTTTAACGCCTATGCTTTCAAGCATTTCTTTCATCTCGTTTTGCATATCGTTACGCATCTTCAACTCGTTATCTTTGATTTCAGCATCAAATGCAAGTACAGGTAATCCCCATTTATCTTTTTTATCCTTATCTAATTTGATATGATTTTCGTGATAAGGTAATATTTCACCAAATCCACCAAATCCTAATGTCCAATCGCCTGGCTCACAAATAGCGTCTTTGAATGCACCTCCTACGAATTTTTCCTCTTCTGAACGCCATGCTCTCCCGCGATTCGCACCACCTTGGTAACCAAAACCACGTACATAATCACGTTTTTTATCGTCAAAGTCTACGTTTACAAACCTTGGCACATAAATACCATTTGCACGTCTACCGAAAATTGTTTTGTCTAAATATCCTTCTACACGACCTGATGCACCTACACCTAAATGGTGATCCATCAAATTGTGTCCTAACTCACCACTGCTACTGCCTAGACCACCTTCCCATACATCAGTTGCTGAATTCATCAACACCCAAGCCGAGTTCAATGCAGAAGCACATACGAATACTACTTTTGCATAAAATTCATAGGTTTGATTTGTTTCAGCATCAATAATTTCAACACCTGTTGCACGTTTTGTGTCTTTATCATAAAGAATACGTGTAACGATTGAGAATGGTCTAACTGTCAAATTTCCAGTTTTCACTGCCGCAGGAAGTGTAGCAGATTGTGTACTGAAATAAGCTCCAAAGTTACATCCTTCCCAACATCTATTTTGATATTGACAGTTTACACGTCCATTATGAGGTACAGTAATATTTGCTGTTCTTCCCATGATGAAATGACGTTTACCACCGTATTGCGATTTTTTCAATCTTTCAGCGTAGTCCTTTTCAACCACATTCATAGGCATCGGAGGCATGAATTCACCATCAGGTAAAACATCCAAACCGTCTCTATTACCAGAAATACCAGCAAATTTCTCTACATAACTATACCAAGAAGCTAAATCCTTATAGCGAATAGGCCAATCAACACCATGGCCATCCTTTAAATTAGCCTCAAAATCCAAATCTCCTAAACGGTAAGATTGACGTCCCCACATCAATGATCGACCACCTACGTGGTAACCACGATACCAGTCAAATCTTTTGATTTCCGTATAAGGGCTTTCTTTTTCATTTACCCAGTATCCAAGATTCTTTTCATTCAAAGGATAATCACGTTTCAATACGGGATAATCTTGAATCATTTGTTGAGTTCTGCCACCAGCGTGTGGGAATTCCCATGGTGATTTGGTTGGAGAAGTATAGTCTTTGATATGCTCTATATTTCTACCTCTCTCCAACATAATTGTCTTAAGACCTTTCTCTGTCAGCTCTTTCGCTGCCCATCCCCCACTGATACCTGATCCTATGACAATTGCGTCATACTTATTGTTCTCTACCATTAGTATTTAAGCTTATAAATTTGTAAAAAATAATTGTATTATTCTGCGCTTTTGACTTTTTCGTCTTTAAAGAAAACCAAGAAAATTAGCATAACCACAAAGGCAATTCCTGCTGGTACAATCCATGTTTGCTCCCAAAAGCCTGCCAGATCGGTTCCTTTCAAATCTTTGTATTTATTCTCTATAAATCCTGCTACCCAGAAACCAATTAATTGACCCACACCATATGTAGCCAAAGTAATTAGACCTTGTGCTGCTGATTTATACTTTTCACCTGCTTTACTATCTGTATAAATTTGTCCTGATACAAAAAAGAAATCATAACAAATACCGTGTAAAGCAATACCTAATATTAACATGAATGATAGTTCGCCAGCATTACCGTAAGCAAATAATAAATAGCGAACCGCCCAAGCTAGCATCCCTACCAATATTGTCTTTTTAAAACCAAATTTGCTAAAGAATACAGGTAACAATAATAAAAACAAGACTTCCGAAACTTGGCCAATTGTCATTTTTCCAGTAGGATTTTCTAATCCTACTTCAGTCAAAAATAGGTTAGCATTTTGATAATAAAACGCAAGAGGAATACAGATTAGGACAGATGAAATAAAGAAAATAAAGAAATTTCTATCTTTCAATAATTTAACTGCATCCAATCCTACAATAGAAGCAAACGAAGCTTTTTCGCCATCGTTGGATTTTACAGGAGGTGTTTTTGGTAAAATAAAAGAAAATAAACCTAATGTCAATGAAGCTATTCCCGCCATCAAAAACGTATTAGACAATGCGCCTTCAGAAGCTGAAGCATCCCATTTGAATAAGTAACTAATTGACAAACCAGCTGCGATCCAACCAATAGTACCCCAAATACGAATTCCTGAAAATTCCTTCTCCGGATTCAGCATCTGACGAAATGAAATAGAACTTGTCAAAGCTAATGTCGGCATATACAAAATCATATAAGACAAGACATAAGGATAAAATCCAGAATAATCTTGCGCTTGATACATTTGGTACATCAGAAAAGCGCCTACTAAATGTAAGACACCTAAGATACGTTCTGCATTGAAATATCTATCTGCAATCATCCCTACAATAAATGGAGCGATAATCGCACCTAAAGATTGTGTCGAAAACACATTTGCAATCTCAAAGCCTTCAGCCTTAAGATTAATGTTTAAAAATGTACCTAAAGTAACGAACCATGCTCCCCAAATGAAAAATTCAAGGAACATCATAAATGATAATTTATTTTTTATAAGTGAATTCATGTTTATAAGTGGTTAATCAATTTAAAAGTTATCTGCTTCTCTATAGGCCGCTACTAGTTTATCTTCTCCTTCTTTTCCAGATTTGGACATACCGTGTTCCATTCCTACGATACCTTTATAGCCTTTTTCATGAAGCCATTTGAAGACATTTTTGTAATTGATCTCTCCCGTATAAGGTTCCTTACGTCCTGGATTATCACCTACTTGTATATAAGCGATTTCGGACCAACATAAATTCATTAAACTGATTAGATTACCTTCATTTTTTTGCTGATGATACGCATCATATAATATTTTACATGAAGGACTATTAACTGCTTTACAAATTTCGTAAGCTTGATCTGTAAATCTTAAAAATAAATCTGGCGTATCACTTAATGGTTCTAATACCATTGTAATGCCATGAGGCTCGAATATTTCGGCTCCTCGTTTTAATCCTTCTATTACGTTAGCAGTTTGAACACCAATAGGCAAGTTTCGTTGATAATCTCCAGGAACAACAGTAACCCATTTCGCGTTTACGCGTTTTGCTACTTCAACAGAATCACGACACCCTTTTAAGAATATATCAATATGCTCCTGTTTATTTGCCGCCAATGTATTTTGACCATTACCACCTTTAGGGACTACAAATACCCCCATACGCATGCCCAATTTGGCTAACAATTCACCAACTTGTTTTTGCTCATCTACTGAACGACCAGGCATTCCATTGTCCTCGATGCTACGGAATCCTAAATCATACATGTAACGTATTTCATCTAAAAAGTTCTTCCCTGCACTCGCAGAAAACATACCTTGATGAGGTGCATAATCTAATTTAAAGGGGGTTGATTTAATCATTTCTTTATTTGGGTTTGTAAATTCTGAGGTTTTATTACTTGACAAGAAAGCGCCTGTAACTAGCAAAGTGGAATTTTTAATAAAATCATTTCTTTTCATGCCGTTTATAATGGGTTTTGTACTTTATAAATATAATTATTAAATCCTGAGCTTTGCAATTCTTTTAACGTATTATTTTCATAATATATTATATATGCTTCCACGTGAGGTAAAGTCTCCACAAATGAGATAGCTTCCTCAGGTGGCAAAAACATAAGATAATTGTCCAAAGCATCTGCTTCCATTGCTTTATTGGCAATTACAGTAGCAGAAAGCGTATTATTGGTTAGTGGATAACCTGTTTTGGGATCAATGTGATGAGAAATTGGCTTTCCATCAACGACCCTATATTTTTCATAACTACCAGAAGTTGTTATGGCTTTATTTTTTAAAGATATTTTATAACCACCTTTCGTATCGTTGCCAGGTCTTTGTATTTCTATTTTATACGTTTCACCACTCGGCTTTTCGCCTTGACAGTAAATTTCACCACCAACTTCTACGATGAAAGAAGTAATATTTTTTTGCACTAAATACTTAGACAACACATCTACAGTGTACCCCTGTGCGATACCATTTAAATCAATGGCAACATTTTTATTCCTTTTTTTGAGATATTTCCCGCTTAATACAAGTTTATCTCGACCAATATGTTGAAGTACACTGTCCACCTGACTCTTGCTGGGATTGAACCGAAAACCATCTGGACCAAACCCCCACAGTTTTAAAAGAGGAAAAACGGTTACATCAAAATAGCCATTTGTAACCTTATGATATTTCAAACTTGCCTGAATAACCTTATACATATGCTCATCAAGCTTAACCTTCTTGTTATCTCCCGAATTAAAAGAACTAATTAAGGAATTGGGTTTATAAAGAGACATGGACGCATCAATAACGCTAAATATGCTATCAATATCTTCTTTTGTTACGATTTCTTCGTCAGCAAAATACTTCACTTCGTAAGTCGTTCCTTGGGCTTGACCTCTAATTATATAGGGGATAGTAACAATAGGATATGCTGCAGAAGCAACATATCCCATTAAAACATATGATATAAGAATAAAAAGTTTCAAATATTAAATAAACAAATTGGTATTAATACCAGGTACTGCTACTGGATAAACACCATTAGCATCCGGCAAAATTTTTGGTTTTGCATCCCATGCCAAAGTTTCTGGCATCAAATCAATTTCTGATTTCAATGCATCCTCCCATTTAATCACCTTACCTGTATAACATGCGATACGTCCGATGATACCAGCTAAAGAGCTGTAAGCACCGTATTCTGCATTATTAAATTTATATTCACCTTTTGCAATCGCAGCAAATAGTTCTACGTGCTCTTGTTGATACGGATTTGGATTTCCTTTAGGATCATGTCGATAAATTTCGTTTCCTTTAGCATCCCAAAGAATAGCTCTACCTCCAGCTGAAAGGTAGATTCTTCCTTTAGTACCTTGGAAAGTTTCGTCGACACGGTTGTGTGATCCTTCAAAGTGACAACATTGGCTTGTCACAACAGCCCCATCATCATAAGTCATTTCAATAGAGAAATTATCATAAATCTCCCCATATTCTTTACCAACACGATGCGCTCTCGAACCTACACCTTGGATAGAAACCGGATATTTTCCTTTTATCCAATTCGCTATATCAATATTATGAACGTGTTGTTCTACGATATGATCGCCACACAACCAATTGAAATAATACCAATTACGCATTTGGTATTCCATCTCCGTTTGCTCTGGTTTACGCGGACGTACCCATACACCACCACTATTCCAATATACCTGACCTGCTACGATATCACCAATTGCACCATCCAACACACGTTTAATACCTTCGCGATAGTTGAACTGATAACGGCGTTGTAGACCAACTACAACATTCAATTTCTTTTGTTCAGCAATCTTTGCAGCAGCTAAAATACGACGCACCCCTGGTACATCCACTGCTACAGACTTTTCCATAAAAATATGTTTTCCTTGTTTTACCGCTTCCTCAAAATGTTGAGGACGGAATCCTGGAGGAGTTACTAGAAGAACTACATCAGCATCTTTAATAGCGTGCTTGTATGCATCAAAACCAACATATTTGCGAGACTCAGGAATATCCATTTTATCCGAGTATCTTTTGGATAAGTTGTTGTAAGCTGCATCTAGATTATCCCTAAAAGCATCAGCCAAAGCTACCAATTTAATGTTTTGACCTGAATTCAACGCATCCGCAGCTGCACCTGTTCCTCGGCCCCCACAGCCGATTAATGCTACTTTAATGACATCCGAACCCGCTGCAAATACTGACGAAATGCTTGAAGCATTTACAGCAACACCTCCCGTAACTAGGGCAGATGTTTTTATAAAGTCTCTTCTTTTTATATTTTCCATGTTGTTTATCATTGGTAATGTTGTAAAATATATACTAGGTTTAAAAATCTTCTATTGGAGCTTGATCATAATAAGCCATAATTTCTTCGTGTGTCGGTGGGTTTACTGGACGTACTAGACGCAACCCCACGAATGGTGCTTCTGGAAACCACCAATTCGATTTTGGCATTTGTGGATCTAATTGTTTCCATATTGGATCAGAGACACCTCTTGCTGCTGAACGCAATTCATTAGCAGGGCTACTGAACGACCCACCTCGTACTACATGTGGATACAATTCAGTCGGTACTACCACTGGATTTTTTGCCTTTTTACCAGCAAATTGTTTATAAGTATCAGCATGATATTGATCGTATGTCCATTCAGCCACATTCCCAATAATATCATACAAGCCAAATGGATTAGGTTTCTTTTGTCCTACAGGATGTGTTTTCTGGTCGCTATTGTTTTCGAACCAAGCATAATCATCCAATTTACCTGCATCGTTGCCAAAGAAATAAGCATCCGTAGAACCTGCGCGGCAAGCATATTCCCATTCCGCTTCTGTTGGCAATCTATAAAATACACCTGTACGCACGTACAGCCATTTACAAAACTGAATTGCATTGTAATGCGTCATCGCTAATGCAGGAAACCCTTCTTTACCAAAACCAAAAGTCATATCCAAATAAGGTTTCGTAGGCCGTGTTACCGCATCTACATCAGCTGGTACCTTACCGTCATTTTGCTTGGATTGTTCGTAGTCTTTGTATAGGAAAGATTGAAAAATATCCCAGGTCACTTCGTGTGTTCCCATCCAGAAAGCATCGATTTCAACTTGATGAGCTGGTTTTTCATCTGCTTTGGCAGATTTATCATCACCTCGTGTGTACACACCTGCAGGAATTGCTTCCATAGAAAACGAAAGGGTAGTACCTTTTATTTGTTGAACATATCTCTCGTGAGATGGCTTATTTTGATTCTTCGTTTCTGACTTTTTTATTTGCGCATCGGCAGAATATATACTTCCCAAAAGTAGAAATGAACAAATTGCTTTGTGCATCACAATTATTAATATTTTATTTAAATGTTATAACAGTTATCAAATTCTAAGATAAGCGAATTATAACTTAATAAAGTAATAACAACAGTAACAATTAGATTACAGTAGTGTATTAATTACACTATACCATACAAATGAGAGAAATATGCCAATTATGATACTTATACCAATAAGGGTATTTGCAAATTTTACGTTAAGACCAAATTTTTCAACAACGATACTAGAAGCCACCAAGCATGGCATAGTCATCTCAAAAACAGACACTCTAAAAAAATCACCATGTAAACCCATTGCATAAAAAGTTCCTATAGCGAAAATGGGTATTATTAACAATTTCATAACCACACCTGCGTAAAGCGCATTCAGCTCATGCGAAATACGTTTGAAATTCAATTGCATACCAATCGAAAACAAGGCCATTGGACTGACTGTTGCTGCAAATGATGAAAATACACTATTTAAGGTTTCATTTTCCAAATATGAATGAAATATCAACGCTAAAAAGCAGGCTATCAAAGGTGGAAAAGTAAGGATACGCTTGAATATATACTCGTATTTTTCCTTATCCGAAGCAAAAATATCTTTGCAGCTTGCTGCTAATAATACTCCGAAAAGTGATAACGTAAAAAAGGTAACCTGATCACTGACAATTGCAACTTTCAAAAACTCTTCACCGTAATAAGTGCTTACTAAAGGAAATCCTATAAAAGAAGTATTGGACAACCCTGCAACGATGATCAAAGTATATAATGTTCTTTTGGAAAATTTCGTCCAACGGTTTAGAAACCGAAAGAAAACATACGATAAACCAAAGCCTGCAAAAGGTAAAGCTGCCGTATATACATAATTAAAACTCCAGTTAATTTGAGGGATATACTTAAGTGCAATAGATGGCAACCCCACATAAATCACCCATGTATTAATTGCTAAATGCCCTCCTTTTTTGGTCAGTTTAAAATATCTAAAAAGATAGCCAAACAGCAAACACAAAAAGATTACTATAAAATTAGACATCAGCAAATGGTTTAGAATCTAAGTCATTAGAATTGACTTAGATATTATAAATATTAAACTCTGTAAAAAAGTATTTTCTCTATTTTTGCACAAAAATAAAGCATTAATAACTCAGATCTACGTTTTGAAACACATTTTTTTACTAATTTTTACTATTATTTTATATTCGGAAAAATCTCTTGCAATAGTCATTCAAGATAGTATTAAGACTAAAAATTTAACTTCTTTAGTTATCGAAGCTGAAGTTGAAAATGGTGGGATATTAGCTTTTGGTGAAGTAAAGGAAAAAACTTTTCAGGACGCTTATTATAATGGTGTGAATGTAAAAGTAGGCTGGAAAATTCACAAATCACAAGATCAATATTTTAAATTATATAATAATCCTATCTATGGCATAGGTTTATATAGTAGTACTTTTCACAACAAAGTAGTTGGAAGTCCTTATGCAGTCTATGGTTTTGTACAAACTCCTTTCGGGAATATAGACAATGAAAAATGGTTGTTTGATTACCGTATAGGACTCGGGCTTTCCGGAAATTTCAAACCTTATCACGAGAATGAGAATCCGCTTAATCTGGCAATTGGAACAAAAAATAATGTTTTCATCGATTTCGGTATTCGTAGCCAATATAAAATTAGCTCAAAAATCACGGCAGGATTGGGACTAGCATTTCATCATTTCTCCAATGGAGCCTTGCAATTGCCAAATAAAGGTGTAAACCTTGTACCGTTGACTGCTTCAGTGACATATTATCCTCATGTTATAAATTCTATGAAAGACAGTTCCACCATACAAGCGTATACGGATAAACTATATTACCACGTAAACATAGGAGCTGGTTGGAAACAAGTGCAACGGGACCTGGACAAAAGATTTTTCAAATCAACATTGAGTTCGTATGTCAGCAAGCATATTTCACACAAATGGAGATTGGGGTTGGGAGGAGAAGTATTTTATTCGGCTTCGGGAAATAGTGAAGAAATTGCGGAAGAGAAGTCGGGAAAGTTGAGCTCATATCTCTCAGGAGGTCCAAGCTTTTATGTAGCGCACGTTTTAAATCAGGACTTACTTCTAAACGGAAATATTGGCTATTACATTCATAACCAAGATTTCAATGGTGAAATACAAAAGATATTTTTAAGAGCAGGCTTTAGATATTATGTGTACAAAAATCTCAACGCAGGGGTTTCCATCAAAGCACACAAAGGAAAAGCAGATTATATAGAATGGACAACGGGATATACCTTTAATTGATAATATCCCATTGTCCGCATATTTTAATTTAAGCTTCTTCCTACCGCTTTAGAAATGGATCTTCCAAAATCTTTATCTACAGTAATATATCCTGGATAGAAGTAATTTTTGCCACCAATTTTCACAGACGGTTTTATTTTCAAAGCTAAGAAAGCATCGCTGTTACGTGTAAAAATATCACTTAACACTTTTTCAATACCCTTTTCTTTAGCTACTCCAAACAAATTCGCTCTGAAACTCAAAGGAACAACCATGCTTTGACCCTGAGCCAAATTAATATTTTCATTTACCGATCCTTCAAACAAAGGCTTTCCGCCCATTTCGATTAAATATTTAAATTCATTAATCTTGGTAACTGTTGAAGTTGGATTAGTCATTTGAAGATTAACAGTGGCCTCCAAAGGTAAATCCTTAGTCAACAACGCCATCGCAATTCCTGGAAGACTACTTAATGATACGCCACCATTTGTTTCAAATGAATTGATATCTCTTCCAGCGATTCGCATATTATTTACCGATGTAACATCATAATTGAATTTCCCTAAAGCAGCTATTTGCGCCTTTTGATTCAATGCACAACCGCTCAATATGAAGACGGTTGCTACTATAACTAATAAACCTATTTTTTTCATATGTAAATTTTATTTTCCAAATGTGTAAACTAATCCTAACGTAAATACAGAATTACCCGCTTTCAAATACTCATTGTTGTTTAATCCTATATTAAAGCCATTGGTATATTGTAGTTGCAAACCATTAACCAATTGCATACGGGTATAAAACAAAGGTTCAATAAAGAAATTTTCTTCTGTTGGAGAAGTTGCTCCATTCAACCAAAATTCTTTCATCCCTACTCTACTTAGACGAATTGCGGTACCATAGTTTAATTCTTTTTTGTCACCAAAAATATTTATTTTCTTTTTGCGTGTAGATGAATAGTTTAGCTGTAAAAATATTTTATCAAAATTCATTTCTCGCGACTCCACCAACTCATAACCGTAGATAGAAGCACGCTGCTTGAAATCCTTTGTATTTCCTATACCATAGCCTCCATAGATTTCCAACACCTGTCTTTTTTCTTTTCCTATAGCTGTAAAGTAGCCAATTCCTCCTTCTACTAATTGCTGACGAAAATAATCGTTATTACTTGCGCCAGTGTTGACAGAAGAACCATTTGCAATAACTGCTATATGCTCACTAAGAGCCGCACCAGCAGTAGCCGAAATATTTCCTTTCGCATTAAAATGTCCTGCAACATAGACTTCACCAGCATTTTTAAACATCGGTGTCGCTGGAACGTTAGGCATATATATTGAACTACAGCTTGACAAAAATACTGCACAAAACAGTATAAATAAATAATGATTAGTAATGATTTTTGACATACTCTTTGACACGAACAATCATGCCAAATTACAAGAAAAAGTCCTTGGTAATGAACCAAGGACTTAATTTTATACTTTTTAACGAAAATCTCTTATCCGAATGATTTATTCTGTCTCAGGAGCTTGATCAATTAACTCCATAAATTGATCCAACTTAGGCGTAATAATGATTTGCGTACGTCTATTTCTTGCTTTACCAGCTGTAGTAGAATTATCAGCAATAGGATTATATTCACCACGACCTCCAGCTGTTAATCGCTTAGGATCTACACCATATGTATTTTGTAAAGCCTGTACTACCGACGAAGCACGCAAAGCTGATAAGTCCCAGTTGTTGCGAATATTCGGTTTAGAAATTGGATCCGAATCGGTATTACCTTCAATCAACACCTCGTAATCTTTGTAATCTTGAATAATCTTCGCGATTTTACTTAATGTTTCTCCTGCTTTATCCGAGATTTCATAACTACCTGATTTATAAAGCATGTTATCCGACAATGAAATGTAAACTACACCTTTTAATACTTGTACATCCACATCTTTCAATTCTTCGCGGCTCAATGAACGTGTCAAATTGTTAGTCAACACCATGTTTAAGGAGTCTGACTTATTTTTAGTGTTCACTAAGTGTTGGATGTATTTGTTCGAAGCATTGATTTCGTCCACCAACTTTGAAATGTTAACATTTCCTTGAGAGTTTTGCGCTATACTCTGGTCCAATGTGCCTTGTAATTTAGCATACGCTTCTTTCAAAGCAGCATTATTTTTACGTTCGTACTCTAGTTGATCTTCTAAGCTTTTGACCTTCGCACGGCTTTCTGTTAATTCCAACTGTGTTTTTTGATACAGTTGACCTAAGTCTTTGTATTGACTGTCTAAGGCAGCGTATTTTTTATTGCTGACACATCCTGTCATCATCAATCCGCCAAGCAATATTGTTAGAGGAAGGATTCTTTTTATTGTAACCATAATCTGTTTTTTTGTTTTGATGAAAATTAGCAATTATAATACCTAATTACAATGTTTTATTGTTAAATTATATTAAAAAAATCCTTCAACCGGGGAGATTGAAGGATTCTTAACTAACCAATTATTAACCTAAATTATGAATTACTAAAACTTATTCAATACTTATGCCAAAATTGATCCTGTTAGTTTCTTATTAACAAATTTTAACAATATTTTGCTAAAACGTTATTTCTTTTACAATAATCCTTTACAGATATTACTTACTAATGCTGGGCCTTCGTAAATAAAACCGGTATATACTTGCACTAAAGACGCCCCAGCATTCAATTTCTCTATGGCATCTTCAGCCGAATGAATACCACCTACCCCAATAATTGGAAATGCGCCATTAGATTTAGTATGAATATATTTGATCACCTCTGTCGAACGTTTGGTCAATGGTTTTCCACTCACTCCTCCAGTTTCTTTCACTAAGTTCGGATCAGATTGTAATCCTTCTCTCGAAATCGTCGTATTCGTAGCGATTAATCCAGCAATTTTTGTTTCCGTTACAATTTCAACAATATCATCCAATTGCGAATCTGTCAAATCTGGTGCTATCTTCAATAAGATTGGTTTTGCTAGAGGCTTTTCAGCATTCAAACCTTGTAAAGTATTTAAGATATGCATCAACGGACCTTTCTCTTGCAAATCACGTAATCCCGGTGTATTCGGCGAACTTACATTCACCACGAAATAATCTACATACTCATATAATGCATGAAAACAGTAGATATAATCATTAACAGCTTCTTCATTTGGCGTCACTTTATTTTTACCAATATTTCCACCGATAATGACACCATTACGCTTTTTAAGATGTTTCAAACGACCTGCTGCTACATCCGCACCTTGATTGTTGAAACCCATACGGTTGATTAGCGCTTCATCATTTACCAAACGAAACATACGTGGTTTATCATTTCCTGGTTGAGGTTTTGGAGTCACTGTTCCGATTTCGATAAATCCGAAACCAAAATTTGCCATATCTTCAATGTACTCAGCATTTTTGTCAAAACCAGCTGCCAATCCTACAGGATTTTTGAATTTCAAACCAAACACTTCTCTTTCCAAACGAGGGTCTTCTACCGTGTAAATCGACTTTAATAGCGACTTTGCTCCCCACACTTTCGTGAAGTTGCGTAATCCATTCGTAACGGTGTGATGTGCCTGTTCTGGCTGCATCGAGAAGAAAATTGGTTTTACTAGTTTGTACATTATAAATATGAATCTTTATTCCAAAAATGATAATCCTTTTTGCGTAGCTACAAAGGTAGAAAAGAAGCAGAAATATTCACTACTTTTGCATTCGAAATGATATCAATAAATAACTTAACATTTGAAATTGGCTCAAGAGCCTTGTACGACGAAGCAAACTGGCACATCAAGCCGGGAGACAAAGTAGGTTTAATCGGTGCTAACGGTGCGGGTAAATCCACTTTATTGCGTTTAATCGTCGGACAGTACACACCTACCTCAGGTACCATTTCAATGGCCAAAGACTTGAAAATTGGTTATTTGAACCAAGATTTATTGTCTTACCATTCGGAAAAAAGCATTTTACATGTAGCTATGGAGGCTTTCGAGCGCCAAAATCAGCTGCATACAGAAATAGAAAATCTACTTAAGAAATTAGAAACGGATTATTCGGATGATATCCTAAACAAACTAAGCGACAAACAAATGGAGTTTGAAGCTTTGGATGGATACAACATCGAATTCCGTGCGCATGAAATCCTAGCGGGTCTTGGTTTTTCGGAAGAAGAACAAAAAAGACCGCTTGCGACGTTCTCTGGAGGTTGGCGTATGCGTGTGATGTTGGCACGAATTCTATTGCAAGCGCCTGATATCTTACTATTGGATGAGCCGACCAACCACATGGACTTACCTTCCATCAAATGGTTGGAAAATTACTTACAAGCATTTGAAGGTGCCATTGTCATTGTGTCGCACGATAGATATTTCTTAGATAGAATTATCAAAAAAACTGTAGAATCCCGCAAAGGTAAATTGACATTGTATGCAGGTAATTATAGCTTCTATTTAGAAGAAAAAGCTATGCGTAATGAAATCCAAGCGGGACAATTCAAAAATCAGCAGGCTAAAATCAAGCAGGAAGAAAAGTTAATTGAACGTTTCCGTGCCAAAGCTTCAAAAGCTAAAATGGCTCAGTCTCGTATCAAGGCTTTGGAACGTATGGAGCGTGTGGACGATGTTGATGATGACAATCCAGAAGTAAACTTCAGCTTTAAGTTTTCTAAACCTTCGGGTCGTCATGTGGTGACTTTGGAAAATATTTCGAAGTCGTACCCGAATTTGGAAATTCTTCGCAATACGAGCGCATTAATTGAAAAGGGCGATAAAATTGCCTTAATCGGTGCCAATGGTAAAGGTAAGTCTACCCTGTTGCGTATAGTAGCGGATGCAGACCAAAATTTCGAAGGTAAAGCTATAAAAGGACATAACGTCTCGCAAACTTTCTTTGCACAGCATCAATTGGAGGCTTTGCACTTGGAAAATTCCATTATTGCAGAAATGCAAGCATTCGCGCCAAAACATACCGAAACGGAATTGCGTTCTATTTTAGGCTGTTTCTTATTCACAGGCGATGATGCTTTCAAAAAAATCAAAGTCCTTTCGGGAGGTGAAAAATCACGTGTTGCCTTAGCAAAAGCCTTGACTGCGGATGCCAACTTCTTGGTACTCGATGAGCCGACCAACCACTTGGATATGGCTTCGGTAAATATTTTGATTCAAGCGTTGCAACAATACGAAGGAACTTTCATCGTCGTATCCCATGACCGTTATTTCTTGGATAATGTAGCTAATAAAATTTGGTTTATCGAAAACAAAGAAATCAAAGAATACCCAGGTACTTATCAGGAATACGAAGAATGGAATGCCAAACGTGTCATAAAAGCAGAACCTAAAGAAGATAAAAAGGTAGTCAAAGAAAAGCCGAAAAAACAAAAGCAAGCGCCTTCGGATGATACAAAAAGAATATTATTGAAGAAAAATAAAGAGTTAGCACAATTAGAGGAGCAGATTGCTACAAAAGAATCGGAAGTAAAACAATTAGAAGCACATTTAGCTTTAGAGGAAGTTTACTCGGATGCCATCAAATTGCAAGAAGCAACTCGAAATTATAATTCTGCGAAAGCTGAATATGACCAATTGCAACAAAATTGGGAAACATTAGCAGAAGAAATAATGGAATTAGAGGGATAATAAAAAGGAAGGCTTTACAAATTTGTAAAGCCTTCCTTTTTATGCTAACACCATTTCTACATGGGGAATATTATCCTCTAAATAAGGTTCTTCACTTACCCGTACAAAACCTACATTTTCATAGAAAGCTTGTAAATGCGCTTGTGCACTAATTCGGATAGCTTCATATGGAAAATACTTACGCATTGCTGAAATAGCTTGTCGCATAAGTTCTGTTCCTAATTTCAAATGGCGAGCATTGGGGTTAACGACTACCCGACCAATTGATGCATCCGTATAAGATACATTTGGCGGAAGCAATCGCGCATAAGCTACTACCTCATCATTAATTATCCCCATCAAGTGTTTACCTTTCAAATCTTTGTTATCACATTCAGGATACAAACATTCTTGTTCTAGCATGAACACATTGATGCGAAGTTGTAAAATCTTATACAACTCAAGACTTGTCAAGTCAGCAAATTCTCGAACTATCCAAGTGGTGCTCATGAAGGTTATGCTAAGCTTGATTTTACGATTTCAGAGATCGTCTTACCGTCTGCTTTACCAGCTAATTGTGCATTTGCAGCACCCATCACTTTACCCATATCTTTCATGCCAGCAGCACCAGTTTCAGCAATGATATTTTTCACCACTAACTCGATTTCTTCACGAGATAATTGTTTCGGAAGATATTCTTCGATTACTTGTTGCTCTTCAAATTCTGTTTGAAATAAATCCTCACGACCTTGTGCTTTATAGATTTCACCAGATTCTTTGCGTTGTTTTACTAATTTTTGTAACACTTTTATTTCAGCATCTTCTGTCAATTCCTCAACTCCAGCTTTCTCGGTTTTTGCTAACAAAATAGCAGCTTTCACCGCACGTAATCCTCTCAAACGCACAGCATCTTTAGCGATCATTGCCGCTTTGATATCTTGATTAATTTTTAATTCTAATGACATAATACAATTATTTTCTGTTTACAATAGTTCCATTTGCTTGCGCCGTAGGCATAATCAGCAAATCATTAATATTCACATGTTCAGGACGAGACAATACAAAAGCAATTGTCTCCGCAATATCTTCACCACTCAATGGTATCAAACCATTATACACCGATTTTGCACGTTCCTTATCTCCATGAAATCTTACTTCCGAAAATTCGGTTTCAACCATACCTGGATTTATCGCTGTCACTTTAATACCAAAAGGCAACAAATCGATACGCATCCCTTTATTTAATGCATCCACAGCATGTTTTGTGGCACAATACACATTACCGTTTGGATAAACTTCCTTACCCGCGATTGAGCCCAAATTAATGATATGTGCATTGGAGCTTTGTTTCAGCAAAGGCGTAACAGCTTTTGTGACATATAACAAACCTTTAACATTCGTATCAATCATACGATCCCAATCATCTGTATCACCATCTTGAATAGGATCCAATCCCTGACTAAGACCAGCATTATTGATTAATACATCAATATTTTTCCATTCTTGGGGTAGAGTATCTATAGCTGTAAATACTTCTTCCTTATTGCGCACATCCAACACAAAAGTATGTACTTCAACCTCGACAGATTGTTGCAATTCTTCTTTCAATTGCGCCAACCTATCTTCGCGACGCGCACATAGAAGCAACCTATAATTTCCTTCTTTTGCTAATACCTTAGCACAAGCAGCGCCTATTCCCGAACTAGCACCTGTAATAAAAACTGTTCTCATTTTTATTGAAATATGAGGCTAAAATAGATATTGCGAATTAATCCTCGATCTATTGGAGCCATAAATTTGTTTTCCGCAGATAAAATATGATTTGTACTCAATACATTATTGAGACTTTGACTGAATCTCACTTCTGGTGAAACCTTAAAGTAAGATAAATAAAAATTAAACCCCAACCCTGCTTCCCAAGACATATATTCAGGTCTAAGGATAATAGCATCGGATATTGGTCTTTTGTTTCTTTTCTCAACAATAAGGTCAGAATACTGATTTAAAAGCCCCGTCCATCTTGTAAGTCGAACTCCACCCAACATATAGGCTCGATATTTGGAATCGGAATTAAAAAATCTTTTTTCTTCCGAACGATAATTCAGTCCAATAGGAAATTCGAACGAAGTAAAATTATCCCCTCTTAAGTCCTGTAATATATGTTTGGATTTACGAGAAATAATAGCTTTCTCCACATCTAAAGGCGTGTAGTCAATGCTGTGAGAATTAAGAATATTAAATGAAGGCGAGAAATTTATCGAAAGTCTCTCACTCCATCTGAAATCCATAGGAATACCTATAGCAAATCCATGTGAACGTTTGCTATTAACAGATTTTATTCCTCCCAGATAAGTAATATCCTGCGGATCATCATCGAAATTGTCAAATAATTGCTTCCAATTATCCTTTAATTTCAATTGATAGTTTTGATTTATATAATTATACTGAAACCCAATCTGAATTACGGCATCTTCATCATAACCGCTAAATGGGAAACTCACAAAACTCTGTGCCAACGATGTGGAAATTGTTAGCAGAAAAGATATAATTATAGTAAAGCCATATTTGATCATTTTGAAGCTTCGTAAATCGTACAGAATCCAAAAGTTTGGGGTCTTACATGAGTAGAAGCAAACCCAACTTTATCCGTAATTTTTGCGAAACGCTGTCCATCCGGAAATTTCGCCACAGACTCCGGCAAATACGAGTACGCACTTGAATCTTTAGAGATCAATTTACCGTATGCAGGTACAATTTTGTGGAAATAAAAGTTATAGAACTGTTTGATTGGAAAAGCCGTTGGATTCGACAATTCCAAAATAATAGCTTTACCTCCTGGCTTCAAGACGCGATGAATTTCAGAAAGGCCTTTTTCCAAATCTTCAAAATTACGAACCCCAAAGGCAACGGTTACCGCATCAAATGAATTATCCGCAAATTGAAGATTTTCAGAATCACCTAATTGCACTTCAAATACTTCTTGAAGCCCTTTCTTTACAATCTTTTCTTTAGCAACTTCCAACATTCCTTGCGAGATATCGACCCCAATAATTTTCTTTGGTCCCAAAATCTTAATTGACTCAATTGCAAAATCACCTGTTCCTGTCGCTACATCAAGGATGGTTTGTGGCTGAATAGCCTGAAGTAATTTGATTGCTTTTTTACGCCATATAACATCAATACGCATCGTCATAAGACGATTCAAAAGATCGTATTTCTTCGAGATATTGTTAAACATATCTGCGACTTGTTCTTTTTTTCCTCCGTCTTTCGACTTATATGGTTTTAGTGTAGAAGCTTCATTTGACATACGACAAAGATAGTATATATTTTATGTACTATAAAAAAGAAAAAATTGCTCTTTACGACACGAAATTTTCTTAAAGTACTGATAATGAAAAACTAACTTACCTTGGTATAATCAAGCAATTGATACAACAACCAATTTCAGGTTATTAACACAGCAGAGAGTTTTCCACATATTTTTAAAGGATTGTTTTACAATATATTAACAACCCAGTCCACACATATTCCACAATAGATGTTAATAATAAACCGTTATAAAATAGAACAAAATGCATTTACAAAAATTACTTCACAAAGGAATGTGAACAATTAAAAATCGCTATGGAAAGTATTTTTACTACTTTTGTTATACGATGATTTACTGGTATAACACAAGAGTGAATCTATTGAAAAACAGAAATAATCAACGGGATAATGGAGCAAGAATTTTCGGGTCAAAACACAAACTTTAACAGAGCTAATGTCAATAAAAAACGTACTAGTCTGAATAACATGATTAGTGGTTTAGGTAAGCTACCTCCTCAAGCTGTAGACTTGGAAGAGGCAGTACTTGGCGCATTGATGTTGGAGAAAAATGCACTGAGTGAAGTCATTGATATTTTGAAGCCAGATTCATTTTATAAAGAAGCACATCAAAAGATTTTTGAAGCAATTTTTTCTTTGTTTCAAAAAACTTCTCCTATAGATATTTTGACGGTCACTGCCGAATTGCGCAAAATGGGTGCATTGGAAATGGTGGGTGGCGCTTATTATATTACGCAATTAACAGATAGAGTTGTTTCTGCAGCTAATATTGAATACCACGCACGTATCATCTCGCAAAAATATATTCAACGTGAGTTAATTAAAGTTTCAACAGAAATTATCAATTCCTCTTATGATGAGACATCTGATATTTTTGATTTATTAGATCAAGCGGAGAAAAGTCTATTTGATATTGCTCAAAACAACTTAAGAAGAGACTCACGTAAAATGGATGACATTATGCGTGAAGCGATCAACAACCTTGAATTATTACGTGATCGTACGGACGGTCTTACAGGGATTCCTTCTGGATTGACCGCATTGGATAGAATGACTTCTGGATGGCAACCATCCGATTTAGTTATTATCGCGGCTCGTCCTGCGATGGGTAAAACGGCCTTTGTACTGTCGGTAGCGCGTAATGCAGCAGTAGACCACCAGAGACCTGTCGTTGTATTTTCTTTGGAGATGTCATCGGTTCAGTTAGTTAATCGTCTTATTGCAGGTGAAACCGAAATCGAACAAGAAAAATTAAAAAAGGGTAACCTTGCCGATCACGAATGGCAACAGTTACACTCGCGTATTGGTCGCTTGACAGAAGCTCCAATTATTATTGATGACACGCCTGCGTTGAACGTATTTGAGTTCCGTGCAAAATGCCGTCGTCTAAAAGCGCAACACGATATTCAAATGGTTATTGTGGATTACTTGCAGTTAATGCATGGTAAATCGGAAGGAAAAGGCGGCGGTAACCGTGAGCAAGAAATCGGTAGTATTTCGCGTGCATTGAAATCTGTTGCGAAAGAATTGAACGTACCTGTATTAGCCTTGTCCCAATTGAGCCGTGCCGTAGAGTCACGTCCTGGAAATAGTAAACGTCCAATGTTATCCGATTTACGTGAATCTGGTTCTATCGAGCAGGATGCCGATATGGTATTATTCTTATACCGTCCAGAATATTATGGTTTGACAGAAGACGAAGAAGGTCGTTCGACTGCAGGTGTAGGTGAAGTTATCATTGCGAAACACCGTAATGGTGAAACAGGTATTGTTCCGTTGAAATTCGTAGGTAAATATGTGAAATTTACGGATTTGGATGAAGACTTTGGTGGAATGGGTGGAGGTGATTCATTCGGAAGTAATGATTCTCCTTTTAGTGGTTCAGCGATGTCGCCTTCATCCTCATTTGATGATTTCATGGGTGGCGGTGGTATCACCATGCCTTCTCGTATGAACGATATGCCTGACGACGCTCCTTTTTAATAATATTTAAATAATAATATCCTTTAATAATATAGCCTTTTATCTCATCGATAAAAGGCTATATTATTTTACTCACAATTTTATTAAATTGCATATAAAAAATATGCTCAATCTTATTACTAATCAACAGATGCGAATGGCAGATGCCTACACTTGCGAAAACTTAAAAATTCCATCTGTCGACTTAATGGAAAAAGCAGCCATAGCTTTTGTAAAAGCTTTCATAAGCTATTGCAATCCGGAACGAGAAGTGTACATTATTGTTGGTAAAGGAAATAATGGTGGAGATGGCTTAGCAATTGCAAGACTTTTGCATCAAACAGGTTTTAAAAATATTAAAGTCTATATATTAGAAAAATTCAATTCCGAATCTAATGACTTTGTAATCAACTACGAGCGACTTAAACAAACAGAAGTTCCTATATTACATTGTACTGCACTAAATGATTTACCTCCAACGTTTGATGTAGCCATAGATGCAATTTTAGGATCAGGATTTAATAGAGAACTGGATTTATTTTTTACGTCTATTTTTAAACACATCAATACAAACAGTAATTTTATTGTTTCCGTAGATGTACCATCAGGTTGCAATGTTGATTCCTTCAATTACAATTCCTACAATGGAATTCGAGCACAGTTAACCATTTCCTTTCAAAGACCAAAGTTCTTCTTTACTCTTCCCGAATCTCAAATGGTTACTGAAGATTTTGAAGTTGTAGATATTGGTTTATCACAAGAATATATACAATCTATTACTTCGGAATATTTATGGGTAGATAAAGAAGCCGCAAAATCATTGTTGCCTAGACGAAAGAAGTTCACACATAAAGGCACCTACGGACATGTATTGGTCTGTGCGGGAAGTCCACACATGCGTGGAGCAAGTTTATTATGCGCGAAAGCAGTCTTAAAAACAGGAGCTGGGCTCATAACATTATTGACGAATTCTGATTTTTTCCCTTTCGTGAATGTTTTAGCTCCTGAACTGATGACGAAGAACATTAATCAATTCAAAGATATAAACCTTGAAAAATTCTCTTCTATTGCTATCGGTCCAGGCTTAGGCACGGATGAAAAAGCAAAAGAACTAGTACATTATTTTTTAAGGCAAAACACCCCATTAGTCTTAGACGCTGATGCATTGAATGTTTTGCAGTTGGAAGATTTTCCAAAGAATCCTCATGAATCCTTAATAATAACCCCACATGTAAATGAATTTGACCGATTATTCGGCCAGCACGAATCATGGTATGAACGTTTACAAACAGCCAAAAAGTCTGCAGAAAAATTAAAGATAATCATCGTCTTAAAAAATCAATACACCTATATATGCACACCTAATGGCAAAGTATTCATAAACTCCACTGGCAATCCTGCAATGGCTCAAGGCGGAATGGGTGATGCACTCACGGGATGTATAGCAGCTTTGTTGGCAAGAGGTTTAAATCCACAAGAGGCTGCAATTTTAGGCTGTTTTATACATGGCTATACAGGAGATAAATTAGCCCAGCACTACGAAGTGGTCTCCCCATCTTTATTAATCGATAACTTACCGAAATCTTTATTGGATATTTCAAAGGTTGAATAAAGAGAGTCGTTGTGACTTTCTTAATAAAAAACCTTTTATCTCATCGATAAAAGGCTCTATTCTTTATAAAATTCTTGCAGTCTTATTTCTCTACAAATACTTTGTCTCTTTCAAATGTACTGATATGACGTTCTTTTTTCGGAACATAAATATCTTCTAAAGTAATTAATATACCCGTTTCTTCGACTTCACCAAATTCATCATTCAAAGCCGTACCGAAGGTCATCATAGTTGGCGAAAGATTCATATACGTATTGATCAAAGGAGGAATATTTTCGCCTAACTCACGAATATGTTTATTTAGGACCTTATAACCATCTTTATAATTCAACCCATCGAATAAGCCGATATATTTAGAAATATCTGTCTTATAGCCTAAGTTAAGATGTGGTAATGGTTTCACCAAATTTTTACGATCTGGGAAATATGTTTCCATAAAATACATCAGCAAGTCACGAGCTTCAGCATTAAAGTGTGGATACATGGTCACCTTTCCAAAAAGATATTTAATATCAGGATTGATTACTACTAATGCTCCTAATCCATCCCAAAGATTATCCAATGAAAATAAACCTTTGCGGTTATCTATAGAAGGCTGATACTTGGGTTGCACCCATGAACGACCTAATTCAATCGTATAAGGTAAATACTCTTTATTAAATTCTTCTGAAAACTGAAAATAATGCGAGGTGGACAAATGAATATCTCCATTCTCATCTACAGATTGATCACAACGAATAGTTCTATATCCCGCAATAATCTCTTCATCATCTGGATTCCATGCTATTAATTGATCATAATTATGCGTACATGTATCGTTTTCATCAATATCCAATGCTTGACCTGTGCCTCCTCCCGCTGCTCTAAAAGTTACCTCTCGCAAACGACCTATCTCACGCATAATATTGGGCGCTGTATGGTAGTTAACCAAATACACTTCGTTGTTGCCGTTATTAGTGTAACGTAAAAAAGCTTCTCTCGTCAACTCTGCCTTAATCAATTCTCTCTCAACTGGAGCAATAATTTCTTCCATATAATTATTTCTGCGTCTTCAAATCGTATACCAACTGCTTCACTTCTGCAGCCCACTGTTTTTCATTCCTTGAATTATCAAATGTTGTATAAGGAATACGCTCCCCTACACGAATGGTGACACGCTGATTGCGTTGCGCAAAAAACTCATCCACTAAATACAACATTTCTAAATTAAATTTTACGCCTAATCTATTTCTCCAATTAGAAAGGTTGTAAAAAAAATTGGAATTTCTTCCTTCAATATATACTGGAATAATATCCTTTTTATATTTTTTGGACTTGGAAATAAAACTTTTTTTCCATTCCAAATCTACTATTTGTCCTTTGATCTTGCGGGAAACTAGTCCTGCAGGAAATACTAACAAAGCATGATCAGCAGCATAAGCTTCTTCAATCGCCGATACTGCACTTTTATTTTGTCCCCCGATCTTATTAACTCCCACAAACAACGGTTCTAAATTAACCACATTCATGAGTATATCGTTGACTAAAAATTTCACATCCTTACGTACACGTCCTATTGCTTGCATAAATGCAATACCATCTAATCCACCAAGCGGATGATTTGAAGCAAAAATAACACTGTCGTCTTTCGGAATGTTTTCCTCCCCTTCCAATACCACATCAACTCCTAAATCATTGATCAGAGCATCTACGAAATCTAACCCTTTCAGATCTCTAAAACGGTACATGATGTCATTGATATCATCTTCATGTATAGTTCTTTCAAGATAGCTTACTAAAGGACTTGGAATCCATTTGGCCAAACCTGGGCTTTTCTTACGTATTACTTCTCTTATCTGTATAAACTTCTTCTTATCTTCAGCCATATGATACGATCTGTCACGGTTTTCTCTACAAATCAGGACGCGTAAAAATAAAAAATAATGCTCGAATATGGATATAAATTACAATATTTATTCCGTTAATTTTGCTTTTGCTCCATTTTTTTTCAATATTTATTAAACGATTTGCAATAATTAAAGTTTAACTTAATAAAGCATAGTCATGTTCATAGGACAACACATATCTACTGATTACCACGAAGTTTTACTTTCTGACAGCATTGACTTTGCCTTAAACAAAATGATGGACAATCACCTGAAACAATTGGCGGTTGTCGAAGATCAAATTTTTTATGGTATCATCACCGAAGATGTCTTATTAGATCAAATTGATCCGTACGCTTCTCTTGAAACTATAAAGATTCTTTTCAAATCAGTTTACCTTTTTGACTACCAACACATCTATGACGCGTTGCAAAGTATGGTCGCATTTGACTATTGCTTTATTCCTATTTTGAATAAAAACCATGAGTACCAGGGTGTGCTGACCAAGCAAGGATTGTTAACTGCCTTGAATAGTACCCTGGGTAATGACGAAGGCGCCATTATTGTACTGGAATTAGGTATGCGCGATAATGCGCTCTCACATGTAGCACGTATCATAGAAGCCGAAAATACTTCCATTCTGAGCACGGCGGTTCATCAAATTCCAGATAGTTCAAAATTGGAAATGACCATCAAAGTAAATAAAACAAATATTTCTTCAGTTATAGCATCGTTATGGCGAAATGATTATGTCGTCAAAGCTACGTTTAGAGATGGTGGTGCACAGTCTGATATACAAGACAGATACGACCTTTTGATGAATTATTTAGATTTATAAGCAATTCTTCGCACCTTTGTAAGGAATATCAAATCTGCAAAAATGCAACATCAAAAGATTGCCATATTTGGAAGAGTATTTAATACATCTATCACTCCATTCATTGAGACACTATTCAATTATTTGGAAAGTAAAAAAATTGAAGTCGTCATTTATCGTGAATTTTATGATTTCCTATTAAATACTAGCAAATGTCCGTTGAATCTTACGACTTTTGATACACATCTTGATCTTCCAAAAGACATTGACTTTCTGTTGAGTCTTGGAGGCGATGGCACCATGTTGGCGGCTGTTTCGGTCATTCGAGATTCTGGCATTCCGATAGCAGGTATCAATTTGGGACGTTTGGGCTTTTTGGCTAATATTCCGAAAGAAAATATCGAATCTGCTTTAAGCAAAATTTTAGAAAATCAATATACGATTCAAAAAAGAACACTTCTGAGTGTGGAAAGTGATCAAAAAGAATTATTTGGTCAGGATAACTTTGCCCTGAATGATATTACTGTTTTCAGATTTGATTCTTCCTCAATGATTACCGTAAATGCTTTGCTTAATGATGAATTGTTAAATTCTTATTGGGCAGATGGATTGATCATTGCAACACCAACAGGTTCCACCGCCTATTCCTTGAGTTGTGGAGGTCCAATTATTATGCCCGGAAGTGGTAATTTTGTGATTACCCCTATTTCACCACATAATTTAAATGTACGCCCTATCGTGGTTTCAGCTGACATGACGCTCAAGCTAAAAATTGAAAGCAGAACGGACAAATATATTTTAAGTTGTGACTCAAAAAGTGAAACACTATCCACAGATATTGAGATTACTATTCGTAAAGCACCATTTGAGATAAATTTGATTAGACTGCAGAATGACAGTTATTTTGGAACTTTACGAGAGAAGTTGCTTTGGGGAATCGATGTAAGAAACTATTAATAGAGTTTTCCTACTTTAAATCATTACAATTATTCCAAAAATTTTATCTTTACAACCAAAATAAACGACTTTGAGTTTTTTACGCTTAACCATATTAACCCTCTTATCGTTGTTGTCGCTAGAAATCTATGCGCAACGGTACGAAATTGGTGCTAATGGTGCGGCAACAGGCTACATGGGTGACATCAATACTTCTAATCCATTCTATTTTAAAAATTATGGAGGAGGTCTTTTTGTTAAATACAATCTTGATCCTACATGGGGTTTAAAATTAAGTGCTAACCACTTACTTATCTCAGGAAATGATCAGGATTTTGAAAATGACCATCAGCAAATCCGTAATTTAAAATTTAGAAATCAAATTACAGAAGTAGCATTGGGATTGGATTTTAATTTCTGGACCTACTTTGATAGCAGACATAAATCAAAATTGACACCTTATGTTTCGGTTGGTGTCGCAGCAATTAAACATGACCCATATATTTATTACGACCAAAATAAAGTCTTGCTAAGACCGTTAAAGTTAGAGTACGACGAGCAATCTAATGCTCAGGTATATCCTAATTGGAATATTGCAATACCTTTGGCTGTAGGTATCAAGTATAAATTAAATAGTGCTTGGGCAATTGGTATCGAAGCAAACTATCGAGTGGCTTTTACGGATTATTTGGATAATGTGAACCGCGACTACGCTACCAGTTTACCGACTGATATCAGTTTTCCAAATATCACGGTAGGCGGTGCCAATCCTCGTCCTTTTGACACCAATGATTGGAGATATTTGGCTGATCCTTCTGAAAATTTGAACGCGAATGGTGGCACGGCACGTGGCGATGGAAAAAGTAAAGATGGGTATATGACAGCAGGAATTACATTAACGTATACTATATTTGACCGTAATTGCTACTGCTGGATAAAAAGATAAGAGAATGAGCTTGAAGAATAAGATAGATAGATCAAAACTACCTCAACATATTGCTATCATCATGGATGGTAATGGCAGATGGGCGAAAGGATTGGGTAAGTTGAGAGTTTTTGGACACAAAAATGGGGTGACTGCTGTACGCGAAGTATTAGAAGGCGCGATTGAAGTTGGTGTAAAACACCTTACCTTATATGCTTTTTCTTCCGAAAATTGGAGTCGACCAAAAATGGAAGTACAAGCTTTAATGGAATTATTAATCAATTCGTTGAATAAAGAGCTTCCTACTTTCCAAGAAAATGGCGTACGTGTAAAAGCTATAGGTTCCATTACCAATCTACCTTCAAACTGTCAAAAGACATTGGCAGACACCATCGAACTTACAAAAAATAATACCACCTGTGTATTGACATTAGCATTGAGTTATGGCTCACGTGATGAAATAATCGAAACTACCAAGAATATAGCACAAAAAGTTGCTCAAGGCGAAATCAAGGTTGAGGACATCAATGACAATCTTTTTTCTGAAAATCTTCAAACTGCTGGAACACCTGATCCTGATTTGATGATTCGTACCAGTGGAGAACAAAGAATAAGTAATTTTTTACTTTGGCAATTGGCTTACACTGAATTGTGGTTCTCTCCAAAACTATGGCCTGATTTCACAAGAGAGGATTTATTTGGTGCAATTCTCGATTTTCAAAACCGCGAAAGAAGGTTTGGAAAGACCAGCGAACAGCTTTAATGACTATTTAAACGCCGTTTTCAATAATTTATCTTTTAACAAAAATTAACAAGAGTTTGATGTACTTTAGCATCCATAATTAGAAATAAATGAAGCAACTATACATTCTGACATTAGCATTTATATTATTCACTTGGTCCAATACTTTTGCTCAAGTTCAAGGTCCTATCAATCTTTCGGATCCCGATGAATTTAGCTACTTACAACCAAAAGAGTATGTCATTGCCGGAGTGACCGTAAAAGGAGCTCAATACCTGGATACGGATGTTTTGATTACAATTTCCAAATTGTCTGTAGGACAATATATCGAAGTACCCAGTGAATCTACTTCCAATGTGATCAAAGATTTGATGGCTCAAAACTTATTTGAAGATGTGCAGCTTTGGGCGACACGTATCGATGGAGAAAATATATTTTTCGAAATTCGTGTACAAGAAAGACCTCGTTTGACACGCATTGACATCAATGGTCTTAGCAAATCACAAACCGAAGAAATCAACAAAAGATTAAATGCAAATGCAGGTCGTATTGTAAATGACAACTTGCTTCAATCTACAAAAAATACCATTACCAAATTCTTACGCGAAAAATCATTCTTGTATCCGGATATTAAAATCCAGACATTGAAAGATTCTGCTCAATCGAATAACGAAATTGTTGTTGTAGATGTAGATAAAAACAAAAAAATCAAAGTTAATAGTGTTCACTTCTCAGGAAATGAAACATTCAGCAACAGTGAACTTACTAAATACCTTAAAGGTGTAAGACCTCGTAAATGGTACAGAATCTTTGGCCCTGGCAAATTCAAAGATGATAAATACAAAGAAGCAAAAGAAAAATTAGTCGCTAAACTGCAAGATAAGGGTTACCGTGATGCACAGATTATACGTGATTCGGTATACCGTTTTGATAATAATGAAGTTGCTATCGATATTGAAGTGTACGAAGGTCCTCGTTATTATGTAGGTAACATTGATTGGACGGGTAATACGAAATTTACAGACTCTGTTTTGAATATCATCTTAGGTATAGAAAAAGGAAATATCTATTCTGAAGAGAAATTGACAAGTAAATTGATGGGGCCTACACGTAATAGTGACGATATCAGTGCTATTTACCAAAATGATGGTTATTTAACATTCAATGTTAATCCAATTATCAAAAGAATATATAACGATACTATTGACCTTGAAATTCAAATTTCAGAAGGTAAACAATACACGATTAACAATGTCATCGTAAAAGGTAACGACGTAACAAACGACCGTGTAGTGTTGCGTTCTATTTATACAAAACCTGGTCAAAAGTATTCTAGAGAATTGATCATGCGTAGTATTCGTGAGATTTCTCAATTGGGTATGTTTGACGAACAAAAAATCACTCCAGATATCCCTTCTTCTACGATGAACCACGATGAAGGTACTACTGATGTGGTATTCAACGTAGTGGAAAAACCTTCGGATCAAGTAGAACTATCGGGCGGTTACGGTGCTGGACAGATTATCGGTACATTAGGTTTGACATTTAACAACTTCTCTACAAGTAATTTCTTTAAAAAAGAAGCTTGGAAGCCACTTCCTCGTGGAGATGGACAAAAGTTGAGTATTCGTGGACAAACATCAGGTAAACGTTACCAATCCTATAGTTTCTCATTCTCAGAACCTTGGTTAGGTGGTAAAAAACCAATTTACTTTGGTTTGAGTGCGTATACTTCGAACTCTTCTTATGGTGGTTTCAACTACTATACGGGAGAGCAAATGGTTGCGGATAGAGAATTACAACGTATTTGGATGTCGGGTGTGACTGCTTCATTGGGAAAACGTCTACAATGGCCAGACAACTATTTCCAAATTAATAGTTCATTGTCTTTCCAACGTTATAAATTACAGAACTACGGAAACTACTTCTTGTTCTCTGACGGTACTGCTTATAACATCAACTTTACACAAGAGATAAGCCGTAACTCTATAGATGCGCCTATCTACCCTACTTCGGGTTCGAATATTCGATTCTCTGTATCATTGACGCCTCCATATTCATCATGGAATGATATCAATTACAAAACCGATCCAGATCCTGTGCGTTACAAATGGACAGAATACCACAAATGGAAATTTGATTCACAATGGTATACAAAGATTGCTGGTAAGTTGATCTTAAAATCTCAAGCTCAATTCGGATATTTAGGTAATTATACTAACAGAACAGAAACATCAACATTCGAACGTTTCAAATTAGGTGGTGACGGTATGCAAGGTTTTGACTTCTTACAAGGTTCTGAAATCATTGCAATGAGAGGCTATGCAAATGGTACAATTATTCCTGCATCTACAGGTAATGGTTACCAAAATATTGCGATCAACTCAGGTAGTCCTATTTACGCGAAATATCAATTAGAATTGCGTCACCCGATTTTATTAAATGATCAAGCAACAGTATTTGCATTAGCATTTGCTGAAGCAGGTAATACTTGGAATAAATTCTCCGAAGTGAACCCATTCAAAATGCGTCGTTCGGCAGGTGTTGGTGCACGTATCTTCTTACCTATCTTTGGTATGTTGGGTATTGACTATGGACACGCCTTTGACCCTATTCCTGGTATGCGTACAGACTCTTGGAAACAAAGCTTTACGTTCAGTATTATCCAAAATATGGGAGGTTTTTAATAGATTAAACTTTTTAGTATAATTGTTGTCTTATAGTAAAAAAGTAATTTGTAGTATATGAAAAAGATTTTTGCAATTTTAACATTCTTAACATTAAGCATCAGTGCTACGTTTGCGCAACGCATGGCTTATGTTGATTCTGAATATATCCTGAGACATGTACCTGAGTATACTTCAGCCCAAAAACAAATAGACGACTTAACTAAAAAGTGGCAAGACGAAATTGATAATCAATATGCAGAAATCGAAAAATTGTATAAAGCTTATCAAAATGATCACGCACTATTAAGTGAAGACATGCGTAGACGTAGAGAAGATGAAATCGTAAATAAAGAAAAACAAGTAAAAGATTTGCAACGTCAAAAATTCAGCTACGGTGGTGAGTTAGAAAAAGAAAGAGCTAGATTATTCCAGCCGGTACAGGATAAAGTATCAAAAGCTGTACAAGATTATGCTAAAGCTCAAGGTTTTGATTTTATCGTAGATAAGGGAAGTCAATTAACATTCCTATACGTTAACCCTGCTTTAGATAAGAGCAATGATGTCATCACTAAATTAGGTTACAAACCTAATCCTTCATTGCTACAAGGAAATTAATAGTCGAATAAAACTGATTTATTAACATATAAAATATAGTATAGAAAAATTACTTTTGTAATTATTGAGATTAAAATGAAAAGAATGAAAAATTTATTAAAAGGAGCAGTATTATTAGTAGGTATGTTTGCAGCTACTTCTGTTGCAAATGCACAACAAAAAATTGGACATATCAACGCTGACGAAATATTTCAACAAACTGCAGAGTTTAAAACTGCAACAGCTACACTTAAAACTTTAAGTGAAACAAAGCAAAAGGAAATCGAAGGCATGATCACGGAGCTTCAAAAGAAAGAAAAAGAAGCTAACGATTTGATGTTGAACCAAAGCGAAGCTAATAAAGCGGAAACACAAACTAAATTGCAAACAATTGGTCAAGAATACCAACAAATGCAACAACGTGTGCAAGAGGTTCAAAAAGTAGCACAAGAGGAAGTTGCTAAAAAACAACAAGAATTAATGGCTCCTATTCAAACAAAAGTAATGAATGCGATTACTTCAGTAGCTAAAGAAAAAGGTTATGCTTATATCTTTGATATTGGTTCTGGTGCTGCTGTTTACTATGCTGGTGGCGAAGATGTATCAGCTGACGTAAAAACTAAATTGGGTATTAAATAAGAATAACGATTTATATGTAGAAAAAGGTGACTTTGTAGAAAGTCACCTTTTTTTGTTTATTTATTTTTAATTCTTCTAAATATTATATTATGCATGCATAATATTAATTAGATTATTATATTTGTTTATAAACCTGAATAAACATTATGATAAGCCAACTACTATTTGCTATCGTATTTATTGCTGCTGTCTTGTTTTTTTATAAAAACGCAAGCAAGATCTATCGTAATATTCGATTGGGGAAATCGGTAAATAGATTTGACAATCCTTCTGAGCGACTGAAGACTATGCTTCACGTTGCTTTAGGACAAAAGAAAATGTTCAAAAGACCTATACCTGCAATTTTACACTTATTTGTGTATGTAGGATTTTGCATCATCAACATTGAAATGTTAGAAATCTTAATCGATGGTCTTGTGGGCACGCATCGTGTATTATCTTTCCTAGGCGGCTTTTATGACTTTTTGATCGCTTCATTTGAAGTACTTGCATTTACAGTATTCGTATCCTGTGTGGTATTTTTAATTCGCAGAAATGTATTAAAATTAAAACGTCTAAATCAGCCCGAATTAAATAATTGGCCAAAATCAGATGCCAATTACATTCTGATCACAGAAATCCTATTGATGACAGCTTTCTTATTAATGAATGCTGCTGATTACAAATTACAACAACTAGGTACCGATCACTATAGCACTGCGGGCTCCTTTCCTATCAGCCAATATATAGTAGGAATTTTGCCAGAAACAGTTAGCAGCTTGGTTTTTATAGAGCGTTTTGCTTGGTGGTTCCATATCATAGGTGTTATGGCATTTTTGAACTATTTACCTATTTCAAAGCATTTGCACATTATTCTAGCTTTTCCAAATACCTACTTTTCAAATTTGGAACCAAAGGGCAAATTCAATAATATGGAGAGCGTTACTGCTGAAGTAAAAGCCATGCTGGATCCTTCATTACCTCCTCCATCTGGAGAAGTAAGCCGTTTTGGAGTGAAGGATGTTCACGATTTGACTTGGAAAAATTTGTTGGATGCTTACACCTGTACAGAATGTGGTCGTTGTACCGCATCTTGTCCCGCAAATATCACTGGAAAGTTATTATCTCCACGTAAGATCATGATGGACACTAGAGATCGTATTGAAGAAGTGGGCAAGAATATAGATAAAAATAAATCTTTTGTAGATGATGGTAAATCCTTATTGGATTCCTACATCAGTAGAGAAGAAATTTGGGCATGTACAAGCTGTAATGCTTGTGTAGAACAATGTCCTGTGAACATAAATCCATTGGAAATTATTATGGGTTTACGTCAATACGCCATTATGGAAGAATCACAAGCTCCTTCCAGCATCAATAATATGTTGGGAAATCTAGAAAACAATGGCGCGCCTTGGAAATATGCACAGGCAGATCGCGCTAATTGGGTACAAAATTAAACTGCAAATTCTATGGAAAATCGTATACATATCCCTACTGTAGCTGAATTGTTAGCGCAAGGAGAAGCGCCAGATTTATTATTTTGGGTGGGCTGTGCTGGTTCATTCGATGAGCGAGCTCAACGCATCACGCGTGACATCTGTAAAATATTACAGCACGTAGGTATTAAGTTTGCTATACTGGGCACAGAAGAAAGTTGTACTGGAGATCCTGCCAAACGAGCAGGTAACGAATTTGTCTTTCAAATGCAAGCCATGATGAATATTCAGGTATTGGATGGCTATGAGATAAAAAAGATAGTTACAGCTTGTCCGCATTGTTTTAATACTATCAAGAATGAATACCCTGCTTTAGGGGGGCATTATGAAGTCATACATCATACGCAATTAATCCAGTCCTTAATTGATGAAGGTAAATTAAAACCTAATGATAGCAATGAATTCAAAGGAAAAAGAATCACATATCATGATCCTTGTTATTTAGGTCGTGCAAATGAAGTGTATGAAGCTCCTCGAAAAGTGCTGGAAACATTGGACGCAGATTTAGTGGAATTAAAAAGATGCCGAAACAATGGTCTTTGCTGTGGCGCAGGTGGTGCTCAAATGTTCAAAGAGCCTGAACCAGGTAAAAAAGATATCAACGTCGAACGTGTGGAAGACGTCATTGAAAGTAAAGCAAATATCGTGGCAGCGGCTTGTCCATTTTGTATGACTATGCTTCGTGATGGAGTAAAAGTCAAGGAGAAAGAACAGGAAATACAGGTATTGGACATCGCCGAAATCACTGTTAGAGCAAATAGGTTGTAATAAATGAGAAGAGGAAAGTTTACACTTTCCTCTTTCTTTTTTGTACCTAGGAGCAGATTCGAACTGCCACGCCCTTGCGAGCGCCACCCCCTCAAGATGGTGCGTCTACCAATTTCGCCACCTAGGTGTTTATAGGCACAAAAATATATCTTTTTTCAATACTTGCAAGAGTTAATCGGATAATATTTTTGCATAATTCTTTTGAATCAATTGCTGAATAATACCATCCACCAAACCCACACGTGGAGCCACAACATTCTTTAAATGTCCCGCCTTCATAATCGTTAAGAATATTTCAGCAGCTGGAATAATTACATCGGCACGATCAGAACGGAGTCCTAAATCATGGATACGATCTTTTAGTGAAAACGAATTTAAATGATCATATATCGCCTTTAATTTGGCATAGCTAAACGGCTTGTCTTCCCCTTTGTTGGCTATTCGCGAAAGTTTATTGATGTTTCCTCCAGTACCGATTCCGTAGATTTCCTTATACCCTTTCGTTATCTCTTTGACCCAAATTCGCAACTCTTGCCAAGTCTCGGGTGTATCTTGATTATCCAAAACACGAATAGTACCTAAATTAAATGAACGAGAACCTTTTAATTCACCATTGGCAAATAAAGAGACCTCTGTACTACCTCCGCCTACATCGATATACAGATAGACTTTATTCTTATCCATTATCCCACTCAAATAAGCGCTATAAATGATTTTAGCTTCTACACCTCCATCGATTATACGGATATCAATTCCCACTTCTTTACAAGCAGCTACGACTTGAGAACCGTTTTCGGAATCACGCATGGCAGATGTCGCGCAAGCGATATAATCACTTACCTTATATACATCCAACAAATCTTTGAATGCACGCATGGTCTTGACCATATCTTCAAATTTGGGTGGAGATATCTTCTTCTCTACAAAAGCATCATCCCCCAAACGTAGAGGAACTCGCAAAAGGGTGTTCTTTGTATAATAAACTCGGCTATCTTTCCTTAAGATATCTGCAATAAGTAAACGTACTGCATTGGAACCGATGTCAATTGCTGCAAATCTCAATAGTTTGATTTATAAGTTATAAGAATATGTGTGTACAATCCAAAGCAACGAATTAGTTGCGAACAAATGGTTAATAAACCGTTAAGTTTAAATTTAAGAACTTATTAAGATATTTAAGATAATATTATTGTAAAAAATAAAAGCAGCGAATGTTGTTCGCTGCTTTCACATATAGTATCTTTTTGAAAAGATTTAGCGTATGCTATCTTATTTATTTCCGAAACCTAAAATTTTGAAAACTACTTTGAAGGCTACAAAAGAAGCAATCACGATTGCAATGTTAGCTAGAGTAGAAAATAAAAATGTATATTGATTCAACGCGGTCACTTCATCTGGCACGAATCTTACAAACACACCAAATAAACCAATGATTATAGCAATAGTCAATGTCACATAGTAATGCGTTTGATTAGCATTGTTATCAGTTTTTTTCGGTTGTCTTTGTGCTGCTGTATTTTCCATAATAATATGCTCTTTTTTAACTATTGCAAATGTACAAAGTATATCTACATTTCAAAAATATTTTGTCCATTAAAAACATGGAATATTGCTCTTTATCCCTGAATAATTTAGTAATATTGCGATGAATTATTCATATGAGAAAATTTTTAATCACATCTGTACTTTTGTTGATTTCGATTGTCAGCCAAGGACAATCGACTTACCAGCATATTGACAATTTTATTATTAAAGAAAATCTCACTTCGAATGGAAAAGTAGCTATCATCGCTGTGGATTCTTCGGAGGTAGCACAAGATTATATTCATGGGACTTTCAAATTCACTATTAACGGTTTTGAACAGTCATTAGCTTTCAATAATGGTGTTGCCGTTCCTTCGCACCCAATTGAAAGTTCTACATTTGCACTATTTAAACACAAAAACCAGGAGAAAACAACAAGTAAACTTTATTTCCTGTATAAAAAGGAAAACAAGATCACACCTGTTAAAATCAATGGTCTGTTGCTGTTGATTATACCCGCAATAATTTTGTTGATTGCTTATACAGCAAAACGTTTATTTAGTACGTTTATCATATTAGCGGTTGTTTATGGATATTTTTCATTTAGCAAAGGACTTTCCATTTCACAAATATTGGAAAGCGCCTTTCATGTATTGAAAAATTTGTTTTAAAAAGGTAATCCTACCCCAAAGTTGTATTGAAATAAGCCATAGCGATCTGGTTTATGAGATTCGTAATAGCGATCTTTAAAGTCGGATGAAGTGAACAAATGTCTAATGACCCATTGGTCCTTACCGACAAATTGCGGATCTTTTATTTTCAATCCTGTATCCAAACGAATCGTGAAATAATCCAGATCAAAACGTAACCCAAAGCCTGTTCCTACGGCAACTTGAGAAAAGAATTTATTGAACTTGAAAACCCCACCTTCATTCAACTGATTTTCACGCAACAACCACACATTCCCCATATCCAAGAATGTAGCCCCATTGAGCTTCGCTCCGAAAAATCTATTCAGAATTCGGAATCGATACTCTAAGTTCGTTTCCAATTTCATCTCTCCCAACTGATCCAGATTTCTCAAATTTACTCTAAGTTCTTCTCGAATAGAACTACGATTGTAGTTACCTGGCCCTAATGTACGAGCTTGCCAAGCGCGAATACCATTCATACCTCCTGCATAAAAACTTTTTTCGAAAATCAATAAACTAGAATTATTGCCATAAGGGACAATTGCTCCACCATTAAACCTAAAGATAAACTGTTGGTTTCCGCCTAAATGTTTATACAATCTATAATCGATTTCCCCTTTAATATACTGTAAGTACGTCACGCCAAAAAGTGTTTTTGTGCCGTCTGCATTTTTTTGGAAGTTGAAAATATTACTTAACAGTCCCAACGAGTTTCCGCTCAAATCTATAGCTCCTCTAAAAAACTGAAAGTTATCAAGTGATTGCAATTTCTTCGCGTTATAGGTTAACGCATATTGTGCGCCTAAACCAAAGTACTGCCTGTCATTGGAAGCTATATATAGTTGATACCCCTCTTCTTCCAATTGGCGTCTGAAGCTTTCATCAAAACGTCCATCCCTGTATTCAACTACAATTGGGGTATAACTGTGTTGAAGATTGGGTGTCTGCCACCAGGAATAATTCAGGGTATTAATAAAATACGTATTGGAATAGGTACGGTCTTGGTTGAAAATTTGCACATTAGAGGAAAAAGTCGTGCGTGGTAATCCATACTTTCCTTCCACATTCCATCCGAAAGGAAGAATAAGTCGCGGAATAATCAAATTGACCCCAGCTTGAAAATCATTATTAAATATCTTATCAGACAAACTTCCAGTTAGACGAGGATCAAAAAGCACACCGTATTTAAGTTTCAATTCGAGCAATTCAGAACCACCAAAAATATTACGGTGGGAAAATGTATTACCAATATTGAAACCACTCATACCTGAGCTAAAAGTATATTCGCCTTCGATTTGGTTAGACATCAACGAACGAGGAGTTAATTCATAATTGACATTCAGTAAACTATCATTTTCCTTTTCGTAATTGATTTTTACACTTCGGAACCCATTCATTTCATACAATCTGTCGTAGGACAAATTTTCATTCTCTAAACTATATCTATCTCCTTTTCGTAGAAACATATAGCGAGAAATAGGCCGTAATTTGTACTTAGCATTCTGATCTATAAATTCTATTCCTTTCGATGTATCCGTTATGACAGATAGATTCGCCGCATTATTACCGCTATAATGATTTATTTTTAGCGAAACATCGTTAATGTCATAGGCTTGAAGCCTTTCCGAATCCGGCAAATTAACTTGAATCTCAATATCCGCTGTTTGAACCTTTCTATTCGTGTCCACCGCAATACGCATATATTGACGTAGATAATCATAATATCCCTCATTGCGCATCGCATCATACATGGACTCTCGCAATTCAGCGAAAACTTTCACATCATAAGGTTGGCCAGATCTCAACTTCGAATCTTCCACTACGTTTTGTTGATATACTTCTTCTACGAACGAGGTATCAAACTTTGTTTTGACATTTCCAATATGAAACAAGGAATCCGCATAGGCTTCAAAATTAATTCGCGATCTTTTGTTATTGATGAATATTTGTGGATTTACCTTGGCTCTGAAATAACCCTTCGTTTGTAAAAAACGCTGTATCTGCAAAGCGGATAGTTCAACCAAAGAGCTATCCAGCACCCTCGGAGCTTCACCCACAGAACGAATTTTTTCGGTCTTATATTTACCATTTTTGGTATTGAAAATATTATAAATGGTAAGATTTAATGCAGAATTGGGGCGTATCTCGTTGGAAATATATTGATAAGCTTGTTCTTTTAGATTTGATGGAAAGCCTTCTAAATGAACTTTTGTAACTAGAGCTTGATCTTCTTCCAGATATTTTGCCGAGCGGCAAGATTCAAAAATTAGAAGTAAAAATGTTATACTTGCAATAAAAAATAATCTACTCTTTATATTCATTAATCCAATGTTATCAAAAGCTCAAATAAGTTTAATCACATCCTTACAAAACAAAAAGTTCAGATTACAACATCAAATTTTTGTCGTAGAGGGAATTAAATCTGTATTAGAGTTTGTCAATTCTTCATACAAGGTACAAAAAATATATGCTACCCCACAAGCCCAGACAAAGTTGGAGAAAATACCGCATAATATAAAATTAGAAGAGGTAACAGAAGGAGAATTTCAAAAAATATCGAGCTTAAAAAATCCACAAGGTGCTTTAGCATTAGTAGAATTACCGCAAAACAATAAGTTAGACATCGCCCAACTACGAGGCAAGCACCACATCGTCTTAGATGATGTACAAGATCCAGGTAACTTGGGAACAATTATTCGTACCGCTGAATGGTTTGGAATCAAAAATATTATTTGTTCTATTGGAACAGTAGATGCTTTTAATCCTAAAGTAGTACAGGCTACTATGGGGTCTTTATCTCGCGTACAGATTTATTATGTGGATTTGGAAAAATTTATTGAAGAGACTACCTTACCAACCTTTGGTGCCTTGCTTAAGGGACAATCCATTTACGAAACTGCTTTTGGTTCAGAAGGACTAATAATAATGGGAAATGAGGGCAATGGTATTCGTCCTAGCTTGATTCCGAAAATCGACAAAACAGTAACGATTCCGCGTATCGGCGAAGCTGAATCTTTAAATGTAGCCGTAGCTACCACTATATTTTGCTCTGAATTGAGTAGACAAAAATTAAAATAGCATTCCTCACTCTTTCTATGGATTCCGAACAAAACCGATCAATCTATACACTCCCTTTCTTTTTATTGTGCGCAAGTACTTTGCTTTTTTCAGCAAGTTTTAATATGATTATTCCCGAATTACCAAACTACCTATCTTCCTTAGGTGGTGCGGAACATAAAGGATTAATTATTTCCTTATTCACGTTGACTGCAGGAATATCTCGACCTTTTAGCGGAAAATTAACCGATCAATGGGGACGTGTACCTGTTATGGCAATAGGCTCCATTGTGTGTGTGATCTGTGGTTTCCTCTACCCTATTTTGAGCAGTTTATCGGGATTTTTTCTTCTGAGATTGGTTCATGGTTTCTCTACAGGTTTCAAACCTACGGCTACTTCCGCTTATATAGCAGATATTATTCCTTCGAACCGATGGGGAGAAGCTTTGGGGATGCACGGGTTGTGCTATAGTATTGGTAGTGCTGTAGGACCTGCCTTAGGAGGCTTTGTAGCGCAAACGTATGGAATCAATACAATGTTTTACTTCTCCTCGCTATTTGCTTTTCTTTCTATCATTATTGTTTTCAATATGAAAGAAACTCTGAAAACCAAACGACCGTTCCATACTTCCATGCTAAGCATCTCCAAAAAAGATATTCTGGAAGTTCGGGTATTGCCAGCTGCTATTGTGATGCTTTTATGCTACAGTGCTTCTGGGGTAATCCTGACGTTGATACCAGATTGGAGCGAAAACCTTGGTGTACTCAATAAAGGATTATTTTTCACAGTATATACTGTTGCTTCTGTAGCTATCCGATTGTTATCACGAAAGGCAGCGGATCAATATGGGCGCATCATTATGATGCGAATTGGTATTGTTATAATGGCTCTTTCCTTGTTTGTATTGGGTTTTGGTAAAAGCGTTAATTACCTTATTCTTGGCGCAAGTATTTTTGGAATCGGAAGTGGTATTTTGTCGCCTGCACTGAATGCTTGGACAATTGATTTGTCAGAACCATCGCATAGAGGTAGAGCGATGGCTACAATGTACATAGCTTTGGAAGCAGGCATCGGATTTGGCGCATTATTTGCAGGTTATATTTACCAAGATATAATGAATAGAGTGCCGCAAATCTTCTACGCGAATGCCATTGTAGTATTTATAGCTTTACTGTATATTTATTATTGGGAAAAAACTAAAAAATCACAGCACTATTAACCCATATAAATTATGGATTCACCATCTTCTAAAAAACCGTATTCCATCAATTTGGCTTCGAGCCTCTTTGCTTTGGTATTAATATTGGCACTCATGTATGTGTCACAAAGCTTATTGATTCCTATCTTATTTGCCACGCTTATTTCCATTTCGCTGTTTCCTTTAGCTCGACTTTTCGAGAAATTAAGGTTAGGAAAAGCATTCGCAGCAATCTTAGCTGTTACGGTTGCCATAGCTATTATTTCTGGAATTATTTGGTTTATTGTACACCAAAGTATCATTATCGGTAAAGATGCTTCTTCTATAACCGGGAAGGTACTATCGGTATTAGAACAAGGACAAACTTGGTTACAAGAGAAATTTGGAATAGAAAGAAATCAAGTTATGGACAAATTGCGTGAACAAGGCAACAAGTCCATGGAAAACGTAGGAGGATTAATCACATCGACATTTGGTTCTCTTGGTAATACACTAGCGAATGCCATCTTGGTACCTTTGTACTGTTTCTTTATGCTGTACTATCGTGATTTCTTCCGCGAATTTTTCTTTAAAGCGTTTAAATCTACACAGCAACGTAAAGTCAACGAAGTTTTGAACAAAATATACGAAGTTGTTCAAAGTTATTTGGTTGGTTTAATCACCGTAATGGGGATTGTAGCAGTCTTAAACACCGCTGGTTTGATGCTTATGGGAATTGAGTATGCTTGGTTCTTCGGCTCTCTTGCTTCTCTATTAATGCTACTACCTTATATAGGTATTGCGATTGGCTCCATCTTACCTGCATTATTTGCTTTGGCGGTGAAAGATAGTGCTTGGTACGCTGTAGGTGTAATAGCTTGGTTTCAGGTCGTACAATTTCTAGAGGGAAATATCATTACGCCAAATATTGTGGGCAGCAAAGTCAGTATCAATCCTTTGATGGCAATTGTCGGTATTTTAATTGGTGGCATGTTATTTGGTTTGGCAGGTTTAATTATAGCCTTACCTTTTATAGCGACACTGAAAGTTCTTTTTGATGCAATTCCTTCAATGGAAGCTTTCGGTTTCTTAATTGGTGAACCTGAAAAAGAACATTTGAAACGCAACTCGACTCAAGAACTCTTAATGAAATGGGGTATTGTACGCATGCCGAAAAATAAAAAGAAAATTGAGGTCGATGTCCAAATAGAAACGCCTGATGGTGAAAAGCCTGAAGCTACTATGACTTATAAAGAAATCAATGAAAGTGAAGTCAATCCCTATGAGGATTTGAAACAAGATGACGAGAATAAACAAGAGAAGGAATAGCGGATGCTATTCCTTCTCTGCTTTTAAAACCGAATAAATTCCTTCAAATCATACTGCTTACGTATAGGATTAAATTCCCGAATCATTACGCCATCACAAATAAAAGAATTCGTATATTAAGTAAAAGTTCTTTTAGCTACTTCCAATTGTTCTTCATTTAATCTTCTCCCAATGGATAAATGGGGAGTTGTGCAGGTATAAGCTTCTGGGATGATTTCTTTTACTTTGGTTCCTACAGCTTTTAATAATTCTTGCAAATAAAGACTAGAGTCTTCATCTGGCCTAATGTAGAAAGCTCCTCCTTTGAAAGCGTCAAAAGAATCTAAAATAATAAATCGTATAGTCCAGGTCGCCACTAACTTCGATACTTCCTTTTTTACTTTATAAAGCTGTATTTCATCAGCCCAAAACTCACAAATCGTAAAATGCGCCAATGCATTGACACTGCTATACCAACCTATTAGAGATTTTAAACCTTGTTTGATTTTCTTAATTTCATCCAACAACTCAGCAGGATGAACTACTATAGAATACTTTTTCATTTTTGATATATTTATTTTTTAATTTCACCTATTCTTAGTTCCAAACTTATACCCTAACTTGCGCATACTGGATACATCGATGCTATACACACCAAATTCTTCCAGCACTTGACCGTGTATTTCATAAAAACCAGCGCCTAAAAAAGGATATTGTTTATACACTGGTGGAAAATGAACGGTATCCAGCCAATCGCCTTCTGCATCCAAGAAAGTTCCGAAACACATTCGTTCCCTTTTTATCGTCCAAGTTTCTTTTAACGTCACAAACCGTCCAACGATTTTTACCTGTTGTCCTAAATATTGTGGTAAATCTTTGGCTTTTATAACGCCTTGCAAATATTTTTCTTCCAGCAGTTCAAAAAAATCGCCCACTACAAATCCCAATAAATCCAATTCGTCCTTCAAATCTTCCAAACGATCTTCTTCGAAAGTTGGTAACGAAAAATGTGGTTCATCTGTAGAAAATAAACTGACTGGAATTTCCTTTTCTACACGCTTACTTTTGAAATTTGCTTCCCAAAGCAATGTTTTCTTATCCAAACCTGTAAACCGCAACGCGCCTATTCGAATCAATAAGTTTAACTGTTCGGAAGAAGGGTGCAAACGTTGGAAAACATCATGTAAGTCGCGATACGGACCATGTTGTTTTCGTTCCGCAATAATTTGATGTGCAAAACGTTCTTCCAAACCTTGCAAATGAATAAAACCCACATAGACTTTATTGCCTTGAATATGCGTTAGATAATCGCTGTTATTGAGGCAAGGCAACTGAATATCGCCACCATTGCGACGCAACTCATGAAAGTAAAATTCCGTACGATAGAAACCGCCAAAATTGTTGATTACTGCAACATAGAATTCCTGCGGATAATAGGTTTTGAGAAAAAGACTTTGGTAGCTTTCTACCGCAAACGAAGCCGAGTGCCCTTTCGCAAAAGAATACCCACCAAAACTTTCCATCTGACGCCACACTTCTGATGTGACAGATTCTTCGTAACCAAATGCACGACAGTTTGCAAAGAACTTTTGTCGTAGAATTTCAAACTTATTTTCCGAACGATATTTTCCACTCATCGCCCGACGCAAGATATCCGCTTCATCCAATGAAATACCTCCAAAATGATGCGCTACCTTGATTACATCTTCTTGATACACCATTACACCATAAGTTTCTTCAAGCAATTCTTTCATTTTAGGATGCAGATAAACAACTTTATCCTTATCAAGATAACGCTCAATATATTGCTTCATCATACCAGATTGCGCCACACCTGGACGAATGATCGAACTCGCTGCTACCAAAGTCAAGTAATCCGAACATTTCAATTTTCCCAAAAGCTGACGCATAGCTGGGCTTTCTATATAAAAACAGCCAATAGTGTCTGCTTCACGTATCTTTTTTGCCAATTTAGGATCATTAAAAAAGCCTTCGACCTGATGAATATCAATGTGCTTTCCTCGATTCTTGGCAATCAATTCCAACGCATCTTTGATATGTCCCAATCCACGCTGGCTCAGAATATCAAATTTATATAGCCCTATCCTATCGGCTTCAAACATATCCATATGTGCTGTCACAAAACCTTTTGGAGGTAATTCGGTCACCGCATATTGATTTAAAGGTTTTTCACTTATAAGCACCCCTCCTGCATGTACCGAAATATTTGTCGGAAAATTGATCAGCAACTCGCCATATTTCTTTATCCAGCGTTGAAATTTATCTTCTGCATTCCATTCCCTAGCACTTACCAACCGATCAATTTCTTCTTTGGGAAGACCAAAAACTTTTCCCAATTCCCGAATAATAGCTCGTCGCTGAAGGGTATTATACATGCCCAATAACGACACATACTGTCGACCATAGCGCATAAACATATATTCAAAAATGGCATCACGATCCTGCCAACTGAAATCAATATCAAAATCGGGTGGCGAAGTACGATTAGGATTCAAAAAACGTTCGAAATATAAATCCAGTTTAATCGGGTCTACATCCGTAATTCGCAAACAATACGCTACGACAGAATTTGCCCCGCTCCCTCGTCCCACATGATAAAATCCACGCTCATTCGCATAGCGTAAAATATCCCAAACTATCAGAAAGTAAGCATTAAATCCCAAATCAGCAATCATTTTCAGCTCTTTCTCTACTCGTTCTAGTGCGACTTTGTTTCGTAGCCCATAACGTACTTTACATCCCTCCATTGCTAATTTGCGCAGCAAGGCTGAATCATCTTCCGCAGAAGTGGTGAAATATTTCCGATTCTTATCCGTATGAAATTCCATTTCGATGGAACAAGTATTAATGACTACCATCGTCTTGGAAATAACGGATGGAAAACGTGCAAAAGCCCTCACCAACTCTTGTTCTTCCAACAGAATTTCTCCATCGCCTGCATAATCAGATTTACTCAATTTGGACAGCAAAGTATTCTTTGCTATTGCACGCAGAATCCGATGTACATCATAATGCGTTTTGTCCTGATACGTCACTGGATGCAAAATCACAAATTTGTCCAATCCCAAATGCAACTGCCAAGTCAGATTATTTAGATGCGGAATATCCAAGCCAATCAGTTCATTCGGACCAAAGTGCTGTTGTAAAATATGTTCTTCATAACGATAAATCACCCACACGTCGTGCACAGTAAAACTTGGCTTAGCAGGAAAAGGAATTTGCTTTTGTTTATGGTAAGACAAGAAAGTATGTATCGCCAAAAGCCCTGCATTATTCTTGGCTAACAGCACATAACAAAAGTTATCTTCATTGCGCACTTCAGTGCCAATAATTGGTTTAATACCTTCCTTTTGGCATTTATCCACAAAATCCCAGCAATCCGCCGTCGAATTAATATTCGTCAGCGCCAAAGATTTAATACCTAAATCTTTAGCGTGCGCTATCAATTTCTTAGGCTCATACGTGCCATAATGAAAACTAAACCAAGTCTTGCAATTCAAAAACATAGTACAAAACTAGGTATTCAAAACCTTGTTTTGCTAACATTTTTAGTAAAATATTTCAACATTATTTTCACAACCACTATATTTCTTTTAGTAAATTGCAGGTATGTTGCCCTACATAGACATTCATAACCATCGACTTCAAGAAGCTCCAAACAGCTTTCAATTGCTGAATTGTATCAGTGGTAAAGAGAATTTTCCAGAGATACCTTGTTCGGTGGGAATACATCCTTGGTATGTGCTTGAAGATGTCAATGCGCAGTATGAAACGCTAAAATTGCAGGCTTCTAAAGAAAATGCTTTGGCCATTGGCGAATGCGGATTGGACAAGCTCACAGAAACCAATTGGCAATTACAAATCGAAATTTTTGAAAAGCAAATTCAATTGGCAAATGAATTGCAAAAGCCATTGATTATCCACAGTGTAAAAGCTTATCAGGAAGTGTTTGCGACGCTTAGAGAACAAAAAGTTACGGTTCCCGTTATTTTTCATGGATTTAATAAAAAAGCGGAATTAGGAAATTCTATACTGCTGCAAGGCTATTACATTAGCTTTGGCACTTCTATCCTCCAAGGAAATCAGGATGATTTTATTCAATCCGTAGATTTAGAAAAAATTTTCTTCGAAACGGATGATAAATCTACCAATGTAGTAGATATTTATTCTTATTTTTGCAGCGTTCGAAAAATCAGAATGTCTGCATTGCAAGAACAAATCATTCAAAATTTTAAGAAAATATTTAGATACACAATAGTAGAATGAAAGATTTATCTTGGTTATCAAGAACAGAAGCTTTAATCGGCCGTGAGGCTTTAGAAAAATTAGCAAATTCGCATGTATTGGTGTTAGGATTGGGTGGTGTAGGATCATTTGCTGCAGAATTCATCGCACGAGCAGGTGTAGGAAAAATGACTATTATCGATGGCGATACCGTAGATCCATCAAACCGCAACAGACAACTTCCTGCTTTGGCAACTAATCACGGCGTAGCAAAAGCGCAAATTATGAAGCAACGTCTGTTGGATATCAATCCAGAATTGGATTTGACAGTATATGAAGAATTTGTAATTCCTGACCGTGTGGAAGCCTTGATTGCTGAAAAACCAGATTATATTGTAGAAGCTATTGATAGTATCACACCAAAATTATTCTTGATTCGTCAAGCTTATGCGGCAAATATTCCTTTCGTGAGCTCAATGGGGGCTGGTGGTAAAGTAGATCCTACAAAAATCAGAATTGCCGACATCAGCGATACGTACAACTGCAAATTAGCACAACATATTCGCAAAAAACTACGTAAACACGATATTCGTAAAGGTGTAAAAGTCGCTTTCTCTACAGAATTACCTGACAAAGCCTCTTTATTGTACACAGATGGAAGTAACTACAAAAAATCTGCTTATGGTACAATGTCGTATTTGCCTGCTGCTTTTGGTGGTGCAATTGCTTCGGTTGCCATTCGAGATTTAATTGATATGAAAACAGTATAACAAATAAGAGCGAGACAAAATCTCGCTCTTATTATTTTAGATTATAAACTCAAAATATATTAGCTTATGCAGCAGTAGCTGCTGCCATTCTTTTATAAGAATTATACAGTAAAAAAGCGGACAAGAAATATATAAATTCCAAATTTTCTGTAGAAGCAAAGTTTACGGTAAACTCATTTTTCTCTATAAAAATTTCTCTTCCCAGCTCATCTGTCAACTTCCATTTAGTACCCCAGAAATTTTTAGGTCCCCAATAATATTTTTTACCGTTTAAATCTATTTTTGCCTTAGAAGACCATATAGAATATATAACTTCTCCTATTAAATTATTATTATCATCCCTAATCTCTGTACGAGATGAGAAATTTCCCTTATTTAAGAAAGTATAGTTTTTGTCCAATAAATATCCTTTCGCATGTATTCCCCAGAAACCCGATTTCTCTACTTTTCCGATTACATGATTATCTCTTAACAATTCAATGTGGTTGTTCCAGAAATTTCGCTTTAGCATGTACAGCATTGTCCTATCCTCCTAATATAATGTTAATTACTTCTTTTTTACTTATCATAAATTTACCAAAAAGACTGCTGAAACCGTAAATCTTAACCGAGTCAAAACAGCCATTCACCGAGTAACGTACCGAGTTCACCTAATTCACATTATCAAAAGATAAATCATCGTCTACATTTGAAACATAATCAGAAAGATAATTGTTAGAAACATATAAATTTTAATATTATGGCATACAAAGAAACTTTTAATATTTCGGGTGAAAACTTACTTAAGAAAGTAAAAGACCTTTTCAAAGAAGCTAACGTCACTAAAATCACTATAGCCGACAAAAACGAAAAAGAAATTATCAGCTTTCCAGTTTCTATAGGTATTGTAGGTGTATTTTTAGCTCCAATTTTTGCTGCTGTTGGTGCGATTGCAGCTATCGTTGCTGAATGTAAAATCATTGTTGAGCGTAAAGACGATGAGCCTAAAGCTGAAGAAACTGTAGCTCAAGAAGAAAATCCTTTAGTTTAATTTTCGCCCAGCATGATGATACTTATAGCCGTTTTATTTCCGTGGTTATCTTTCTTTTTGAGAGGAAGAATCTTAATAGGAATACTATGCGTAATCCTTCAGTGTACATTAATTGGATGGTTGCCAGCAGCCATTTGGGCAGTTGCAGCTTATCTTGACGCGAGAAATAAAAAGAGATTACAAAGATATTATCAGCAAGCACACTTTGTTTAGTTTACATGTTTAATTATTCTATTAAAAGCCCTATCAAAATTTTGATAGGGCTTTTGTTGTTTTACTTTAATGAGTATTTTAGTATAATGGCAGTTAAAAAACTCGAATCTGCAGTTGTATTCGGAAGCTCCAACAATCAAGGAAATACTTACAATATTGCTCACTCAATTGCTGATAAACTAAAAATTAAACTCTATAATTTAGCAGTCTATAACATATCAAATTTCGATTATACGCATCAAAATAAAAGCGATGATTTCTTTCCATTAATTACGGAACTGATTGAAAATTATGGTACTATTATTTTTGTCACACCAGTCTAGTGGTATGCGATGAGTGCTATGATGAAAACTTTTTTCGATAGAATATCTGATCTTTTAACAATTGAGACGGTATTGGGAAGAAAGTTGAGAGGTAAGAGTGTAATTTTTGTTACTTCATCCATAGTCAATCACTTGGACGATGACTTTTGGATTCCTATAAAAGCCACGTGTAATTATTTAGGCATGAACTTCTCCTTGGGAATGCACTGCATAGAAAATAATATTTCAGCAGATCAACTAAATAAAATTGCGGAGAATATATAAAAATAAAGCCTTCCAAATTTGGAAGGCTTTACATGTTATTTCGAAATAATTTCTTGCATTTCGTTCATTATTTTCTGCGCTATTGCTTCGGCAGCTTCAGGTGTTGGACCTTCTGAATAAATACGAATAATAGGTTCTGTATTTGACTTACGTAAGTGAACCCATTCGTTTTCGAAGTCAATTTTTAAGCCATCTATAGTTGTATGATTTTCGTGTGCATATTTCTTTTGCATCGCATCCAACAAACCATCAATATCCAAATCAGGAGTCAATGTGATTTTGTTTTTAGACATATAATACTGCGGCAATTCAGCACGGTATTCGGACATTTTCTTACCCAATTTTGCTAAGTGCGATAATAAGATAGCCACGCCAACCAAAGCATCACGACCATAGTGCGAAGCCGGATAGATAACACCTCCATTACCTTCACCACCAATAACGGCATCAACTTCTTTCATCTTAGTAACGACATTAACCTCGCCTACTGCGGCTGCAAAATACTCGCCACCATGTTTCAACGTTACATCACGCAATGCACGAGTTGATGAAAGGTTAGAAACTGTATTACCTTTTTGTTTTGAAAGAATATAATCCGCTACCGCAACTAACGTGTATTCCTCACCGAACAACTCACCATCTTCCATCATAAACACTAAACGGTCTACATCGGGGTCAACAGCAATACCCAAATCCGCACCATTTTCCAATACAGCAGCAGATAAATCCGTCAAGTGCTCTTTTAATGGCTCAGGATTGTGCGGAAATTTACCGTTTGGTTCGCAGTGAATTTTGTAAATGGTTTGAACGCCCAATGCTTCCAATAATGCTGGGATAAAAATACCACCTGTACTATTTACCGCATCTACCGCAACTTTAAAGTTTGCATTTTTTATAGCTTCTACATCTACATATTCTAATGCTATTACGGCATCAATATGTTTTTGTAAATATGATTCATCGTTTATTACCTGACCTAAATCTTGTACTTCTGCAAAATCAAAATCCAGGCTTTCTCCTAACGCCAAAACTTCTTTCCCTTCAATATCAGAGATAAACTCACCTTTTTCATTTAACAATTTTAAGGCATTCCATTGACCAGGATTGTGTGAAGCTGTTAAAATAATACCACCAGCCGCTTTTTCCAAAGGAACAGCAATCTCTACGGTAGGAGTTGTAGACAATCCCAAGTTGATAACTTCAGCACCGATACTTTGCAAAGTACCTACTACTAAATTACTTACCATCTCTCCCGATTCACGCGCATCGCGACCTACTACAATTTTTTTATTACCTGATTTGCCTATAAGAATTTTTCCGAAAGCAGCTGTAAACTTAACGATATCTATAGGTGTAAGACCTTCTGAAGCTCGTCCCCCAATAGTACCACGTATTCCAGAAATGGATTTTATTAAAGTCATATTTTTCTTTCAAGTTTATGAGCTGTAAAAATAAGACAATCTAAAAAAAAGACAAGTTATTATTCCAAAATAATCTCAAAAAGACTACCTTTGTTGCAACTTTGTGTATTTTGCAGATTAATACTATTTCACTTTGATGGAAAATAATGTATTTTTAGCATTCAATACATAAACCACAATCAAATATATGTTACAACAAATCATCGAATTAGATAAGGAAATTTTCTTGGCTATCAACCAAGGAATGAGCAATCCTGTATTTGATTGGCTACTGCCGATTTTAAGAAACCCTTACACGTGGGCTCCATTATATTTATTCTTGATTATCTTTTTCATTAAGCATTATGGCAAATTAGGGATAATTATAGTGGCTTGTACCCTATTGAATTTTGGAATTTCGGATGCTGTTTCGTCACATCTCATCAAAAAGAATATAAAAAGAGTACGTCCATGTAATGACATTGAGTTCAAACATGACGTAAATGTACGTGTACGTTGCGGAACCGGTTATAGTTTTACCAGTTCACATGCCACGAATCATTTTGCAATGGCTTTCTTTTGGATTGTATTGTTCCGTCGCAAATGGCGTCATACCCTATGGTTATGTATCCTTTGGGCGGCAGCTATTTCCTTTTCACAAATCTATGTAGGTGTACACTATCCTTTCGACGTACTTTGCGGATCCATATTGGGAATACTCATTGGATTAACGACAGGCTATTTGTTTAATCGCTTTGTTCCCTCTTTCGTAGAAGAAAAACAGAATTTAACGACACAATAATATATGAGTCCTTTTCTTATTGTTGCTATACTTTTCATATCTGCTTCGATCGCAGGATTGGCAGTATTTTTTGTAAAACGCGACAACACAAATTACTTAAAGCTGATACTGTCATTTAGTGGAGCTTACTTATTTGCTATTACGGTATTGCATCTAATTCCTCATGCTTATACAGAAGGAAATACAAGTCCTGAAGTAATTGGTCTTTACATCTTGGGCGGTTTTATATTCCAATTGTTATTAGAACAATTTTCGCAAGGAATTGAGCATGGACATATACACCACCATGAAGCAGGTTTTCCGTTAGGCATTATGATAAGTTTATGTCTGCACGCCTTCCTAGAAGGGATGCCTTTGGTATCAGGTCATCAATCCCAATTGGTTTTTGGTATTGCAGTGCACCACATTCCTGCAGCATTTGCCTTAGGAAGTTTATTGCTGAACACTAGACTATCTAAAAATGCAATCATTGTCTTGTTGTTAGTTTTTGCTTCGATGACACCACTAGGATTCTTAACGAGTAATGTGTTGAGCGATGGAGAGGTGAGCAATTTATCCCAACATTTTGATAAAATCATGGCTGTGGTTATTGGTATATTTTTACATATCTCCACTACGATTTTATTTGAATCGGGATCTGCCGACCACCATCATTTCAACAAAAAGAAGATGGCAGCTGTATTTTTAGGTATAGCTTTATCCTTGACCACATTCTTGTTCCCTGCTCACGACCATAGTCACGGAGGACATCAACACGGCACTGAAGAACATGATCTCCATGAACACAAGGATGAACATCACGACCACAATCACGAAGGACATGATCATAATAATCACGAAGACCATAATCATTAAACAATATAAATAAAAGTCCAGATCTCAAAAGATTTGGACTTTTGCTTTCTATTTGATTTATTTTTAATCATTCTAAATAACTAACAAAGATTTGACAATAACTCTGCCTAGCTCTATGGCTATTTTGAGTATATTTGACCATTCAAATCAGTTAATTCTTGTTTAAAATAACAATAATGCAAAATAAAGTATCGCTTGACAAACTTGATAAAGGTGATGAAGCCGTAATTGATTCTTTCATCAATGATTCACTTCCTGCTAAGTTTTATGAATTAGGCTTTGCACCTGGATCTGCCATTACGATAAAGCATAAAGCGCCATTTAATGGTCCTATCTGCATCAATATCAAACACGATGATTCATTAATTGCCATCCGTAAATCCGAAGCGGCTTTAATTTTAGCAACGAAAATATAATGAAGAAAAAGACTATAGCTTTATTGGGTAATCCGAATGTAGGTAAGACATCTCTTTTTAATCGAATCACCAAACTCAATCAAAAAGTAGGTAATTACCCTGGTATCACTGTTGAAAAAAGAGAAGGTACCATCAAAGCTAATAACAATGAATATCATATTATCGACCTTCCAGGTACATATACACTTTTCCCAAATTCATTGGATGAAGAGGTTGTATTAAATATCTTATTGAATAAGAATGGGAAGGAATATCCAGAACTTGTAGTAGTTGTGTCTGAACCAAGTACGATCAACCGTGGTATAATTATCTATCAACAGGTTCGTGAAATTGGTTTACCTGCTATTTTCGTCATTAATATGGAAGACGAAATTGCAGATAAAGGTTTGGAGATAGATTACGAAAAACTACAAGCTTATCTTAAAACTACTTTTTATCGTACCAATGCACGCACGGGAAAAGGTGTAGATGCACTAATCAAAGGATTTGAAACCCAAGTAGGACCATATTTTGGATCTTTGGAATTGCCTACGCAATATGCTGAAGCACTATCAGCGGCTAAAAAATTATTTCCTTTAGATACAGAATATAAGACGTGGATGCATTTGGCATTGGATAATCAAAATATTCTTCCGGTGGAAACGTGTAAAGAATTACAGGCTATCCGCGCTAATCACCAAATTTCCACCCAACAATTGCAAAAAGAAGAAGCAATTCTTCGTCACGATAAGATACAAAGAGATTTAGCTGCTATTGTAACTAAATCTGTAAACAAAAAGCTTTCTTTTACTGAGAAAATAGACAATATCCTTATTCATCCGATATTAGGTTATATTATTTTCTTTGGCATTTTATTCTTAATCTTCCAAGCTATCTATGCTTGGTCGGGACCTTTAATGGATGCTGTAGATGGATTATTCGCATCATTAGGTGAATATGTAGCGGGTAACTTCCCAGAAGGTCCATTAAATGACTTATTGGTCAACGGAATCATAGCGGGTATTGGTGGTATCGTGATTTTCTTGCCTCAGATTATTATTCTATTTCTTTTTATCGCTTTGATGGAAGAAACAGGTTATATGAGCCGTGTAGTCTTCTTGATGGACCGTTGGTTAAAACCTTTTGGTTTAAATGGCAAATCCGTAATTCCATTAATGTCTGGTGCGGCATGTGCTATTCCAGCCGTGATGTCGGCGCGTAATATCGAAAATCCAAAAGAACGCCTTTTAACCATGCTGGTAACTCCTTTTATGACTTGTTCTGCTAGGTTGCCAATTTACATTGTGATTATTGGCTTGGTCATTCCAGACACTGAATTCTTAGGATTTAATCTTCAAGGAATCACACTATTTGGAATGTATTTATTGGGGATTATCGGGGCTTTGCTTTCGGCTTTGATATTAAACAAAATCATAAAATCTGTACGTAATTCCTTCTTAATATTCGAATTACCTACATATAAAAAACCAGATTTAAAAAATGTCTTAAATACCGTTTGGGAGAAATCTTTAGGTTTCCTAGTGGGTGCTGGTAAGATTATTTTGGCTATCTCCATTATTCTTTGGGTATTGGGTAATTTCGGTCCAAATGACCGTTTTTCAGAACCAGAAAAATACATCGCAACAGAAAAACCTCACCTTTCGGATGAAGAAATTCAATTAGAAGTTTCAGCATACAAAACAGAATATTCTTATTTGGGTTATTTAGGTAGAGGAATTGAGCCTGTAATCAGACCTTTGGGTTATGATTGGAAAATAGGAATCGGATTATTAGCTTCTTTTGCAGCTCGTGAGGTATTCGTCGGAACTGTAGCTGTGGTGTATTCTTTGGGAGAAGATGTCGATATTGAGGATGATGCACAAAAAGCTACTTTGTTTGAACGCATGAAATCCGAAATCAACAGAAATACCGGATTACCTACATATAATTTTGCGACGGGTATATCGTTATTATTATTTTACGCATTTGCAATGCAATGTATGGCTACCATTGGGGTCGTGAGAAAAGAAACTGGCTCATGGAAATGGACAATCATTCAAGCTGGTTTTATGACAGGATTAGCCTATGTTGCTGCTTTAATTGCATATCAACTTTTAAAATAAAGTGATTTACATTAATCGTCATTTCGACCGAAAGGGAGAAATCTAAACAATGAGATTTCTCATTCCGTTTTACTACATTCGAAAGGACGTTTTATTCTAACATTTGATTATCAAATCATACAAAGTAAAAAATTATGTCACTAACACTTCAATACATCATTATCGTGGTAATATTTATTATTGCTGTAGTGTCTGTCATTCGAAAATTTATCCCTTCTAAATCCAAACCGCAAGGAGGCTGTGGCAAAGGTTGTGGATGTGAATTAGATAAAAGTTCTAAAACTATATAATAGAAAAGGCTGCAAATTTGCAGCCTTTTCTATTATGAATTATTGATCTTATTCAAGAAGTTTTATTTGTTCTCTGCAACTAAAGTAATATCCAATACAAAATCATCTTCGATAGCACCATCGCCTAATCCTGAGAAAATACTCCCCGAGCGATATTTTACGTCAAATAACGTACGGTTTACTTTTACTCCTGTTGCTTTGGCAACAACTACATCTTTGCCATATGTGATTTCCGCTGGAAAAGACAAATCTTTAGTAATACCTTTAATTGTCATTTTGCCCGAAACTTGTGCAGTAGTTTTTTCTGTCTTCACAGAAGTAATAACAAAAGTCCCTGTAGGAAATTTCTCGACATCAAAGAAATCTTCGTTTTTTAAGTGAGCTACTAATCGAGAAGGAGCTTTTTCAGAATTAATGCTCTTCGCATCCATGACGATTTCACCGAATTTTAATTGCTTATTTGAAAATACCAAAGAACCTTTTGACACCAGAATAGTACCTTCTGTATTTCCACCAACAATCTTCTTTCCAGCCCATTTCACCAAAGACTTAGTCGGGTTAACGACAAAAGTTTCTGATTTCTGCGCATAAGCGGCTAAATTAAAAAGAATAAAAAAAGCGAATAAAACGCGTGTTTTCAACATATATAAAATTTAAATTATTTAGTAATCCCTTCTAGTTTCAAAATAAATGCCCATTCCAAAGCTTGGTCTTTCAGATAATCAAAACGACCAGATGCTCCTCCATGACCGAAGTCCATATCGGTTTTTAACAACAACAAGTTATTTCCTTTCTTCGTTGCACGCAATTTTCCCACCCATTTTGCAGGTTCGAAATACTGCACTTGACTATCGTGAAGTCCTGTCGTCACTAACATATTTGGATATTCTTTCGCCTCGATATTTTCATATGGTGAATAGGATTTCATATAGAAGTAAGCTTCTTTATTATTTGGATTCCCCCATTCATCGTATTCATTTGTAGTCAAAGGAATAGTTTCATCCAACATCGTATTCACGACATCCACAAAAGGAACTGCTGCGATAACACCATTCCAAAGATCAGGAGCCATATTAACAACAGCACCCATCAACAAACCTCCTGCACTTCCACCTTCCGCATACAAATGACCTTTAGATGTGTATTTGTTTTCAATTAAATATTTACCACAGTCAATGAAATCGGTAAACGTATTGATTTTTTTCATCATCTTACCATCTTCGTACCATTGACGTCCCATCTCCTCACCTCCACGAATATGCGCTATTGCGTAGATAAATCCTCTATCCAATAATGATAAGCGAATCGAACTAAATGTTGGATCCATGGAAGCACCATACGAGCCGTATGCATATAAGAACAATGGCGCAGAACCATCTTTCTTTGTACCCTTCTTGTACACCAATGAAATTGGGACTTTAGTACCATCTGTTGCTGTCGCAAAAGTACGTTCGGTCACATATTCTTCTGGATTGTATCCACCCAAAACCTCTTGTTGTTTCAATAAGGTTTTTTCCTTCGTTTTCATATTGTAATCAAAAGTAGAGGATGGTGTTACCATAGAAGTATAACCATAACGCACTACATCGGTATCATATTCGGCATTAACACTTGGATAAACAGTAAAAGCTGCTTCACCAAAATCCAAATCATGTACTGAATTATCTTTTAGATTACGAACAGAAAGATTTGTTAAACCATTTTTACGTTCAGAAACAACCAAAAATTCTTTGAACTCATCGATATCTTCGATTAACACATCATTGCGATGCGGAATAAAATCTTTCCAATTTTCTTTGGTAGTTTTATCCAAAGGTGTTTCTACAATCTTAAAGTTTTTCGCACCATCCGCATTAGTACGGATTAAGAACCTATCTGCTAATGGAGTCACAGAATAAAGCACTTCTTTCAAACGTGGTTGGAAAACTTTAAAATCACCATTCGGATTATCCGCTGCTAAATAACGTATTTCGGAGCTAAGTGTATTCTGCGATTGTATAAAAATATATTTACCATCTTTGGATTTTCCTACGCCAATATAATTCGTATTATCCTTTTCATCATACACCACGACGTCCTGCGATGCATCTGTTCCTAAAGTATGACGTTTTATTTTTTCGGATAAGAGCGTTACAGGATTTTTAGAAGTATAAAAAATAGTTTTATTATCGGCAGCCCATGTAGCACCACCACTTGTACGCTCTATCCTATCTTTATAAATCTCTCCTGTCTCCAGGTTCTTGATATGCAAGACATATTCCCTTCTCGAAACTTCGTCCACACCATAAGCCAACAACTTGTTGTTTGGACTTACCGAAGAACCGCCAATAGCATAATATGGCTTTCCTTCGGCCATTTTATCCACATCCAACAATATCTCTTCTGGTGCATCTAATGAACCTTTCTTACGGCAAACTTTATAATATTGTTTACCTTCTTCAGTACGATTATAATAGTAGTATCCATTATAGAAATAAGGTACAGACTCATCTTTTTCTTTGATGCGACCTTTCATTTCTTCAAAAAGTTTTTGTTGAAAATCCTCCGTACCCGCCATTACCTGCTTGGTATACTCATTTTCAGCTTCCAGATACTTCACTACATTCGCTGAATCTGGACCTTTCTTAAAAAAGTCATTCAACCAATAGTAATTATCTACTACAGTATCTCCATGAATTATACGATTATGCGGTTTAATATCCGCTATAGGCGCCTGGGCTTCAGGCCAAGTGACAGGTGTTTTTTCAGCTTTTTGTGAACAAGACGCTACTGCCATACTTAAAATAATCATCCAGTTGTTTTTTGAGGCTAACATAGTAAAATATATTTTAATAAATATACTTTATATTCCGCTTCCCTCATTTGAAAATGAGTAACTTTTTAAAGATATTAAGATCACCCCTTTAACTTTCTATCTCTTTTTTCATAAGATTTATAAAATCTTATAACAAGGTTCTGGATGGAAGTAGTAAAACCTTTTATCACATCAATTTCTTAAAAAAGAAATTTATTCTTAATTTGAAAAAACAAATCATGCTAACGCATAATAGTTAACAATGCAATATTTAAGTTACAACTAATCTTTTCTTACTTAATAGAGTCTTAGTGGCATAATAATAGCATTATATTTGTTTAAAAATTTTATATCATAAAGTATGCATAAAACAAAACTTTTCATTGCTTTACTTGGAATTGGAATATTACCATTTACAGGTTTCGCCCAAGATAAAAAAGATAAAGCACCGGCCAACTGGTACAATCTTGATTACAAATCTGACGGCATTATGGGTGTCAGTACGGAGAAAGCTTACGAATTGTTAAAAGGAAGAAAGGCTACACCTGTTATTGTAGCGGTAATAGATGGCGGTGTAGATGTATACCACGAAGACTTGAAAGACGTCCTTTGGATTAACAAAAAAGAGGCTAACGCCAACGGTAAAGATGACGATAAAAATGGATATATCGACGACAAATTTGGTTGGAATTTTATCGGAAATGCTAATGGAGAGAATGTCAATTATGACAATTTAGAAGTAACGCGTCAAATCAAAAAACTAGATCCTATTTATGCATCAGTACTTCCTTCGACAAAATTGAATGAAGCACAACGTCGTGAATTTGTCGCTTACCAAAAGATGATCGCCGACTATACTTCTAAGTATGATGAAGCTAATTTTGGAAACACAAATTACGGTAGATTAAAATTAAACGTAGATAAATTTGTCGCAGAAATCGGGAAAGAACCAAAAGATATCACCAAAACTGATATAGAAAATTACAAAACAGAGAATAGAGATATCAAAACGGCAATTTCAATTATTAAAAAAGCTACTGAAAAAGACAGTTTCGAGAAATTCTATGAAGATATCAAAGAGGCAGACGAATATTTCGGCTCCCAAATCAAATATCACTTAAACAAAGAATTTGATCCCCGTCATATCGTAGGTGACAATTATGAAGACGCTACTGAAAGATATTATGGCAATCCAGACGTAAAAGGGCCTGACGCGAGTCATGGTACGCACGTCGCTGGTATCATTGCAGCTAAACGCAATAACAATATCGGTGTGAATGGTGTGGCTGACAATGTAGAGATTATGTCTATCCGTGTAGTGCCGAATGGTGATGAGCGTGACAAAGATGTTGCTAATGGCATTCGCTACGCAGTAGACAATGGGGCAAAAGTCATCAATATGAGTTTTGGTAAAGGCTACGTAAGCAATAAAAAAGCTGTAGACGAAGCAGTTCGTTATGCACAAGAAAAAGATGTATTGCTAGTGCATGCTGCAGGTAACGACGGAAAAGATATTGATATTAATCCGAACTTCCCAACAAAATACTTTACTAATGATCAAGAAGCTATTACAGGCGAAGCGAGTAATTGGATTACTGTAGGTGCTACTTCTTGGAAATTAAATGATGAATTGTTAGCGAGCTTTTCAAACTTTGGTTATAAATCTGTAGATGTATTTGCTCCAGGTGTAGAAATTAATTCTACTATGCCTGAAAACAAATACAAAGAACAACAAGGTACGAGTATGGCTGCACCAGTAGTATCAGGAGTTGCGGCCTTATTAAGAGCGTACTATCCACAATTGTCCGCTAAAGAAGTAAAAGAAATTATTCTTAAATCCGTTACTAAAGTAGATCAAAAGGTTAAAATCAAAAAAGACGGTAGTTCGAAGAAAGTTTACCTGGATGAAATCTCTGTAAGTGGTGGTATTGTGAATGCTTATAATGCAATCGTAGAAGCTAACAATTACATCAATAAGAAAAAGTAAAAAAAAGTTAAATTTTTCACAATAAAGCTTAAGGTCCTGCGTTTATATAGTAAACAAAGAATCAATTGCTTATGGTAGAAAACTTTACTCAAACAGAACATGAAACTTACACAAACGAAGTAGAAGAGTTAATTGAAGATACATTCGAGGCAAAAATTAAAGAGGAAATCAAAAATTTAGTAATAGAACCAAATCAAAATGTGATTGGTCGTATTCTTCAATATTCGAAAACGTTTAGTAAGAAATAAAGGCAAAGTCTCTAAGGTTTTAGAGACTTTGTTATTTTCTAAACTTTGTATTAAACCTTATCTTTGTATATGTTGAAAAAAGACAGGTACAAAGCTTTTGTAGAATATTTTTCTACACACAATCCCGACGCCCAGACAGAACTTCATTATAGCAATCCATTTGAATTATTAATCGCCGTAATTCTATCTGCACAATGTACGGATAAACGTATCAACCAAGTCACACCAGCATTATTCGAACGCTATCCTACCCCTGAATCTTTAGCAGAAAGTTCTGTAGAAGAAGTATTCGGATATATTCGATCGATAAGCTATCCTAACAATAAAGCCAAACATTTAGTAGGAATGGCTCAAAAACTTCTTTCTGAATTCAATGGAATTGTACCAGAGAAAGTAGAAGATCTAGTCAAACTACCAGGTGTAGGACGCAAAACAGCGAATGTAATTTCCTCTGTCGTGTATGATAAACCTGCAATGGCAGTGGATACACATGTCTTCCGTGTAAGCAATCGCTTGGGTTTAACTACCCGTGCGACCACTCCTCTTGCTGTAGAAAAACAGCTGGTTAAGTTCTTACCTATTGATACGATTAAAATAGCGCACCATTGGTTAATTCTTCATGGACGATATATTTGTTTAGCGCGCAGACCTAAATGTGAAGTCTGTCCTATCACGCATTTTTGCAAATATTTTGAAAAGACTTACAATGCAAAAGTTATCAACACCATCGAAGAATAAAAAAATTTCATTGTATTTTTAATAGAATTACGATTAACTAATTTTTTTAGCAAAAAGTTTTGCAAATACAAAATATAATCTTACTTTTGAAACGTTAATACTAAAAATATGAGCAACGCAGACAAATTAAAAGCTTTACAGCTTACTCTAGATAAATTAGAAAAATCCTACGGTAAAGGTACCATCATGAAATTAGGTGATTCGGCAGTAGAGCCAATCGAAGCTATTTCTACTGGTTCTTTGGGATTGGATATTGCATTAGGTATCGGTGGTGTGCCAAAAGGCCGTATCATCGAAATATACGGTCCAGAATCTTCGGGTAAGACTACTTTAGCAACACACATAGTAGCCGAAGCACAGAAAAAAGGTGGTATCGCAGCCATCATTGATGCGGAGCACGCTTTTGATAAATATTATGCGCAAAAATTAGGAGTTGATGTAGAGAACCTATTGATTTCACAGCCAGATAACGGTGAGCAAGCATTAGAGATTGCAGACAACTTAATTCGTTCGGGTGCTATCGATGTTATCGTGATTGACTCTGTGGCAGCTTTGGTCCCTAAAGGAGAGATCGAAGGTGAAATGGGTGATTCTAAGATGGGTCTTCAGGCACGTTTGATGTCTCAAGCATTACGTAAATTGACGGGTACTATCTCAAAAACAAACTGTTGTTGTATCTTCATCAATCAATTGCGTGAAAAAATTGGTGTAATGTTCGGTAACCCAGAAACAACTACAGGTGGTAACGCCTTGAAATTCTACGCATCTGTACGTTTGGATATCCGTCGTACTTCACAAATCAAAGATTCGGATGAAGTATCAGGTAACCGCGTGAAAGTTAAAATCGTTAAGAACAAAGTTGCACCTCCATTCCGTATCGCGGAATTCGATATTATGTTTGGTGAAGGTATTTCTAAAGTAGGTGAAATCATCGATTTAGGAGTAGAGTACAATATCATCAAAAAATCAGGTTCTTGGTTTAGCTATGGCGATACTAAATTAGGTCAAGGTCGTGATTCTGTGAAAAATCTATTACTAGATAACCCAGATTTAGCAGATGAATTAGAAGCAAAAATCAGAGCGGAAGTTTCTGGCGAAGCGTTAGATCAAGCTGCATTAGAAAATGAAGAATAATCATTCTTAATATGCTGTATAAATGGCTTTTCAACTGCGCTTGAGAAGCCATTTTACTTTTACTACTATTTTATAAAACTACACACAACAACTTATCCAACCATTTCAATTTGATCAAACTGTAGTTATACGGCAAATGATCCAACAATACATCAAAAGCAGATTTTTCCAAATAAATATCGATTGTTCTATCCTCAATCTTTATCACTCCGTTACGTTGTAAGAAGTTGTGCTGAACTGTCTCTATCGAAGTACTTTTCAGAATGGCCCATTCTTTGATTAAATTATCTAAGAGAAATTTACAAAGCTTTTTTTCATTTTCATTTAACTTAAAAATTGGCGGAATAAATAACTCTTCCTTTAAACCAACTAGTATTTTCAAAAATTGGAATTCATCTTCCTCAGCTTCGGTTTGGAAAGTAGCTAAATAATGTAGTAAGTAGATCGCCTTGATTTGCGATTCTACATCTTTAAAAGCTTTAACATCTAACAAATCGCATCTATTAAATAATTCATTCCCATAAGAATGAAGAAAAATTAAACCACAATTTTTGAAATGTTGTTCAGACTTTTCGTGATTATTATCGATTGATTTAATGGATTGAGTTTCTAGAAGAAGATTATTTGCTGTGGAAGATTTTGCCTCTATTCTATATATATTTAGATAATACTTTACATCTTCTTCGGAAAGTGTAATTGAATGTTCATGATACAACTTCTTAATAATGCGCTGAATTCTCTCAGAAGATAAGGAAGTAAAAGCTAACTCCAATTGAGATATGAAATTGGAATAAGAATGACGATTATTTCCCATTACTTCATCCAGCACATATAGTAATACAATCAAAAGATAAGGATGCACTTTCTGATGATGGACTATATATAAAAGCGTACATAATGAACTAGTGGTACGGGTATTGTCTCTAATAATTCCAGAATCTACAAGGCCATGCAACCGTTCTTTGACAAATGAGAACAACGTAGCATCCGGTCTATACCATTTTGGAATTAGTAAAGTAAAGACAACATCATTTAATCGGGGGAAATAATAAAATAATCTATCAAGAATTTGAGGATTAGAGAGAATCAGTTTTAGAAAATCATCAAGGGCTATTTGATGAAAATATTCTTCCAATAATTTTTGAAGTCGTTCCCTTTCAACCGCATTCTCTTTAAACAAAAGCTTATGATATTGCCAGCTAAAATATCCCTTTGTTAAAAAGAACAAAATATCATCTAAAGTTGGATTGCTTTTCACATCATAAGACTCTATATGAATAGTTTCCTGATAATTTTTATTTTTTGAGGCATCAGCTAACAAATATTTCTCAAAATTACTTCGAAGTTGCTGTTCCAATTTTTCTTTCCACTGTTCTAGAGAATGAACTTGTTCAAGCTGGATATGTAAATGTTCAATTAAAATGGGAGAATCTATCTCTAGTGATTCGAAAAAAGCTGTAAGTGTTTCTAAGGCAGCCTGCTTATACTCATCTACCAATGCATTTGCGCTTTCCAATGAAGTATTCTCCAATAGAATCTTTAAATCAAAATGAATTGTATGTATAAAATGATTTTGAGACATACTATAATGTTTTGCCCATTTTAGCCAATTCTCTTCGAATGCCGGTTAAACAATTCTCCAAAGTAATAATCGGTTGATTCTCCTTTGCAGCTTTCAAACACGCGTATTGAACAACATTCACGATATTTCCACCACTTAGATTATATTTCAACAGATTTGGTATAAGCTGAGTTTCCCTCAAAATTATCCTTTCATCAGGCAAAATATTACTCCAAAGAGCCTCTCGCTCCTGCTCATTGGGTAATTTGAATTCTATCATGGACTGAAAACGCCTTGCAAAAGCATCATCAATATTACTCTTTAGATTGGTAGCGACAATAACCAATCCATCATAATCTTCTATTCGTTGCAAAAGATAAGATACTTCTTGATTGGCATATTTATCATTAGAATCTTTAATATTAGTACGATTACTGAAAAAATTTTCGCCTTCATCAAAGAACAAAATCCATTTTTTTTGCTCTGCTTTTGCGAAAAGCTTTGCCAAGTTTTTTTCGGTTTCTCCAACGTATTTGGAGACAATTTGAGACAGATCTACGCGATATACAGGTATATCAGCATTAAGTATTTTTGATAATTCCTTCCCGATTAAGGAAGCGGTCATAGTCTTCCCTGTCCCAGATGGACCATAGAATAATGTTCGATAACCTTTTTTGAAAAACTTATTTTGTTTCCAGTCCTTGAGAATCCGTTCTTTATTTTTTTCCCAACTAATGATTTCATCAATTTGCTTTTAAGTAAGGTCTGGTAGTACTAAATCTTCCCATTCCAATTCCGTCATTAATAGTTGTGCAGGAAAATTATAATTCGCCTCTACAGTATCTGAGCCATAAATCAATAAGGATATTCCTTTTTGCGAAAGAATAATCCTTCCACTCATAAAAGGTTCTCCTTCTTGTACCTGCTCTAAGTATAATATATCCTCCATATAAAACCAATGATCTTTTTTCAAGAGCTCTATAATTTCCAATCTTTCACTGACCTCCTCTCCTGCCAATATCCATTGTACAGTCTCACCAGTAGGCAGTAATCCACGATGATTATTCAGACGTACACCGCCTATTTCAGGCAATTCACCTCCATCAGGATAAATCTCCTTAATCAAACTATCCAAAAAATTAGGCAAAATATGTGGAGCCAGAGCTAATAAGAGAACTACGGCTTCTTCATGTGTGGTCTCATGATGAAGTTCTAAAGAAAATGAATTAGCGAAATTATATTTAGTAACCTCCTTGCTTGTAAATTTGGATAATAGATAATTCCTAAAAACATCTAATGACATAAAATTATGATTCTAAATAATTACCTTCATTTATTTTAAGTTCGTTTTTGATTTCGCCTTCAAACCTTTTAACCACTGATGAATTCTCTGCTTTTTTGATAGCTTCATATTTATATTTAATGATATTTGGTGTCTTTTCTTCGGTTTCTATTGTTCTTGATTTAATATTAGAAAAGTTTGATTTATCTACTTTTCCTTGCCCATAACTCGCAGTAACTTTATATTCTTTAATAATAAATCCATCATCTAGATCTGCTTTAGCTTTTTCTTCTATTCTTGCACTCATGCTCGCATTCGCAGAACGATTAATTGGTGTAAGATTACGAAAGTCTCGCCCACTTCCTCCTAAATTATGATTTAACATTATTCGATTGATCCATACTTAGATTGAACATTTCTAGATTAAATGAAAAATCTTGAGTCACGAACTTTCTTTTATCCGCCAATTTTTGAATGACCTTTGATATTGCTTTCAGACTTTCTATATAGTCCTTGTAATAAGCGGATATCATAATCCCTAATTCCAAAATAATGGGTGGATCCTGTTTGGTAATTTTATTTTCGGCATTAGGGGCATATACAAAAGGAACTTTTACTTAAGGATTTTCATTAATGGTCAATAAAGTAATATAAATTCCATCTGCTACATTTTGAGCTGCTGCATCTCGTCCGGGCAAAGTGATTATCGGACTGATATTGTTGAACTAATTTGTTAAAAATATTGCGATCTACTAGTCCTAATATCTGAGAAAATACGTTTATATTTACCATGGCGGTGATGGAATTTTAGCGAATTAAATATAGCAATCCCTGCTATATAAATACACCGCCATTTTTTCCCTTATTTTGGACACTACTGTAAATTTATATATAAATATCACTAAAAGAGAAAATAATTTAAAAAACAGGAAAAACACCTTTTTTAATACAATATTTTATTGATCACCAAAACATGCCTCGTAAACATTTTACGTATTTAAATACTTATACTCACCCTCTTATACTTATAATATTTTTGTACTTTAGGCTATGAAAAAAATATTTGATAATCTACTTTTTCGTGTTGTCATAGCCATCGCCTTAGGAATCCTCTTAGGCAGCGTAATACCTGAAGCAATTGGAAATATATTCGCAACATTCAATGGACTATTTGACCAACTTCTTAAATTTTTAATTCCATTAATCATTGTAGGTCTAATCATTCCAGCTATTGCAAAATTGGGTAATACTGCAGGAAAAATGCTTTTGACCACAGTAGCAATAGCTTATGGATCCACTCTTTTTTCAGGATTTTCGACCTATTTTGCAAGCATATCTATTTTCCCATCATTAGTAGAAAATCAAACCGTTTCGACTATCGAAGAAGGAAGCAAAAGTTTGACTCCATATTTTACTTTAGAAATACCTCCTTTCTTTGATGTCATGGGCGCATTAGTTTTCGCTTTTCTAATAGGCATCGGATTATCGCGATTACAAAACTCCAAATTAGCCGAGGTGTCATACGATTTCGAAAATATCATTTCCTTTATCATTGAGAAGGTAATTATTCCTTTACTGCCTTTGTTTATCTTCGGAATATTCCTTGACATGACTTATTCTGGGAAAGTAATTATGATATTAAATGTATTTGTGAAAATAATTGGGGTGATTTTCGCTCTTCATATCATATTGTTACTCATTCAATATATCATAGCAGGAGCTGTTACTAAAAAGAATCCATTTAAGCTATTGGCTACTATGCTACCTGCTTATTTTACAGCATTAGGTACGCAATCTTCCGCTGCGACAATTCCTGTAACCTTGGCACAAGCCAAAAAAACTGGCATATCCGATAGTGTAGCTTCTTTTGTAATTCCGCTATGTGCTACTATACATTTGGCGGGTAGTACATTGAAGATTGTTGCCTGTGTGATTGCTCTGATGCTGATGCAAGGTATGCCTATTGAATTTGGACAGATGGCTGGTTTTATTTGTATGCTTGGTGTGACGATGATTGCTGCTCCTGGTGTACCTGGTGGCGCAATTATGGCGGCATTAGGAATTATAACATCAATGTTAGGATTTAATGCTGAAAATCAAGCTTTGATGATTTCGCTATACATTGCAATGGATAGCTTTGGAACAGCTTGTAACGTAACGGGAGACGGAGCTATTGCTACTGTTGTTGATAAACTTTTCGGGAAGAAAGGAAGTTAAACATTTATATATTACTAAATAACATATAAGGCTTCGATGATCGAAGCCTTATATGTTAAACTGAAAACAACGCATTCAATTCTTCTAACGTTTCAGCAGAAGTTTGAATATCTTTAATAACATTCCCTTTTTCTAAGGCTATTATTCGATCCGAAATCTCTACGGTATGCGAAAGATCATGACTGGAAATTATAATCGTAACTTCTCTTTGTTCAATTAATTCTCGAATCAATTTTTTCAAACGAAACTGTGAACTTGGGTCAAGATTCGCGAAAGGTTCATCCAAAATAATTAGATCAGGATTACCAATTAAAGCACCAATAATCCCCACTTTCTTCTGATTACCTTTGGATAGATCACGGATATATTTCTTCTTATTAAGTACTTCTCCATTAAAGAATTCCTCATAATTAGCGACAAAAGCATCCACTTCATCTTTGACCATTCCTTGCAAATCACCAATGAAATAAAAATATTCTTCTGGAGTGAGATATCCGATCAAAAAAGATTCATCCAAAAATGCACCTGTGAAATTTTTCCAACGGTCATTTTCGTGTACATTGACTTCATTTATTTGTATTTGTCCCGTGCTTGGCAGAATTAAATCTAACAATAGACTAAACAAAGTTGTTTTGCCGGCTCCGTTATTTCCCACTAGTCCAACACTTTCGCCTCTTTTGATTTCTATATTTTCAATGCCAAGAACTTTGACACCATTATATTCCTTTGATAGATTTGTTATGTTTATCATCCTCTTTGATTTTTGATGGATTAACCTTTTTGTTTAAAACCTTCTAACATTTTAAAACGATTCGCTGAATACAATTGCACTAACACATTTAAGATAATCTGTCTTAACAGAAATCCTATAACTCCAAGTCCAATAAGAACCATATTAGCAACATTCTGCCCGCCTAAAAATTTTACTGTAAACCAAATTACTATTGGAATAATCAATAACGGTAGACTCACAAGCCACTGTGCTAATCCAATCCCTTGGTAATTAAACATATTACCATTCGACAAATCAATATGTTTTCTATTGTATGCTCCAAAAAGTAAAATGATTGGAATATTTATTCCTCCATTGTAAATAGCACAAGCCACATTCATATATAATTTATCCCAACCAAAGTAAGCATAGAACGAGCTCAATATGGTTAATATCAATATAGAAACATACATTAGCATCGCCTTAGCTTCCAAGTACGTCTTGATTGTAATCGGTCTGGTTTGTAGTAATGGAAAATATGAACTATCCCACGCTGGAATAAATTGTCCAAAGCTTATCATAAATATCCCCGTCATAAATATTCCCACAAAAATTAGCATGCTTGAATCGGCATACATTGGATTAGTATAAAACAACAAGCCATACAAAAGAAAACCAAAACTGGTATAAACAGCGGTTTTAGCTCGTTTGTTACGCCAGAGTAATTTTAAATCTAATTGTATAAAAGGTGCTAATTTTCCGAATTTACTAGTCCAGCTTAAATCGGCTATCTCACTGACCTTTTGCTCTTTATTCACTAAAGAATCTAAATACAAATTAGCTTTTACATCCTTATAGGTCAGTATATAACATAGAGCTAATAAACAAAATGGCAAAATTCCAAAAACAGGATATGATAATACAAGATTAAAATATTTTCCAAAAAGCTGAGTTACAGAATATATATTATAATATTCAACAGCTATCAATCCTAGACATATCAGAATAAAAGGTACTAATGCTTTGAGATCTGAAGAAAATCTTCGCTGTACCCAAAAATTAAGAAAATTCAATGTTAGCACAAATCCGAAAAGAGCGATTAACCAACCTAGTAAAGAGAATAAAGGATAATCATTTTTATACAAATTCACTATGAAGAATGGAATAGCTACAGCTAGTGTCAACACATTATAAAATGACAATAGTGATTTCCAAAGTAGTACATGGGCTATCTTACCTCTACTAATTCTTTGTGTAAGCAATGGCTTTGTTTGGACTACTGGTAAATTTTGAAGTAAAAATCGAAGAATAAATTCACCCAAAAACCAAAGGAGCAAAATTTTATTGATAATAACTATAGGTTCTTCGTTGGGAAAATATTTCTGTGAAATAGGGTACAATCCAATCCCAAGACCAATAAAAGAAACCAAAAAATATACAGCAATAAAGCCTATGAAAAATTTTACAGCTAAACTTTTCCCCACATTGGCAGATCTAAACAGGGATTTCCACTCTAATGCAATTAATTTTAAATACATAGAATCAATTTTAGGTTTCGATACAGTACTAATATAATGTTTTGGATTAATAAATCCTCGCTAAGATCCCATAAACTAAAAAAGCTCCGAGAAAATCTCGGAGCTTCGCAACCTAATCAAACATCTATATTATTCTTCAGATAAAAATGGATATCTATAATCCGTATCTGGAGTAAATGTTTCTTTAATCGTACGTGGAGAAACCCAACGTAATAAATTGATCATCGAACCTGCTTTATCATTAGTACCTGAACCTCTAGCACCACCAAATGGTTGTTGACCTACTACAGCTCCTGTACATTTATCGTTGATGTAGAAGTTACCTGCAGCATTACGCAATTCGTAAGTTGCTTTCTCAATTGCATATCTATCTTGTGCGATAATCGAACCTGTCAATGCGTAAATTGAAGTAGAATCAACTAATTTCAACGTTTCTTCGAATTTAGCATCCTCGTAAACATAGATAGTCAATACTGGACCGAACAATTCTTCTGATAATGTTTCGTAATCCGGAGTTTTCGCTAAAATTACTGTTGGATGAATGAAATAACCTTTTGATTTGTCATATTCACCACCAATGACCACTTCTGCATCCGCTGATTCTTTTGCTCTGTCTATATATTTTGTGATTTTATCAAAAGCTTTCTCATCGATTACGGCATTGATGAAGTTAGAAAAATCTTCCGTACCGCCAATTTTGAATGATTTGATATCCGCTTCCATCAATCCTTTCAACTCACCCCATAAAGATTGAGGGATATAAGCTCGTGAAGCAGCAGAACATTTTTGTCCCTGAAATTCGAAAGCTCCACGAACTAAAGCTGTATTCAACACTTTGATATCAGCCGAAGAATGGGCTACGATAAAGTCTTTACCACCAGTTTCACCTACGATACGAGGGTAAGTTTTATAACGGTGGATATTCTCACCGATAGTTTTCCAAATATCTTGGAATACACCAGTAGAACCTGTAAAGTGGATACCAGCGAAATCAGGGTGTTTGAAAATTACATCACCGGCATCTGGACCCGACACATATACTAAGTTGATAACACCGTCAGGAAGACCAGCTTCTTTGAAGATTTGCATCAATACATTAGCTGAATAAATTTGTGTATTTGAAGGTTTCCACACCACTACGTTACCCATCATTGCCACACAAGTAGGCAAGTTACCTGCAATTGCCGTAAAGTTGAATGGCGTCAGTGCAAAAATAAAACCTTCTAAAGGACGTTGCTCTACACGGTTCCATACACCTTTGCTATTTGCTGGAGGTTGTTGTTGGTAGATTTCAGACATGTATTTAACATTGAAACGTAAGAAATCTACGATTTCGCATGCTGAATCAATCTCTGCTTGATAAGGGTTTTTAGATTGGCCTAACATCGTAGCAGCATTTAATTTGTAACGGTATTTCGTAGAAATCAACTCCGCTGCTTTCAAGAAAACAGCCGCACGTTGCTCCCATGCTAAGTTTTCCCAATCGTTTTTAGCTGTTAATGCTGCGTTGATAGCGTCCGTAACATGTTGTTTTGTACCTTGAGAATAATATCCTAATACATGTTGGTGATCGTGTGGAGGCGTAAGTTTAGCTTTATTTTCTGTGCGCACTTCTGCACCTCCGATGTACATCGGAACATCAATTTCTTGCGCTCTTGCTTCCGCAATTGCAGCTTTCAATAATGCACGCTCTTTGGTACCTGGAGCGTATGTATATACTGGCTCATTAACAGGAGCCGGAACGTTGAAAAATCCTTTTAACATAATCGTATTTATTTGAATGTAAATTTACATAGAAAGTATGCGCATGGCTTTACTCTATTTATCCATGAATAAACATATTCTATCAAATCAATAGATAAGTAATTGAATTTTATTGAAATTCAAGCTAATTTAGGTTTACGAGGTAAAATTAAGAAGTCAAAATTAAAAAGTAAAAAGTGGTGTCCAGATACCTTTTTTAGCGTCACTTCGACATAAGGAGAAGTCTATGAAGTACTAAATAGAAGTACTGAAGTTTAAATCTCCAAATTTCACATTTCTCACTACACTCCGTTCCGTTCGAAATGACATTAATAAACCTCGTCATTCCGACAATAGGAGGAATCTCTAACTATATAACCGATTCAATCGAGGTTTAGAATTCTTACTGCATTCTATGACTTACTAAAATAATAGCTTAAAGAATTTTTATATCTCTAAGCTATGCGCTTGAATATATTTTTTTGGTGACATTTTGGTAATCGCTTTGAAGACACGATTGAAGTGAACAATATTATTAAAGCCAACTTGAAAAGCAGCTTCAGCTATATTTTCTGATTTGTTATTGAGTAAAATTTGACAAGCTTTCTCAATGCGCACCTCATTTAAGAACGTGATGTACGTTTTCATTGTATGCTTTTTGAAAAACTTACAAAACGAAGTAGGTGTCATATGCACCAAAGAAGCTACTTGATCCACCGAAATATCCTCCTGGTATTTATCAAAGGTATATTTATAAACCTGACTTATGCGCACGCCATCTTTATCCGAATAACTCATATCACGCACTCCCGAATACAATGATATGGCATCATTTCGATGCTGGGTCAAAGCATGAAGCAATTGTAAAAATTCAGTGAAGCGAGGCATTCCCGTCTTTACCATAAGGTTGGTAAAAAAATGCATCATCGATTCGGAAATAGCACGATCCAACATTTTGGAGGTATGCAATTCCTGCAAATAATCACGAACCGATTCAAATTCGGGGATGTGATACAATTTTTTCATCCGCTCGAGATTGACAAAAATATGTATGGCGTGAATATCCCCTTTCTCTTCTTCTGTTTCTACTTCCCGATCAAACATATGCGGTTCATTCGGCTTCAGAACGAAAATATCTCCAGATTGGAAAGACTGCATGACATTACCAACCATTATCGTTCCTTTTCCTCGTAGGATATACGTCACCTGCGCTTCATCATGGCGATGATAATAGTTGTAAAAATTCTCTTTTTTGTCTTCCAATACAGCAAAAACACCTTCACCGTAAACAGAAACAGTAAATTGAATCGGTTTCATGCGTCGAATCTACTTGTTCTTTAGTTTATTCGCGAAAACTTTCTTTACTTTTTCGACTTTTGGACGTGCTACCAACTGACAGTACATCTCATTTGGATTGTTATTGTAGTAATTTTGATGATAATCTTCCGCTTGATAGAATTTATCTGCTTTTTCTATTGTAGTAACCAATGGAGAATCGTAAGCCCCCGATTTATTCAATTCATTGATATAATAACGGGATTTTTCTTGCTGCTCTTGGTTAATTGGGAAAATCGCTGATCGGTATTGTGTTCCAATATCATTACCCTGACGATTCAATTGCGTAGGATCATGCATTGTAAAAAACACTTCTAATAATTCATCAAATGAAATTTTAGTCGTGTCATAAGTTATTTTTACGGCTTCCGCATGGCCTGTCATTCCTGTACAAACCTGAGCGTATGTAGGATTTTCCACATCACCACCAATGTAACCCGAAACTACGGTATCTACACCATCTAATAACAACAACGGCGCCTCAATGCACCAAAAACAGCCTCCTGCTAAAATTGCAACTTCTCTATTTTCCATTTTACTTCCTTCTATTTTTACGTATTCCTTATTCAGTTTGGCCTTGCTTTGACAAGATAACATACCGAATATTGAAATGCTTAATATGATTATTCTAAAAATTTTCATATCCCCACGAAATTAAATAATAAAGGCGACATACATCGATGTCGCCTTTTCAAATCTTGTATAAGATCCAAATTATTTAGCTGCTATGTAGTTTGCTGCTACTGCATCCCAATTGATTACATTGAAGATTGCATCTAAATAGGCTGGACGTTTGTTTTGATATTTTAGGTAATAAGCGTGCTCCCACACATCAATACCTAAGATTGGAGTACCTTTTACTTCTGCTACATCCATTAATGGGTTATCTTGGTTAGGTGTAGAAGTTACAGCTAATTTACCTTCAGTAGTAACGATTAACCAAGACCAACCAGAACCAAAACGAGTAGCCCCTGCATTTTGCAATTGAGTTTTCAATTCAGCGAATGAACCGAAAGCTTCATTTATAGCATCCGCTAATTCACCAGTAGGCTCACCCCCTGCGTTTGGTCCTAAAATAGACCAGAATAATTTGTGATTATAGTGACCACCACCGTTGTTACGAACAGCAGCTGGGTATTTGCTAATGTTAGCCAAAATATCTTCTAAAGAAGCATTTTCAGCGTCTGTACCAGCGATAGCTTTGTTTAAGTTGTCAACATAAGCTTGGTGGTGACGATCATGATGGATTTCCATCGTTTCTCTATCAATATGTGGTTCTAATGCGTCATTTGCGTATGGTAACGCTTCTAATTCAAATGCCATAGTTACTTATTTTTTAATTATCGAATTTTAATATTAAAATACAATACGAATATAACAATTCGTCAGTCGTAATGTTTCATTTTAATGCCATTTTGTGGAAAAGTTTATCGTTTGCTTTTGAAAAATCTTTTCATCAGCTCACTACACTCGGCCTCCATGATACCTGATGTAATTAGTGTTTTGGGGTGCATTATTTTCGGATTTACAGAAGCATATCCACGTTTCTCATCTTTTGCTCCGTAAACAATACGAGATATTTGTGTCCAATATGAAGCTCCGGCACACATTACACAGGGTTCTACGGTTACATACAAGGTGCAATCCTTTAGATATTTACCTCCTAAAAAATTTGCTGCTGCTGTGAAAGCTTGCATTTCAGCATGTGCAGTCACATCATTGAGACGTTCTGTGAGGTTGTATCCCTTTCCTATTATCTTACCCTGAGATACTATTACCGCGCCTATTGGCACTTCATCTTCTTCATAAGCTTTTTGGGCAAGCTTAAAAGCTTCCTTCATATAGATTTCATCTACATTAACACTTTCTGCTTCCTCTTCAAAATTATATATTCTCATGCTACATTAATTTTGCCCCATTCGGCAATTCTCGTTCTACACTAGTCAAAACAATATCGCCATTTTCGTCAGCAAAACCTGTAACTAAACACTCGGACATAAATTTTCCGATTTGTTTTCTTGGAAAGTTTACTACAGCTACAATCTGTCTTCCGACCAATTCTTCCTTGGTATAATGTTTAGTGATCTGTGCACTGGATTTACGAATCCCGATCTCTTCACCAAAATCTATTTGCAGTTGATAAGCAGGCTTGCGAGCCTCTGGAAAATCATTCACTTCTAGTATCGTTCCTACTCTTAAATCAACTTTTTCAAAATCCGCCCAACTAATTTCCATTTTACTTGTTACAATCTATTACTTGAAAGATCTGCTAATTGTTTTGAGAGTGTGAAGATAATATACTCTTGGGTACGTTTCAAACGTTTTGATAATCTATTAATAAGTTGGGGTTCTTCCCCTTCATTATACGAAAGATCATCAGCAGACAAATGATTATATTTGCGTTGAAGCTTTATTTTAAGAATTTCCCAATCGGAATTAGTAATTTTAAGGCCTGACATAATTTAATGAATGAATTTATAATTTTACTGACTAAAATAACATTTATAATATGAAAAAAGCAATATTATTAGGATTATTCGTCGCTAGTGCATGCACATTTTCTGCAAATGCACAAGATCTAAAGCTTGGGGTAAAGGCAGGCTTTAATGTCGCGACTTTGAAAACAGATAAAAGCATCTTTGATAATAACAATAGTGTAGGCTTTTTAGCAGGTATTTGGGGAAGAATTGGTGGAAATCAATTCCATATTCAGCCAGAGGCATATTTTACGAGCAAAAGTGCTACTATTCATCCTGATGCAGATAATGCAGGAAGCGACTTTGTAAAAGGCGACTTGAAATTCACGAATATCGACGTGCCTATTTTATTAGGAACTAAATTTCCAGTAGGCCCTATTAAATTGAAATTACAAGCAGGCCCATTATTCTCTTTTGTAGTAGATGAAAATAACTCGTATAAAGACAACGTAACAGGTACTATAAATGAAGGATTGAAAAATTACAAAGATAAATTTTCTTCATTAGTAGTAGGGACAGGAATTGACTTCAGTAAATTGATCGTGGATTTACGTTATGAATACGGTTTAGGTAATATCAGCAGAAACGAAACTGCCGGTAAGCAAACCTTAAATCTATGGACTATCAGTGTTGGTTATAGTTTGTTTTAAAATCTATATTATTTAATTAAAAGGTTCACCGAATAAAGTGAACCTTTTTTGGTAAATGAAGGTACGTGTTAATCTACAAAAGAGATTACTTAGAACAATTCTAAATTATATCTTTTTTATGTGTTTAAAGTCATTTTAATAAATGATTAGGTACTTTTGCAAGAAAAATTTAAACATTAAAGGATAATGAGTAGTAAATCAAAGCCGCTATTTAGTTCTTCTCTAGGTAAGAAATTAATCATGAGCTTAACAGGACTATTTTTATGTTCGTTCCTGGTAATCCACTTGATTGGTAACTTACAGTTATTTAAGAATGACGAAGGCTATGCATTCAACAATTATGCGTATTTCATGACGCACTTCGCTCCTATTAAAGTAGTTTCATACTTACTTTATGCTTCTATTATCATTCACGCTGTCTACGCATTAATCTTGACAACAAAGAATAAGGCAGCAAGACCTATTGGTTACAACCAATCTGCAGGTAATGAAAACAGTAAGTGGAACTCACGCAATATGGGTATCTTAGGTACTATTATTTTAGTATTCTTAGCTACACATATGCAAAACTTCTGGTACCAATACAAATTCGGTACTACACCTTACATCGAGTACAACACAGAAGTAGCAACAGGAAATCGTCAAACAATTTCTTCAGACGAATTACCTGCAACTTACGATGGTGTTAAAATCTTCGAAAACAATGGTGTAGAAACTGTTCAAACAAAAGATTTGTACAAGCAAGTAGCTTATACATTCCAAAATCCTTTCATCGTATTATTATACGTAGTAGCTATGGCTGCGTTGGCATTCCACTTAATTCATGGTTTCCAATCTGCATTCCAAACTATAGGTTTCAACCACAGAAGATATATTGGATTCGTTAAGTCAGTAGGTATTTGGGTATTCGGTGTGATTATCCCTATTGCATTCGCTGCAATGCCATTGTATTTCTTTTTCAAAGGTTTGTAATCTCTATTTAAAAATAAAGATATGTTAGATTCTAAAGTACCAGCAGGCCCATTAGCCGAGAAATGGTCAAAACATAAATTCAACATGAAGTTGGTGAATCCTGCCAACAAACGTAAGTTTACTATTATCGTAGTAGGTACAGGATTAGCAGGTGCTTCTGCAGCTGCTTCATTAGCAGAGCTTGGTTACAACGTAAAAACTTTCTGTTACCAAGATTCACCACGTCGTGCGCACTCTATCGCTGCTCAAGGTGGTATCAACGCTGCTAAAAACTATCAAAATGACGGCGACTCTGTTTTCCGTTTATTCTACGATACGATCAAAGGGGGTGACTACCGTGCTCGTGAGGCTAACGTATACCGTCTTGCTGAAAACTCAGTAAATATCATCGACCAATGTGTGGCACAAGGTGTTCCTTTCGCTCGTGAATACGGAGGTTTATTAGATAACCGTTCATTCGGTGGTGCTCAGGTTTCCCGTACGTTCTACGCACGTGGTCAAACTGGACAACAATTATTATTAGGTGCTTACTCCGCTTTGAACCGTCAAATCCACAAAGGAAAAGTTAAATCTTACACTCGTCACGAGATGTTGGATTTAGTAAAAATCGATGGTCAAGCTAAAGGTATCATCACTCGTGATTTAGTAACGGGTAAAATCGAAGCACACGAAGGTCACGCTGTATTATTGTGTACTGGTGGATACGGTAACGTATTCTTCTTATCTACAAATGCAATGGGATGTAACGTAACAGCTTCTTGGAGAGCTCACAAACGTGGTGCATTCTTCGCAAACCCTTGTTACACACAGATCCACCCTACATGTATCCCAGTTACTGGTGATCACCAATCAAAATTAACGTTGATGTCTGAGTCATTACGTAACGATGGTCGTGTATGGGTTCCTAAAACAAAAGAATTAGCAGCTAAATTACGTAAAGGTGAATTAAAACCTGCTGACATCAAAGAAGAGGACAGAGATTACTTCTTAGAGCGTAAATACCCTTCATTCGGTAACTTAGTACCTCGTGACGTAGCTTCTCGTAACGCGAAAGAAATGGTAGATGATGGTCGTGGTGTTGGTAAAACTGGATTCGCTGTATTCTTGGATTTCGCTGATGCTATCAACCGTATGGGTGAAGATACTGTACGTGCTAAATATGGTAACTTATTTGACATGTATGCTAAAATCACAGACGAAAATCCATACAAACAACCAATGCGTATCTACCCTGCTGTTCACTATACAATGGGTGGTGTATGGGTTGACTATAACTTGATGACTACAGTACCAGGTTTATACTGTTTAGGAGAGGCTAACTTCTCTGACCACGGTGCTAACCGTTTAGGTGCTTCTGCGTTGATGCAAGGTTTATCAGATGGTTACTTCGTAATCCCTTACACTGTAGGTGACTACTTAGCTAACTTAGGAAGTTTCGCTCCTGTTGATAAAAATCACCCTGCTTTCGAGCAAACTCGTAAAGAGGTAGAAGAAAACATCAACAAATTATTATCACTTCGTGGTACTAAGACTGTGGATGATATCCACAAAGAATTAGGTCACATCATGTGGGAATACTGTGGTATGGCGCGTACTGCTGAAGGCTTAACAAAAGCTAAAGGTTTAATTCAAGACTTGAAAAAAGAATTCTGGACTAATGCTAACGTATTAGGTGAGAACGAAGAAATGAATATGTCTTTGGAAAAAGCTGGTCGTGTAGCTGACTTCATCGAATTAGGTGAATTGATGGTAGACGATGCTTTGAACCGTGCTGAGTCTTGTGGTGGTCACTTCCGTCTTGAATCTCAAACTGAAGAAGGTGAAGCTAAACGTGATGACGAAAACTTCACTTACGTAGCTGCTTGGGAATACAAAGGAGAAGGTCAACCAGAAGTTCTTCACAAAGAAGAGTTAGTATTCGAAAACGTTAAGTTAACACAAAGAAGTTATAAATAGGTCTGAGATATCAGATGTGAGATATTAGATTTTCTTCTGTCTCACATCTAAGCTCTCAAATCTCAAATCATATATAGATATGAGTAATCACATGAATTTAACGCTAAAAGTTTGGCGTCAAAAAAATGATAAATCAACAGGTCAATTCGTGACTATTCAAGCAAACAATATCGCGGATGATATGTCATTCTTAGAAATGCTTGATATCGTAAATGACGATTTGACTCGTAAGGGTGAAGACCCTATATATTTCGATCACGACTGTCGTGAAGGTATCTGTGGTATGTGTTCATTGGTAATCAATGGCCGTCCGCACGGTCCTAATCAAGGCACTACAACTTGTCAATTGCACATGCGTTCATTCCACGATGGTCAAACTATCGTAATCGAACCTTGGAGAGCCGCAGCTTTCCCTGTGTTGAAAGACTTAGCAGTAGACCGTACAGCGTTCGATCGTATCCAACAAGCTGGTGGTTACGTAAACGTAAACACTGGAGGTGTACCTGATGCTAACGCTATTCCTATTCCAAAACGTATCGCTGACGAGGCTTTCGAATCTGCTACTTGTATCGGTTGTGGTGCTTGCGTGGCAGCTTGTAAAAACGCTTCAGCTATGTTGTTCGTATCAGCTAAAGTGTCTCAATTTGCATTATTACCTCAAGGTCAAACTGAACGTTATGAGCGTGCTCAAGCGATGGTTGATCAAATGGATGCAGAAGGTTTTGGTAACTGTACTAATACAGGTGCTTGTGAAGCTGAATGTCCAGTAGGTATCAAATTGACTAATATCGCAAGATTAAACAGAGAATACTTAACAGCTAAAATTTTCCGTCAAGAAGACGTTCACGCTTAAGATTATTCTTTACGATAAAAAAGGCTTGTCTAAATAGACAAGCCTTTTTTATTGAATAACAATGGATTGGGTGAAAATGAATTTTTAGATATAATTATTTATATTTGATTACTACATTATAACCTATCATGCTACCAAACCAAATAACAAAACTATTCGTAGTTTTAATTAGCCTTGTATTATGCATGCCATTACTTCATGGGCAATCGATTAATGTCGATAGTTTATTAAAACGTGTACACCCGACTAATCCTGATTCCATAAATGGTCAGATATATTATGATCTTGCACGTAATAATTATGCTAATGACACTAAAAATGCATTACAATGGGCGAAATTGGGAACAAAATATTTTTCCAAAACAGAACACACTCATCTAATGACCCGCTGTATGAATTTGGAAGCAGTTTGCCTATTCATACTTGATAGACATGAAGAAAGCATTGGCCGTCATTATGAAATACTCAAGATAAGGGAAGAAAAAAAAGACACTTTAGGAATTGCCGAAACCTTGCTGAATATAGGTAATGTATATTATCGAGGCCAAGATAAAGAGCAAGCCATCAAATTTTACCACAAAAGCCGCGACTATGCTTTAAAATATAATAATATCAAGTTATTATCCAGTTTAAACAATAATCTAGGAAATTATTATAAAGATAAATATCTCGAAACAGGCAAGGATAAAGATAAGAATGCCGCTATAAAACATTTAAAAGAAGCAATTTTATACAAAGAAAAACTTAGCACAGATCGCACTTTAGAAAAAACTTACTGCATTTTGGCAGGGGTTTATTTTGAAGCCAAAGATTACACAAAAGCCTTGCATTTTGCCGAGAAAGCTAATGAGTTAGCTCTTCATTATAAGAATGATGAAGCTGTTGGAAGTAGTAAAATGTATATAAGTAAAATTGCGTTTGCTCAAAAGGATGCGAAATTAGCAGAAAAAACCTTAGATGATTTGTATAGCTACATTGCAAATAATAAAGCCTTTCACATTTTGAATATGTATGATGAGGAGATGGTTATTTTACGGGACAAAATCCGAAATTTGAGATCTAATACGCAGGAAATCGATTCTGTCCAAGAAACTAACTATAACAGCCTACTTCTTTCTCGTCAAAAAATACGAGAAGAGCTCAATATCAAATACGAGACAGAGAAGAAAGAATTAGAAAATGTCAATCTTTCATTAAAAAATAAAATAGCACAAGATAAAGCGGAAAAAAACAAGTTAATTAGCATAATATCTTCAGTTTTCGCTTTAGCTTTACTCTTACTTATTTTGAATCTAATCAAGAAAAATAAAGCGATTTCAAAATCCGAACAATCTATCAAGCAACAAGCTGCTCAATTGTACGAACAAAACAACATGTTAAAACAATCAGAAGCTTTTAAGGCAAAATTGTTTTCGATCATTTCGCATGACCTTAAATCGCCCATCAATTCCCTTAGCTTAATCGTACAGATGTCAACAGAGCAGCAGCTCTCACTAGAAAATTATGCTTATTTGATGAGTAATGTCAAACAAGAATTGGATATCACATCTAATTTGCTCAATGATCTCCTATTTTGGTCTAAAGCACAGATGAAATCCAATTCGGTCAAATGGGAAGATTTTGACTTAAATTTGATAACAGAAAAATGTATAATCACATTATCCTCCAGTATAAGAGTAAAACAATTACATGTAAGAAATAATCTGCCAAAAGAATTTATTATTACAGGAGATGAAATGCGCTGTGAATTTGTGATTCGAAATATACTCCACAACGCCATTAAATACAGTGAGTTTTACCAAGAAATTGAAATTGGTGCTCATGATAAACATATTGTTTGGGATTTCTACATAAAAGATAATGGAGTTGGAATTTCGGACGACCATTTACAAAAGATGTTTCTTCATGACGAATCCAGAAAAAGTACGAAAGGCACATTAAATGAACAAGGAGCTGGAATTGGACTGTTGCTTTGTTATGATTTTGTAGAGAGCTTAGGCTGGTCGTTAGAAGTAGAATCAGAAATCGGTCAAGGCACGACTTTTCACATTTATATTAAGAAAAGCAAGGTACAAAACAGCGTGAACGAAAATAAAACTGGAAATAAAACAGCGTATCGATTGAATTAATTAATGATTCGAATAAGTTAGATATCCTTATCTTTGTCCCTATGGATATAAATAAGGGACTTTTAGTAAATATTGTATTGCTGATACACATGGCGCTTACTGGCATCATGTTGTTTCGGTTATTCAAATTGAAGAATGCGACTGGTGGCCAGCTTATCTTAACCTTTATTGCTTTAACTATTCCTGTAATAGGGCCCTCAGCATTGATTGCTTATTATAACAATCAAGCTAAAAAGCAGCAAGTTGCAGAAACAAATAAAAAACAAGCCTTTACAACTTCACGGAAGTACAAAAAGATAAAGAATAAGTAATTATCCTTTTGTTAAGTCAATATCCGTTCTAAAATTGCCGTTTTCGTCTTCAATAAAAGACATTGGCTTTTCAGGATTTTGAATGATTTCGAACAATAAGAACCCCCACGGTTTCCAGAAATTCTCCAATACCTGTCCGTAAGTTTTCACTACCCAGTTATCAAAGATTGGTTTGAGTGTCCAATCATTCAACGGCATTGGTTCTACAAAGACTTTTTGCGGAGTTTCCATGTAAGTATACTCTGGCAAGCGATTGAATAAATAAGCCGAATAGAAATATCTTGCACAAATTTCCTCAAATTGCACTGGATGCAATTTCTTACCTTCAACTTTTGCTAACACTTCGTCATGATAAATCGCATGCGTACCATTATCTTGCAGTGTCGCAATAATCGCAAAATTCTTCATACGCAAGGAGAAAATCAACGTATTGATTTCATCACGATACAAAAATGTATTATCCGCATTATCTACCTCAAAAATCTGAACCGTAAAAGGATTTTTATGCTCAAATTCCATCGGAACAACAATAGACTGCAACATAGCATGCAGATTACGGAATTTATGTACCAAAGCTTGTGAGAAATTCATCTCTTCACCAGACATCACCGCTTGACGAATACCAGCTTGAATCTCATTAAACACAACACCATACAATATTTTGGCTACCCATTGAAAAAGAGTTTCTTGCGAAAGTTCCTTCACCGCAGCGTATCCATTTTGCATCGCACGCTCGACTTGTGATTCAACTTGTTCAAAAGCCAAGGCTGCATTCGCGGAACAAGGTAGTTGCAACTGCTTGTACGTCACAAAACTTTCATCCAACATTTTAAATGGTTTCTCCTCCAAAAAAAAAGCATGCATCATCCAAACTGGAAACACCTGAATCTTCTCATCTGCCGAAGTCAACTTCTCTCCTGTCAAAAAACACGTCGTATTATCAAATTTGAAATCTAAAAATGGATTGTAGAGTTTTGTTGTCATATCGAGAGCAAAGGTAATACAATTCTTACGTTATTGAATCCTTACTTTTCCTTATTACGATGAAGTGACGAAAAAAATAATACTTTTAAAGAGCAAGACATCTTTAGCGCTTTCAAGTTGCAAAAATTAAAGTTATTTTAGGCTCATAAATAATGCATACACCTAAAACCATCACATGAAGAAGCTTTTTAAAACCTTATATTTCCAAGTAATCATTGCCATCCTAATTGGTATTGCTTTAGGTCATTTTTATCCCGATTTAGGCGTTGCACTGAAACCTTTTGGTGATGGTTTTATCAAGCTTATCAAAATGATTATTGCTCCATTAATCTTTTGTAGTATAGTATTGGGTATTGCAGGAATGCAGGACGTAAAAAAGGTGGGAAAAATAGGTATTCGGTCGATGATCTATTTTCAAATTACCACTTTTACAGCTATGTTTATAGCACTACTCGTTGTCAATCTAGCTCAACCTGGTGCTGGAATGAATATCAATGTAGCGCATCTCGATACTTCTCAAGTAGGAAATTACATTGAAGGAGGCAAAGAGCAAAAAGGTATAGTTCAATTCTTACTCAACATCATTCCTAATAACATTATTGGCTCCTTAGCAGAGGGAAACATTCTTCAAGTATTATTCTTTGCAATATTATTAGGTTTTGCTTTTGCTAAAATGGGTGAAAAAGCAGAGCCTGTAAAAGTTGTTTTCCAATCTTTTCTTGATGGTATTTTCTTAGTCATCAAAATGATTATGAAAGTAGCACCTTTAGGGGCTATGGGGGCCATAGGATTTACTGTTGGTCGATATGGATTAGATATCCTAAAATCTCTAGGCATGATGATGCTTTGGTTTTATGTAGCTTGTTTAATTTATATATTCGTTTTTATAGGATTAATCCTATATCGCAATAAAATCAATCTATGGAAATTCTTAGAATACATTAAAGAAGAACTTCTAATTGTATTGGGCACTTCATCTTCAGAATCTGTGTTACCCGCAATAATCGAGAAACTAGAACGCGCAGGATGTAATAAATCCGTAGTTCGCTTGGTTATACCAACTGGGTATTCATTCAATCTTGACGGGACTGCTATTTATCTGACTATGGCTTCCGTGTTCTTGGCTCAAGCTATCAACCAACCCATGGGATTAAGTGAACAACTTTTCTTATTATTCGTCCTAACTTTCACGTCTAATGGTGCTGCAGGTGTTACAGGCTCAGGATTTATTATCCTAGCTGCTACTCTGCCTGTTGTTGGGCATATTCCAGTAGAATCGATTGCTATTGTATTCGGAATAGACCGTTTTATGAGTGAAGCACGTGCATTAACTAATATTATTGGAAATGCTACCGCAGGTCTTGTAATGGCGAAATGGGAAAATGAACTGGATATGGAACAGTTGAATAAGGTGTTGAATAAAGAAGAATTGACATCGGAATAAAATGAAGCGAGTACATCTGCTCTTATTAATAATTGTTTTAATTCTTGACCAAGTAATCATAGGTTTTGAATTAAGTACATACTTACGGTTCTTTTACAAAGCCTTTATTGATTCCGATTCTCATTAGTTACTATGCTTGTAGTGTTAAGAAGAAGAAGTGGTTATTTATATCAGGCTTAGTACTAAGTTTCTTCGGTGACTTATTTTTAATGTTTTCGGGAGGATTTATTTGCAGGTCTAGCAAGTTTTCTAATCGCACATATTCTCTATATTTTAACCTTCAAAAAGCTATTCAAAAGACAAAACTTATTGTACCTTCCTGCAATATTGCTTTTTATAATTGGCTTATGTAGTTTCTTATATCCGCATTTAGGAGCAATGAAAACACCAGTATTCTTATATGCAATGACCATTGGCACAATGCTATATGTAGCTCTTGGCACCAATAAGAAATGGTTAATTATTGGCGCTGGATTATTTGTTCTATCGGACTCGATTTTGGCAATAAATATATTCTATCAAGAATCCTTATGGGGTAGCTTAGTTGTGATGATGACTTATGTCCTAGCACAATATTTCTTGGTAAAGGAGATGATAAAAAAAGAGATCGAATAAAAATACTTATGCAAAGCTATTAGTATACACATACTAAAACTATAGCACAACACAATAAACCTTTCGTATTTTAATAATACACTTGGACATTTTGGGGTAATTGATTAATCTATATAATTAAATTAATTATTGTATATTTAATTGGATAAATAACCTATTATAATCCTTCAAAATGAAAAAAACTCTTCTTTTACTTACCCTATTAGTCTTTTTATCAACAACTAATGGTCAAGAACAATACTTAAATAAAGATTTCGGATTTGAAGCTGTTATTCCTAAGGAATGGTCAGTTTACAAGGAAACTCCAGCACCTACGAGTAATTATATGATTATAGCTTGGGGTATGCCAAAATTATATTCCGAAATGGAAAAGGAGGAAATAGAAAACTCCGTATCTATTACCTGTATAAAATCACCTAACATCAAAGATGCAGAAGACTTAGCGGAAAAAGATTATAAAAGAGTAAGTGGATTTGCACAAAAAATTCACCGTCAAAAAGCAGATTCTAGTGAGATTTTAGCATACTATACAAGTAGTATTATAAAAATGAAATCTTATGTTACAAAGCAATATTTCATTCATAGAAATGGTATTGGTTATATAATCAATTTCACCGCTACTCCAGGAACATTCACAACAAATCAACCAAAGTTTGAAGAATTCTTTAAAACAGTTAAGATTGAATAAATTTCATTAATAAAATAGCTAACCTTAAGGTTTTTAAAATATAAAAAAATCTATGGAAAATGGTTACCGAAAGCATCTTAGATAAAACAAAGCTAGCCATGGTAACTAAAAAAGAACTTAAGGAATTTATTATTTTAGGTATTCGGATTTTATTCTTTATTGTATTTATGTTCTATGGAGTTGGAAAGCTAACAGGTGGACAATTCGGAAATCTTACACCAGAGGAACTTAATACGCCTATTAAAGAGTTAAGCTTATTCAAAATTGGCTGGTATCTTTTCGACCATCAACCTTTCAAAGCCTTTATAGGAATAAGTCAAATTGTTGCTGCATGTCTATTACTTTTTAACAGAACATTTGTTTTAGGTTTACTCATTTTGACACCTATAATACTAAATATTCTAATAATAGATCTTACGATTATGCCCTATAGTTTAAAAGTGAGTTTCTTATTTAGACTGTCAACTTATTTGCTTTATATAGCTTTTATTATATGGTATTTTAGATATACATTTTTAAATGTATGGAATAAGATACGAGGAATTCGCAATTTTGAAAATCCAATTAAATTAAAATGGAAGTATGCTTATTTAATTATAATTGTCCCACTATTAACTTATCTTCCAGAAATCTTCATGTTTATATATGGTTTGGTATTCCATACCGATAAGATTATAGAAAACATCCAACAATCATTCAAATAGTTTACATCATCTCAAATGGAGAAATATCTTACCATTAGATTTCTCACTTCGCTACGTTTCGTTCGAAATGACGCATAAATCCTTCTTTATCCTACACTAACTTTAAAATCCTGAAAAACCAAAGGCGCATTCACTGTTTGACCTTCTTTGGTTTTTACACCTTTTAGTTCTGAAGTTTTGCCTTTTTCTAAGAGATTTTTCATTTCTTTCTCTTCAAGGAAAACACCATTTAACGTACGCCAGATTTTAAAATCACAACCTCGCGCATAATGATCGCATTGCGCGACTTTATCGTACAAATGAATATTTCCCGGCTGGCATTTTGGACATTTGATTTTACCTTTTTGTTGGGGTTTTATCTCCTCTTGCGGAATCGACATACGAAGTTGTAAAAGTTCTTTGGTGATTTTTACCGTATAATCCTTGATATGCTTCATAAAGACATCATATGACACTTTATTAGCACGCATTTCCTCCAATTTCTGTTCCCACTTACCAGTCAATGTCACTTTAGCAATCGAGCGGTCTTTGACCAAATTATAAACTGCTAATCCTTTTTCCGTAGGAATCAATTTCTTCTTATCACGTTTGATATAATCACGTTGAAACAATGTTTCAATCGTTGCAGCACGTGTCGCGGGTGTCCCCAATCCACAGTCTTTCATCGCCTGACGCATCTCCTCGTCTTCGATTTCCTTACCCGAAGTCTCCATTGCTTTCAATAAAGAAGCCTCAGTATGTATGGGTCTAGCCTTCGTAAAACGTTCAGATAACTCTAGGGAAAGAATTTCCAACATTTCTTCTGCTGTCAACTTAGGCAACTGCGCATTTTCATTGTCCTGATCATCATTGTTTTTATCTTCATCAGGAAGCTCGACTTGATCTGCAGACAAACGCCAACCGTATTGCTTTATCACGGTTCCTTTGGCAATCAACTCCACGCCTGCTGCGTCAATGGTCACAGTCGTAATATCTTTCAAACAGACTTCCGAAAAACTTTCGACCATACGCTTCGCAATCATATTGTAGATATTTTGCTGCTCCTTGAGCATCGGACCCGGTTTCTCATCCGTCACCAATAAAGCGTGGTGATCCGTTACTTTTTTATCATCGACAGAACGTTTATTAAGCTTTGCGCCAATTAAATTACGCGAAATAGCAGCAATACTTTCATCTGCTGTGTCCGCTAAATGCTGGAATAATGATTCAATTTGTTCAAAAACATCTTCACCAATATAACGCGAACCTGTACGAGGGTAAGTAATCACCTTTTTCTCGTATAAAGTTTGGGCAATACTCAATGTTTGATCTGCAGAATAACCATACTTTTTATTGGCATCTTGTTGCAACGAAGTCAAATCAAAAAGCAACGGAGGTTGTTCTTTGGTTTCTTTAGCTTCCACTTTAACGACTTTAGCTTCCGAACCAACCGTTATTTTAGCAACAGTTTCTTCGGCTACATCTTTTTTATCGATTTTATCTGAAGTAGCTTTAAACGATATATTATCTTTTTCAAAACCTGCCTGAATCTTATAAAAAGCCTGCGGTTTGAAATCCTTATTCTCTAAGTAACGTGAACAAATCATTGCCAAAGTGGGCGTTTGTACACGTCCTAAGGACAATAATCCTTTATTTCCAGCAGCCAACGTAATAGCTTGGGTAGCATTGATACCAATCAACCAGTCCGATTCCGAACGGGAACGCGCAGATTGATACAAGCTGTCGTATTCTGTACCATCTTTCAGATTAGCAAAACCTTCTTTAATAGCTTTATCGGTTTGAGAAGAAATCCACAAACGCTTGAAAGGGACTTTAGATCCTAAATAATAATAGATATTGCGAAAGATTAATTCACCCTCGCGCCCAGCATCCGTTGCCACAATGATTTCTTCAGCTTTATCCAGCAAGCCTTTGATGATATTGACTTGTTTCAAAGCGCCCGTATCATCAACTTGCTTTCCGTCTTTACGAATTTTCTTTACCTCTAAGCCAAATTTTTGTGGGATAATAGGCAAATTAGCTACTGACCAAGTGTTATAGCCATAGGCTTGAGGCGTACACAACTGCACCAAATGCCCAAAAGCATAAGTGAAGGCATAACCATTTCCCTCAATATATCCATCTTTCACATCCTTCGCCCCCATTACACGCGCTAAATCTCGAGCGACGGAAGGTTTTTCTGCTATTACTACTTTCATATATCTTTTAGACAAGAAATTTGAGACAAAAGACAATAGACTAACTATTTATCTTTCATCTCAAATCTAACATCTGTTTATCTACTTTAATCTAATGAAGGAATTGAAATCCCTTTTATTTTACGATACAAATCTACAGCATAGACATCGGTCATTCCTGACACGAAATCCAATACCGCACGTATTTTAGAATACGCATCTTCCTTATCTGTATGAAACTGTTCAGGTATCATAGCCACCAATTTCTTATCGAACATCGTTTTATTTGTTTTCAAATACGCTGGCACAAATTCTTCCAATAAAGCATTCATTACTTTATAACCTGCAATTTCTATTTGCACAACTGTCGGAGCATTATAGATACGTGCCACAGAAACTTTCTCAATCTTCTTCATTTGTTTCACGATTTCTGTATCTAAAGCATCCACTAATGAACTTTCAAAAGCTCCTGTAAGAAATTTATCTTGATTTTGGACAAATACAGAAGCACAACCTTGAATTAAGGTATTAATGGCTTTCGCTCGTAATAATTCAACTCTTGATCCTTTATCACCTAAACTTTCCAAACGCGCTTTCAGGCTTTCGCTACCACACAATGGAAGTAGCAAATCCTCAACCTCTTCGTAAGACAATATTTTTAAATGATGTGCATCTTCTAAATCAATGATATTATAACAAATATCATCTGCCGCTTCGACCAAATACACCAAAGGATGACGTAAATAGCCGTTTGGATTGGTAGGATCTTTTTGTAGGCCTAATTCCAGCGCTATTTTCTCAAATGATTCTCTTTCTCCTTCGAAAAAACCATATTTTTTGCGGTGATGATTACCTTTCACATGTCCATCAATCGCCGAGCAAGGATATTTTACGATGGATGCTAAGGTAGCATATGTCAATGCAAATCCTTTTGGATCTTTCCCATTGAAAGCATGTGTCAAAATACGCAATGCATTAGCATTACCTTCGAAATGGGTTAAATCTGACCATTGTTTTGGTGTAACCTGCTCCTGATATTTTTTTCCCTCACCTTCGGTAAAATAAGATGAAATCGCTGCCTCTCCCGAATGTCCAAATGCTGGATTTCCCAAATCATGCGATAGACAGGCAGCAGAAATAATATTTCCTACCTCTTGCAAATAAGGTACTTCTTCATCGATTTTAGGGTATTCTTGTTTCATCAAATTATAAAACAAACGCCCCAAAGATCGTCCTACCGAAGCGACTTCCAAACTATGAGTCAGACGATTGTGTACAAATACAGCTCCTGGTAAAGGAAAAACTTGTGTCTTATTCTGTAAACGTCGAAATGGCGAGGAGAATATTAAACGATCATAATCCCGTTGAAATTCAGATCTTGCATCAAATTGCTCATGTGACTCACGTCTTTCATAGCCCCACCGTTTAGCAGATATAAGTTGTTTCCAGTTCATTAAGATATCGGATTTTTTCAGCGACAAATATACGCTTTCTGACTTATAACATTAGTGCGCTATTTTTCATTTGGCTTGAGAAAGCCCATCAACAAATTAACCAAACCAATAGGCTGAATTAATAAAAATAGCCAAAACAAAGATCGGTAAATGGTTTCACGGCCGCTAACATTGTGGTAATCACTGCGTAAATCATGTACAGAATTATACGTTTGTGACTCTACAGCTTCTTGAAGAGAAAATGTATTATTGTCCCAAAGAATTAAGACTAAGGCTAATATTAAATACGATATTAAATGGAGATAAATCAGGCCTTCGCTATATAAAATTGAACCAAAAAAATGATAAAAGCCCCACAAGCAAATACCTATACCCACCACTAAATAAAGAAGCCATTTGGTTTCTATTAAATTCGTCTCCCAACCTGCATTAAGCACCAAATGATGCGTTTCATCGACAAAAATAAACGTATAAATGAATAACAGGATTGCCAAAAAAGCAAATGATAGGTAAACGTACTTTTTTTCCATACTCCTAAATATAATACAAAAATTCCTTTTCTTCATCTTGTCAACGTTTTTTCTTATTTTTAGCAAAAAGTATAATCAATTAGACTAATGAGCACTAGCTATATATTACCCGAGGTAGAGAAATTTGAAGGAAATCTAAACGGTAAGAACACCCACTTATTTACTTTAAAAAATAGAGCTGGAATGCAAATCGCATTGACAGACTATGGTGCAAGACTTGTTAGTGCTTTAGTACCCGACAAGAATGGCAATTTAATCGATGTGGTATTGGGATTTGATAGCATAGAAGGTTATCTAAAGGCTAAAGAATTATATCATGGTGCCACAATTGGTAGATTTGCCAACCGCATCGCTAATGGTAAATTCGTAATTGATGGACAAGAATACACCTTACCGCAAAACAATGGAACTAATTGCTTGCATGGTGGGCCAGAAGGATTTCATACGAAAGTGTGGGATAGACAAGTGAGTTTTCGTAAAAAAGTAACCTTTTATTATGTATCACCTGACGGTGAGGCTGGGTTTCCAGGGGAAGCAAAAATTTCGGTTACCTACGAACTAACTGATGATAACGAAATCATAATTAATTTTAGAGCGACTGCTGAGAAACGTACTATTATCAATTTAACGAATCATGCTTATTTCAATCTAAATGGAGAAGGAAATGGCGATATTCTGAATCATCTCGTTCAAATTAATTCGAACCTATTCATTGAAATAAATGAAAATCAGTTGCCATCAGGACATTTGAAAGATGTTACTGGAACAGTATTCGACTTTACACAAGAAGCTAAAATAGCGGATAGAATTGGTGCTGAAGACAATCAATTACATATTGCCAAAGGTTTTGACCACAGCTACATCAATGAAAATGCGTACTCTCAAGTAGCTGCGTCAGCTTATAGTCCTGAGTCAGGTATTACTTTGGAATTGTATACAGATTACCCTACTGTACATCTTTATTCTGGCAATTATTTATCAGATGATTTAGGTAAATCAGGTAAAAAATATTTAGAAAATGGTGGTTTTTGTTTCGAAGCGCAGCATCACCTCGATCATCCAAATCAGTCAGCATTCCCACAATTTATCTTAGAACCAGGGAAAGAATACAATTTCAATATGAAATATAAGTTCTGTATTCGTAAATAAAATTTCAAAACAAGCCAATAAGAGCGACATTGGAATATTATAAAAAAAATTAGGGACAACAGTGGTTGTCCCTTTCCTCATTTACCAAAATGAAATTATAGTGTATGTGTTAGGATTATCTGTCAATACGGATGAAGCTCCCTTCTTTGTCGAATACTAAATCCACATCATTCGTCAATTCTACATCAAAACCATTCAACTCTCTATCGATACCATTTATACCAGCTGATGCGTAATTAGTCGTAACATAATCAACAATTGTGGGTAAGATAAAAGCTGTATTAGGTAATGCTTGTGTGTCATTTCTCATTTCTACATCTTGCCATAAACCTGCATTATCAAATTTAATGTCAACACCATTATCTAATTTCACTTCATATTCATAAGATGACATGCCTTCTTTGTCTTTGACAGTGGAGATAATTTTAGCACTTCCAAAATATTCGTTTACGAAAGTTTTAGATACTGTTGGTAATTCTTCATTTGAAATTAACTGATCGTCTTTATCACATGAAGTCATTGTAAATACGACTGCAGATAACAAAGCGATTTTAGAAAATAAATTTTTCATAGTCTATATATTAGTGTGTTATTCAATAATTAATCATCAATACGTAAGAATTTTCCTTTAGAATTAAATTCCAGATCCAATCCATTAGACAATTCTACTTCATATTTAGAAGATTCTTTCGAGATTTTCACAATCTTGTTATTTGGAAAGCTCTTCGCTACATAAACTTTAATAGGCTGTGGAATTAACGCCGCAGGTACAGCTTTATGTTTCAAATCAATTTCTTTCCAATTTCCATTTTTGTCAAATTCAAATTCCGAGCCATCATTCATTTTTACTTCGTATGATTTTTTGAAAAGCTCATCTTCCATTTTGATATAGGAAATACCATTTGTAGCACCGTGCGCTTTTAAGAAAGTTTGCGCTTGCTTAGGCAATTGAGATAATTGAATAATTTTATCTTGGGCATTAACAGCTAAACTTGCTGCCATTAATCCTATTACTGAAAGTGTTTTAAACATTGTTTTCATCTGTTATCCTTTTGATTACACTACAAAATTCAGAACAGATTTGGGAAAGATTTGGGAAAATCGAACCTATTTAAAAAAAATTACTCAACTTTTTTAATTTCAAACACTTGCATATTATTTTGGTAAGCGTACTGAATCTTTAAAGTAGGGTATTTCTCCAGAATAGTATGCACAATAGACAGGCCTAGACCATTAGAATTATGATCTTGATTGCCTTTATAAAATCGTTCAAAGATATAATCTGGATTTAAGGCTCGCTCTGTGCTGGTATTGGAAACAGAAATAGCATTACTAGAAATATCTATAGCAATCGATCCCGATTTCAAATTATACTTAATTGCATTGCTCAACAGATTCGAAAATAAAATCTGCATCAAATCGGTATTCGCATCCACTAGGAACTCTCCCTTCTCCTGAAAATCCACTTTGATATCTTTGTATTGCAATACATCTTCGTAATCCATTAATAAATCTCGGACTATTGTATTAACTAGTACGTTATCGTTGCCGGCGTATTGTTGATTGTTGATACGTGAAAGCGTTAACAAACTCTTATTGAGGTTTACCATCCGTTGCAAAGAACGTTTTGCCTCTACGATTCGAACCGTATCATCTTCATTTAGATGGGAGTTTTCAAGCACAAGTTCGAGTTTGTTGATTCCAACAGCCAATGGTGTCTGTAATTCATGCGCAGCATTTTCCAAAAAACGCTTTTGATTATCAAAGACCTTTTCATTTTGTTGAATCATATGCGAAATATGATTGTTCAAGTCATTAAACTCGGAAACCGGTGAAGATACCGCTTCAAAACTGTTCGCTTTACCAAAACGATATTTGGAAAGATTCTTTAAAATTTGTTTGAAAGGTTGCCATGCACGTCCCAACATATAGTGGTTAATAATCAAAATACTCAACACAATAACCACGTACAGCACCAATAAAGAAATAGCCAGATTAATCAAAAAATCATCCTCTTCAACGGTGGAAGTGCGAATTTCCAAATGATAAGGTTTTCCTGATGCATCATAAAAGCCCGTACGTAAAATTCGGTAAGGCTCCTCTTCTGCATCATATGGCATGTAGATAAATTCTTTCGAGAATTTATTTTGGTCGACGGTTTCTTCCAGATTTTCGACCTTACGAATCACAAATTGATTGATACCAAATTCTTTGGATTCTTCAATCAGTTTTGGATTGCTATACACCTCACGGATAATAAGGATTTTTTGATTTTTCAGCCCATCGTCGATATTGTCATAGACTTCATCCATAATGACTGCATAGAACAATGCAGCCCACACAGCCATTACAATTAAGATAGCAATACTAACATATCTGTTGGTATAATTTTTTACAGAAATAGCCATTTAAATCAATTTATATCCCACACCGTACACCGCTTGAATATCACAATCGGCATTGGCAGATTTCAATTTCTTACGAAGGTTTTTTATTTGCGAGTAGATAAAATCTAAATTATCCGCTTGATCAGCATGGTCACCCCACACCGTTTCAGCTAATGTAGATTTTTCCTGTAATTTATTTGGACGAAGCATGAAATAGTAAAAAAGATCGTACTCTTTTCGATTCAAAGTAAGATTCACACCATTAATTTTCACCTCTCTAGTTTCGGGATTCAAGCTTACATTTTTGTATCGCAAAAGCTGTTCACCATCCTGTGCATTGCGACGAATAATAGATTTTAGTCGCGCCAATAATTCCGCAAAATGAAATGGTTTTGCTAAATAATCATCTGCTCCAATTTCTAATCCAGCAACTTTATCTTCTACAGAATCTTTGGCCGAAAGAATCAAAACTGAGCTTTTGACCTGATTAGCACGCATTTCCCTCAGCACATCCATTCCCGAACCTCCAGTAAGCATAATATCCAGCAATACACAATCATAAGGATAGTTCATCACTTTGTCCACCGCTTCCAAATATGTCGAAGCGGTTTCTACCAAAAACTTCTCTCCTTCCAAAAATTCACGAATGCCCTGTTGTAGTGCTAATTCATCTTCGACAATTAATACTTTCATAGCAGAAACAATATTACAATAAGAATTGGGAATATTTTAGGAATTTACCGAAATATTCGGACATAAAAAAGGGATGATTACTCATCCCTTTCTGTTTATTTTAGTGTGCCAAAAGCTCTGGCAATTCTTCTATATCAACATCTCCTGATTCAGAAATGGAAGTGAATTTGACCGGAACAATCTCATTAACTAACAATGGATCGTAAGGTGTACGTACTTTCACATAGTTTTTAGAAAATCCGTGCATATAACCATCCTTCTCATCTGATTCAAACAACACCTCTCCGATGGCACCCAAATTTTCTTCATAGAAAGCACGACGCTTTTTCTCCGAAAGGATATGCAACATCTTACTACGATCCGAACGTTGCGCTCCCGGTACGGCACCTTCCATCTGTGCCGCAATCGTGTTTTCACGTTCTGAATAAGTAAATACATGCAAATACGAAATAGGCAGATCATTCAAGAAATTGTAGGTATCGATAAAATCTTCTCGTGTCTCACCAGGGAAACCCACAATCACATCCACACCTATACAAGCATTTGGCATCAACGATTTAATTTTCGCTACGCGCTCTGCATACAACTCACGTTTATAGCGACGACGCATTTTTGCCAACACCTTGTTATTTCCCGATTGCAATGGCATATGAAAATGCGGAACAAAACGTTTGGACTGTGCTACAAATTCGATAATCTCATTAGCCAACAAATTCGGTTCAATCGATGAAATACGAATACGGTCAATACCTTCTACTTCGTCCAATGCCTTTACCAAATCCAAGAATTTGTCCTGACGTTTGCCATCACGAATACCGAAATCTCCAATATTCACACCCGTCAACACAATTTCTTTCACACCGGAAGCTGCAATTTCTTCCGCTTGACGCACAATATCTTCTATTTTACCCGAACGACTAGCCCCACGTGCCAATGGAATCGTACAAAATGTACATGAATAATCACATCCGTCTTGTACTTTTAGGAAAGTACGCGTACGGTCACCAATCGAATAAGCCGTCACAAATTGGTTCGTCTCATCAATCGGTGCATTATGAACAACCGCTTTCTCTTGTTTGGTCAAGTCATTGATATGCTCAATAATATTGAATTTCTCCGCAGCACCCAATACCATATCCACACCAGGAATTTCTGCGATTTCTTGCGGTTTCAATTGCGCGTAACAGCCTACAATTGTGATATATGCATTTGGCGAATATTTCAACGCTTCCTTCACCACCTTTCGACATTTCTTATCCGCATTGTCCGTCACCGAACACGTGTTGATTACATAAACGTCTGCTGGCGAATTGAATGGCGTGGTATCATAGCCTGCATCTTTGAACTGACGTCCAATAGATGAAGTCTCCGAAAAATTCAACTTACAACCCAGTGTATAGAAAGCTACTTTTTTATTCATAATAAGTTGCAAAAATACGCTTTTTTTTAGACTTACCTTTATAGTTATAAGATTTGAGATGCCAATGACATTTTTAAAAGTAAAAGCACTTTTTCCTTCCCGCTAATTTCAGTAGTTTTGAATATTCTAAAATCGTAGAAAATCTTTAAAACTTACTGAAACATGAAACAATATTTAGATTTACTAAAACACGTATACACCACAGGAGTGGACAAAACAGATAGAACGGGTACGGGTACACGCAGTGTTTTTGGTTATCAAATGCGTTTCAATCTTCAAGAAGGTTTTCCGATTATAACGACTAAAAAACTGCATTTACGGTCGATTATCCACGAATTGATTTGGTTTTTGAAAGGAGAAACTAATATCAAATACCTTAAGGATAATGGGGTAAGCATTTGGGATGAATGGGCAGATGAGAACGGTAATTTAGGACCGGTATACGGTTCGCAATGGCGCTCTTGGCCAACACCGGATGGCAGACATATCGACCAAATCACGCAAGTGATTAATCAGTTGAAAAATTCACCGGATTCACGCCGTATTATTGTCTCAGCGTGGAATGTCGCGGAAATCGAAAACATGGCTTTGCCGCCTTGTCACGCTTTCTTCCAGTTCAATGTAGCTCCCGCACAACCAGAAAAAGGAATTTTGAAACCGCAACTTTCCTGTCAATTGTACCAACGTTCTGCGGATATTTTCTTAGGAGTACCGTTCAATATTGCTTCTTATGCGCTATTGACGATGATGGTAGCGCAAGTATGTGATATGGAAGCTGGTGAATTTATACATACGTTTGGGGATGCCCATATCTACAGCAATCACTTCGAACAGACAGAATTGCAATTGTCTCGTGAGCCAAAACCGCTTCCTACAATGAAAATCAATCCAGAAGTGAAGGATATTTTTGATTTTAAATTTGAGGATTTTGAGTTGGTGGGTTATGAATTCCATCCGCATATCAAAGCTCCGGTGGCGGTATAGAGCTTTAGAGAATGAGATAATTTGGAGATTTGAAAATTAACAATCAATGAGTGATACTAAAATAACATTAATCGTAGCTGCTGCGGAAAATAATGCCATTGGCAAAAACAATCAGATGCCTTGGCATTTGCCGAATGATTTTAAATACTTTAAGAAAAATACCTTAGAACATTCTGTCGTGATGGGTCGCAAGACTTTTGAATCGATTGGAAAACCACTTCCTGAGCGTCGCAATATTATTTTGACGCGTGATATGAACTATAGCCACGATGAAGTGGATGTAGCGAATAGTGTGCAAGAGGTATTAAACTATTGCCGTGACGAGCGCGAAATCTTTATTATCGGTGGTGCAGAAATCTACAAGCAAACTTTGCCTTTAGCAGATAAAATATTGTTGACTCGTGTACATACCACAATAGATGGCGATGCGTATTTCCCTGAATTATTAGATCATGAATGGAAATTAGTAAGCGCTGAAAAGCACGAAAAAGACGAAAAACACACTTTTGATTATACGTTCGAAGTATACGAAAGAGCGTAATAATATTTAACTTTCCTTCCAAAACAAACTCCCCGATACTTTTGGAAGGAAAGAATTTTTAAGAACCAATAAAATATTGAAATTATGCCTGTTGATTTGTCAGAAATCTTAGTAATTGGAGTTTCAAGTAGAGCTCTATTTGATCTTGAAAAAGAAAATCAAATTTTCGAAAGTGAAGGTATTGCAGGATATAGGAAGTTTCAGCAGGAAAACGAAAATGAGCCTTTAAATCCAGGAACTGCGTTTCATTTAGTTCAAAGCTTGCTACATTTAAACAATGATGCTAAAAAAAGGATTGTAGAGGTTGTAGTAATGTCGTGAAATAGTCCAGAAACAGGAGTAAGGATAATGAACTCAGTCAGACAATACAAGTTAGATATTTCTAGAATGGCTTTCAGTGGAGGTGAGCCATTAGCCCCCTATATTGATGCATTTGATATAGATTTATTTCTAAGTAAAGATTCAAAAGATGTTCAATCTGTAATAGATTCCAAACAATGCGCTGCAGCATATATATATTCTCCTCCTACAGAGTTTAAATCAACTGATAATAGAGTGAAAATAGCTTTCGATGCTGATGCTGTAATATTCTCAGATGATTCCGAAAGCAGATATAAAAAAGAAGGGTTAGATGCTTTTCATAAATTTGAACTAGAGAATGAAGATGTCGAACTTGGTGAAGGTCCGTTTGCAAAACTTCTTATTAAACTTTCAAAAATTCAAGAACAATTTCATACAACTATTGAATTATCACCTTTGAGACTAGCGATAGTAACTGCAAGAAATGCACCTGCTCATATGAGAGTTATTAAAACATTAAGAAAATGGGGGGGGGTATACGTTGATGAAGCTTATTTTTTAGGAGGTCTTTCAAAAGATAAAGTTCTTAAAGCTTTTGGTGCTCATATTTTCTTTGATGATCAAGATGTTCATCTCAAAGACTCTTCAAAATATGTTCCATCGGGTAGAGTTCCTTATGCATCTGACTCTCCTTTATATACCCCTGATATGGAAAACATAACATTAATTAAAAATCAATAATTAAAGACACCATGCCTCCTACCATCCGACAAGAACAACCCAAAGATATCCAAGCGGTTTATCAAATTAATAAACAAGCTTTTGAACAAGAAGCTGAAGCAAATTTAGTCGATGCTTTGCGTCACAGTGATACTTTTATACCCGAACTTTCATTAGTTGCAGAACTAGATAATCAACTGGTTGGGCATATACTTTTTACCAAGATTAAAATTGTAAATGGCGATTCAGCAATCGAATCTTTAGCGTTAGCGCCAATGGCAGTTAGTGCGGATTTTCAAAAGCAAGGCATTGGCGGACAACTCATTCGCGAAGGATTAAAACGTGCGGAGGAATTAGGTTTTGGTTCTGTTATAGTCCTGGGTCATGAACATTATTACCCGAAATTTGGTTTTGAACCTGCGTCCAAATGGGAAATTAAAGCGCCTTTTGAGGTACCTGATGAAGTTTTTATGGCACTTGAATTAATTCCAAACGCCTTAGAAGATGTAAATGGAACGGTACAATACCCAAAAGAATTTAATGAGGTTTAAAATATATTATAGATGAAACCACTGAGAAAATCTGAAGCCCATGATTTTGGATAATACGAAAGCACTCAAACTATTAGAAAAGAAAAAAATATTAGAGGCGCTCAAAGAATATAATAAATCAAGCAATTAGTAATGTAGGGCACATTTTTAGTCATTTATAATGCTTATTTTTACGTCTAAAAATTAGCTTAGCCTACATATACACTATGGAATTAACAAGTCTATTCGAACAGAGCACACAAGAACTAAACAAGAAACTAAAACAACTTAAAACTGAAAAAATCATTAATGCCGTACTTGTAGGATTCACCATTGGCGTTTTTGCTTTCAGTGCCTTCAAAGGAGGATTGGGATTCGGATCAATTTTGACATTATTAGTAGCCTATTTTTTCATCAGGAATGCAAACAAAAGCAATACGCTTGCCAAAGAAATAGAAAAAGAACTTGAATTGCGAAATGCAAAATAAATTATCAAAACCATTTTATTCGGATAAAGAAAACGATTGGGAAATAATAGATGCCCATGTAAAACGAAAAATCTGTGTCTATACGCCAGATCTTATGCTGGTCAAAGTCAGATTTACAAAAGGAGGCATTGGCGCATTACATCAGCATCCGCATACTCAAATCTCTTTCGTACAATCGGGTAAATTTAAATACACCATAGGGGAAGAAACAAAAATTATAGAAGCCGGTGATAGCTGTATTATTCAAGGAAATATAATTCACGGATGTGAATGTCTTAAAGATGGAGAGCTTATTGATAGCTTTTCCCCTTATCGAGAAGATTTTATTTAATGCACAAAGGCTTCCTTAATGGAAGCCTTTGATCTTTATTTGCCTAATTTTTTGAGTTCACGTTTAGAAAGTTCTTTTTGAATAATCTCATCCGAAAGCTGAACTTCGTATTTTTGTTTTCCTTCAAGATTTATATTTCCAGCATTAGTTATAAATAGTGGATTTACCCAACCATAATAACTTTCTGCTGTAGTTACATTTTTGTTTTCTTCAAATATTTGGTCTACATTCTTTAGGTAATAGACAGAAAAAGAAATAGCATATTGATTATTACCACGCTTCATATTTCTACCGAGCTCTTGTCCAGGAATGACTGTCTCCCCTACTCTTACATTAATACTTCCTTTAGCAAAACCCGAATACATAGCCAAGGTACCATCTTCATGCTCAATGATTATTTTATTGGATTCTGAAGAATAAGAAACACGCTCTTCATCGATTTCTTCTTTATCATTTTCTACTTGTAACACCAATCCTTTGCGCGAAGCGGTCACTACCGATTGTTCTTTCGTTACTAAGTAAAATACTTTCCAATCCTCAGGTTGTTTGCTTCCAAAATATTTAGAACGTAAAAATCCGGCTTCTCGTACTGCTACTTCTGTTGAAACAGGATAGGGTAAAGCGTAAACAAAATCCTTCGAGATTTTGGGATTCAATTTACCTCTCACATACCTGTATGTGTACGAATAAGTTATAGACTGGTCTTTATTGATAGGTTGTAATGTTACGATATTTCCAGAAAAACCATTAACAGTAAAAACCGTATTCCGCAATGAACTATTGGATAGCTCTTTGAATTTAAGGATGACGGTTGAAGAACCAGCTTCCATCTTCTCACATTCAATATCTATAGATTTATCCGAATTTCGTTTTGAAGATAATTTTAAATTTCCTTCTTGAGCCGTTGAGACCAAGACTATCAATATTAAGAAAAAGGATAGTAAATTTCGCATGAATATAATTGTAGTATCTTCTTAAATATAAATAAATTTTTCCTAGATAAAAACATTATGCCATTAACGGATCTGAAATACTAGGCTGACCATTCTCTATTCTACCCGCGTACTGTCTCTCCCAACCGTCAGCTTTTAAGGTAAAATCATACCAGCGACCATATTCCTGTGTATCAACTTCCAAGGTCATGGATTTTTTTGATTTCAGAGACACGGTCAGTTTTTTGCCTGTATAAGCATTATAACAATCGATATTTTGTGTACCTCTGCCTGTATTTTCCAGTTGTAAAATAAGATTACTTTTAGCAGAATAACTTACCGTTACCTTAATGTGGGTTTTATCGTGCGTACTCTGATATTTTCTATAAAATCCATTTGGTCCATGTACGGCGAGGTTATATGTACCCTTCTCTGCCTTTCTCCAAAGGTGATTTATTTTATCACCCGCTTTTACAGCAAAAGATTTACTAAAACGGTTCATGCCCGACAGATCATATACATTGAAAGCACATGCCAAAGCTTTCGTTCCAAAGAGCTTATCTGATGCTTCAAAAGTCAATTCTACTTGCCCCTGTTGCTGAGATTCATGAACATATAACTCATAATGCAATGCATTGGAAGGTTTGGTACCTTGCTCTTGAAAAGGCAGCTGCGGTAGTTTTTCCCCTGCCTTTATCTTTTCTACTTCTGCGGGAGTAAATTCTTTGTAGCCATCTGGAAGGGGTTTATTCTTAGCACTATTTATTTCCGAAATCTGCCGTTTCATATCCAGAAAATCTGGCAAATTCATTTTCTCTTGTGAATTGTATGTTCGGAACACCGAGGTTAAATCCCCCGTAATAGCTCTGCGCCATTTAGAAATATTTGACTCTAAAACATTCTTATTATACTTTTTATTCAGAAACACTTCCAAAAACTGAATAGTGGAAGTAATATCACATACTTCGGAATTAACCCATCCACCTCTTGTCCACGGTGACGCTACAATAAGCGGAACACGATAGCCCAATCCTACTGGCCCTTCCGTGGCATTGGATTCACTTACTCCCGAAGCCAATTCCTGTTCTTTGGTTACATATTCTGTCAGCAAATCTGATTTTAAATCTTCCGATACCATACCTGAAGTAATATCTGATGGTTTAGGCGCTACGAAAGGAGGAATATGATCAAAATACCCATCGTTTTCATCGTAATTGAGAATAAAGATGGTTTTCTTCCATACTTCTGGATTCTTGGTCAAAATATTCAATATTTCCGAAACATACCAAGCACCATACATCGGTGCACTTGGATGATCGGAGAAATGTTGAGGAGCGACCAACCAACTTACTGTAGGTAATTTGCCTTGTTCTACATCCTGGCGAAATTGATGCAATACATCACCTTTTGGCACACGAATCGTAGTACCTTCGAATTCTATTTCTTCTGTTTCGTGATAAAAAGGCTCTCCTTCATTGGTTTGAAAAGCTCGTTCGTGTAATTCTTTTTCAAAATCTGACAACTTAGCATAGTTTTCCGCGGAATATTGTTCCGCCTCACGTTTGAAACTTTCTAACTGATTCTGTTTTTGCGTCAGCGTATTTTTAACCTTTTGGGCATTTGGATCAGCAGCAAGTTCTTTTTCCAGTGCTTCTATTTCTGCTGGAAGCTCCTTTATTCTACGTTGGTAGAACTCGATATGGCTTTTCTTAAAACGTACATTGTATTGCTCAAACCACTCCAAGTTATTGTCCGTAAAATTGCCCAATAATCCTTCGTCATTACCAGACACTTCATTTTGTAAGCTAATTTCGTTCTGATAAACTTTCCAATTGATTCCGCTTTCCTGCAGGCGTTCGGGAAAAGTTTTCCAGCTCGCCATGTTGTTATAATAGGTATCAGAATTGCGCACTAACGGTTTTAAATCAGCAGACTCCGTACATTTACCTGTCCAAAAATAATGGCGGTTAGTCGTTGTTCCTGTGATAGAGGAGCAGAAATGCTGATCGCATATGGTGAAAGCATCCGCAAAAGCATAATAAAATGGAATATCCTCGCGTGTGTAATACCCCAATGTCAGCGGTAAATATTTATATTCTTTGCGACCAGATTGTTTCCAATCCAACCATTTATCAAACTTACCTTCATTCCAGGCTCCGATCTGATTTTCCCATGAATGGGGTAAATCACCACTCCAACTTGCCTTCGAATTTTTGATGTCCATGCGAAATGGTGCGAATGTATGTCCTTGCTTATTCGATTGAAGCCAGACAGGATTACCATTTGTAAGCGTGATGGCACGACGATCATTAAATCCTCGCACGCCTCGCAATGTACCAAAAGAATGGTCAAAAGAACGGTTTTCCTGCATCAACAAAACGATGTGTTCGGCATCTAAAAAGGTCGAACCTTCAATAGGGTCTATGGCCAATGCCGCTTCAATAGATTTGGGTAAATGTGAAAATATTCCGAATGAACCAGCTAATATTCCAGCTTTTTTAATAAATGATCTTCTGTTTTCCATGCAAGAGAAACATATTGGTTATAATGTGTACAAGATATAAAACCTTCAAAAGAAAATATAGTAAAATCTATTAGAAGCTGTACAAAGATGAAGTAAATAATAAATTATAGATCAATAAAGATGAGCCTCTAGGCAGAGAACTCCCCTAACACACACACTATTATTATTTGAAAGGAATAATCAATTTAAAAATATCGAATGAGTTCTTAATAAAGAGGGTGTAAATTAAACTGTGTCATTAAATAAATACTTATTTTTAGACACAGTATAATGAACAACGAGAAATTTGATTTTGAGCGCTTCAAAGAAGAAGCTATGAAAGGCCTTTACGAAGGCAAAAAGATGGGTGGTAC
>NZ_JACOIJ010000019.1 GCF_014692495.1 Sphingobacterium litopenaei | reverse complement strand
ACAATAAGGACAACTAATAAACAATCTTCCAGAAATCCCTAAAACAAAAATGACTGAGTAAGCTTAATACTATACTCAGTCATTTTTTTAAGTCTCTTAAAAAAATAGAAACTTTTTCAGTGCCCTCTCAGTTGATTGGGATTCTTTTATTATTTAGGAGCAACCTCTGATATCACATAAATATCTTCATTGTCCTTTTTCATTTTATATTTTTCTCGCGCGATACGTTGGATTTCACTTGGATTATATTGCGCATCTTTGATGGATTTTTCGAGATTATCGATTTCTGTTGTATAAAATTCTTTTTCGTACTGCAACTTGTTACGTTCCTTTTGGTAACCATATTGGGTTGCAAAGTCATAGCGATCAAAAAAGCACATCCATACCAAGAAGGCCAATCCTGCAATGAGGAATTTATTTTTGACTAAAGATACTGCTCTTTCCATGACACAAAAATAAGATTAACTTTTAAAATTCTCTTAAATATATTGATTTTAAACCAAACAAAAAAAGGAGAAACTTTCGTCTCTCCTTTTGATATGCTAGAAATAAGAAAACTTATTTTTTGATAGCAAATTTGAAATCTTTACCGATGAAACGAGCGTTAGCACCTAATTCTTCTTCGATACGTAGCAATTGATTGTATTTAGCCATACGGTCAGAACGTGAAGCCGAACCAGTTTTGATTTGACCACAGTTTAATGCTACAGCTAAGTCAGCAATTGTTGCATCTTCTGTTTCGCCCGAACGGTGAGACATTACTGAAGTATATCCAGAGTTTTGTGCTAAAGTAACAGCATTGATAGTTTCAGTTAATGAACCAATTTGGTTAACTTTTACTAAGATTGAGTTTGCAGTATCCGCGTCAATACCTTGTTGTAAACGTACAGTGTTTGTTACGAACAAATCGTCACCTACTAATTGAACACGGTCGCCGATTTTTTCAGTTAATGTTTTCCAACCAGCCCAGTCATCTTCAGCCATACCATCTTCGATAGAGATAATAGGATATTTTTCCGTTAATTCAGCCAAGTAAGCAGCTTGCTCTTCGCTTGTACGAATAGCACCTTTATCACCTTCGAATTTCGTGTAATCGTATTTACCGTCTTTGTAGAATTCGGAAGAAGCACAGTCTAATGCTAAACAGATATCAGAACCTGGTTTGTAACCAGCAGTTTCGATAGCTTTCAATACAGTTTCTACTGCATCTTCAGTACTATCAAATGTTGGAGCAAAACCACCTTCGTCACCTACTGCTGTAGATAAGTTACGGTCGTGTAAGATTTTTTTCAATGTATGGAATACCTCTGCTCCCCAACGCAATGCTTCAGAGAATGAAGGTGCACCAACAGGCATAATCATAAACTCTTGGAATGCGATAGGTGCATCAGAGTGAGAACCACCATTGATGATGTTCATCATTGGAATAGGTAATGTATTTGCATTTACACCACCAATGTAACGGTATAATGGTTGACGTGATTCTTGAGCAGCAGCTTTAGCAACAGCTAAAGAAACACCTAAAATCGCGTTAGCACCTAAGTTACCTTTATTTTCAGTACCATCAAGATCGATCATGATCTTGTCGATAGCATTTTGTTCGAATACATCAACACCTACTAAAGCTTCTGCAATTTTAGTGTTCACATTCTCAACAGCTTTAAGAACGCCTTTTCCTAAGTATTTTGATTTATCACCATCGCGCAATTCTACTGCTTCGTAAGCTCCTGTTGAAGCTCCAGAAGGAACCGCAGCACGACCTACAAAACCATTTTGCGTAGTTACATCAACTTCCACTGTTGGATTACCGCGCGAATCTAAAATTTGACGCGCTTTAACATCGATAATTAAACTCATTGTATTTTAATTGGGTTTATGACTTTTTCTAAAGATACACTTAGTGTATTTCGGACACTAATATAGTAATATATCGTATTTATTCCAAAAATAAGTAATTAATAATAACTATTGCTATAAAGTTAAAAATTAAAAGAAGCCTTCAACCGGGGAGATTGAAGGCTTCTTAACTAACCAATTATTAACCTAAATTATGAATTACTAATACATATTCAATAGCTGTGCCAAAACAAAAATGGCAGTTGCCTTTTAACAATCTTTTAACATTTATACTTAAAGCCTATATTAAATTGCCTACTTTTGTAGCATGGAAATCACATCGATACTAAGAAAACTACAGATTACCGAATTGAACAATATGCAGAAAAGCGTATTGGAACAATTCAAAGCTAACCAAGATTTTGTCTTACTTTCTCCTACTGGATCAGGTAAAACATTAGCGTTTAGCTTATTAGTATCTAAACTTATCCAATCGGATAAAGCTTTAAAAACTCAAACTCTTGTTGTCGTGCCGACACGTGAGCTAGCTTTACAGATTGAAACGGTGATAAAAAAAGTGATCACAGGCTATAAAGTCTTATGTGTATATGGTGGTCATGACACCAAAATAGAAAAAAATGCGCTTCGTGATGCTCCATCTATTATTATAGGTACTCCAGGACGTATCATCTATCACCTTGAGCGTAACTATATTACGACAGAAGATGTGCATACTTTGGTGTTGGATGAATTTGATAAATCTTTAGAATTAGGTTTTCAAGAGCAGTTACAACAAATCATAGATGCTACACCAAATATCAAACAGAAGATTCTGACATCTGCGACAGACTTGACAGAGTTACCTGACTTTGTGACATTGCACGATGTCATCAAAGTAGACAACTTGGATTCGGAAGAAAATAAGCCTTCTATTGTATATAAAAAAGTAATTGCACCAGCACAGCATAAATTAAAAGCATTATTCAATTTATTATGTATGCTTGGCGATCAGAAAATTTTGATTTTCTGCAATCATCGCGATGCTGTAGATCATATTTCCGAATTATTGGATGACCGTGATTTGATTCACGATATTTTCCATGGTGGATTAGAACAACGAGATCGTGAATTGTCTATACTAAAGTTCCGAAATAACAGTAACCGTATCTTGTTGACTACAGATTTGGCAGCACGCGGTTTGGATATTCCCGAAATTGATGTCATTATTCACTATCAATTGCCAAGTAAGGAAGATGCTTTCATCCACCGTAACGGTCGTACAGCACGTATGCATGCTAAAGGTGAAGTTATTGTCATGCTAAAACCTGATGATGATTTCCCTTACTTACCAGAATCAACAGAAGAGTTAGTTATAGAAGAAGATCTTCCGCTTCCAAATAATACCCCTTACTCTACTTTGTTTATCTCTGCGGGTAAAAAAGATAAGGTAAATAAAATTGATATCGTAGGCTATATTCTTAAACTTAAAGGTCTAGAAAAAGATGATATTGGTATCATCGAAGTGAAAGACAAAGAAGCTTATATCGCTGTAAAAAGGAAAGTTGCTACCCAAATAATCAAAGAAGGAAGTAACGGAAAGATCAAAGGCAATAAAATAAAATTTATCCGAACTTAATCAAGTTCGGATTTTTTATTTAAAAAGATTTCTAAAATTCATCTTCGACAATTCCCAGACTTTCACAGCAAAAAGTACTATCATAATCACATAAATCAATTGAATGGCGGAAGTTATTTTGTCTTGCAAATCGAGACTAGGAACTATTTCATTTAAATTTCTAGAAATTAAATTATTTATCACAGTTCCTAAAATTATTCCAGCAAGAAAGCACAGATAACTGAAAAATTTATTTTTATCAGCAGCATTTTTCTTCAGCTCGTAATCTTGAATTTTCTGCAACATCCGATCCTCGAAATCCGAAAACGGCAATTTCAGTTTACTATGTGAAAGTATCTCTTTTAAGTTTTTATCGTCCAATTTCATAATACTCTCCTTTCATTGATTTGGACAAAACAGCATATAAATGTTTCCTCCCACGGTGCAGTATAGTTTTAATATTCGTTTCTGTCCATCCAGTCACTTGTGTTACCTCCAGAATACTGAGTTCTTCCAAGTAGAATAAGCGCAAAGCCAAAGCTTCATTAGATGGAAGTTTTAATAAGGCTTCCTGCACAAGATGTTCTCTCTCCTTTCTTTCTAAAAGATGAAAGGCGGATTGATCAAATGACATATCATGCTCTTCCAAATTAAATTCCTGTATCGTACCTTTTGTCTTTCTTAACGCACCAAAAGAACAATTGACCACAATACGATACAGCCAAGTACTGAATTTAGCATCTCCCTTAAAATTACGTAAGGATTGATAACAGATCATAAAAGCATCTTGCACGATTTCTTCAGCAAGATGCTCTTGTTTGACAATGGATATTGCCACCGAATAAGCCATGTCTTTATATGTCTTCAAAAAATAGTTGAAAGCATGTAAATCTCCAGCCAATACTTTTTCGATGTAAAGTCTATCCATTCTGTTTATTCTTCTGTAGAATCCTTTTTATCTAATTGTTGGGCTACAATCAACGATATTCCTGTGAAAATAACGATAATACCAATACTTATCGAACCGTGTAAATAGAATTGGTTGAAGCTTTTTAATAATCCGACTACCAATACACCTAGCCCTGTGCCTAAAACTACAATTCCTGGTTTCTGCCAATCCGATTTTTGTTTAACTAAATTTGGTTCATAAGTTTTAGGCTGCATCATTGTTTTATACTTCATAATGAAATATATTGATAAAACAATTGCCGCAAAAAAACCTAATGAGACAATTGTTGCCATCATTTCTTTTTCCATAATTTCTCCTTTTTATAATATTAGTTGCGATCCAAATACAAAAGGTTGCACGTAAAATAAAAAAAGCATTTTACTTTATGTAAAATGCTTTATATCAATATTTTTATTTTCTTTATTTAATATATCCTAAAACTTCAGAAGGTACTAAAGTTTTGACTGTACCTCCATTTGCTAAAATATCTCGAACTATAGTAGATGAAATATGTGCTAATCCTGTACGAGCTAGTAAGAAGTAGGTTTCTATTTCGGGAGCTAGAATAAGATTGTTTTGTGCAATAGCATTTTCAAAATCCAAATCCGTAGCATTACGGAGACCACGTAAAATAAACTTAGCACCTACATTTTTGCAATACTCAACTGTCAAGCCTGTAAACGTATCGACGATTACTTTGGATTGGTCACTATATAATTCTTCAATAGCAGCTTTACGTGTTTCAAAATCTAACAATCCCTTTTTAGAAGAATTAACTCCAATAGCAATATAAATCTTATCAAACAAAGGCAAAGCTCTATCCACTAAATCTTTGTGTGCAAAGGTAAATGGATCAAAAGAACCAGGAAAAACTGCTACTTTCATACTTATTTATTTTGATAAAAACTGAAAGAGGAATATCCATACTTTCTAGTTTCGACTAACAGAGGATGATCCACTAACTTACGTGTAGACGGATGTTCCACTACTAATATACCACCTTCTTTTAACAATCCGTTATCCAAAATCATTTGCGGCAACTGAGGAAGCTGTGCAACATCATATGGTGGATCTGCAAAAATAAAATCGTACGATTTTTTACAAGAAGTAATAAACTTAAATACATCGGCTTTGCGTGTAGCAATATTTAAATCATATTGCTTAGCGATATCCTTTACATAAAAAAGGCATTTAGAATGAATATCTACCGCATCAATTTCCTGGGCACCTCTAGAAGCTAATTCAAATGAAATATTACCAGTACCGCAGAAAAGATCTAGACAACTGCAATCTTCCCAATCCAATTGGTGTTGCAATATATTAAATAATGCTTCTTTGGCAATGTCTGTCGTTGGACGAACCGGCAAATTTGTAGGTGGATTTAGACGGATACCACCAATTTTCCCACCTATTACTCGCATATAGACAAATCTACTAAGGTATTTAAGTTTTTTATAGCTTGAGAAACTTTACTATTGTACGATTTCCAGCTATATGTTGATTTCATTTCGTCCAATTGCTTTGTGTAAATAGACAATCTATCTCCCCATTCGGAATCTTTAGGTGCACCACTTAACATAATTTTTTGAACTTTACCTTCGATAGCAAAGTTTTTCATGATGCTCAGCACGTAATAGGCTAAATCATCTGGAGTTTGGATTTCGAAAGTATTATAAAGACGTATTTCGCTATTTACAAACAGAAAAATATCAGCTTGATTACCATAAATATGAACCGTTAATAATTCTAAAGCGTAATCAATATTTCGGAATGCTTGTCCCAATACCGCTGAAAAACTTGGCAAAATCATCGCAGAAGGAAAAATGCTTCTCCATCTATTCATCAATGTAGCCTCTATTTGATATAAAGCGGTAACACCTTGATTTTCGATTTCCGTAAATTCAATCCTATCTTCACGTGTATCTAAGAAATAGTCGGTGTATAAATCTATTTCACTGGGATCGAATACTTCCGACGGAATCCATAATAGGCTTTGATGAGGCAGGCTGACATACACCTTTTCAAACGGCATGCTCAATATTTTGGTAGCTTCTAACGATGGCTTTTCATTATAATAAGTAATATAAACCAAAACATCATTTTCAGGCCCTACTACGACCAAATGATCTCTATGCAAATCACTTTGAACATATAATGTGTAAGATGGAATATAATGTAAATGAAAATCTCCCGATATGTAATTCATGTATAAAAAGTACTTAGAAATGACGCTAACAATGTGCCCTTCAAACAAAATTAGCTTTTAGAATTGAATTGACAAACCTTTTTGAATAACTTTGAACGTGCATATAAAAAATTTACTCTTACAACAATTTTTATGGTCACCCACACCTCAACAAGAGCAAGTTTTTGGGTTATTGGCTGAATTTCTTCATACCTTCTCGAATCAATCTTGTTTTATACTAAAAGGTTACGCAGGTACTGGTAAGACGACTATCATCTCCGCTTTGGTCAAATCCCTTTCGAGCATTAATAAAAGATCTGTATTGCTCGCTCCTACTGGTCGAGCCGCTAAAGTAATGAGTGCGTATTCGGGAAGAAGAGCACTAACTATACACAAAAAAATCTATCGTAAAAAAAGTGCAGTCACGCTTCAAATGGATTTTGATATTGCGGAAAATCTGCACGAGAATACCTTATTCATCATTGACGAAGCATCCATGATCAGCACAGAAGGATTTTCTATGTTTTCTAATGGATTGCTTTCGGATTTGATTCAATATGTACAATCGGGCAAAAATTGTACGCTTATGCTTGTGGGCGATACAGCCCAATTGCCTCCCGTAGGACTAGATTATAGTCCCGCTTTGGACATTAACTACATCAATGCCGAGTTTAATTTAGAAGTATTTACTTACGAAATGACAGATGTGGTACGCCAAGATAAAGACTCAGGAATACTTTACAATGCCACGAAAATTCGTAATGAAATTAAATTGGATGAGGAATCTCCAGACTATACGTTTCCACAGTTTGTAACACAAGGATTCAAAGATATATTTCGCATGACAGGCGATAGGCTCATAGAAGGATTGCATTATGCCTATGACAAATACGACATAGAAAACTGTATGGTGATTTGTCGATCGAACAAATCTGCTAACTTATACAACAAGCATATCCGCAATCAAATACTTTTTCGTGAAGAAGAAATTACGGGTGGAGATATTGTCATGATCGTCAAGAATAATTACTATTGGCTGCAACAGCATGATGAGAAACATACAGGTTTTATTGCCAATGGGGATATGGCCATCATAAAAAAAGTGAGTAATATTCACGAAATGCATGGGTATCGATTTGCAGATTTGTATTTGGAATTTATGGATAATAATGAAGGGGATGCTATTCGTTGTCGTGTATTATTAGATAGTCTTTACGTAGATGCTGCTCAAATGCCCTATGAAGATCAACAAAAACTTTATCAATCTATTGCGCAAGATTACGATGATATTGCCACGAAAAAGGATCGAATGGAAGCCATAAAGAAAGACCCTTATTATAATGCTCTTCAAATCAAATTTGCCTATGCGATCACTTGCCATAAAGCGCAAGGTGGTCAATGGCCTTTAGTATTTGTAGATCAAGGCTATATGACGGACGAAATGCTTACTACGGAATTTCTACGTTGGCTTTATACAGGAATAACCCGTGCTACAAAAGAATTATTTTTGGTGAATTTCAATGAGAAATTTTATTAAAAAAGCCGTAACCTTATAAGGATACGGCTTAATAATAGAAGAATAAAATGTATTATTGAATATAACTAAGCGTAAAATTGTAACGATACTCTTTGCCAAAATGTCTATATTGATCCAATGGAGGAGATTGCCAAGCATCCAATCCTGCAACACCTCGTTGGAACAAGTCCACATTTAATACCACATTCTTAGTTGGAATAACATCTTTAAAGTGTTGTTGCTTTTTCGTAAGACCAGCATCCAAATCTTCTATTCGGTAATTTGTAGCACTCACAGACAACGGCTGTCCTCCCTCAATACGAATTCCTTTACCACTATCATCTGTTAATTTCAACCAACGTACGTCCGTTTTATTACCCGTCTCTTGTGGTCTATAATAGGCAAATGCTTGGTCTTTCACATCACCTTTCCAAATTCCCATAAAAGTATCAAACTTACGATCTATATAATTTTCCCAAGGGCCACGACCATACCAAGTGAAATTGTGGAAACGATTTTGTAATTCGAAATTAAATCCAAAACGTGGCAATTCAGGAAGATTATCGCTCAAAGCACGATAAGTAGCATCTACAGTCAAGCTACCATCTTTATTTACCAAATAAACTAATTTTACTTCAGCCTCCACCCCTACTGGTTTTACTGTAAATCTAATTTCATATGCTCCATTCTTTTCTTCCACTCCATCAAATTTGGTTTGGCGTAGATAAGACGCAGCTTCCCATACTCGCATTTTTTGTTGTGCTTTTTCTCCAAAATCATTATCTGTTGGTGCTCTCCAAAAATTAGGCGTAGGGAATTTAGTGATATAATCTTTGCCTGGACCATTTACCCAATGTAATCCATCATTTTTACCAAATTCATAAGTTACGCCATTTGCGACAAATGTCAATTTCCAACCGCCCTCTTCGAATTTCTTAACAGGCTCTCCGTCTTTTGATTTATTAACAAAATAATTATTTCCGGTTAATTGAAACTCTTCTTTTGCCACTTCGAATCCAGCATCGGTAAATTGTGTAGCATTTTTCGTATAAGCAAAGACTTGCAAGTAATATTCTGCACCTGCTTCTTGTTCGATTTTCGGTAACTTCAATTGTACATCTTGACGTGAATCTGCAGCAATAGTTACTTCAAAATTACCTTCAGCAATTTGTTCACCATTCTTTTGTAGCACCCATTTGAAGCTGTGATCTTTTGGTGTAACTGGAATAAATTTGAAATCATTGATTACCGTTACTTTGCCAGAATTAGGATTTTTTGATTCAAATAAGATATTTTGATATACTTTCTTTACAATATGGGTGTGGGGCAAATACTGCAAATCAGGGGAGATAATTCCATCCATACAAAAATTACCATCATTCTGCTTATTGTATCCATATAAATCACCACCATACGCAAAATATTCCCGGCCTTGCTCATCTTTGGTTTTGTAGCCGTGGTTGTACCATTCCCAAATAAAACCGCCCTGCATATTCTTACTGCTGCGAATCAAATCCCAATAATCTTGGAAATTCCCCATACTATTCCCCATCGCATGCGCATATTCACACATGATATATGGTCTACCAATATCCTTCTTTGATACATCCACCATTTGGTTCCAACTCGGATACATGGGACATACTATATCTGTATTTTCTTTCCAAAAAGCTTGCTCATATTGCACAGGACGACTCTTATCTCTTTTCTTCGCCCATTCGTACATAGTATAATAAGCTTTTCCATTACTCGCTTCATTACCTAAGGACCAAATAATTACTGAAGCATGGTTTTTGTCTCGTTCTACTAAACGAATCATACGATCTAAATGCGCATTTTGCCACTCGTCAAAATACGCTATATTACTTTCGCCTTGACCAAGACCATGTGATTCGAGATTAGCCTCATCCACCAAGTACAAACCATATTCATCACATAGTCTATACCATAATGGTGACTGCGGATAATGCGACATACGTACAGCATTAATATTCAACTCTTTCATCAATTGAATATTACGAATCATCGTGGCTGAATCTACCACATTACCCGTATTCGTATTGAATTCGTGTAGATTAACGCCTTTTACTAAGATTTTTTTCCCATTTACAAGAAGTTGACCGTCTTTGATTTCAACTTTTCTAAATCCAATTCTATGCGAAGTAGTTTCTATCACCTTATTTTGATCATCACGAAGTGTAATAATCATATTGTACAAATTCGGAGTTTCAGCAGTCCATTGTAAAGGATTTTTGATCACTCCAGCCACCTTTGCCGTAGAAATACTATTCGATGCAATGTCTACTTTTTGGTTTTGGCTAAATACTTTTTTACCCAACTTATCTACAATACTTACTTCTATAGTCTGAGCAACAGTTTTTTGTGTATAATTCTGCACGTTAACTTCGGCACTGAACAATCCGTCTTTGTATTTAGCATCCAAATCAGCTAAAGAAAAGAAATCTTGGATACGTGTCTGAGCCGTACTATACAGGTATACATTACGATTGATACCGCCCAATCGCCACATATCCTGATCTTCCATGTAATATCCATCAGAAAATTTATGTACCTGACAGGCTAATAGATTTGATCCTGGACGTATATATTCTGTAATATCAAATTCTGCCGGGCTTTTCGAGTTTTCTGTATAGCCCACCTTTTTACCATTTACCCATACATACATGGAATTGGTACCTGCTTCGAAATGTAAGTAGACGCGACGTCCATCCCAATCTTTAGGAATTTCAAACTTATGTCGGTATGCTCCTGTAGGAGAATCATTTCGGTCAATAAATGGAGGATTAATAGTAAATCCATATCCAATATTGACATACATCGGGATACCGTAACCATTGAATTCCCAATTGCCTGGTACTGGCATCAATGTCCAACCTGAATGCCCAGATGTTTGGTTTGGCTCACCTTTTTTCCATTTCTGTTTTATATTATCCGAGTAGTTTTCTTCCAGATAAAAATCTTTTGGAGCATCTGCAATTTTGTCCACCCAATAAAATTGCCAATTACCATTTAAAGATTTATAGAAAGGCGAATTGGAAAAGTGATTTTTTAATGCTTGCGCCTCAGTAGCATAAGGAATTGATGTGCTTCGGGTATTTTCTTTGTTGATCGCAAATACCTCCGGATTTTCCCAATCCGGTCTCGTCTGGGCAAGAGCAGACATAGCATTTACCAATGCCACAATCAAGAATATTTTTCTCATTGTTAGTTTAGTTAATTTAGGAATTCCAAACATAACAATTTATTCTCAATTACAAACTCTTAATAGTTATGAAAATAAAAAAGTATCACCGAAATTACAATTAACCAAAAATAAATTAGACGCTCTAAATAAGAATTTTTACTAACAGCGAATTCAGTTCCTTAAATCTAAATAACACTCAAACATAAACAATAAGTTTGACGAAAATATTTATTTGTAAAATTTGCCTTAGATGGTAATTCTACCTCCAGTAGCAGGAATAGTAGCACCAGAAATATAGGAAGCTGCTTCCGAAGCTAAGAACACATAAATTGGTGCTATTTCCGCAGGCTGGCCTGGCCTTCCCATTGGTGAATTTTCTTTACCAAAATTCTCATGGTCCGGAATTGTACTTGGAATTAATGGCGTCCAAATAGGTCCAGGAGCAACTGCATTCACACGAATACCTGACTTATCATTCATAAACATTTCTGCTAAACTTGCCGTGAAATTTTGTATTGCACCTTTAGTTGCCGCATAAGGCAATAAGGAAGGATTAGGCTCATAAGCATTGACAGAGGTTGTATTTATAATAGAACTACCAGCTTTCATATGGGACTTCGCATATTTTATAAGATAAAACATAGCGCGAATATTAGTATCAAAAGTTTTGTCCCATTCCGCGGTATCAATATCTTCTATTCCATTATACGACATCTGATACGCAGCATTATTTACCAAAACATCAATTTTGCCAAATTTTGCAATCGTCTTATCAATGATTTTCATACAGTGCGTTTCATTTCGAATATCTCCACGAATCAAAATTGCTTCTGAACCAGCCTTGTTTACCCATTCCGCTGTATCTTTAGCATCTTCATCCTCCACTTTATCTTTATATGAAATAACAACCTTCGCTCCTTCTCTAGCCATTGCTATCGCGACCGCCTTACCAATTCCAGAATCTCCTCCAGTAATAATACATACCACATCTTTAAGTAATCCCTTTCCTACATATGTTTCTTCGCCATGATCTGGGCGAGGTTCCATTTTTGATGTAATACCTGGGACATCTTGAGGTTGTTTTGGAAAAGGTGGTTGTGGATACTTTTTCAATGGATTTTCAAATTTCTTGTTCTTCATAGCATATATATTTAGTTCCTTCACAAGAATAACAGTTAAAAGCATATAGTGTTCAAAAACAACTCTATCTAAAATTTTACAAGTATTTTGTTTATGCAACGAATTAGTTAAGTTATTTTAGTAGAGAAATTATTATCAAAATATAATAACCTTTATGAAATACATTTTTACAGGTTTATTAGCTTTTGTATTCTGCATGACACATGGTCAAGAAAAGAAAAGTGAAGTAAAACCCAACTACCAATTAGCTGCTAAATTTAGCCCTGAAAAATTGAGAAAAATGATTTTCTCAACAGAAGTTAAACCAAATTACATTAATTACTCTGACAAATTTTGGTATGAATACGCCACCTCTTCAGGCAAAAATTGGTATATAGTAGATCCTAGTCTCCGTAAAAAAAGTCCATTATTTGAAAATGGTGAAATGGCAGCAAAAGTAACTTCAATCGTTAGAAATCCTTTTGACGCTCAACATTTACCTATTCAGAATTTACGTTTTCTGGACAACAGTGATCAAATAATTCGATTTGAAGTACAAAGTACCAAAGACACGGTAAAGAGCAAGGAGGAAATACAAAAACTTACCAATAAGAAAGACACGCTTAAAAAGAAACTTTTTCATTTCGAATACAACATTGTTTCGAAACAATTAAAAGAAATAAGCGATACAACTAAAGAAAAGACAAAACCGAATTGGGCAAATTTTAATCCAGATACTAGTAGAGTATATTTTGCAAAAAACTACAACATCTACTGGATGGATTATAAAAATTACCAAAAAGCTTTAAAAGACGAAAAAGATTCCACTATTGTAGAACACCAAATTACTAAAGATGGGGTTCAATTTTATGCTTGGGGCGGTGATCAATACAGCACGACTACGGGCGATCGTAAATCTATTTTAGAAGAAGAGAAGAAGCGAAAACCAGTTCGTCTTAGTTGGTCTCCTGATGGAAAGTATTTCGTTATCACACGTAAAGACAATCGCGATTTATCTTCGTTATGGGTTATTCATAATGTAGATAAAAAACGTCCAGAATTAGAGACCTACAAATATCAAATGCCAGGTGAAATCGATTCCACAGAAACAGAATTATATATTTTCGACCGCGCTAATCACCAACCTCGCAAAGTAAATATCGCTGCTTTCAAAAATCAAACGCTTTCACTTTGGAACAAAGATTTTAGTAAAGAAAATTTAAAAGGAAAACACTACATCAACTATTGGCTGGGAAATAATCAAGAATTTTATCTCGCAAGATCTTCACGTGATTTGAAAAGAATTGATGTGGTAGCCGTTAGTGTAGATGGTTCTACCCGCGTAATGGTAGAAGAAAGAATGAATGTGTATCAAGACATTCAAAAACCGAAACTTATTGCTGGAGGTAAACAATTTATACACTGGTCACAACGTGATGGATGGGGTCACTTTTATTTATATGATATCAGTGGAAAATTAATTCATCAGATTACAAAAGGAGAATTTCATTGTAATGATTTGTCTGCTTATCAAGAATCTACAGGTACTTTATTCTTCCAAGCTAATGGTAAAGAGAAGAATATTGATCCTTATTATAATTTCTTATATTCTGTTAACAAAAATGGCGGAGCTATCAAATTATTAACTCCTGGAGACTATGATCATCAGTTAGAAGGAAACGAGTTAGGCAATTATTTTATTGATAATTTTTCTAGAGTTAATACTATTCCTCAATCCAATCTTTATTCTTCTACAGGACAATTGATCATGAAATTAGAAGAAGCAGATTTAAGTCAACTTTTTGCTTCTGGATATAAATTCCCTGAACCATTTAAGGTGAAAGCAGGCGACGGTATTACGGACATTTATGGTGTAATGTATAAGCCTTTTGATTTTGACTCGACTAAAACCTATCCTTTAATAGAATATGTATATCCAGGTCCACAAACAGAAGCAGTAAACAAAAGCTTTGGCAGAAGTATGGATCGAATTGACCGTCTTGCGCAAATGGGCTTCGTCGTAATTTCTGTGGGTAATCGGGGTGGACATCCTGCCCGCTCAAAATGGTATCATACCTATGGATACGGTAATTTGCGCGATTATGGATTGGAAGATAAAAAAGTAGCAGCAGAACAATTAGCTAATAAACACTCATTCATCGACATTAATCGTGTAGGTATTACAGGGCACTCTGGAGGTGGATTTATGTCTACAGCAGCTATGTTAGTTTACCCTGATTTTTTCAAAGTAGCCGTTTCAGGAGCTGGAAATCATGAAAACAACATTTATAATCGTTGGTGGTCTGAACGTCACCATGGTGTAAAAGAGGAAGTTTCGGATAAAGGTGATACTACTTTTACATACAATATTGCAAAAAATACAGAGCTTGCAAAAAATTTGAAAGGAAAATTGTTAATTGCGACAGGAGATGTTGACAATAATGTACATCCTGCCAATTCTATCCGAATGGTGGATGCATTAATCAAAGCCAACAAACGATTTGATTTCTTATTATTGCCTGGACAAGCACATGCTTTTGGCAATATGACAGAATATTTCTTCTGGAAAATGGCAGATTATTTCAGCGAACATTTATTAGGGGAATCCAAAATGAATGAGGTTGATATAACCGAAATCAATAAGGAAAGACCTTTGACTAGATAATTTAATGAATGGATCAACAAAGAATCGATAAAATCACAGAAGCACTATACAACTATAGTGCTTCTGTAATAAAAGAGGGTATTTTACAATACACTTCTCTTGAAGAATTATTGGAATTATCCCTTTATCCCATTGAAAGAACAGCCTTTCGTGCTGCGTGGGCTGCTGAACATGTTTTATTAGCTAACAACAACAGTAAGATTACCTTTTATAAAGATGCTATTATATCGGTGTATTCCAAATCCAACAATTGGAGTGTACTTCGAAGCTATTCTAAACTAGTGATGGAATATCTCACTCTAACCGATATAACTCAATTAAATGAAATAGAATTTGAAAGTATTCTCAATAAAACATTTGATGTATTAGAAAATAGCGAATGTCCTATCGCTGTAAGATGCAATTGTTACGATATTCTGTGTCTACTATCTGCACAACATCATTGGATAGTCAACGAATTGAGACATAGAATACAGCTTGATCTTTCTATTAATGAAACACCAGCTTTAATTAGTCGTGCTAAGAAAGTCACCAAGAAATTAGAACGAATAGCGAAGACCTAAGGAATAGAAGCTATAAAAATCATCTTTTCCTTGGCTTAATCTTCCATTAGCACCATATGGCGTATACCCATCCAACGCATCATTACGTCCAAAATTAAATTGCCCATTAACCACAAGACTCAAAACAGGCCCCGAACTCAACAACTGATTATTTAGTGGAATCGAAGAACCTAGATTCAGGGATGGTAATATTAGCGTTCTAGTCCTATCCTCAAAAATAGGGTCACCCGAACTATCAAATCCCTTTACCATTCCATATGTACTATAGTCGTTCACATTATGATAAATGTATTCATAGTGATTGATGATATATAATGAGCCTACTCCTAAATATAATGATTCTAGTAACACATCACTGTAAGATCGTAAATAGCTATTTTTAGAAAAGAAACTAAATGGATGGATTAACACGCGCAAGCCTCCTGCCATATAATCATTATGAGACTGTCTTGGATCTGCTGTATTCGTAACTTCGGTTCTCAAAGACCCAAACTGGCTTTCAAGACCAATTAATAAACCTTTTTTAATCTGATAATCGAGGTTAATAGTGCCAGCTGAACCAAAAGCATTATTGCTTTTGACATCGCCGTATAATTTGGTAATACCATATCCAGCAGTAATATGAAACAACTTGGTTTCTCCGACTTTTCCAGATAAAGGGGGACAATATTGTGAAAAAACAAAAAAAGGCATACATATCCCTAGGGATATTATCAAAAGAATCCTCATAAAAAAATAAATATATTATTGGTTAAAATAAAGTATTTCCTTTATTATAATTTAATTTACCTAAATGTTTGTAGGCACTCTCTGTACATTCTCTGCCTCGTGAAGTACGCATAATATAGCCTTCCTGAATCAAAAAAGGCTCATACACCTCTTCTATCGTCCCTTCGTCCTCACCAACTGCCGTCGCAATGGTCTTCAATCCTACGGGCCCACCTTTAAATTTATCAATAATAGTTGACAATATGCGATTGTCCATCTCATCTAATCCATGTTCGTCAACATTTAATGCATTCAATGCATATTGCGCAATGGCTTTATCAATATTACCATTACCTTTTATCTGTGCAAAGTCACGCGTTCGACGTAACAAAGCATTCGCAATACGTGGGGTACCTCTACTTCGTCGCGCTATTTCGTAAGCCCCTTCCTCACTAATCGCTGCTCCTAAAATACTGGATGATCGTTGTACAATGGTGGTTAACAATTTCGCATCATAATATTGTAATCGCGCATTGATCCCAAAACGTGCGCGCAACGGAGAAGTTAACAAGCCTGATCTCGTTGTCGCACCGACAAGTGTAAATGGATTTAACGTAATCTGTACCGAACGCGCGTTTGGTCCAGTTTCTAGCATGATATCAATCTTGAAATCCTCCATAGCAGAATACAAGTATTCTTCCACAACAGGAGAAAGACGATGAATCTCATCGATAAAAAGAATATCACCTTCTTCCAAGTTAGTCAACAACCCAGCTAAATCACCTGGCTTATCCAATACTGGTCCTGAAGTAATTTTTATTCCCACGCCCATTTCATTGGCAATGATGTGGGACAAGGTAGTTTTCCCCAGTCCTGGAGGGCCGTGCAGTAAGACATGATCCAAAGCCTCACCACGCATTTTTGCTGCTTGTACGAATATGGAAAGGTTTTCAAGAATTTTGGCTTGACCAGTGAAATCATCAAAAGTTTGCGGACGCAAAACTCTCTCCATTTCCTTATCGGTTGGATTCAATCTTTCTGGATTTGGATCAAGATTTTCGTTCATTATTTATAACTTTTGAATAAAGATTCTAACTTCAATTGTATTACTCCAAAAAAGGCTTCTCTAAAAATCTTCGTACTCATTTTAGATTCACCTAATGTTCTATCTGTAAATATAATCGGTACCTCAACCACGTTGAAACCATATTTGATGGCTTTGAATTTCATCTCTATTTGAAACGCATAACCCACAAATTTTATTTCATCCAATTTGATTGTTTCAAGCACTTTTCTGTTAAAACATACAAATCCTGCAGTAGCGTCCTGTATATTGATTCTTGTGATAAATCGTACATACACCGAAGCAAAATAGGACATCAGTACCCGACTCATCGGCCAATTCACGACGTTCACGCCTTTGATATATCGAGAGCCAATAGCCATATCAGCACCATCCAAAGCTGCCTGGCGCAGACGTATTAAATCTTCCGGATTGTGACTAAAGTCGGCATCCATCTCAAAAATATAAGTATAGTCACGCGCCAGTGACCACTTGAAGCCATGTATATATGCAGTACCTAAACCTAATTTTCCTTTACGTTCTTCTATAAATAATTTGCCTTCAAACTCCTGCATCAATCGTTTCACTACATCAGCAGTACCATCTGGCGAACCATCATCCACTACCAAAATGTGAAAAGTCACATTTAAAGAAAAAACCTTTCGAATGATATTTTCAATATTTTCAATTTCATTGAAAGTAGGAATTATTACAATACTATCAGCCACTCTAATTATAATCTATAAGATACAAAAATAACAAAATAACCATCCGAAGAAAGTCATTTTTAGTGCACTTTAATTTGCTTAGTTTACACCATGCATCAGCTTCTTCACCAATGGTGAAATAGCAATTAATATTACACCAGCAATAATAGAGTAATGTCCTAATTCTTTATAGCTGTCTGTATAAACTAACAATTGCTCCACCAAAGTAGAACCTTCACGGGCATCTGCCATATTCGCACCAATCAAACCTGCCACATATTGACCATAGGCACTTGCCAAAAACCACATCCCCATCATAATTCCTTGCAAACGTGCTGGAGATAATTTAGTCATAATAGATAAACCAATGGGCGATAAACATAGTTCGCCTACGGTTATAACAATAAGTGCCAAAGAGAAGATATCCAATGAAGCAATACCATCTATCGCAAAGAATCTTGTTCCAAAAAGCACATAATATCCCAAACCTAAGAATATAAATCCTAATCCGAATTTGATAATCGTGTTGGGTTCAAAACGACGTCTAGCCATCCAAATCCATAGAATACCAAACAATGGTGCTAAAGCAATAATAAATAAAGCCCCCCCTGAATTGTTAACACCATTTGGATCCAAATGTACTAATCCACCTAAGATAAAATCATTCAAATTTTTAGCAGCGAAAATGCTTAATGAACCACCACTTTGTTCGTAAATACCCCAGAAAATAATAGAGAATAGAATAAACACCAACGCTGCAATTAACTTATGACGTTCAGCTTTTTCTACTTTGGTCATTTCAAAAAACAAGTATATCAACGTTAATGGACCAATGGTATACATAAAATAATCTGTGTATTCCGTTTTTGAAACCATCAACTGAATTACGGGAATCAATCCTAATGTTCCGATATAAACTAAATATTCTACCCATTTAGGTAAAGCTTTTGTTTTTACGATAGCATCGGGATGTCCTGGTTGCAAACCAATAGGACCTAAATGTCTTTTAGTAAACCAGAAGTTAATCAAACTCACCAACATACCTATCGCGGCAAGGCCGAAAGCTACATTCCAACGATGTGCCTCATCAATAACCGAACTCAATAAGTAACCTTTACCGATTGCCACACATACATAACCACCTAAAAATGCCCCAAGGTTAATCCCTGCATAAAATAAAGAGAAACCAGCATCACGGCGGTTATCCCCTTCTTTGTACAACTCTCCTACCATCGTAGAAATATTGGGTTTGAAAAAACCTGTACCAACGATAATGAAAGATAAACCAAAGAAGAAAAAGGCGTGAGGATCTATGGATAAGAATACAGATCCCACTATCATCAGCAATCCGCCCCAAAACAATGATTTGCGGAAACCTAAAATCTTATCTGCAAACAGACCTCCTATAAACGTAAATGCATACACAAAAGCTTGCGTAGCTCCATACTGCAAATTAGCTTCTTTCTCCTGAAAATTAAGCTGAGAAATCATAAAAAACACCAACATGCCGCGCATGCCGTAAAAGCAAAAACGCTCCCACATCTCCGAGAAGAATAAACTCCAAATCTGTTTTGGATATTTCCCTTCAAAGGTCTGAACCTCCTCTAACGTCTGTTTTTGATTATTTGTCATTTTTATTTATTGTAAAAAAAATGCTCCTAAATTCTTAGGAGCTTTTTGAATGTTTTTATTTAACACCGTGCATCAATTTTTTGAGTAGCGGATTCAATGCCATTACGATTAAGCCTGCGACTATTGGAACAATAGTAAAAATCAAGAAGAATGTACTTAACGAATATTGATTCGTAATATTCTCAATCTCTCCACCTAATATAGCAGCCAATTTATTACCAATAGCGATAGCTAAATACCACATACCAAACATAAAGGCAATCATACGCGCTGGTACTAATTTAGATACATAAGAAAGACCAACTGGTGATAAACACAACTCTCCTAATGTATGGAATAAGTAAGCTAATACCAACCAAATCATAGAAACTTTAATTCCTGCTTGAACCCCATAAGCACCAAATGCTAACAATCCAAAACCAATAGCCATAATGATTAAGCCTAAACCATACTTAACAGCAGCTGGCGGATTGAATTTAGAGTCCCAAACTTTAGATACATAGTTTGCGAAAGCAATAATGAAGAATGAATTCAGAATAGAAAACCAAGAAACAGTAATTTCTGAAGACTCTGCCGTGAATTCTTTATATAACATCCATCCAGCAATAGCCCAAATACCTGCAAAACATACAAATTGAACAATATTTGATAATGGTGCTTTACCGTAAGTTGCCTTAGTCAGTTTAGCTACTACATAAGTAATTAAGGCTAAAGGAACTACTGTCAACAATGTATTCACAATATTGAAAATAGTTAATGAGTTTCCAGATAACGTACGATCTACATTATCACGTGCAAATATTACTAAAGAAGAGGCTCCTTGCTCGAAAGACATCCAAAAGAATATAACAAAGAATGCGAAGATAATCACCGCGATCATACGATCACGAACTACTTTAGTGTAACGTGTCAATCGAGAAACTACCACAAAAATAAATAATACCAATGCAGTAAGAATAGCAACATCTTGCCCCGCAAAGCCCCCCATTTGCAAACCTGACAAAATATCTAAGCCAGCAATCTTAGACAATGGATCGTTAAATGCATAGGCCAATCCTAATAAAGTCATTACAACTATTAAGATAGTATCCAATCCTGTAAATGGATTCGGTTTATCATCTGGATTTAATGAAGCTGATTGTTGTGCTTTTGCAGCAGCTTTTTGTTCTGCTGTTGGAGGATCCCCTACTTTTCCAAATATTGGTTTAGCAAACCAGAATTGAAGTGTTCCTAAGAACATAAAGATACCTGCAAGACCAAAGCCCCAGTGCCATCCCACTTTTTCTGCTAAATAACCACACAACATCATTCCGAAGAATGCACCAGCGTTTACACCCATATAAAAGATAGTATATGCGCCATCTTTCTTTTGTGGGAAGCTTTTGTACATTTCCGATAAAATAGATGTCATATTTGGTTTAAAGAAACCTGTTCCCACTACTAATGCGCCTAAACCTAAATAAAGGAATAATGGTGAATCAAAAGCCATAAACAAATGGCCTAAAGTCATTATCGCTGCACCAATTACAACAGCCCAACGATAACCTAAATATTTATCGGCTAATATACCTCCAAAAATAGGTGTAATATACAACAACATAGCATAGGTACCATATAAAGCACCTGCTTGCACGGGATCCCAACCCCAACCTGAAAATGGACTACCAACTAAAATAGCCGAGGTCAAGAAGTTAATTAATAATACGCGCATTCCGTAAAAGGAAAAACGCTCCCACATCTCAGTAAAAAATAAAACGAAAAGTCCTGATGGATGTCCCAATACTAAGTGCCCATCGATCCCCTGCTTCTCCAATTCCGCTGAAAAAGAATTGTCCGTAGTCTGACTCATATTCTAATTTTGAATTTTAAGAACCAAAAATACAATTTAGACTTTGAAATCATATAGTATTCTTAAAATAATAACGCTCATCTGTTAAGGATGAGCGTTATTATTTTCTAAACGAGCAAGTTAATTGATACCATGCATCATCTTCTTTAACACGGGGTTAAATAATATAAGTAACAATGCCGTTACCCCTGGAATAATTGCGAATATCATAAAGAAATACGCCATAGAATGTTCTTCCGTAATCTTATCAATATATGAACCCAAGAATCCACCGATAAAATTAGCAATTGCTGAAGCACAGAACCAGAATCCAAAAAGAAGTCCCAAGAATTTTTTAGGTGAAAGCTTACTTACATAAGATAAACCTACAGGCGATAAACATAATTCACCAGTTGTATGGAAGAAATAGGCAATCACTAACCAAATCATGTGTACTGAGGCCGTTTTTGCTCCTTGAGGAATTTCACTAGCTCCATATGCTAAAGCTGCAAAGCCAATACCTACTAAAATCAATCCTAGTGCAAATTTTACAGGTCCGGAAGGATTCCATATTTTTTCCCAAAATTTACTAAAGCCAGAAGCTAAGGAAATAATGAAAAATGAATTTAAGATTTGGAACCAAGAAGCCGCAACTTCTGTTTCGGTAGCACCAAACTCACGTACCAATTTCCAAAGACCCAATCCCCAGATCACAGCAAATGAAATTCCTGTGAATATAATTGTTAATGGATATTGCTTATAAATACGTTTTGCTAACGCAGACAACACTAAAGTTACTATGATAATCGGTGCAATAGTAAGAATACCATCCACCCACTTGAACGTAGTTGCTGCAGAACCTGAAAGTACACGTTGCGTATAATCTTTTGCAAAAATTGACATAGAACCACCAGCCTGTTCAAATGCTAAGAAAAATACAATACTAGCAATCATTAATACTGCCACTACAACTAAACGGTCTCTTACTACATTAGAAGGTAACTCCTCTTCTTTTTCTTCTTCATTATTTTTTATTTTATTATCATGAAAATCTTTGATTTGTTGTGGAGAGTCCCCATTTATACCAAAGATTCTTTGTGCAAAATAAAACTGCAACATACCAAAGAACATGAAGACACCCGCTAAACCAAAACCATAATGCCAACCAATTTTCTCTCCAATGTATCCACATAATAACATGCCTAAGAAAGCACCTGCATTGATCCCCATATAGAAAATAGTGTATCCCGCATCTTTTTTAGAACTGTTGTCTGGATATAGATTTCCTACCATCGAAGAAATATTTGGTTTGAACATACCATTACCCAAGATCATCAATATCAATCCTATATAGAAGAAATATTGGTGAATACCTTCTAATGCCATGGAAGCGTGCCCTAAAGTCATTATAAAAGCTCCAATCAAAATAGCTTTTTTAAAACCTGTAACTTTATCAGCTATAATTCCACCAATTAAGGGAGTAAGATACACGAGACCTGTATACAAACCATATAATTTCATTGCTCGCTCGTTCGACCATTCCCAACCTCCATCTGCTATGGTACTTATCAGAAATAGTGTCAATAAAGCACGCATACCATAATAACTGAAACGTTCCCACATTTCAGTGAAAAACAAAACAAATAGTCCTGCAGGATGCCCATTGACCATTTTGTCATCAACACCTTGCTTGGCTAAATGTTTTACTAATGCATCATCTTTTTGTTCAATCATAATAATAGATTAATATGTTATTTATTTTTCAATCCACAACAAAGAAAGTGATTTAATCCGAAAAAACAATTTTCATCGATTTAAAACCCAGATACCTTAGTTTTAGAATCAGCATTGGGCAATTCAAACCCATCTGGATTCAAAACTTCAATATTTTCTACGAAATAAAGCTTTCCATTTCGGATTTCATATCCATTATGGGATAAATCCGGCACTAATTTTTTATAATTCTTACCTTTACTCGAATCAATAGCTACTAAATTATCAAACTCTATTCGATTTTTAGTCTTATTATATTTTACAAACATCGTAGCATTTCTATCATAAGAAAAAATCTTTCGGAAGATACTTTTATCCTCTGAAAAAACAGGAGCTCCGAATTGGATTATATTATTTGGCAGAATGTTTAATACCTCAATAACTTTATGTGTATACTCAGATTGGTGGCCTTTCCAACCTAATAAGAGGTATTGATTTTTAGTAAACGGTATAATCTCATAATATTGAGCACCATACCACATTGAAGATTCAAGTGATTCTTTATTTACATCCTTAATTTCAAAAGTCTTATCCAATAATGGAATTAATTTCAAATCTCCAGATTTGAGCTGCATACTACCGTAAAATAAATAGGAACCATCATGCAATGGAACATTCCATGAGAAAATTCTAAAATTATTATCAGGACTTCTGAGACAGGAAATTACATTCAACTTTTCAAAATCGAAGTAATAAGAATTAGGCTCTTTGAGTGCAGAGACTAATGTTTTTACAAATAAAAAATTGCTTTCTATCCTTTCTGCTTCCGAGGTATTAGAAAATACCTTTTGTCCTAATTGGAACAAACTGTCTTGCCAAATTTGCATCTTTTGAAGGTTCTGTCCAAAAGTCAAATTTGTAAATATCAGGAAGAAGAAAATAAGAAAGCAATTCTTCAGCATAAAATGCTTATTTATATCTTTCTAACAATTTCTTTGTCGCGATGATACCGTCAATTTCACTTAATTCCGAACCTTCGTATTCGATACCAACAAAACCTTTGTATTTCGCATCTTTAACGATTTTCATCATTTTATCGTAATCAATATTGCGCTCATTACCGTTAGCATCAAAAACATGAGATTTTGCACTTACACCTTTAGCATAAGGCATTAAATCAATAACTCCCTGGTAGCGATCATAGTCATAGAAATTCCCGAAATCTGGTAAAGCTCCACAATTCTTTTTCCCAACAGTTTTCAAAACACCTGACAACCAATCGCCGTGAGAAGAAATACCGCCGTGGTTTTCCACTATCACATTGATTTTTGCTTTTTTACCGTAATCTGCCAATGTGGACAAACTTTCGACAACACGCTTACCTACCTCTTCTTTAGTACCTTTACCAGCAGCGTTTACGCGAACCGAAGTACAGCCTAAGAAGTTAGCGGCATCAATCCATTTATAGTGATTTTCTACAGCTTTAGCGCGTCTAGCATTGTCTTCATCGCCCAAATTACCTTCACCATCAATCATGACCAACACATTGGTCACGCCACTTGATTTAGCACGGTTCTTCAAGTCTTTGAGATATGTCATATCATTTGCTTTGTCTTTGAAAAACTGATTTACGTATTCTACACCGTAGATACCAAATTTTTCCGCAGCAAACTGAGGGAAATCTATATTTTTTAATTCACCTTTATTAATCGTACGATGCAATGACCATTCAGCCAATGATACTTCGAACCAGGATTTCTTAGCAGCAAATAAATCTAATGATGGAGCAAGTGTAACCCCCGCTGTCACCAACCCCAAGTTTTTAATAAAATCTCTTCTAGTATTCATGTTTATAAGTATTAGTTTTTCTTTTTAAATATTTGCCCAACCAGAGGTCAAGACATCCACCAAATGCATGGTTTTGATTGGAATATTATGCTTTTCGATATAACCTTGAAGCTGCAACAAACAAGAGGCATCGGTCGAAATAATATAATCCGCATTTACAGCCTGCGCATTCTTAACTTTTTGTTCGGCCATAGCACTCGAAATTCCTTCAAATTTCACGGCAAACGTGCCTCCAAATCCACAGCATGTTTCTTGATCTCGCATTTCTACGATCTCTAGCCCACCAACATGTGATAAAAGTTTTCTCGGCTCTTCTTTAATTTTGCATTCGCGCAAAGCAGAACACGAATCATGATATACAGCTGTTCCCACAAGTTCCGCTCCGAAATACTCTTTTTTCAAAACATTCACCAAAAAATCGGATATTTCAAAAATATTTCTTTGCAAAGATCTGCATGTGTTATGTTCTATACTATTGGTGAATAAATCATCGTAACCTCCTTTCACCATTCCAACACAGGATGCTGATGGAGATACGATGTAATTAATATCCGAAAAATCTTTTAAAAATTTTGCGCCAACAAGTTTTGCTTCATCCCAAAACCCCGCATTATATGCAGGCTGCCCACAACATGTCTGTTCCGAATTATAAATCACCTCACATCCTGCCTTTTCTAATAATTTGACGGTATTGAACGCCGTATCAGGATATAGTTGATCTATAAAACAAGGAATAAACAATTCCACCTTTTTATTCATTGACGCTTGATTTTAAGTGTGAATTAAATTTTAGTACCCTCAATAATAACAAAAATCCTAATATAAAGAAAATAGAAAGGGATATCGCTGAATAACGAATATTGTGCGTAATCTGCTCAATTAATCCAAAGCAAACCAATCCAACGACTATTCCTAACTTCTCCGTAATATCATAAAAACTGAAAAAAGCAGTTGTATCTTCTAAATCCTCTGGCAACATTTTGCTATAAGTAGACCGCGAAAGTGATTGTATCCCCCCCATTAGCAAACCCACCATCACCGCAAGTGCATAAAATTGAGTAGCATTACTTAAATAGAAAGCAGAAATACAAATACTTGCCCACAATAAAGTAACCAAAAGCAACACCACGATATTACCCCAATATTTAGCCAAAAGAGACATAATGTAAGCTCCAATTATGGCTACTAATTGAATTAAAATTATAGTTATAATTAGAGATTGTTGTTCCAAATCCAACTCCTTCTGTCCAAACATCGTCGCCACCACCATAATAGTTTGTACCCCTACGGAATTAAAAAAATAAGCCGGCAAAAATCTTTTGATACCTTGATTAGCACGAACTTGAGAAAGCACGCTTTTAAATTCGGAATTCACACGTTGTATCAAGGATACACCTTGTGCCGCTATAGAAGGTGTATTATTGGGTAAAGCTTTGAATGGAATCAAAGAAAAACCCAACCACCATAATCCAACCAACAAAAAGGATAATCGTGCAGGAAATGAAGCATCTGTAATTCCAAACCATTCTGGCTTCAATACAAATACAAAACAGATAATCTGGATAGTCACACATCCGACATAACCATACGCAAAACCTTTGGCACTTACGGCGTCTTGCTTATCTGGAGTAGCAATAAGCGGAAGATACGAATTATTCACAGCGACTCCTCCAATGTATCCCATGGCTGCTAGTGTAAAGCATATAATCCCCAACTCTAAGGTGTCCAATTTAAAGAAAAACAAACCCATACAAGCTATTGAACCTATATAGGTAAAAAGTTTCATAACCTGTAATTTTTTTCCATTCGCGTCTGCGAAAGAAGACAAGAAAGGCAAAGCCAATACCATTACTAAATAAGCAAAAGCCAAGGCATAATTAGAAAGAACGGTATTAATGACTTCGAATCCAAAGAAATTAACTACATCATCTCCTCCATCTTTTGATGAAGTAATCGTAATATAGTATATTGGAAATATTGTTGAGGTAATGACAAGATTGTAAGCCGAATTAGCCCAATCGAACATGGCCCAAGATCGAATTAATTTTTTATCATTCTTTTGATATTCTTCCATATAAGCTATGCTAAACTAATCTGCCTAGTAATTTTGACGAATAAAAGTCATTATTCGTACCATTTCTCTTCTAATATACGATGTTGGCACAGCATAATTATTATTTAAGAATGAAAAAGCATATTTTCTTCCCGTTCTTGTTACAATATATCCAGACTGACAATGTACAGAATTGATTGTTCCAGTCTTTGCCCAAACAAAAGGTACACCTTGATCCAATGAATAGGCTGATTTTAATGTTCCATCAACACCTCCTGTCGGGAAGAATAAATAACGTTGACTATCATTTGGAATAATTTCTTTGATGGCTAATAATACATCAATCATATTGCGAGGTGTAATCTTATTGTACGTGGACAATCCACTACCATCACGAAGAAATATGGTATCTTGAAAATTATTGTAATATGCATTCTGCATATGATTACGAAGTGAATCCGTATAAAATCCATTAAACAACTTATCCGAAATTAGCATAGTTAAATGTTCTGCAAGAAAATTATCGCTTGGAAGCATCATTTCTCTTAACACTACATTTCTACTAGTAGAATACAACGTTTTCAAATCAGCAGGTCTTTCATAATTTGTCAGCATACCGACTTCCTTTTTCAGCGTATCCTGCAACAATAGCACAGCAAGGCTGTCCGACCAGATAAATGGTTTGTTAGTACTATAATTTTTTGGCACATTCAGATTGGACATCTCAAATTGATTGGAATTCATTTTACGTGAAACCCAAAAATTTCGTTGCATACGTTCTCGAATACTAATGTGCTTATCAAAAAAGCTCGGCAAAGCAACCAACCCTTTTCCATTTGCACGTATTTTCACCAAATTGCCATAAATTGGAAAAGGTACTATTTCGGGCTGATAGTCTTCTTCGTAATCTTCTATTGACCAGCCATTTCTATACGCTGGTTCACTTGTTTCTTGAACAACATAATATAGTTTCTTATTCGTATTCTTTAAAAACTCGTATACTTTTCGCGTATCTAATCGAGGATGTAAAAAAGTTGGATCGCCAGTTCCCCAAAAAATCAAAGAATCTCCACGTTCTACATAATGTATCCCAGCAATGGAATCCCCAAGATGTTTTAACGAAGCAAATAAAGTATATACTTTCGTATTAGATGCAGGCGTGAAATGTTGATTTTCCTTTTTGCCAAATACCACACGATTACTATCCAGATCATATAAGCAAAATCCATAATGGTGCCTTGGCAGAATAGTTGATTTTGCAAATTCAGCTTCTAAGATATTAAAGTCTTGGGCAAAGGATAAGCTTGTTATGAAATGTATAAATAAACTAGCAATGGAAAGGAATAGCGTTTTCATGTCGAAAAATAATCATTTTTAGATTTTCAATACACAAAACGGCACAATGAAACAAGTTTGTTACTAAGCAAACAGTATCTTATCTTAATTATTTATTCGCATGCTCAAAACTCCTCTTATGGAATATGGGGAATAAATATTTTCAAACTCTTCAATTTTAGGATTAAAAAACCTTAACAAACAAAAGAGCCCCGATAAATCGAGGCTCCATAAATTTTCATTTTATTTATAATTTTCTAATCCATAGACTTCGTCAAAAACTCTGGATCTTGTGAAGCTGTCTCATCAAACTCACCTTCCCATTTAGAAACTACCACCGTAGCTAGACAGTTTCCTATTACATTTACTGAAGTTCTTGCCATATCCATTAATTCGTCGATACCCAAAATCGCGGCAATAACGAATGTTGGTAATCCAAATTGATCTGCAGTTGCAATTAGCACAATTAAAGAAGCACGAGGAACGGCAGCCACACCTTTAGAAGTAATCATCAATGTAAAGGCGATCAATAATTGTTGTCCTATGCTTAAATCAATTCCGGCTGCCTGAGCAACGAAAATTGAGGCTAATGACAAATACAACGACGTACCATCCAAATTGAAACTATATCCCGTAGGAATCACAAAAGATACAATCTTACGCGGTACACCAAAACGTTCCATATTTTCCATTGCTTTTGGTAAAGCTGCATCCGAACTCGTCGTTGCAAATGCAATAGAAACAGGTTCTTTAATAGCTGCTATAAATTTCTTAATAGGAACTTTTAAATATAAAGCTACTGGAAGTAGTACTACAAACAAGAAAACTAAAAGTGCTATGTATAAACTCATTAAGAGCATAAATAAATTCTTAAGAATATCGACACCTAAGTGACCAACAGTATATGCCATCGCAGCCCCTACGCCAATCGGAGCAAATAGCATGACCAGATTAGTAAACTTAAACATGGCTTCCGAGAGACTTTCTGTAAAATCAATTAAAGGTTTCCGTTTCTTCTCTTCTACCATCGCCAAGCCGATACCGAAAATCACCCCAAATATTACAATTTGCAATACTTTATTCTCGTATACTGACTTTACAATATTTTCAGGAAAAGAGTCACGGATAAAAGTGTTGAATTTAAAAACACCATGTACACTTTCATCAATGTGAGACAAGGCTTTTTTATCTGAATCCGTAATGGCTGATGTGGTCGGTAATTCTTCATGAGGCATATTTGCAACATCTACGCCCACGCCAGCTTTAGTAAGGTTAATAACTGCTAGACCGATGAAGATAGCACAAGTCGTGGCACAGAAGAAATAGAGCATAGATTTCCATGCCATACGGCCTACAGATTTTAGATCAGAGTGACCTGCAATTCCAAAAACAAGCGTAGCAAATAAGATTGGACCTACAATTGTCTTCACCAACTTGATGAAAGCCTGACTTAAAGGTTGTAAAGATTTGGCTAAATCTGGAAAATCTAACCCCACGAACACCCCTAATACCAAACAAGTCAAAATCCAGGTAGTCAGATTTTTGCGCACTATACCATTAAGTATTAACACTGCTGCTGTAATCCATCGAACAGCTAGCATTACTCCTGGGGCGACATTTACAATGTTAAATTCGTATAAAAAGGTAATTATTATGGCAATGGTTATCGTTATTAGCATAAGATAACCCACATTCTTTTTTGACATGTAGTAGAATTTTAATGTTTAACAAAAATAGAAAAATACCAATGCAACGCAAATAAAAAAGGCACGATTAAATAATCGTGCCTTCCTATAAATCGTTAATATATTTACTGCTCAGCGTGTAACCAAGCTTTTTTAGCTAATAATTCTTCTTGAGATTCTACTACATCTTCGTCTTCTACACAACAGTCTACAGGGCATACAGCAGCACATTGAGGCTCATCGTGGAAACCTACACACTCTGTACATTTGTCAGAAACAATATAGTATACTTCATCCGAGATAGCATCTTGAGATGCTGAAGCATCAATAGTAACGCCGTCTCCAAAGTCAATTACACCGTCTAAAGATGTACCATCAGAGAATTTCCAAGGAACACCAGCATCATATATCGCATTATTTGGACATTCTGGTTCACAAGCCCCACAATTAATGCATTCGTCAGTAATTTTTATCGCCATTTATAACCTCACAATTATAATAAATAAACTAATTTTGTAACGTCAAAAGTAAAAATCGGTTTTTAACTTTCATAATAAAAGTATACAAAACCAGTAGGCTTTTTACTTATTTGACATTACAAAGATAAAGCAAATAATTATCAGAATTATTCTAAATAACATATTTTGACAAAGAACGATAGAATTAAGGCATTTTCGCAGCTGGGAGAATGGTTACTCCAACCCGATCAGGACACACTTTGGCGCATCGAAAGTATACAAAATCGCAATCCTTGGTATACCAAAGAAAATATTCTAAAACAGTTTCAAGCAATAGGACAAAACCTTACCGTTGAAAAATTAGAAGCCTGGACCTCGCCCTATGAAGTAACAAAAACTTCCAAAGTAGTAGGATTAGTTTTAGCGGGCAATATTCCTTTGGTAGGCTTTCATGATGTTCTTTCCACTTTGATTTTAGGATTCACAGCGCAAATTAAACTTTCTTCTGATGATGCCGGCTTAAGTACTATTGTATTGAATAAGCTTGTGGATATTCAACCTCAATTCCATTATCAAATTCAAGTCGTAGAAAAATTAGCTGGTTTTGACTTGGTGATTGCTACAGGATCCAATAACACCGCACGTTATTTCGAATACTATTTTGGTAGCAAACCAAATATTATCCGTAAAAACAGAAATTCTATTGCGGTATTAACCGGTAATGAAACAACAGAACAATTGATGCAATTGGGTAATGATATTTTTGACTATTTTGGATTGGGATGTCGTTCGGTATCTAAATTATTTATCCCAAAAGACTACCCTATTGCAACTTTCTTTGAAGCCATAGAGCAACATAGCCCTATTAAAGATCATTATAAATACAATAATAATTACGACTACAACAAGTCAATTTATTTGGTGAATGGTGATAAGCACTACGACAATGGATTCTTGTTGTTGAAAAAAGATGAAAATATAGCTTCACCTTTAGCTGTAGTATTCTATCAGGAATATGAAAGCTTACAGGAAGTCGAGGATTATATCAATGCTCGCAAAGAAAACATCCAATGTGTTACATCTTCAGCGCATTTAAATATAGAATCTCCCCTATTTTCATTAGGCGGAAGCCAATGTCCAGCGTTAGATGATTATGCGGATGGCATTAATACTTTAAAATTTTTGACAGCCAACCAATAAAATTGAAATAATAGCGTTTGGGTGGTAAGCAATTGGTAAAAAATTCTAACTTTGTTATCTATGTATGTAATAAAAGTAAAAGGTGTAGCTAAAATCCCTGATTATGTGCAATTGCGTGATGATTCATTTACTTTATTGGCATATTTCAGAGTAGATAGACCCGATAAATCATTAGTGAAGATTGGTTTGGAGGACAAAGCAGAAGAAATCATGAAGATTGTTCAAGAGTTACCTTTTGGTCAAATTAAAAAAATTGAACTTTAATATAAATGGCAGACAATACAGTTATACGTCTTAAAAACGTAGATATATACCAACAAAAACACTTAGTTCTTTCGAATGTCAACCTAGAGATTGGAAACGGCGAATTTATTTATCTTATTGGTCAATCGGGTTCGGGTAAGAGTTCTTTATTGAAAATCATTTATGGCGAACTTCACATTGCAGATGGCGAAGGTTTAGTCGCTGGATTTGATTTAAAGAAACTACGCGAAAATGATGTTCCTTTTTTACGCCGTAAGCTAGGTATAGTATTTCAAGATTTCCATTTATTAAACGATAGAACGGTAGAAAAAAACCTGGAGTTTGCACTGAAAGCTACAGGCTGGACAGACAAAAAGTTGATCCAAAACAAGATGATAGATGTTTTGGAAAAAGTGGGTCTTCGTTCCAAATTACACAAGATGCCACACGAACTTTCGGGTGGTGAGCAACAACGTATTGTAATTGCACGTGCATTATTGAATGATCCAGAAATTATCCTTGCCGATGAGCCAACAGGTAACTTAGACCCTGCGACTTCAGAAGAAATTATCTTGTTATTACGAGACATTGCGGCTTCGGGCACTGCGGTATTGATGGCTACACATGATTACCAAATTATTCGCAATATGCCATCACGTATCCTTCAAACTGCTGATGGCGCATTACACGATAATGTAAGCATCTAAGAAACTGACAAAACTTATGTAATCCGACATTTTGGAAGTGTACTTACAGCAAACACTGACAAGGTGTCGGATATTTTTATAATGGCAAAATTATTGGTAAAAGTATTTGAGCTATTCAAATATCTTAAAAATAGTGTGATGATGAACGAAAAAGAGAATATCCAAGACGAGAATTTAGAGCAAAACGAGAACAATCAAGAGCAAGAAACAGCGCAAGAGCAAGCAGCAGAGCTATCGCAAGAAGAAATTCTTTCGAACAAATTAGCAGAAGCAAATGACAAATATGCACGTTTGGTTGCTGAATTTGACAATTATAAAAAACGTACATCAAAAGAGCGCGTAGAACTTATCCAAACTGCCGGTCAAGGTGTAATTTCAAAATTATTGACCGTATTGGATGATTTTGACAGAGCATTGAATGCTATGGCTACAGCACAAGACGTGGAATCTGTGAAGCAAGGTGTTGAATTAGTAAACAACAAATTCCGTAAAATCTTAGAAAACGAAGGTTTGAAAGAAATGAATGTTGTAGGCGAAGCGTTTGACGCTGATTTCCAAGAAGCAATTACAGCTATTCCTGCTCCTAATGAGGACATGAAAAACAAAGTAATTGATGTCGTGGAAAAAGGTTATACATTAAATGAGAAAGTAATCCGTTTCGCTAAAGTAGTGATTGGACAATAATATAAAAGTAAATGTCAAAGAGAGATTATTATGACGTACTTGGCGTATCACGCCAAGCTGACGCTGCAGAAATAAAATCGGCATATCGTAAGTTAGCCATTAAGTATCACCCAGACAAAAACCCGGGTAATGCAGAAGCAGAGGAGAAATTTAAAGAGGCGGCTGAAGCTTACGAAGTATTAAGCAATCCAGACAAAAAAGCACGATATGATCAATTTGGTCATGCAGGTAATTCAGCTGGATTTGGCGGTGGTGCTGGTGGTGGCATGAATATGGATGACATATTCAGCCAGTTTGGTGACATTTTTGGTGGCGGTAATCCATTTGAAAGTTTCTTTGGTGGTGGCGGTGGGTCACGTGGCGGACGTCGTGTACAAAAAGGAACGAATCTTCGCATCAAAGTCAAATTGACTTTGGAAGAAATTGCTAAAGGCGTAGAGAAAAAAGTAAAAGTAAATAAACAAGTCGTTTGTCATACTTGTGATGGTACGGGTGCCAAAGACAAATCTTCATTCCACACTTGTAAAACTTGTGGTGGTCAAGGTTCTGTAAGACGCGTTACCAACACGATATTAGGTCAAATGCAAACTACTAGCACCTGTCCTACTTGTAATGGTGAAGGTGTAGAAATCACAGCTAAATGTACGACTTGTCGTGGTGATGGATTAGAAAGAGGTGAAGAAACAATCTCTATCAATATCCCTGCTGGTGTAAGCGAAGGCATGCAATTGTCTATGAGTGGCAAAGGTAATGCTGCGCCTCGTGGTGGTATCCCTGGAGACTTGATCATCTTAGTAGAAGAAGTACCACACGAATCATTGAAACGTGATGGTATCAACGTTATCTACGATTTGTATATCAATTTTGCTGACGCAGCTTTGGGTACAAGTGTAGAAGTCCCGACTATCGATGGTAAAGCTAAAATTAAAATCGATCCAGGAACACAAGGTGGTAAAATCTTACGCTTAAAAGGTAAAGGTATTCCTGAAGTAAATTCTTATCACAAAGGTGATCAATTGATCTATGTGAATATCTGGACTCCGAAAGCAGTATCATCTGAAGAAAGAGAAATCTTAGAAAAACTAAAAGGTTCGGCTAACTTCAAACCGCAACCAGGCAAAAGTGAGAAATCATTCTTCGAAAGAATAAAAGAATACTTCGAGTAATCTATACACATGATTCTAGTTTGAAATCCCCTCAAAGTTTTGACTTTGAGGGGATTTTTATTTAATAAACAACCTTCTACCCCATTTTACATTTTTACCCTTATTTTGTTAAAAAGAGCTATTAAGTTTCCTTTATTTTCTATTTCTTGCAATCATAATCCATATACTTTTGGATTACTCAATAACCAATTGAAAAACATATAAACTAAATTCTATGAAAAAATCGAATTGCTTATTAGCTTGGGCTGGGCTACTCGTTGTTTCTTTAATAACAGCCTGCAGTTCATCCACTAAGACCCACGAACCTGTAGCAAAAACGACTTATGGTATAGTAAAAGGTAGCTATCAAGACACTGTTTATGCCTTCAAAGGAATTCCTTATGGTAAAGCAGAACGTTTTCAATCTCCACAAGATCCTGATGCTTGGAGCGACACTTTAGTGTGCGACAAATTTGGACCTGTAGCCAAACAAATCGTAGCATGGATTCCTGATTCTACGATGGATGAAAAAAAACTATTTAGTGTCAATGTGTGGACACAAGGTCTTAAAGACAAGAAAAAAAGACCCGTGATGGTATGGTTACATGGGGGTGGTTTCTTTGTGGGAAGCAGCAATGACCCTATGACTTACGGAGAAGCGATGGCTAAAAAAGGTGATATCGTATTTGTTTCTGTAAACCACCGTCTTAATATATTAGGATTTTTAGATTTGTCTGCTGCTGACAATAAATATGCACATTCTGCCAATGCAGGCATGCTCGATATTGTAAAAGCATTAGAATGGGTTAAAAATAATATTACTGAATTTGGTGGCAATCCAGATGATGTGACCATTGTAGGGGAATCTGGTGGCGGCGGCAAAGTCGGTACGTTAATGTGTATGCCTTCGGCTAAAGGATTATTCCACAAAGCTATTATTCAAAGTGGTACTTTAATTAATACCATGACGAAAGAAAAATCTCAAGCATTAGGAAATGCTGTGTTAGAAAAACTAGGCATCGCAAATAATGAATTGGATAAATTAGACACAGTAGATTACTTCCGTCTTGTAAAAGCTGGTAATGACGCTGTAGCTCAACTTTCCGGTGGTCCTCGCCAACCTGGCAATCCAACTATGTTTGGCTTTGCGCCTTCGGCGGATGGTGATGTTTTGTTACAACAACCATTCAGTCCTGGATTTGCAGATATCTCCAAAGATATTCCTGTAATGATTGGTTCTACTTTAAATGAAATGATGCCAGTAGCATATGCCGAAAAGAATTTAACATTGGAAGAGGCTAAAAAGCGTTTGGAAAAAACATATGGCGAAAAAACAGAGGAATTCATCAATTTATATAAAACCGCTTATCCCGACTTTACGCCACAGGATTTACTTTCTGTTGATGTAGTATTTAGACCTTTTACCATTCGTACAGCCGATGCACGTTCTAAAGAAACTACCACACCTGTATATGCTTATTTCTTAGCTTGGAAAAGCGGTGTAGAAGATTCGACAAAAGGTTCTTTTCACGGACTTGATATTCCATTAGCTTTCTATAATGTGGACTTGAGACCAGACTGGACAGGTAATACGGCAGAAGCTTGGAAACTTTCAGATAAGATGAGTTCAGCATGGTTGAATTTTGCTAAGCACGGTAATCCAAATGTAGATGGGGTTTTACCGAAATGGGATCCATATACTGCAGAGAATGGCGTGACTATGTATTTTGATAATGAACCCAAAATAGTCAACAACCATGACCGAGCATTAATGAATTTTATGCGCCCACTTGATTAACTATTTATAAAGGACTAGTTGTGAGAGCGTAGTCTCTTGCAGCTAGTTATTCTTTAGCTAGGGACAGAGGATCTTCTAACCTAAACTCCACAACCATCTTTTTGTTTTCCCGTTCAATCTCAATCTTGACCAACTTATCCTCACCTGCTTGCAGTTTGTTTTTAATATCTTGCAACTTCATTTTTCCTACCTTACGTCCATTTATTTTAGTTAGCTTATCCCCTACTTTGATACCCACATTTTCTGCAGGAGAATTTGGCCGGACCTGATCAATAACATAGCTAGCATGTAATTCTATAAGGTAATTCACTTCTGTGCTAAAATTGATTGTAGTACCCCCTTCATTCCCTCTTTCCACAAAATTTGTAACCCGATGTCGTACAAATTCAAAACCCGAATGTACTATTTCCAGACCACTCATATCCAAGGTATAAGGCTTCTTGAAATTTCGATTTGTTCGTAAATAGACTGTCCCGTTGGTATAATCCAAAATCACATAAAATCGACTCAATATTTGATTACCAATCGAACCAACTCTTCCTTTTACTATTCTTTCTCGATCATAACTATTTGTATCTGGATAGGATACTATAGGCAAGGGAATAGTATAGTCTCCTATTATTAATTTTGAAATTCTATTTTTAAGCCCAAACACTGCTCCATTAAAACCAAAACCCAAATAGTCACGAATATAAGGCTTGGCAACAGTATAATTTTCTAATTCCGGAGCAAACAGCATCATTGGATCTGAATTTCCTAAATCCAAAAGCAATTTCTGTTGTGTATACGTATTTTTCGGTGTGACAAAATCAACAATACTATAAGCACGATCATTTTCAATAGAAATTGGATAAGCGGTATATTTTGCGATATTAATGCCCAAATCATCCACATTGCGCGCTATAACGATCTTTTTCTTTATATAATCTATTGCCACTCCATTGGTTCGAAAAAACGCACTACCCAAAATGCCATGAATGTGTACACCTATATTTTTAGAAAGATTAAATGCGGTATCCGTTATTACATATAAGTGATGCGAAGTATCTACAGCAGAACCTATTTCCAATCTATTATGTCTGGACATCAGACCACTGATGGGTTTGCCAATTCCAAAACCTTGAAAAGTAAACGCTGATGTATTTTTTAGGCGTAGAGAATCCACCTCACCAAATAATAAGGTCTCTTTAACACCATTATCTAAGATAAATGTAAGCGGTTCCGCATTCAGTTTCACGGAGACGACGATGAGATTGTTAATAATTTCGAAAGGAATAACACATTGCGTCTTTTCGGAAGGCAACAACCAAACTTGTCCAATGGCGAGTTGAAAATTCACTATTACGAAAAAGAATAATAGTAGACGTCTCATGGAAATAAGTATTGGTTATCTGATTTGAATATAAAAAAAATAAAGCAGAGTATCTAAAAAAAGAAAGAGCCTACAACAGGGCTGTTGCAGACTCTCCTATTAACCAATTATAAACTTAAATTATGAGACTACAAAAGTACAAAATTTAGTTTACTATGCAAATTTTTTATGCGTTTTTTTGCGTTTTTATTCCTTATCGATCCACTTCTCCTAATACAATATCAATGGATCCTAAAATTGCTATTAGATCAGCAATTAATACTCCTTTGCCTAATTCAGGAAGAACGGATAAATTATTAAAACTTGGACCACGTGCTTTAACACGTCTTGGAATATCAGATTTGTCTTGTGTTTCGAAATAGAATCCTAACTCTCCTTTTGGGTTTTCTGATCTTACATAATATGATTGTGCCTTTAAGTTTACTTTTTTAGGCACTAAAGCTCTGGGATCAAAATCAGGCAAACGCGCAAAGTCCGACATTAACCGATCTAGACATTGCTCTATTATTTTTAATGACTCACGCATTTCATCTACCCGGACTTTATAACGGTCCCAACAATCGCCTACAGTTCCTGCTAAACCTTGACCTACTGGAATCTCGAAATCCAATTCTGGATAAACAGAATAGCCATCAACACGTCTTAAATCCCATTTAATACCACTTGCTCTTAACATAGGACCAGAACAGCCATAATTTATAGCTACGTCCGCTGGTAGAACTCCAATATTAGCGGTACGTTGAATAAATATTTCGTTATTAGTCAGAATCTCATCCAATTCGTCCAATTTAGGTCTAAAGTATTTGACAAAATCGACGCATCGCTCTTCAAAACCCACAGGTAAATCGTAAAATAAGCCTCCTACCCAAATATAGTTGTATAGCATACGAGATCCCGATGCCCACTCCAGCATATTCATAATATGCTCACGATCTCTAAAACACCACAAGAAAGGTGTGAATGCACCTATATCAATCCCATAGGTCCCGACAGCAATTAAATGCGAAGCAATACGATTCAATTCACATACCAGTACGCGAATATATTCCACACGCTTTGGTAATTTATCATCGATTCCTAACATTCGCTCCACCCCCATTACGAAGCTGTGGCTATTATTCATAGAAGCCAAATAATCCAATCTGTCCGTAAATGGAATGGATTTACCATAACTCATTGACTCTGCATGCTTGTCAAAGCAACGATGTAAATAACCTAAATGAGGAATCACATCTTTAACAATCTCACCATCTGTAATGAGCTCCAAACGCAACACACCATGCGTAGATGGATGTTGTGGCCCCATATTAATAACCATTTCGGTAGAACCTACGCTGGCTATTTTGTCTATATATTTTTGATAACCTTGATTGTATTTTTCCAGCATATTATTCTCCTTTTATTGGGATACCGTGGTATGACTCTGCATCTTCATAATCCTTGCGCAATGGAAAGCCTTCCCAATCATCAGGAAGCAAGATACGTCGTAAGTCAGGATGTCCTGTAAAATATATCCCCATCAAATCAAAGGCTTCTCGTTCATGCCAATCCGCAGTACGCCATACGCTAGCTACTGAAGGTATTTCTGGAAGATTTTCTGCAGTACGATTTTCAACAGTCAATTCTACGCGAATAGTCATCTGAGTTTGATAAGGTAATGAAGCCAAATTATACACTAGGGCAAAGCGATTTTCAGGATGATAATCCACAGCGGAAATATTAGCCAGAAAATCAAAATAGTATGATGGCGAATCACGTAAATAAAGACAAAGCTCAGTGAGGATATCTTCACTAACAATGATGGTATCTTGTTTAACACCTTCTACTAAACTTATCTTAGACTCTCCAAACTTTTGCTGGAGGTCATTCACTAAATTTTCTATCATGGCGCTAATCTATTTTTAGTCCAAACATTATGCTCTTTACGATAAACTATACGATCATGCAGTCTTGAACTTCTTCCTTGCCAGAATTCAAAGCGAACAGGTTTTACCAAATACCCACCCCAAAATTCAGGTCGTGGAATATTTTCCAAATCTTTATACTCCTGCTCTTTGTTCAGCACATTACTTTCTAACACTTCTCTATTTGCAATAATTTGAGATTGTGGAGAAGACCATGCACCTATTTGACTTCCTTTTGGTCGCGATGCAAAATATTCATCCGAATCTTCGGCAGGCAAAAAACTCACTTCTCCTTCGATACGTACCTGTCTTTGTAGCTCACCCCAGAAAAACAATAAGCTCACTTTGGATTGTCGTGCTATATCTTGTCCTTTTTGACTCGTATAATTTGTAAAAAAACTCAATCCATCCGCTTTCAGATCCTTTAGCAAGACTACACGTGTCGATGGATAACCAGCTTCATTTATAGTCCCTAATACCATTGCATTTGGTTCTAACACATGAGAATCCAATGCTTGATTAAACCACAATTGAAACTGTTCGAAAGGATTCTGTAAGGTATCGTTTTCCGACAAAGATCCTTTTGAATAATCTTCACGTATCGCTGCTATATCTTTATGTTCTATCGCCATGAATACTTTGTTAACTTTATCACAAACTTACTAAAAGCGTTATAAAAATCTACCTACAAAGTCGATTAAAAGATGGAATTTTATCTTTTGGTTATCATTTTTTTTGTAGATTTAGCTATAACAAATACGGAAACTAACTATGTTCAATGCACATACGCCAAAACAAGGTAGTTTGTTACTATCTGAGCCCTTCATGCTAGATCCAAACTTCGAGCGTTCTGTAGTTTTACTTTGTGAACATAATGAAGATGGTACTGTAGGTATGATTTTAAATCATCGCTCCCAGCTTATACTTTCTGATGTGATGGATGTAGAAGTGGTGGATTTCCCGCTTTATATTGGTGGTCCTGTACAGAATAATGCGGTATTCTTTCTGCACCGAGCCATAGATAAAATCCCAGATAGCACCCATATTTACGAAGATATATATTGGGGTGGAGATTTTGATCTAGCCATAATGATGATTAATGAAGGCTATTTATCTACGGACGAAATCAAATTCTTTTTAGGGTATTCGGGTTGGACAGCAGGACAGTTGGGGGAAGAGATAAATCAAAATTCATGGGCTGTACATAATAAATTCAGCACTGAATTAACCTTCATAACCGACGGCGAAGATCTTTGGAAACAAGCTTTAATTAGCTTAGGACCAAAATATGCTCATGTCGCAAATTTTCCTAAGAGCCCAAATTTGAATTAATATCTAATTCGATAGTATTTAATAATTGGGTTCTGGATTATAACTTATTAAAATGGGATTCTAAGAACTAGTACGAAAAAGCCCTATATTTTTAAAATCAGTTGAGAGCAAATCAACAAATCCTATTATATATAAGTTAGAGATTAGTGAAGCCTTTCCATAATCAAAACCCCTTGCAGGATAACTTAATGCCACTGGAGATAGCACAACCATAGTTGGCTCCCTTATTTAGCAAGATATCTATCCCCAAGCGTCTACTCCTACTAAGCTTGGATGAAATAAGATATGTAGTAAATTTTGAGAAAATAAAAAGCGAAACATTGCTGTTTCGCTTCTTGGGGAGGGTAAGTAATCGGGCTCGAACCGACGACCCCTAGAACCACAATCTAGTGCTCTAACCAACTGAGCTATACCTACCGTGTTTTGTTGATGCAAAGATAGTAAAAAACAGATTTACTGCAATAGCAGAATAAATTTTTCCCTTAAAATTCATTACTTAAACAAATAATAACCTTGAAATGAAATACTTTAATTTAGCATCTAAAAGACTTTTACCTAAATAAAAGTCTTTATTTATATTACTCAGAAAGTCTCTTTTCAAAGATTAAATAGCACCCAACCATCTTGCCAGTAATTTAGAATCTTGGACACAAAAAAAAAGCGATTACAAATAAAGCAGTTAAAACTGGAAAGATGATGTATAAAGTGTGTTATAACATAATAGTTTAGGATGATGGATATATTAGTTTGAACAATGAAGTTTTTTAACAATACCTAGTTATTGAGAATAATATTTAAGATTATAATTCAAACTAAATTGATTTAAGAAAGCCTGTTATAAGAAACTGGTTTTCTTTAAAAGTTTTATTAATTACTTGACCCAACCCTTTTCTCGGAATGAAGACTCAGCGAATTTCTTAGGATTTAATCTAAAACTAGCTTCTTCTCTAATATTAATAAGCAGTTTATTAGTTGGTTCAAAACTAAGACCATATTCAGCACATTTCATAGCTTTATCAAAATATCTTAGATTTTTGAGATAATTTTTACTTTGATTATATGATGTAATTGCATTGGTGTGCTTTTGCCAATTTGTCAAAATATCCCCTCTATGATAAGCAAACTTATAATGTTCGTTTGCTAAATCTGCAAGTCTATGTTTTTCCTTATCAATGGGATTATATTTTACATCATTAGATTGTAAGGTATAAGCCTGAGCAATTCCAGAGTTTGCTCTAATATTTTCTGGGTCAATCTCAATAGCCTTTTGAAAAAAATGAATAGCATTATTGAGCATATCTTTAGAATATTTATTTTTTCCAAATCTATTTTTCATTTCAAGATATCCTAATTCTATATAAGACTCTAAAAAATTAGGATCCAAATCAATAGAAAATAAAAATTCTTTCTTAGCTAGAACAAAGGATTTAGGGTGGTCTATATTGTCTAGAATTTTCCCCTTCATAAGGTATAAAAAGGGAAATTCAGAATTCATTTTAATTAACTCATCAATCTGTTCAATAGCAAAATCCGGATCAATATTTGATAATTGAAGTGTACGCAAAGCTTTATCTGCTGCTATAGTTTCTTTATGATTACGAGCTTTAGATCTTTTTAATAATTGAGTATTATTAAAGTCACCATCATTAAAGTGTTTCTTTTCAGATAGGAATTGCTCATATTTTTCTTTCAAATTAGTATATCCATCTTGTTCAATAAATCTTTTTGCATATACTTTTGCTAAATGCGGAATATTGTATCCAATATTTCCATCTTCAGTTGCATGACTCATCGCCAATGAAATAGAAGATAATACGGGGAGAATCACAAATCCTATTTCATCGGAATCAATTTCAGATATATAGTGAAGGTCATCCGCACTTAAATAATCTTCATCACTAGTTAGCGATAAAAGATAAAGTATTTTCTTTTGATTCACATCCAATTTACTAATGGAACCTTCAAAGCAAAATGTAAGTATCTCACGGTAAGCATCTCCGCTTTTTAAATTTTTTATAATTAATTCTATAGGAATATTATTTGCTAATTGATAACAGATTAATTGCCCAGCTAAAGGCATTCCCTTTGTATATTTATAAAGTTCCCTTACCTTATTCCTATATAAAGCTAGGAATGAATTGTTTTTATTGGTAAAATATTTGTATTGTGAATCTAAGAAATTAGGAAATTCTTCCACCTCTTTAAATCCAGTAAGATTTATCCTTGCCATAAAGAAACTACCCAAATTCTCTCTTGTTGTTAGAATTGCTTTACTTGAGTTTGGAAAATTTTCTAATAACCTTAATAATTCTAAATCGTTTAAAGTTTCTAAATTATCTACAATTAATAAAACCTTATAGGAATTCAAAAATTTTAAACATGTTTCTTCAAAATCTGACGATTCCTCATCCTCTGTTAATCCTTGTTCCTGTATAAATAAATAGATGTCCTTAATTAAATCGTTATAATTAGAATTATATTCTTCTATATTTTTTATTCCTAAAGGAGTATATTTATCTCTTTTAGAACTAGTCCATATTATAAATTCAAAATCAATATCTTGTAATTCACTTTTTATTATCTTTTCGCAGAAGTAGTGTACAAAACTCGTTTTTCCAATACCTCCAATACCATCAATTTGAATTATCCTATTATTTGGATTCTTTAGTTTAATATGTAAGTCTATCAAATGTTCTTCTCTACCTATAAACTCATTATAAAGATTCCTCTGAGATAATACATTCTCGATTATTTTGAATTTTACATTTTTCTTCCTAAAAAATACCGCATCCGCCTTAATCGAACGGCTATTTCGTCTACAATACACATCATTCCTTTTAAAAATGTTTTCAGGAAAAGACTTAGTATCCTTTCCCCATATCTTCTTTTGATATTGTCCATCTTTTTTGAAACTTAAAATTTCATTACTAGAATGTACATAAATGACAAAAAAAGGTTTAGCATCTAAATGTATGATATTAGAAATAAAATCAATATTTCCTTCACAATAACTATCTAATAAATCAGCTATGACTGCACTATCGCAATCATTATCACTGCGATCGTCCAATCCAATCCATTCAAAATTATTACTCACCCCAAAAATTAAATATCCCCCCTTAGTATTTGCAAATGCTACTATATCTTTCACCAATTCTAACTTGGATTTTGAATCTTTTATAGAAAAAACCTCTTTGAAATCTAAATCCTCAAATTCAGATTTAATTTTCTTATTCTTAATATTTAGTATAGTATCTTGTGATATCAGATCTATATTCTTTTTTGACTTAATATTAGGTTAATTTAGACTTTTAATTTCTTACAATTAATATACATCAAACTTCATAGATTAAAAATAGTAGAAGTCACTATTTTAATTTATTAATTAACAATATGCTTTAAGGAAAAAATTTAGGTAAACAAAAAAAGCCTCTCATTTCTGAGAAGCCTTTAGAAGCGGGTAAGTAATCGGGCTCGAACCGACGACCCCTAGAACCACAATCTAGTGCTCTAACCAACTGAGCTATACCTACCGTGTTTGTGCTACAAAAGTAGTAGAAAACACTATTCTTTGCAAATATTTATACACAAAAAATCCTCATTATGTAATAACACAATGAGGATTAAGGAATTATTTTTTGATTTGCATTAAATCATCTCTACACTACGCTTCACAAAGGATGTTAAATCCGCTCCTGTCAACAATCCACGAGACAATAAAGCCAAGTCAAACGCTTGTTTTGCTAATTTCTCAGCTTCTTCTTCCGAACTTTCAACGATACGTTTTACTAAAGGGTGGTTACCGTTTACTGTCACTTTGTAGTTGTCTGGTAAGTTTCCGTAGAAGCCCATACCACCACCTGTTTTTGCCATATCTTTCATACGACGCATAAACTCATCCAAAGTTACTGATACCGGCAATTCGTCCGCAGCTAAAGCTTCCACCTGCACATTCATATCTGTACGGTTGATTGCTTTTGTAAACAATTCAGAAGCTTTTTTGCTTTCTTCTTCGGATAAAGTCAACTCGATTTTTTCATCTTTTTGGATCAACTTATCGATTACATCCGAATCCACACGTTTCAATTGTACTTTCTCGCCACCTTTTTGCTCTAAGTACGAAGCAAAGTGTGTATCCAATGGACCATCCAATACTAATACATCATAGCCTTTTGCTTTTGCATTAGCGATAAAACCATCTTGTTGTGCAGCATCCGACGTATATAAGTAAACAATATTACCGTCTTTGTCCGCGTTGATATCTTTTACTTTCTCGTAGTATTCTTTTATCGTGTAGTTTTCCCCTTCAGTATTTTTTACCAAGCAGAATTCATTCGCTTTCTCCGCAAATTTCTCTTCGCTCAGCATACCGTACTTAATGAATAATCCGATATCATTCCATTTTTCTTCAAAACCTTTACGATCTGATTTGAAGATTTCTTGCAATTTGTCAGCTACTTTCTTCGTAATGTAATTGCTAATTTTCTTTACATTGCCATCCGCTTGCAAGAATGAACGTGATACGTTCAACGGAATATCTGGTGAGTCAATCACACCGTGCAACAACATCAAATATTCAGGCACAATGTCCTTCACTTCGTCCGTGATAAAGACTTGACGCGAATACAATTTGATTTTATTGCGTTGGATTTCTAATTCATTTTTGATTTTAGGAAAATATAGAATACCTGTCAAATTGAACGGATAATCTACATTCAAGTGAATCCAGAATAACGGCTCGTCAAATGTATTTGGATACAATTCACGGTAGAATGCCAAATAATCTTCGTCTTTTAATTCAGAAGGTGCTTTTGTCCAAGCTGGATTCGTATTGTTGATGATATTATCAACTTCTACGGATTTGTATTTTGGTTTACCTTCTTCGTCTTCGCCATCTGGTTCAGAAGAAGTTTTAGTTCCGAAACGAACTTGTACAGGTAAGAATTTAGCGTATTTGTCTAAGATTTCTTGCAATCTAAATTTGCTTAAGAACTCTTTAGAATCTTCGTTAATATGCAAGATTACATCCGTACCGCGAGTAGTACGTGTACCCACTGAGATTTCGTATGAAGTACTACCATCACACACCCAGTGTGCAGCCTCTGCTCCATCTTGGTAAGATAATGAATCAATCTCTACTTTATCAGCCACCATAAATGCCGAGTAGAAACCTAAACCAAAGCGACCAATGATTTCATTTGCATCATTAGCCTCTTTGAATTTTTCCATAAATTCTGTAGCACCAGAGAATGCGATTTGGTTGATGTATTTTTTGATCTCTTCGGCAGTCATACCAATACCGTTATCCGAAATGGTAATCGTTTTTGCTTCTTCATCGAATTTTACGTCAACAACCAACTCTCCCACCTCACCATTGAATTGACCTAAAGAAGAAAGACGTTTGATTTTCTGTGAAGCATCGACCGCATTGGAAACAAGTTCACGAAGGAATATCTCATTATCTGAGTAAAGGAATTTTTTGATTACCGGAAATATATTCTCGGTATGAATCGAAATAGTGCCTTTTTCTGTGCTCATATATTTTTAATTTTTCAGTTTAAATTTTACGCATAAGATTTATCAAGGTACGTTCCAAAAGAATTCTTTAAGACATTTTGACAGAGTAAGTGTCAAAATGAAAATATTTTAATTTTATTTTGAAGTTTAAAATAAAGTCTACTATAATTGTAGAGTATTCAGAATTGCAGTACGCAATACCAACCGAGTGAAGTCACCGCGGTGGTAAGATAATACGGGTTTCGTGCCAAAATAAACGTCCTAAACAACGCTTATTTTCCCTAAAAAGTTTCTGGATACAATTTATGGTTTAACCTTTTAAATTTTAAATTGTATGTCAAACACAACTGTACACTTGTATCAACACTTAATCGAAAAATTCAGCAATTATTCGATTGAAGAACTTATCCAACTCAACAATGAAACTGTAAAAGGAAAAGGTTGGGGATCAGCAAAAGCAACATTTAGAACAGCAATTATTACGGCTTTCTCGCGAAAAGGAATCGACTTGTCGCAGATAATTTCGAAAGACGATGGATTCACAACCGTGAAATCCGTCCCTGTTCGATTGGAAGATAATACTCTTGTTCCCCTAGCTTATTAAAATTTCTACAACAATAATTTTAAATCTTTTGCCAGAAGATTATGCAAAAAGAGACGCAATGCGTCTCTTTTTTTAATTGAGAATTGTTAATTGTTAATTGTTAATTGAGAATTAAGTCATTGCGACAATAGGAGAAATCTAAAACATTAATGATAGATTGTAATTTTTAATTGTTTACAGATATATACTCGTTGCAACCATAGGGAGTTCAGCAAAACTTAATGACGCTGCTAGAGTTTGGATATTTCTTAATCCTGACATCCAGCTACTCAATACTCATTATTCAATACTTATTTAACTTTTTAATTCCCATGCGATAAAGCATACAACGCAAAAGTTCCGAGCCAATGCGATCCCATATAATCATCCTGAGCCGAAAGATTTGGCAAAGAAAATTCTATATGGTTATTCGCAATTACACGAAGATGATGAAGTTCTGCTAAAGTATTACTAATACCATACAAACAGGCTGCACGACTGTAGTTCAAACCATCCAAATGCACCAACTTACCATCTGATCTATCCTTAACAATAGCTGGTTCTAATTTGAAATCCGCCTTAAATAATTTGGGCATAAATTTCCCCAGCCAAGTTTTGTATTCATTTTGACCTAAAAGTTTTGACATCAAATAAGCTTCTTCTAGACATGGCGATAAGAAATCATAACCACTCGGCTCATATCCCAGATCACAATTGATATCTTTTTCAAACAATCGCTTTCCGTGTTCGATAATAGCTTTTTCAAAATCCTTATATCCTACCGACCTTGCGTAATCCAAGGAAAGTGACAGTCCAAAAGCCGAATTATCATGCTGACCAGCACGGATAGGATAAACTAACTTGGGTAAATATTCCTCATAGCGTTGCACTAGCAGATCCACTAAAGGCTGAAGAGATGTTTTCCATCGCTGCGCATCCGCATCCTGCCATTTAGACAAACTTTCCTGTAATTTAAATAGCCAAGCCCAACCATAAGTGCGCTCAAAACTTTTGTTATTTGCGTCATTGAAAAAAGCCAATTCTATTGCCACATTCTCTGCCGTAATGTGTTTATTGAGAATGGCTCTTATTTTTCCGTCAACATCCAAGGATGGATATTTTTGCATCAATTCTACAATAGACCAGTATCCATGAACCGAAGAATGCCAGTCAAAACAACCGTAAAATATGGGTCGAAGTAGTTTAGGAGATTTTAGATCGTTATCCGAACCCAAAACCTGCCCCAATTTATTTGGGTATTCTACTTCTAGGCAATGAACAGGCAAATCAAAAATCCCTTTTGCCTGAGCCTCACTTAACACTATTTTTTTTAGGGTATCCGAAGTATGAAGTGAAGAATTAGAATTTGCAGATTTTTCACTACAACTCGAAAAAGATAATACCCAAGTAAGAGCAGCTAAGGAAACAACTTGTGCCTTCATTTGTTAAATTTATATGTTAATAATTACTTTAAAAGTATAAACAATTTTATAAAATAGAAAGATGAATATCACTGATCTCATTACTGGAGGAATAGGCTCGAAAGCTATTTCCCTTGTTGCAAAAACCCTAAATATTGACGAAAGTAAAGCTAAATGGGTAGTGGCCGCTGCAGTCCCTTTAATGATTGCCGCATTAAATTACAATTCCAAAAAGAGCAAAGAGAAAGAAGAAGGCATCAACAAAGCCCTGGAAAAACATAATGGTGGAATTTTCGATCAAATTGGAAATTTATTTGGGAATGGCCCTTCTGAAGATGACAATAAAATAGTCAATCACATGTTTGGTAGCAATACTGAGGTGGTGAAAGATAACCTAGCAGCTAAGACAGGTCTTTCTGCGGATAAAATCGGAGGTGCTTTGGCCATTCTTGCTCCAATTGTAATGGGCTACTTAGGGAAACAAAAACAACAAGAATCTTCTTCTGGTGGAATAGGAGATATATTAGGAAGCGTATTAGGCGGAGGACAATCAAATTCATCCGCTGAAGGCGGAATTTTAGGTTCTATTCTTGGGTCTGTCTTAGGTGGAGGCGGAAGTTACCAATCCTCGTCCCAAGGAGATTTAGGTGGATTAGCAGATCTAGCAGGTGAATTTTTCAATAAAGGAAATGATAATAGCAAGAAGGGCTTTATCTTAGATTCTTTGGCGGGGATGTTTGGCCGATAAAAAAAAAGCGATGTCAATGACATCGCTTTTTTGCTTAATTAGTGAGTATGACCGATATCTTCCAGCGATTTTCCCTTTGTTTCTGGCAAGAATAAAATAAAAACAAAAGACAAAACAACCATTACTGCATACAACAAGAATATATAAAATCCTCCTTGTTGATTACCCTCTACGATAACTGGAAATATCCAAGAAATCAATGCTGCAAATACCCAATGCGTTGTACTTCCTAAAGAAGAACCTTGTGCGCGAACTTCATTCGGAAAAATTTCCGCTAAAAACACCCAAATTACAGCACCTTGAGAAAGAGCAAATGAAGCGATAAATCCGATGATGTAAAAAAGCAGGTAACTAGAAGATTCACCTTTCAGACCAAAAGCCGTAAGCATCAAAAATATAAACATACCAACAGCGCCTGATAATAATAGCTTCTTCCGCCCTACTTTATCAATAATACTCATCCCCACGAGAGTGAATAATACATTAGTACCGCCAATAAAAATAGGTTGCAAATAACTTAAATCTGCATCAAAACCTGCCATATCAAATATTCGAGGCGCATAATATAAAATAGCATTAATACCTGTCAACTGATTAAAAAAGGCTAACAGCACTGCAAAGGTAATAGGCTTGAAATATTTAGACTGAAACAAAGACGTCGTAGCCTTCGGGGTATCCACCGTCAGGTGGCTTTCTATTCCCAAAATTGTAAATACTGCCAGTGCTTCTTCATTTCGGTTATGCAATAATAACCAACGCGGACTTTCGGGAATATTGCGCAGTAGAATATAAAATACAATAGAAGGAATTGCCATAATACCTAACATATAACGCCACGCATTTTCCCCAGTACCAGCAAATAGGAAATTGGTCAAATACGCGATAAAAATCCCACTTACAATCATTATCTGAAATAGTCCCGTTAATTTCCCTCTGTCTTTTGCTGGCGATATTTCGGAGATAAACACTGGTCCAACGACAGAACTTATCCCTACAGATACACCTCCAAGGAAGCGGAAGAATAAAAACATAGACCAGAAATTTGCTAAAGCACAGCCTACAGCGGATAATAAGTATAATATAGCGATAAATAGAAGCACCTTTTTACGACCATATTGGTTCATAAATTTACCAGCACTTACTGCTCCGATAATGGTTCCTATCAACGAGATGGATACTGTAAGCCCATGCCAGAAGGAATCTAATTGCCAGAGTTTTTGGATAATTTGTTCTGCACCTGATATTACAGCGGTTTCAAAACCAAAAAGGAATCCTCCCAGCGACGCAATTAGGGCATATTTCCATACATTTTTCATAAGTTTATATTTTATTTGTTAGGCCCCTGTGTACTATTACGCACCACCAAAACTGATGGTATAATATCATCACGTAGCCAATCTGATTCCCCATTAATTTGTTTCAGAACGCTTTCAACAATACGCTCTGCAATTTCTATAATGGGTTGTCTTACACAAGTAACAGTTGGCTTGACTAGCTCAAAAACTTCATGATCATCAAAGGAAACTATTCCAAACTGATGAACTATGTCATATCTACTTAAAACTTTATAGCCAGATATACATAAATAGTTGGTACTAAAATAAATCGCGTCAAGATCATTTTCATTTATGAATTGACCAATCAGTTCCTCTCTTTCAGGCACATTTAAACGATAAGGAATTTCTAGCAGTAATGGCTTTAGATTTTGCTGATTTACTTCATTGATATAAGCCTGTTTTCTTTCTAGCATTTGGGATTGTGAGGAATCACTAGTAATCATCCCTATATTTTTGTAGCCTTGTGCAAATAAATGTTTGACTGCAACAGCACTTGCCTCATAATTATTTGTACCAACGTAAGCGGTCGAAATCTCTTGTGCACGTCTATCAAATATCACTAAAGGAATTTGAGAATGAATGAGTTTTTTAATAGCCTTATTCATGTCCATTGTTGGTGCGATAATGAGTGCCGCAATTCTTCGCTCCATCATACTATTTATAATGCCCTCACCCAATTTATCCACTCCATTCGTACTACTATAAAGCACGTGATAACCTTTTTCACGAAGACTAGACTCAATTTTCAAAGCTATTGGCCCAAAAAAACTATCGCCAATATTCTCAACAATCAAACCAATCGTATTCGTCTTTCCCGTTGCCAAACTTTGGGCAATTGAATTTGGCTTGAATCCTATTTCCTTGACATAATCAAGGATTTTTTTCTCCATTTCTTCACTAATCCTCGACTGTTTGGCTTTACCATTAATAACTAATGAAACAGAGGATTTGGAAACGTTTAGAGCTTTAGCTATTTTACTTATTGACATTTCGTGTATTTAAAGTTTAGAAATACGCGCAAACATTTCGGCTATTGCAAATTGATCGAGTAACCACTTTTTATTCTCAGACTCTTGTTTCTTTCCAGACCAATCTTTAGAAAATAGTCCATCTTTGTCCCTCATATTTACCCAAGCATATTGTAGGTTTGCACGAAATGTGTCTAAATAAACTGAATTTTTATCCACATCGTAGAGTTCGACGTAACCACGCAACATAACAGCGATAAACCAACTATCACTTCTCTTTAGAGTGGGATAACTTTTACCTTCTGATTGTATAGTTTTACTAGCATCAAAAAAATATTTATATCCACCTTCAGCTGTTTCTTGCGCATCTTTCAAATAATTTTTATTTGCTGTGTGCTTATACAGAAGTGTTGCTGCTTGGATCATTTGTCCCGTATTATATGGATATTTAGCTTTATCAATTTTACCATCTAGTTTGATATTATCCCAATACGTTTTATCTTCTGGGTCTTGCAAATTTGATTTTGTCCATTGATAAAGTTGCTTCGCTTTATCCAAGTATTGATTGGATTTGGTAGCCTCATATAGTTTCATCAGATAAACCACAGCAGGTGCATTAGAGCATGTATTCTTAGATTCTTTTTTCTGTTCCATCCAATAGATACCGCCACCTAACTTATCATCCCAGCCACTTTCGACAAATCGCCAAATTTCCTCCGCTTTTTTTAGATAACTCTGCTGATCGGTATGAAGATATAAATCCAAAAAATCAATTCCCAACCAGATATTATCATCATAAAAACGGTCTGATTGTGGTGCAAATTTCACATACGAAGCATATGCATATGGATCGCGTGTGTCAAAATACTGTTCCAGACCTGGTAATATCCTTTGATCTATTTGTTTTTTTACTGCCGAATCATTTTCCTTTTCTAGTAATACAGTATATGCTGACAAACTACCTGAAAAAGGCCACAAATAAGAGTATGGGTTTGTTTTATTTTCATTAACACCACCACCTAAATAACTTGCACTATATTTTTCATCATAAGGATAATTTTCTCTGTATAGAAATTTACCATCATTGACTGCATACAATTTATCTATTATTTGTAGAGTTTGTTCGGCTTTCTTATAATATTGGTCTTGCGCTATAGCTGTACAAGAACAGAACGCTATAAGCATGGGAATCATAACTTTAAATGTTGCTTTCATTGGTAATCGAAATAAAAATAATTATTTATTTAATAATGTAATGCCTTCAAATAACATAGCTGCACTACTTTGACTTGTCAATTCGGTCGTACCTACAGGCGATTGTGCCCATGAAGGCCCAAATAAGTATACACCTTCTAGATTTCCTAATTGCCACGCTGTTTTTACATTATGCTTAAGGAAATTTTCAAACTTGGTTCTATAGCCATCTTGAATACCTTCAAGTTTTAAATATTTAACGAAATAGCGAATGAAAATACCTTTAAATAAGCCTCCATCTCCAGAGCCCTCATTTCTTAATATGTTATTTGCTGGATCAATGCATTTGGTAATTGTATAATTTGCTATTTTTTGTCCATCATTAAGATACAATGGGTCTTTCGTAATCGTGTAAAGCTCTACAGCAGTCCCTAAGAATGTACCTTGATTGTAGGTAAGAGCTACCTTATTCAAGACATCAGTCTGACCATTTATATTATCATAAACGGCGCCTGTTGAACGATCAAATAAATAATCCTTTTGCCATTCATAAATGCTAATGGCCCAATCTAAATAAGTTTCATCCTTTGTTAATTTGTATAAGCGTGCTGCTAAAACACTTGCAGGTCCATTTGAACAAGCATTTTTTGAATAGAGCATATCTTTTTTCCAAGCCAATCCACCACCTGCAAACTCAGTATTCCACCCTTTAATGATATCATTCCACAACAACAACACAGCATCCAAGTATTTTTGTTCTTTAGTGATTTCATACAATCTTAGCATAGTCAATGCATTCCATTGCATATCATCGTAATAAATATTATAGTACGATCCGCCGTTTTTTGCCTTTACACCATCAAACCATTTATCAAAATACACTGAATATTTAGTGTCATTTGTACGTTCGAATGCATCAATCACGACATCCATGGCATGCGCATTTGGCCAATATTGGAAACCACGGTTTGACCCGTCGTTTCCATAATTAAAATAGCCTTCATCGTTCCAGAAACCGGATATCAACGTATTCGTTGCTTTATCTGCCATCTCTGCATATGGAGTAGTAATCTCATTATCAAATTGATATTCGTCTTCTATCTTTCCACAACTATTCATCCAGAGCGCACATGATATAATTGATAATATTAATATTTTTTTCATAGCACGTTCTTTTAATTGACTTTAACCTCGTGTGTATAATTTTTATCTCCTTGTAAAATCACTTTAATAGTTGTTGAATTACCATCCACTTGTTCCATGAATTTCCATTTGTTATCCCATTGAGAAGGTGGTACAACTCTTATAAAATAGTAAGAAGGGTCTGAAGACGGAGTAGGTCGGCTATCTGTATTATTTTGAGTACCTAAATGTTCTAATACTGTATTGTTATTTACAATGGTTTCCATTTGAAATTTGTAACGCTCATCCCTACCCCAACTCTCTTGTTTAAATCTTACAACACCAGTTCCTGACCAGACGCCATTTCCTTGGTATGGTAAATCGAATAAGACTTTGTTCTCAGGAGAAAACCATAATCCTATTGATTCGATTTCAGTATATGAAATAGTTGCAACATTAAAATCAATAACAATACGGTAAACTGCGGTTTTAGGAGAAGTCATTTGGCTGCCATCCAAAGATTCTTTCAATTTTGCATTGTCCTCTGTATAGAAATGTCTTGCATTAGGATCCTTACGGTCTACGAAACTATAACTTTTGCCACTTTCAAGCTTAGAATATATTTCAAAAACCCCAGGTTCAATTTGTTTAAAAACAGGTGATTTTGATAAATCCGTACCTCCTTCACTTCCCTCTCCCGTCACATACAATTCTAAAGGAATGTCAGCAAATCCTTCTAAACTTGTAATACTTAAAATACGTGTCACATCTGACTGTACTCTTTTGATTCCACGAGAAGCTATGACTGTCCATTTCACTTCACCTGATTCTCCTGGGCTTATGCCAGCTAAAGCAGCTACTGAATTTAAGACTTTATGTGTTACATAAGCGTTCGTAGCAAATCCATTGTTATTCGACACCACTTTATAAAGAGGGTTTGAAAAATCACCATCCACTTTATCAAAAGCAATTTCATACTGGGGAGAGCCACCATCAACTGCTAACGCAGCCTCCCACTCAAAAAATAGGGTAGCAGAATTAGAGCTTACTAACTTTACCGACTTGTTATTTAAAGGTTCAAATATATTGTTGACTTTAGTGACATCCACATCTGTGTACTCCATATTGTCTGTTTTGCATGCCACGAATTGTGCTACCGTAGCTACAAATAAAATTAAAGCAAATATTCTTTTCATGATTTTGTTTTTAATTAGTTAGCATGCCCAGGATTGTTAGGCAATAAATTTTTATTTAAATCCATTTGTGATTGTGGTAAAGACCATAAATAATCTCTATTTTCATCAAATCTGCGTGTATCCAATCGAATGTATGATGTATTACCGTCAGCAAATTTTGCCCCGTAAATAGTACCATCTAAATAGGTTTTACCAGCTTTCCATCGAATAATATCATAATATCTTAATCCTTCCAAAGCCAATTCAATACGACGTTCGTTGCGGATAAGTTCTTTCATCTCTGTACCATTTATAGTAGAAGGATAATTAAGCGCAGATGACGCTGTCAGCCCAGCTCTTTCGCGAATAGGACGAATTGTTTGATTCCAAAGAGTTGCATCAAATTGTCCTAATTCGTGTTTAGCTTCTGCATGCATCAGTAGTATATCCGCATAACGTATCATAATGATATTCAATCCAGCATCGAAAGTTTGAGTTGCCGTACGATCGTAATATTTTTTGATGTAATATCCCGTTGGAGATGCGTTGGCACTTGGCCCAGAATACACATCCATACGCTCTTGACTATTAGATCCTGTGCCAGGCTTAGTATAAATAGTACGTGTCTGACCATCAAAATCCGTCCATTGTGATCCATGATAAACTACTGTAGCATCTAATCTAGGATCTCTATTTACATATGGATTATCTTCTGAATAATTTGGATTCTGACTTATAGATTGACCTGTATTAGTCCAATAACTATCTACTAGACTTTGCAAAGGCGCATAGGCATTCAGACGAGCTCCTGCGGACAAAGGTGCTGCATCATATAATTTACCCCACATCTTTAATGATGGCACATAGCTATAGTCCAGAATTACTTCTTCATTGTATTCATTCGCTGCTTCAAATAAGCCTTTATAACTCGAAAATAAGCCATAATTACCGTAAGTTCCCTGCTGATTGATGAGGCGATCTGTATAATCGACTACTTTTACCCAATTTCCTTCATATAGGTAAGCTCTTGCTTGTAATGCAACAGCTGCACCCTTTGTTATTCTTCCATTATCGGTACTTGGCAACTCATTTTTACTTGGTAATACGTCCGCAATTTCATCCAGTTCATTATGTATAAACGCTAAGACTGTAGCCTTCGATGTACGTGGTAATGTTGCTGATTCATCCAATGTTATATCCTTTGTAAAGAATGGAACATCTCCATAAAAGTTTACCAATCGAAAATAAATGTAAGCGCGTATAAAACGAATTTCAGCGATACGCCTTTCCTTCCATGCTTCACTTACATTTGGTACTCTGTCGACATTCTCCATAAAAATATGACATGTTTTGAGTCCGCCATATGCTTGACTCCATTCACTTGCAAATCTTCCTAAAGTTGGATCAGCTATACCATTACGAATTGCTCTAGCATCCGTATTGGTACGTCCTTCAAAAATATTATCACTCAAAGCTTCATCATTCCACATTTTATCAGCAGAATACATTTGATTATACGCCATATTTACCACTAATTCAGCATTTTCTGTCGTTTGCCAAAATGTAGCATCCGTATAATTATCTGTTGGAATAGGATCAAGTGTATTGCATGAACTTATGAAAAGTACAATACACAAAACCAATCCCGATATTCTAAATTTCTTTTTCATCTTAGTATGCATTAAAACTTAATATCCAAACCAAAACCATAATACTTTAACGTCGGATAATTACGCGCTGAGTTTGCTGCTCCGCCCATATTCGAATCAAATTCTGATGATTCGGGATCTATCCAAGAATTCAAACTTAATGTCAATAGATTTTGAGCATTGACGAATAATCTAGCTCTATCCATCCGTAATTTACTCACCAAAGATTGTGGTAAAGAATAGCCAATTTGGATATTCTTAAGACGGGCGTATTTACCATTAAACATATATATATCCGACTCCATTTGATAATTATTGCGCGTTGAGGTAGCTCCTGCCGCTGTAAGTCTTGGCCATACTGCATCAATATTTGTAGGAGTCCAGAAATCTAGCTGATGTTGATAGATTGTGTAGGAATAATTCTCGTGAAATGGTTCTACCAATTCTCCCCTCACCATCATATCCCTCTTCCCTACACCTTGCCAAAACATACTGAAATCAAAATTCTTGTAACTTAAATCATATGTCAAACCAAATGTATAACGAGGGAATCCATTCCCCAGAATATAACGATCTTTTGAATCAATAATACCGTCATTATTTCTATCTTCATAACGTACGTCACCAGGTTGCAAATCGGTAGGACTAATTCCTACAGGTAAAGCTGCTGTCTCAATCTCCTGGATGTTTTGGAAATAATTTTTAACTTTATATCCATAATACGAGTTCAACGGCACACCTTCTCTTATTAATTTGGTGATACGATCTGCTGAAGCGTATTGTTCTTTGCCTTGGAAATAGACTACCTCGTTAAATGAATCACCCATATTCGCTGAAATATTGTGTCTCAAATTTCCCGTATTACCGCGGTAAGTTAATACGACTTCCCACCCCTGGTTATTCATCTTTCCAATATTGGTTTTACTCAAAGTGGTACCAAATACACTTGGAATTTCTGGTGTCAACAAGATATCTGTGGTATGCTTATGAAAATAATCGAAGGAAGCTGACAATTTATTTTGAAAAAATGTAGCATCTACACCTATGTTAAAATTTCTAGTTTTTTCCCACAATAAATCACTATTGCCATAAGTGAAACCTGCGCCAGCAACTGCAGCATTATCAAAGCCGTAAGTATTATTATATGAAGAGTATATCGTCAAATATTGATAAGGAGCTATATCTTGATTCCCCAAAATTCCATATGATGAACGAATCTTTAGGTCACCAACTTTATCTTTATATCCTTCCATAAAATTCTCTTCAGACAAGCGCCAACCTGCCGAAATAGAAGGGAAAAATCCCCAACGATTCTCCTTTGCAAATCTAGAAGAGCCATCATACCGAAATGTGCCTTCGATAAAATAACGATCTAAATACGAATAATTGAGTCTTCCGATTAATGAGTTAATACTAGTTTCCATAGTACCATTTGGAGTAGTCCGACTCGTAGGATCTATTTCTGTTCCTGTGGTAGGTGTTCCTAAAATAGGATCTGTAAATCTTAATTTTATCTCATTCTGTCTCCTGGTATAAGACTCGTTTGTAGCCCCAAATAATCCTTTTATGGAGTGATTCCCAAATGTGCGATCATAATCTAATAACAATTGATAATTGAGTAGAGATAGTTTTTCATTAAAATCTTCCGTCGTACGCGTAGAATTCACATACACCAATGGTTTTTCTGCATCCGGACTCGTATACAATGGCACTTGTATTCTTCGTATGAATCGATGATCAGCATTGATATCAGCCCCAAATACCCCACGCAATTTTAAGCCTTTTGCTAATTTCACATCCAACGCCAAATTTGCATTCATATAATCATTAGCATGTTTTATAGCCCCACCATCACGCAACTCTGCTAAAGGATTTTGATCTGTCAAGGCATTATTAACTAAATATCGACCATTTTCAGCTTGCATAGCATAATAGTAATACGGCGGAATACGAGAAGAGTTAATAATGGCATTACTAGCAGTCGTATTTAATCCATTATTTCTTGAATAGGATAATATAGATGATAATTTAAAGATACCATATTCAACACTCAAATTTGAACGAAGATTATAGCGTTTTATCCCATAGTCTTTGTTACCCACAAAATTACTTCTCTGATCGAGATGACCTGCAGAGAATAAATAGGTTGAATTTTCTCCTCCTCCATTTATTGTGATATTGTGATTTTGTTGTAACGCAGATTGAATAATTTCATTATAATTCCAAACTTCTTTCCCTTGATTGTTGTACAAATCCATAATTTGATCTGGCGTGAATTCTGGACTTTGATTTACATTGGTTAATGCCATATTTTTCAAAGTTGCATTTTGATACCCTTTCACCGGAGCATAAAGTATCTGTGCATCTTGAATACCTACCAAAGATGAAATACTGGCACTTGGTCTTTGGTTACGCTTACCTCCTTTAGTGGTAACCAAAATCACACCATTGGCAGACCGTGATCCATAAATTGCTGCTGTACCAGCATCCTTTAAAACAGATACACTCTCAATATCACTAGGATTCAATTTATTTAAAGCCCCCATTTCAGACACTAGGCCATCAATTACAAGCAAAGGCCCATTACTATTCATCGTCGAAATACCACGAATGTTAATATTCATCGTATTATCATTCGGATTCATACTGCGCTGTTGAATATTCAAACTTGGTGATGCCCCCTGCAATGCCTGAGTTGCATTTGCGACAGGTCGATTCTCAATGGCTTTAGAGCTAATCTGATCTACAGCTCCCACGACCGAACGTCTATTAGTAGTTCCATATCCTACTACAATTACTTCTTCTAATTCAGTATTTTCAGGAGATAACTGCACTTTAAGATTGGCTCCTCTTACATCTACTATCTGGTCTTGAAAACCTATATGCCTTATGAGTAGTTTTTGACCGATTAATGCATTAATAGTAAAATTCCCATCCGCATCAGTAGAAGTAACCATGCTTTGACCTTGCACAGAGACCGAGGCTCCTGATATGGGTTGACCTTGCTCATTTGTCACTTTACCTCTAACAGGTTGTTGTTTCCATTTTATTGTATGTGAACCAAAATAATCGGCCTTAACAATTGGAATCTCACCTAAGAGTAACGGCAAAGCACAAATAAATAAAAATGACTTTGGTATCATAGTATAGAGTTTATAATGTTATATGGTTATCTATTAAACCGAGTTAGCAAAGGAACTAAAGCGGTTTAACAAAAATAGTAATTCTATTTACAATTCAAAATTATTTTTAATTGTTGGGGTAAATTGCAGTTTAAAATCAGGAATGGTTAAAGTATATATCAATTTGAACATAGCCATGGAATCTTATAGATAAACATTCTTGAATTAGTATAAATCGATAAAAACAAGTAGTGTACTTTTTACAATAAGTAAAGCATTCTGGCACAGTATTTTCAGTTTATTTAGCTACCTTTGCAAGGTCTAAAATAGTTTATATGTCGAATAAAAAAGGTCTGATCTCACTAGCGTTCGGAGGATTAGCAATTGGAATGACTGAATTTACGATGATGGGAATTCTACCAGATATCGCTAAAGATGTGAATATTGATATCCCTACAGCAAGTAATTTAATAGGACTATACGCCTTAGGCGTTGTTGTAGGTGCCCCCATACTAGTAGCAGCCACATCCAAATATCCTGCGAAAAAAGTACTTCTGTTTTTGATGTTACTTTTCTTCGTTTTTAACGCTGTATTTACTTTTGCTCCGAATCCTTGGAGCTTATTTACATCGCGTTTTATCTCGGGACTTCCTCACGGCGCATTCTTCGGAATTGGTTCGGTGGTCGCTTCCAAATTAGCAAAGCCTGGTAAAGAAGCACAGGCCATATCCTTGATGTTTACAGGTATGACCATCGCAAATTTGGCAGGTGTACCTTTAGGTACCTATATTGGTCATCATTTTGATTGGAGAATTACCTATGGCGTTATTAGCTTATTGGGTTTATTAACCTTCTTAACGATTTACTTATGGATGCCTGTTTTTCCTGCAGATAAAAGCAACAATATAGTGAAGCAAATAGGTTATTTCAAACGTTGGGATGCCTGGTTGATGATAGCGATAATCTCTATTGGTACGGGGGGTTTATTCGCTTGGATTAGCTATATCTCCAAATTAGTAACTACGGTTTCGGGTTTATCCGAAGACAGCGTTTCTATTATTATGATATTGATTGGTGCAGGTATGTGTGTGGGTAATCTTTTAGGCGGAAAAGTAGCGGACACCCTTTCGCCGACCAAAGCTGCCATTTCTTGTTTCTTAGCAATGGCAACTTGTTTATTAGTATTATTCTTCATTGCGCACATCACCGTATTAGCTTATCCCATGGCATTTATCACAGGTATGATCGCTTTTAGTATTGCCCCTTCGCTACAGATGATGCTTATTAATAATGCTAAGGGCGCAGAAACTTTTGCCGCATCCGCTGGTCAAGCCGCATTTAATATCGGAAATTCCATAGGTGCGTATTTAGGAGCAATCCCAATTATTTACGGTTTTACATACAACTACCCTTCCCTTGTAGGCGTGGTAATGGCAAGTATAGGTGCCATATTGACGTATATATTTTACATCAAAGTAGAATCTAAAGAGTCTTCTACTGAAGTTAACACCGAAATTCTTCAAAAGGCGTAATAATAAGTTTCAAATTATTATAGAAAAGTTCAACAGTAGTTGGACTTTTTTATTTTTTAGAGGTGAAGAGTGGAAAAAATTGTATACTTAATTATCTTCGCTCAAAACCTTAGTATGATCCCGAGATTCTTACAACGTTAGTAGAAAACAAAAAGCTCAACTTCAATGAATTTGAGCTTTATTAGAGCCTCTTATCGGGATCGAACCAATGACCTACTGATTACAAGTCAGTTGCTCTACCAGCTGAGCTAAAGAGGCCTTTTGGAGTGGAGGGAGAAGGATTCGAACCTTCGAAGCCGAAGCAACGGATTTACAGTCCGTCCCATTTGACCGCTCTGGAACCCCTCCAGACCTGTGATTTCTCACATTTAGAGCCTCCTATCGGAATCGAACCAATGACCTACTGATTACAAGTCAGTTGCTCTACCAGCTGAGCTAAGGAGGCGACCTTAGTATTTTATTCTGAGCCTCTTATCGGAATCGAACCAATGACCTACTGATTACAAGTCAGTTGCTCTACCAGCTGAGCTAAAGAGGCTTACTGTTTCAGAACGTGTGCAAATATCTAAAGATGATTCCAATATTCCAAATATTTCCACCGTAAAAACCGCACTCAAACAGTAATAAACTGAATATCAAATGAATTTTTTAATAAAAGATTTAATTTTTATTGACCATAGCTCACTTTAACGGTGATATTTGCTGTTTTAGCACGTGAAGTAGTATTGAATACACCACCGTAAGAAAAGTCTTCATTGTTGTTTTGTCCTGTAATTTGGAATACGCCCAAATCTGCTTTCAACAAAGAACCTAAACTACTCCCTGATTCTTTGGCAATATTTTCTGCACGAACTTTTGCATTTTGGGAAGCTTCAGCTATTAATGCTAATTTCAAATCTTCCAATTTCGAATAATAATAGTTCGGCGCATTAGAAGCCAATTCCACACCTTGAGAAATTAAAGCCGATATCTCACGTGAAGCATTATCCACTTTATCCAAGTCACGAGATTCTACACTTACAGTTTGATTGAGGCTATAGCCCGTGAATGTATTGTAGCTGTTTCCTCTTTCGTCGGTGTGATAACTAAAATCACGGATGATACTCACCGCATCAAACACAATTTCATTTTCTTTGATACCTTTTTGAATCAAAAAGTTTTTGACCAAATCACGATCCTGTTTCAACTGTTCTGAAGCTTCGCTCAAATTCATGGATTTGCGACTATATGAAGCCGACCATTTAACAATGTCCGATTCAAAATCTTTCTTCGCATTTCCCGTTACATTGATCGTATTATTGACTTTGTATTTGTATTTATAGGCACTTCCCAATACACAAGCTGCACCAATTATCGCTATAGCAGCAATAATACTGACGATTACGGTTGTAGATTTCATAATTATTTTAACATTTTAAGTATATAACGTATTAAATATAATTAACGTGCCAAAATTGTTGCAAAATCCTAAGTATATAATCCATATTTTTATTGTTACAAACTTTAATAGCCCAAATGAAAACAACAACACTGACTTGTGCCCTTTTAGTTAGTACAACTTTATATGGATTTGCACAACAAAAGCCGCCTATTGATCATTCCGTATTTGATTCTTGGAAAAATATTTCTGCACAAAATTTTTCGAAATCAGGGAAATTCATTTACTATACTATTTCACCTCAAGAAGGAGACGCCGTAACCGAACTAAAAGATACAAAAAATAACTTATTGTTTCGTTTGGAAAGAGGTACTTCTCCCAAAATCACGGAAGATGAAAAGTTCTTTATAAGTAGTATTAAACCATATTATAAGGAAACGCGCGAAGCCAAGATTAAAAAGAAAAAACAGGATGAAATGCCGAAGGATTCGCTAGCAATATTTAATATACTGACGAAAGAATCCTTAAACTTAGGTGCTATAAAAAACTGGAAATCTCCTCGGCTGACCAAATCTTACATCGCCTATCAGCAAGAATTAGAAGTTCCATCTAAACAAGATACGGTTTCAAAACAAGTAAAAACAGATTCTTCAGCGACGAAAAGCCCAGCGAAAAAAGCTCCCGCAAAAAAAGAAACCGTATTGGTGTTGTACAATCTGGAATCCAAAGACACGGTGCAAATCTGGAAAGCGGATAGCTATTATTTCGATGATAATGAAAAATATTTAGTCTTCTCTAAAAAGGGAGCGGATAAAGATACTACAGGCGTAGCAGGATTATACTTATATGATTTAGCGAAAAAATCGCAAAAGAAAATCAGCAATGGAAAAGGCAATTACAAAAATATTAGTTTCGACGACCTTTCCCAACGTTTGGTTTTCTTAGCTGATAAGTCTAATGAAAAAGCGTTGATTAAAGACTTTAAAGTTTACAATTACAATGGTCAGACTGATACCGCCACCGTTCTAATAGACAAACAAAGTGCAGGAATTCCAGCAAATTGGTATGTATCAGGAGACGGAAATCTGTCTTTTAGTGCTGACGGCAAAAAGCTTTTGTTAGGACTCGCTCCTATTCCAAAAGTTAAAGACACAACATTAGTAGACTTTGAACACGCTAAAGTAGACATTTGGCACTGGCAAGACGACTATCTCATGACGCAACAATTAGTCAATGTGGGGCGTGAACGTACCAAAAACTTTGACGCGATTTATAATTTAGAAACTCAAAAACTGATTCCGTTAGTAGATGACAATTTCAGCAGAGTCTTCTTCACTAGCAACGGCACTGAAGAATGGGCGATTACCTCTCGAACTTCAAAAGAAAATAAAATTGCTACGCAATGGTCTATGTCTACGCCGCAAGATATTATTTTGGTTTCCACAAATAATGGAAGCAAACGCGTAATTAAAGAAAACCATGTAGGTCAGTCTTATTTGTCACCCAATGCTACTCATGTGGTTTTCTATGATATGGAAAAATCCACTTGGTCTGTATACGACATCGCTACACAGCAAGAAACAAGCCTATCCGGAGGTTTAACCGTTTCATTTGCCGACGAAACGAACGATATGCCCGCATATGCAGGTTCCTATGGCTATGCAGGTTGGTCTGAAGATGGCAAAGGTATTTATATCAATGACCGATACGACATTTGGTATTTGAGTTTTGATGGTAAGACAAAAACAAATATTACGAATAATTATGGTCGTCAACATAAAGTGGTTTTACGCGCTCAAATATTTAGAAATAATGATCCGCGCAAACCTTCTAATGTAATTAATCCTAAGAAACAACTATTGCTAACTTCTTTCAATGAAAAATCAAAAGAAAATGGATTCTTTAAATTGGATTTAACAAAGAAAAATGGGTTAAAAGAAGTTATTCAATCTAAAAACGTCTACAAAAGATTAATTTCTAACGAGGACCAAACAGTTTATGCTCTATCTAAAGAAAATTATGCAGAATATCCAGATTTATATTTGACAAAAGACTTTGTAAACCTCACCAAGCTTACAGATATCAATCCACAACAGAAAAACTACAATTGGGGGACAGCAGAATTGGTCCAATGGACTACACCAAATGGATATGCTGCGGAAGGTATCTTGTATAAACCAGAAAACTTCGATTCAAATAAGAAGTATCCAATCATCGCTTATTTTTACGAAACACATACTGAAGGATTGTACAGCTACCACGAGCCTGCTCCTACACCTTCACGTTTAATGATTTCTTATTTTGTAAGTAATGGATATTTGGTATTTTCTCCAGATATACGCTATAAAACGGGGCAGCCAGGTAAAGATGCGGAAGAATACGTAAACTCAGGCATGAAATTCTTAGCGCAGAATCCTTGGGTAGATGAATCTAAAATGGCGATTCAAGGACAAAGCTGGGGCGGTTATCAAGTAGCACATCTCATTACCCGTACAGATATGTATGCTGCAGCATGGACAGGTGCCCCTGTAGTGAATATGACTTCTGCTTATGGCGGTATTCGTTGGCAATCCGGTATGTCTAGACAATTCCAATACGAAAAAACACAAAGCCGCTTAGGCGCTACATTGTGGGAAAACCGAGATTTATATATTGAGAATTCACCATTATTCTTCTTGGATAGAGTGAAAACCCCAGTTGCCATTATGCACAACGACAATGACGGTGCTGTGCCATGGTATCAAGGTATTGAAATGTTTACGGCATTACGTCGTTTACAAAAACCTGTTTGGTTATTAAACTATAATGGCGATGAGCATAATTTGATGCAACGTCAAAATCGTAAAGACATTCAAATACGTCAGGCTCAATTCTTTGATCACTTCTTGAAGGGAAAACCAGCAGCTGACTGGATCAAAAATGGTGTTAAAGCCATTGATAAAGGAATAGAATGGGGTCTCGAAGTGACGGAATAAAAATCACTTTTTACAGCTTAAAAAGGTTCAGATTATTCTGAACCTTTTTATTTTTTACCCTAAACCTACCCTATCTTACCTCAGACTTTATCCTTGAAATTAGAAATCAACATTTTCTCCTACACAATCCACCAATATTAATATGTTTACATAATAAATTTTTTAATTACCATTTTTAGTAAGTGAGCACTCAAAAATCAATATTTCACAAAATTTAGCATTCAAAAATCAAATTTTACTCAAAAAATCATGATTTTTTAATACAAAAATCTACAAAAACATACTTTTTGATGATTTTTTTCAAAATTTTTCAAAAAAAATTATAAAAATCTAAAACCAAAGTGTATTTTTGGTCATCATTAATCGAAATAGATAATAAAAATACAACCAAACAAACATAAGATGTCAAACTTCAGATTCGAAACCGTAAACGCTGCTGCCTCTAGAACAGCGTTACCAGAAGAAAAAGTAAGCACTAAAAGAGCAATTAACATTTATGGAAAGAATGTTTTCACTGCAGCTAAAATGCAAGCTTACTTGCCAAAAACTACTTTCAAAGAATTAAGCAAAGCTATCGAAGAAGGTTCTCCTATCTCACGTGAATTAGCTGATGTGATCTCACAAGCTATGAAAACTTGGGCTATCGAAAATGGCGCTTCTCACTATACACACTGGTTCCAGCCATTGACTGGTAGCACTGCTGAGAAACACGATGCTTTCTTCGAACCTGATGACAATGGAAATGCTATCGAGAAATTCACTGGTGATGCATTAGTACAACAAGAACCGGATGCTTCTTCATTCCCTAACGGTGGTATCCGTAACACATTCGAAGCGCGTGGTTATACAGCTTGGGATCCTACTTCTCCAGCATTCATCTACGAAACTCCTGCAGGTAAAACATTATGTATCCCTACAGTATTCGTTTCTTATACTGGTGAATCATTAGACTACAAAGCGCCTTTATTGAAAGCTGTAGCGGCAGTAGATAAAGCAGCAACTGACGTAGCGCAATATTTTGACAAACAAGTAACTAAAGTAAATGCCTCTTTAGGTATTGAACAAGAATATTTCTTAGTAGACTTAGCATTGTACCACGCACGTCCAGACTTACAATTGACTGGTCGTACGTTATTCGGTCACATGTCTGCTAAAGGTCAACAATTAGAAGACCACTATTTCGGAGCTATCCCTGAGCGCGTATTAGCATTCATGGTAGATTTAGAAAACGAAGCTTTGAAATTAGGTATTCCATTGAAAACTCGTCACAACGAGGTTGCTCCTTCTCAATTTGAGTGTGCACCTATGTACGAAGAAATCAACTTGGCTATCGATCATAACCAATTGTTGATGAACTTAATGGAGCAAGTGGCTATCCGTCACAACTTCAAAGTGTTATTACACGAAAAACCTTACTCAGGTGTTAATGGTTCAGGTAAACACAACAACTGGTCATTAATCACAAATACAGGCGTAAACTTGTTGTCTCCAGGAAAAACTCCTAAAAACAACTTGATGTTCTTGACATTCTTCGTAAACACAATCAAAGCTGTTTATGAGTATGCAGACTTATTACGTGCTTCTATCGCGAGCCACTCAAATGACCACCGTCTAGGTGCTAACGAAGCTCCTCCTGCTATCATCTCTATCTTCTTAGGTTCTCAATTAGACGAAATCTTAGAAGAAGTGGAATCAGCACGCGTAGCGAAGAAAGTAAAAGCGGAAACTAACTTGTGGCATGGTATCCCTAAAATCCCTGAATTGAGATTGGATACTACTGACCGTAACCGTACTTCACCTTTCGCATTCACTGGTAACAAATTCGAATTCCGTGCAGTAGGTTCTTCAGCTAACTCAGCATTGCCAATGACTATTTTGAACGCTATCGTAGCGGCTCAATTGATCGAATTCAAAGCTGAAGTTGACAAACAAATCAAAAAAGGAACGAAAAAAGATCTTGCTATCTTGAACGTAGTTCGCAAATACATCAAAGATTCTAAAGCTATCCGTTTCGAAGGTAATGGTTATAGCGATGAGTGGGCTGCTGAAGCTGAAGCTAGAGGCTTGTCTAACATCAAATCTACACCTAGAGCATTAGACGTATATGTAAAAGAAGAGTCTTTAGAGTTATTCGAAAGATTAGGCATCTACTCTAAACGCGAATCAGAAGCTCGTCACGAGATCTTGTTAGAAAACTTCTACAAAAAACTTCAAATCGAAGCGCGTGTGATCGGTGAAGTAGTAAACAGCCAAATCGCTCCGGCTGCATTCACTTACCAAAATGAGTTGATCCAAAACGTTAAAGGTCTTCAAGATTTAGGTTTGAGCAAAGAAGCTTACTCTTCTCAATTGAACTTAGTAGAGCGTATCTCTAAACATACAAACATTATCCTAGAGAAAGCTGAAGCTATGCGTCAAGAGCGTAAAAAAGCTAACAACATCGAAGATGTTCGTGAGAAATCTATCGCTTATGATGAAGTAGTAAAACCTTATTTTGATGAAATCCGTTACCACGTCAACAAATTGGAAAAAATCATTGACGATGCGAAATGGCCTTTACCAAAATTACGTGAGTTATTATTCATTCACTAGTAGCTAATCAACCTTAATATAATTCAAATCGAAGTAGCCCGCAAAAATGCAGGCTACTTTTTTTGTTTTCAATATTAATCCCTAAATTTCCGATATGAAAATTATCGGTATTATTCCTGCTCGATACGATTCGAGTCGATTTCCTGGAAAACCTCTTATAGATATTGCTGGACAAAGCATGATACAACGCGTGTATCAACAGGCTAAACATGCTACTTCCCTATCGGAAGTGATTGTAGCCACAGATGACCAACGTATATATGATCATGTAAAGAGTTTTGCAGGCAATGTGATGATGACCAACAAAGATCACCAATCGGGTACTGATCGTTGTGCGGAGGTAGCAGCTAGTCTAGTTGGTTTTGATGTAGCTATTAATATTCAAGGAGATGAACCTTTTATCGATCCACAACAGATTGACCTTCTAGCTTCTTGCTTTGGTAAAGCAGACACCGAAATTGCTACTCTAATACGCCGTGTAGAATCAGAGGATGAACTTTTCAATGAGAACAAGCCAAAAGTGGTATTAAACAGAAAAGGTGAAGCCGTTTACTTTTCGAGACAAGCTGTTCCATTTTTGCGCGGTGTAAAACAGAACGAATGGTTAGCCCACAGACCGTATTACAATCATATCGGCATTTATGGGTATCGAATCGATATCTTACAACAATTGACCGCTCTTCCTCTATCCGACTTAGAAACAATGGAGGCACTAGAGCAGTTACGCTGGATAGATAATGGCTATAAAATTCAAACAGCTATATCTTCGCACTCCAATGATGCAATCGATACTCCCGATGACCTTAAACATGTACTAAACAAGTACTTTAATAAATAAGAATACTATTGCGCATTTTGAATATTATTTTCTATGATTAGGATATTTACAATACAAAATGCGCTTTAAAAAACCAATTAACAGACAATATTCCAAAATTTACCGTATAAGGGTATAAGTTTAATTTTAGAGTCAATTGCGTATATTTAATAATTAGTCGGCAATTATTCCGAATGAAAAAGGTAAATTTCAGTGATTATCATATAACTGATAACTACCTCTATCCTCGATTTTGCAAATGCCTTTTATATTTTCTTTTAAATTTAAAAAATAATAAAAAGCTGTTGCTTAGGTTAGTGCAAAATTGAATGTTTCGACTTTCTAATTCGTCACTTCGCCAAGCTAAAAACGTAAGCTGTAAACCTATTACGCCACCCAAACTTGAATCTAACTGATGATAATAGACAGAAAACACTTTAACTTAAAAAACAAATGTGTCATTGAAAAATTACACATCAAAACACCTTTTCGATATGGTGCGGTTTTTCAAAATGAAGCCTGCTTTTTATATATTAAAGATGGTGAAAGCACACTAAATTCGCCGATTGAAAACTTAAACTTAAATGTTTCAGAAAGTGTGCTGCTGAAATGTGGCAACTATTTTGCAGACCTTATGCAAAAATCTAAACATAAAAATTGTGAAATTTTCGTAATACATCTTCATAAGGACATTCTACAAGAGTTATACAAAGACGAAGTGCCAAGTTTTATTAAATCTAATGGAAACAATCCTTTCGTTCAAAAAATTGAAAAACAAAACATAATCGATCACTTTATTACAAGTCTGGAATTTTACTTTCAAAATCCAGTTTTGGTGAACGATGAATTATTGAAACTTAAAATCAAAGAACTCCTACTTTTACTACTTCAAACAAACAATGCGGACAACATTATCAGTTTGTTTTCTCACCTATTCACACCCCGACAGGCAAACTTTAAGGAAATCATTCAAGCCCATTTATTTTCAAACATCACGATACCCGAATTGGCCATTCTTTCTGGCCGAAGTTTATCTACTTTTAAAAGAGATTTTGAAAGCTATTTTAACGACACTCCTGCCAATTATCTGAAAAACCAAAAACTTTTAAAGGCAAATGAATTATTAGCATCGACTGATTTTTCTGTTAGGGAAATATGCTATGCAGTCGGATTTAGCGATACCTCTCATTTTACCAAATTATTTAAATGGAGATACAATTCAACACCTTCCAATTTCCGAAAGTGTCAAGTTTTAAAATAACCAAAGGAACTTCTTTTCTATTTTTTGGACTTTTTAACCAATTCATCTTTCTCGAATAGCCGCAATTTTGCCTTGATTAAAAAGACAAAATATGTACACAATGAGATGCCTAGCCTTTGCCATTTCCCAGTTATTATTCCATAATATGGCGTACGGTCAGCGACTAAATATTGCAGATAAAGCAGCCGATTTTGAAGCCATTGATACACAAATGGAGAATACATAAATCTAAGCAACTATAAAGGAAAAAAAGTATTGATTGCTTATTTCAGGTATGCAGGTTGTCCTGTGTGCAATTATAGGGTTCACGAGCTTATCGAAAATTATGATAAAATTCAATCCAAGGGATACAACATAATTGCTGTTTTTGAATCGGACAACAAAGTTTTAAAAGATTATCTCATTGAAACTCCAATACTATTTCTAGTAATAGGCGATCCTAAATTTGCCCTTTATAAAAAGTATGCAGTCGAAAAACCTTTTTGGAAAATACTTAGATCTGCTTAAAAAAAACAACCAAAGGAAGCAATGAAAAAAGGGAATAAATTATTCCAAAGAAAAATCAAACGAGATGGGAGTTTAACAAGATTGCCTGCCGATTTTATTATAGATGAAAATGGAAAAATAAAAGCCGTGCATTACGGAACAAATATAGAAGACCATTTGCCAATTACAGAAATTCTAAACAATTAAAATATGAAATACACAAAAATTACAACTTGGTTTTTAGCTATAGCTATGTTTATGTTTGGCATTCTGAAATTTGTAAATCCATTCAAAGGTTGGTACACTGTTCAGATTGTAAATAGTGGTTTAGGACAAATATCTTATTCAATGGGTATAATGGGAGAAATTGCGGTAGGTGTAGCACTATTTTTCTGCTTAATCAATGGACAGAGAATTTCAAAGAAATTGTATATTTTTTTGACAACTATTTCCTTCTTGACAATCATCATAATGATGCTCACAGGCGTTTTTGTACACCTACATCCAAACGTACCCGCTGATGTATTGCCACTTAAAATTAAACCGCCGTATATTCCGCTATTCTTTTTAGTGGTTGCTTTGTCAAACATTTACTTATTAATAAATCGAAATACACAAAAGACCGAAGGCAGGCCTAACAGTTAACATAACCTACAGGCAAGCAAAAGGTTTCGTGCTTCGCAGGACAAAAAATTGCTATATTTGAAATTCAGTTTTTCGCAAGTAGTTCAGTGGTAAAATCCCTGCTTGCTTGTAGCCCCAAAACTTTATCGCTAATTCTTGAAACTTCATCAAATGGAACAGAAATCTCAAAAAACAAACAATTGGGAAATATTTAAGCCCTACTTCAAACAGATTGAAGTTCCAGCTCGACAAGTTCTTTTGCGTGAAGGAGAGATTTCAAGGAAAATGTTCTTTATAGAGAAAGGTTGCATACGTACTTGGATAAACAGTGATGGCAAAGAAATCACTACACAATTTTTCTTTGAAGACGATAGCGTATCGTCTATTGAGAGCTTCAGAACCAATCAACCAAGTTTGTATAGTATTGAAACGATTGAACCTGCTATTGTACAAACGATAACACAACAAGAATTTCAAACCATTATTGAGCAATCGCCCGAAATTAAAAAGCAGTTTGAAGAACATTTATTTAAACGTCTTTTTCAATCTCAACAATTGTTTTTTTCTTACCTTAAAAATTCTCCACAACAACGTTACGAAGAACTGATAACCACCTATCCTCATATTGTACAACGTGTTCCCCAACATTACATTGCCTCTTATTTGGGAATGACTTCTGTGTCTTTAAGTCGCATAAGAAATAGAAAATAAGTGTATTTATTAACAATTGTTATCGTGTAATAGATGAACCGCTTCTGATTTTTGTACTGTAATTTAAACAGTAAACATGAGAACAGTAATCGTATTTAATCACCCTTATCCAGAAAGCTACTGCAACGCTATTTTGGAATCCATAACAAAAGAGCTTCAAAAATCCGGTCAAGAAATAGACCTAATACATCTTGACCAGAACAATTTTAATCCAAGAATGACATCTGAAGATTTAAAGGCTTTCGTGGAACATAAAGCGGTTGACCCATTAGTCCTCGACTATCACGCAAGATTAAAAAAAGCCGAACATCTGGTATTCATTTTTCCCATTTGGTGGGATATTATGCCTGCTGCAACTAAAGGTTTTGTTGACCGAGTATTATCACCTGTTCTTGCATATGACCACCATCCACGAGGTTTATGGATTAATTCCGTTATTAAAAAATCTAAAAACAATTACAGTTATCACTACAATGAATAAACCCAAAATAATGTATTCCCTTCTCATAGGAAATTTAATTAGCAAAGTAATGATTAAAAGCATCTTTAAATCAATGGGGTACAAAAATGTACGCTGGATAAGTTTTACATCCGTGAAAAGAGTAAGTCATAACAAACGTGTAAAATGGCTTGAAGAACTTGAACAAAGATTTTCAAATAAATCCTTTGTCCTAAGTGGCGAGCTTTATATAATGAAGTAGCATTTATTAGCAATATTAAATATAACCATAAAGAAACCTTGTATAATATATTTCCGTTCTACTTTTATTGCTTGTATACGCTTAATTAAAATACGGAATAACCAAAAGTCTCAACTCTTTAAAGTACAACATTAACATACAAAAATCTTAAATTTAGAAAACAGAAATACTCACATAATTAAGAACCTGAAATTTCACTAAATACATGTACATTCCTTCTAGATTTAAGTTCACAAACAACAACGAAATTGTGTCATTTATGAAAAGATATAGTTTTGCCACCATTATCACTACAAAAGATAATATTCCTATTGTTACACAATTGCCCTTCGTTATTAAACAAAAAGAGGACAAAGTTATTTTGTCTGGACATTTTGCATTAGCTAATGAGCAAGTAAATATTATAGAACACAACATTTCTTTAGTTATCTTTTCTGAGCCACACGCCTATATTTCACCCGCACATTACGATAAATCTGAAAGTGTCCCTACTTGGGATTATATTGCGGTACATGCCTATGGGAAAGCTAGAATCTTACACAAGACAGAAGAGAAGATGCAAGCTTTAGAAGACATGATTCATTTTTACGAAAAGGAATATTATAAACAATGGAAAAACCTCTCCGATAAATATATTCAAGGAATGTTGAAAGGAATTGTTGCATTTGAACTGGAAGTCACAGAAGTGCAAGGTCAACAAAAACTTAGTCAAAATAAATCTCAAGAGGAAATTGGTAGAATAGTACATCAGTTAGAAAATAGCGATTCGCAAACTGAAAAAGATTTAGCGGATTATATTTTAAAAGCTAACAAAATTTAATCCGATATTATACCATTGTTTGATTAAATTTAAGTAAATCAACCGCTAACAATTATGAATATTGTCATCACAGGCGCATCATCTGGAATAGGACTAACCATAGCAAAACATCTTGCTCATCTTGGCCATCAAGTTGTAGGAACAAGTCGTTACAAAGAAGGGGCATTTGAAAATTTTCATTTGTTAAAACTCGATGTTACAGATGATGCTTCTGTTGAAAAATTTGGTGACCAAATTTTGGAGAGACTCTCCCAAATAGATGTCCTTATAAACAATGCTGGTTACGTGATCGCTGGACCTATTGAGAATATTACGATTGAAGAAGCGAAGCAGCAATTAGACACCAATTATTTCGGACTTGTTCGTGTGACTCAACAGTTCCTACCCCACTTCAGAGCAAATAACATTGGTAAAATTATAAATATCTGTTCTTTGGCAGGACAAATAGGTATGCCTTTCCAGGCACATTATTCTGCGAGCAAATATGCCATAGAAGGTTTTACCGAAGCACTACGTTTGGAACTAGCCCCTTTTAATATTCAAGTTTGCAATATTAATCCTGGAGATTTTAGAACGAATATAACAGCCAATAGAAAAACAACTTCTCAAATTGATCCTGCTTATCTAAAACAATATGAACACTTTATAAAAATTTACGCTACTGAAGAAAATAATGGTGCAGACCCTCAAATAATAGCAGATTTGATTTCTTCACTACTTTACAAGAAGAAATTAAACGTGAGATATACAGTCGGTAAACTTTCACAAACCTCATCAGTATTTTTTAAACGCTTTTTCGGAGAACAGATATTTGAGCGGGTGCTCAAAATGATGTGGAAAATAGGATAAAAATTAATGCTGAAATACAAAATAGCCATCTTGTGAATCCATCCAAAGTGTACAATGAATAAAAATTCCTATAATAAAATAGTTGAGCAATGGCAGGAAGTTAGAGATACTGCCGAGATCAATACACCTATACTTGAGTTTGCAAAAAAATTACCTCATCATTCTCAAGTATTGGATATAGGATGCGGAACGGGAAAACCTATAGCCGCATTTTTAGCCTCAAAAGAATTCTATGTTACAGGAATTGATGTTGCCGAAAAGATGATCGAAAAAGCTCTGGAATTTCATCTGGATAACTCTGAATTCATAAACATTGATTTTCAACATTTTGAAACACCTAAAAAATTCGATGGTATAATTGCTTGGGATTCGCTTTTTCATCTACCAAAAGAGGCTCAATTGGATGTGTACGACAAAATAGCTGATCTTCTTAAACCAAATGGTTATTTTATGTTTACACACGGCACAATCGACATTGAACACACCAATCCTATGTTTGGAGAAAATTTTTATTACAGTAGCCTTGAAAAGAATAAGGTTTTACAATTGATACATAAAGCAGGCATGGAATTAATTAAAACATGGGAAAATTTTAAAGAAGGAAAAGATGAAAGAGATTGGATTGTGTTGGCTAGAAAAGCTCTTTAAATCCTTTTGATATCCAATGATATATCAATGATAATATTTCAAAAATATAATTAAATTTAGAATTGTAATTATTTTATCAGCCTTAAACACTTTATCAATATGTTCACAGTCAAAAAAACATCATCTTCAGATGCGGATTTTCAAAAGTTAGCATGTGAACTCGATCAGGATTTAGCCATAAAAAATGGTGAGAAAAACGTATTCTTCGCGCAATACAACAAATCGGATGAATTAAATCATGTTGGTAGCTTATATCGATGAAGACCCAGTAGGATGTGGCGCACTAAAAGAATACGACACAACTATTATTGAAATAAAGCGAATGTATGTACATCCAAACCATCGAGGTAAAGGTTTATCAAAAGCTATTTTAATGGCTTTAACAACGTGGGCTAAAGAACTTGGCTACCTAAAATGTATACTCGAAACAGGCGAACAAATGACTGAGGCTATTGCTTTGTACAAAAGAAATGGTTTTGAAATTATTCCTAACTATGGTCAATATGCCGAGATCGAAGATAGCATTTGCTTCGAAAAACAATTGTGGAAGGCGTTGGGAAGTGTAAAGCAAACTGTGTCATTGAGCTCTAAATAGATATAGGTCCCCTTCGGACCTATATCTATTTAGAGCCGCCGAAGGCTTTCATTCTCTCACCAAATTTAAGGTGGAGTTGTTGCATTGT
>NZ_JACOIJ010000018.1 GCF_014692495.1 Sphingobacterium litopenaei | reverse complement strand
TTGCGATCTACTAGTCCTAATATCTGAGAAAATACGTTTATATTTACCATGGCGGTGATGGAATTTTAGCGAATTAAATATAGCAATCCCTGCTATATAAATACACCGCCATTTTTTCCCTTATTTTAGACACTACTGTATTAAATTATGAAATTTAAATTAATAATTCAAATACTTTCTTAATAAAATATTAAAGTTTGTTTTGTTTAATTGTGGTTTCCATTGATTTTATCATGTTTTAATGAGAATATTGCTTTTTGAGGATAATATAATACAGTTATAACAGATATTTTTTTGAGGAAGGTGATTGATAATCACTGATAATAATAGATTAACGATACGAAAGATTAAATGAATGGAGAGGAGATCTTTGGCTATAGGTTGGTTGTAGTTTAATGAATTATACCTTTAATAAGGTATCTATTATTTCCCATTCCTTTTACGTATTGTTTTTTATCAAGGATATAAGAATTGCCTACGTTATAATTCATTGTTTCTTCATTAACAAAAAGTAAATTTTGCGTTTTCTTATAAATGCTTATTTCAACAGGTAACTTTTGGTTGAAAATAACTTTTACTGTTATTTTGGTTTTAGAGTCGGTAGGAGTAGAATAAATTAAAGTATCTCCATTTGATTCTTTAAGAAATTCAGTTCCAGATTTATTGATGTCAATAGTAGAAAATTGTGCAAGCTCTTTTTCCCAATTGGAAATTTTAATTTCCTTGCTTTCCGATGATTTATCGTTTGAAACTGTTTTGGTGACAGTTGGATTCAAGGTTTGAAGTTTTTGTACTTCTTCCTTAAAGAATTGAGGGATATCAAATTCTGTTGTAGTTGATTGTGAAGACAAAGAAGTATTGCAACTGTATAATAATACAGCTGCAATAGTTAAGAAAGGTATAAATTTAAATGTCTTCAATGAATCATTATTAATTTACTAATACATTGCCTGTCATTTCCAATGGAATGTCCAGATTCATCAATCGTAATACAGTAGGAGCGACATCTCCTAATTTACCATCTGCGATAGAAGAATAATCTTTATCAATTAGAATACAAGGAACAAGATTTGTCGTGTGTGCTGTATTTGGAGAGCCATCTTCATTTAGCATGAATTCAGAATTACCATGATCCGCTAAGATGATGAAGGAATATCCAAATTCTAATCCGGTTTCTACGACTTTCTTTAAACATACATCAACAGTCTCGACAGCTTTCACCACAGCTTCAAATACACCTGTATGGCCAACCATATCAGGATTAGCAAAGTTTAGACATATAAAATCCGGGCGATTGCTTACGATATCATTGCAAATAGCATCCGCAATACCATAAGCGCTCATTTCAGGTTGAAGATCGTAAGTAGCTACTTTCGGAGAAGGAATCAACAATCTATGTTCACCTTTGAACTCATCTTCGCGACCTCCAGAGAAGAAAAATGTCACGTGTGGATATTTTTCTGTTTCTGCAATACGAACTTGAGTTTTACCTTGTGCTTCTAAAGCCTCACCTAACGTATTGGTTAGATTATCTTTTTGGAAGATTACTTTTACCCCTTTGAATGTGTCATCGTATGATGTCATAGTGACATAATACAAATTCAAAGGTTTGATGTTATATTCTGGAAACTCTTGTTGCGTTAATGCAATTGTAATTTCGCGGCCACGATCTGTTCGGAAATTAAAACAAAATACTACATCGCCTTCTTTAATCACAGCTTTTGGTGAGCCGTCATGGTTAGCAATAAAAATTGGTTTTACAAATTCATCTGTCACTCCAGCTTTGTAGGATTGTTTGATTGATTCTTGTAAGTTAGAAGAATGTTGACCAATTCCTTTAGTCAATAAATCATATGCTTCTTTTACGCGTTCCCAACGGTTATCTCTATCCATAGCATAGTAACGTCCAATAGCAGAGGCAATCGTTCCAGTTGAAGTTGCTAAGTGACTTTCTAGATCTTTAACATATTCCAAACCACCATTAGGATCTGTATCACGACCATCTAGAAAAGCGTGAATAAAAACTTGGTCGTTATTAAATCCTGCTACTTTGGCCGCATCACATAATGATTTAAGATGCGAAATATGCGAGTGTACACCACCATCAGACAACAATCCAATGAAATGTACATTCTTATTGTTTTGTTTTGCATAGTCAAAAGCATCTTGAATTACCTGATGACTTTCGAATATGCCATCTTTTGCTGCCTTATTAATACGTCCAAGTTCTTGATATACTACTCTTCCAGCACCTAAATTCATGTGACCTACTTCGGAGTTACCCATTTGACCTTCTGGAAGACCTACAGCTTCGCCTGAGGCTTCAAGTTTTGAATTAGGGTATTTTTCTAATAGAGAATTTAAATAAGGAATCTTTGCTGCCAATACAGCATTTGAATTATCATTTTTGCCATAACCCAATCCATCCAGGATGATTAAGGCTACTTTCTTTTGATTTAAGTTGTCCACACACAAATATAAAAAATCCTAAGCTTAAGTTATTAAATTCTGAAATGAAATTATTCGATTCTGATAATTTGCTATTTTATGGGAATAATATTGTTTGAAAGGTGTTGTATTGATATATTCGCACATATTTTCTAGTTGATGGGTAAAATTTTATACGTTTTAATTTTTATATTGTCTGTATTTGATCCTTCAAATTTTCGAGAGATTGATAAAATGATTGGGAATGCGCTGAGGAATGGAGATGCTAAAGAATTAAGTAAATTTTTTACTTCTTCTGTAAAGATTTCTATACATAGAAATGTACAGATCGCATCCAAATATCAGGCAGAGTTGATTGTTTCGGAATACTTGAGTGCGAATAAATTAAGTGATATAAAAATTTCTCGCTTAAATGAAAGTCAGCCCAACCATTTGGTTGTCTATAATGCTAAAACTCACAACAAACCAATCCGAATATTAATTAAAACAGTAAAATTAAAGGAAAGCGAGTTTATTTCGGAATTCCGAGTTGAATAGAAATTTATTTTCACGTAACATATATTTTGCTCATCTTAGCTTAATATTTTTATAGATTATTGAACAAATACAATGGATTTAGCATATAAAAATCTCTTGAAAACTTTTGTGGATCAAGCCATTCAGGAAGATGTACAAGATGGCGATCACACAACTTTAGCCTCATTACCAGAAGATAAGTTGGGTGAAGCAAAGTTGTTGGTTAAAGACAATGGAATTTTATCTGGAGTAGAAGTAGGAGTAGAGATTTTTAAACAAATCGATGAAGATTTACAAGTACAGGTGCTCATCGAAGATGGTGCAGAAGTAAAATTCGGAGATATTGCATTGCTTGTTCGAGGAAGTATCCATTCTATTTTGAAAGCAGAGCGTTTAGTATTAAATGTGATGCAGCGCATGTCTGGTATTTCTACACGCACCGCTGAATATGTAAAAGAGTTAGCGGGTACGAATACTAAAGTGTTGGATACTAGAAAGACTACGCCGCTATTACGATTTTTAGAAAAACGTGCTGTTGTATTGGGGGGAGGTGTGAACCATAGATTTGGTTTGTATGATATGATCTTAATAAAAGATAATCATGTGGATTATGAAGGCTCAATCTCAAACGCCGTAAATAATGCTATTGCTTACAAGCAAAAGAATAATATCAATATTCCTATAGAAGTAGAAGTTCGAAGTTTTGATGAGTTGAATGAACTTTTGTCCTGTCAAGGTGTTGATAGAGTGATGTTCGATAATTTTACACCAGAAAACGTAAAAAAGGCTGTTGAATTGGTTGGTGGTAGGTTGATTACTGAAGCATCAGGAGGTATTGATTTAACAACTATTCGTTCATATGCGTTATCAGGTGTGGATTATATCTCTGTAGGTGCATTGACACACTCGGTGAAAAGTTTAGATTTGAGTTTAAAAGCTAAGCTTATTTAGTATTTTTGTTAAGGATTTAAAAAAATTAATGATTTCATTATATCTATTTGGTGTAGTTGTACTAGCCTATTTGTTTGGTTCCATTCCTACAGCGGTATGGTTTGGCCAAGCGTTTTACGGGGTAGATGTGCGGGAGTATGGTAGTGGTAATGCAGGTGCGACTAATACATTTCGGGTTTTGGGAAAGAAAGCTGGAATTATTGTGATGCTTGTAGATATTTTCAAAGGCTGGACAGCCACCAATTTACCTTATTTGTTAGATTCGGGAATTGTAGGGACATCCGATTCTATACATTTTGTGAATTTTCAGTTGGCACTAGGAGTCATTGCTGTTTTAGGTCACTTATTCCCAATTTTTGCAGGGTTTAGAGGCGGAAAAGGGGTTGCTACCTTGTTTGGGATGGTGATTGCTATACAACCTTTAGCCGCATTATGTTGTGTGACTATTTTTCTTTTATGTCTTCTTATTAGTCATTACGTTTCTTTAAGTTCAATTAGTGCGGGTTTTACATTCCCTATTAGCTTGGCTTTAATTATTAAAACAACTGTGCCTTCTTTGATGTTGTATGCTATAGCAATTTGTGTTTTGATACTTATTACACATCAAAAAAATATTGAACGCTTACTTAAGGGTAAAGAATCTAAAATTTACTTATTCAAAAAATCTTCAAAATAATTTCGAAGAATTGAACTTTTAGGAATTATTATTGTCTTTAATAGGTAGAAAGAAATTATAAAACAAAAATTATCATGAAAAAGATATTTACTTATGCATCTTATGTGTTGTTGGGAGCAACATTGATGGGCTGTGCTACTTCAGCAGTTACAGGTAGAAAATACTTGAAACTGGTGGATAGCGAAACTATAAATCAGCAAGCAAGCTTAGCGTATAAAGAGTTTTTAAGTGATAAAAGCACAAAAGTTGTTACGGGAACTGCACAGGCTACAGCTGTAAAAAGAGTTGGTAATAATATAGCAGCTGCGACTCAAAGATATTTACAACAAAAAGGGATTGCTGATCAATTTAATTTTAACTGGGAATTTAACCTTATTCAGAATGATGATGTCAATGCGTGGTGTATGCCTGGTGGTAAAGTAGCTGTATTCACTGGTATTCTGCCTCTTTCAGGAACTGATGGTGGTTTAGCAACAATTATGGGACATGAGATTGCGCATGCATTAGAAGAACATTCTGTAGCGCAGGTTTCTAATCAAATGGCTTTGCAGTTAGGAGCTCAGGTATTGGGGGCTGCATCTCAGATGTCAAATAATAAAGGTGTAGCTGTATTAAATCAAGTATATGGTATTGGCGCACCCATCGGTATGTTGAAGTTCTCTAGAAATGATGAGTTAGCGGCTGATAAAGCAGGTTTAATTATTATGGCAATGGCTGGATACGATCCAAACGAAGCCGTGAAATTTTGGGAAAGAATGGCTGCAGCTAAGTCTGGTGCTAATTCAGTGCCTGAATGGCTAAGTACGCACCCTAGTGATGCTCGACGTATTGCTCAGATTCAATCTTTAGTACCTGAAGCAATGCAATACTATAAAAAGTAATTAAAGGCATTAATATATTGAAAACGCCAAATGAGTAATCATTTGGCGTTTTTCTTTTAGTATAGATTTGATTATGGAATGTTCAAATACTTGTGTGTTTGTAAAGAAATATTCCATTTTGGATTTTCCTTTACATAATCAATGATAAGGGGCGTTACTTCCGCAGCTTTGGACCACTCGGGTTGCAAATAAAGTTTGCAATTAGGACCTACCATTTTAGCGTGTTCCTCTGCCCATAAGAAATCTGATTTATTAAATACAATAACTTTTAGTTCGCCAGCAACAGCAAGCACCTCTGGTCTTGGAGCTTTAAATTTCTTCGGTGAAAGACATATCCAATCCCAATAACCGCTTAAAGGATAAGCTCCTGAAGTTTCAATAAAAGTCTGTATTCCTTCTTCTTTAAGACGAGACGTCAATAAGTCCAAATTATAGATCAAAGGTTCTCCTCCTGTAATGACCACTGTCTTCGCTGGTTGTGATTGGGCATTTTTAACAATTGTTTCAGCGCTAGTAAGTGGATGTAAAGTTGCGTCCCAACTTTCTTTGACATCACACCAATGACAACCAACATCACATCCTCCAAGACGAATAAAATAAGCCGCTTTTCCGGTATGATATCCTTCTCCTTGAATTGTGTAAAATTCCTCCATAAGAGGTAGTAACGAGCCGTCTTCTGGTACTTGATGTGACATTATCTAAATTTTAAGATGCAAAGGTACGATTTATTCATGTTATGTGGTATTATGGAATAAGTAAACTATTTACCTATTGGTTATTTAAGTGTCAAAATGTTATATTTACAACACGACTTCCAATGTAAATTATGAGGGAAAACCTAAAGGTATTATTAATTATATTTTTCTTTATTCAATTTAATGTAGCTTTTTCTGATGGATCTAAAGACTTATATCCAGCTGGGGTGAAGGGCGCACGAGCGTATATGGAAACTGAAGTTTATAATGGTAGTATACTTTATCATAATTTTTATAATAATGGTAGACATTTCGCATATGTGAAAAAAAATGAAATATTAGCTGTTAGTTCCAGCGCGCAAGGTATAGGTAATGGAACTATTCGTGTATATAGTCCATCTGGACATTTGTCTTCACCATCCAATAACACAGTAGGTAGAATCACCGCTCGGCCAGGATTGAATAATAGAGAAGCTGAATTAGCAGGTCCTCGATTAGGTTATGATGCGTATGAAATTCCAGTTGATGAAGAAGGGATTTGGACTATTGAATTTACTTCTCCAGGAAATTCAAGTACGCTTCCTAATAATCTAGCTAATGAAAACTGGACTCAAGAAGCTAATCAAAATTTTATTGCTGCATGGGATATTTCAGTTAGAAATGAGTCAGATACCGATTGGTTGACGGGTAGAGTTTTTGCCAATGTCCTTAATCTCCATTTAAATGGTGGAGGGATGACAGATCCCAATTATGCTTATTATGGCGTGAATTATGTGCTTACCAAAGATGGATATTATTATCGTGTAGATGGCAATGGGAGTATAGGTCTAAGATTTACTTATTTTGTCAATAATTCGGGTATACTAGATCAGAACAATATTCCTAGTTACAAAAGTTCGCCAGCAGGTTTTAATGCCTCTATACACAATCCAAACGGTAATGATGTAGGTAATGAGTTTATCACGCACAAGATATTTTATACCTTACCGAATCTAGATTTGCCTAAAATTACTAGAAGTCACTTTGGAGAAACCTGGTTACTAAATGAAATTCAAATACCACAAGTTAAGAATATCACTTTTGATGGTTCTGAAAAGACTTCTAATAATGTCAACACTAAAGGTGTAAAAATAAATTTTGAGACTAATTATGCTGGACGATATAAAATAACAATTAAAAGTAACGATCAGAATATTAGTTTTCAGCCTTTTGAAGCAATTGTAAATGCTACTGTAGGTAATAACGAGTATGAGTGGAAAGGTGTAGATGGAGAAAATAATTTTGTTCCTCATGGGGGGTATAATATAAAAGTAAGCGTAGCTTCTGTAGAAGGGGAAGTTCATTTTCCGTATTTTGATATGGAAATAAATCCCAATGGACTCAAGTTAGAGCGCTTTGATAGGGAAACAAATACCCCTTCGCCAGCAATTCTATATTGGGATGATAGTGATATTCCTCTCGGTAATAATTTTGGAGAACATTCCAATCCTATAACCAATCTTGCTGGGATATTAAGCAGTCAAAATGGTCATCGATGGGGGACCTATACTGCCTTTTCTGGAGCTCCATTTAATAATAATTTGTATACAGGTAATAATAGCTTTGGAAATAATATGGCTATGGATACTTGGTCATATGCTGTTCAGGTAGATGAATCTATTGAAAAAGAAATAGTAGTTGAGGTCGCTGATCTACAAGTGATTTCGATAGATGCTGACAAAGATACAATTGAGCTTAATGATAGAGTGAATTATACCATGCGTGTACGCAATAATGGTCCATCAGATGTAATCGGAAGTAACTTTGAGTTTAGTCTACCTGAAGGTTTTACTATTGAAAATATCAATTTTTTAGGAGCTGATTGTGCATCCATTGGTTTGCAAACAATAACAAAAAATATAGCTAACATTCATATCGATATCAAAAATGGGTGTGAAGCGGTTTTTGTCATTCGAGCTTTTGCAAATAATGTTCCTGATGCCACATATGGCATTGTTCCAGCGGAAGCTGGTATAGTTCGTCCTAAAGGATCTACAGATCCTGATGCAACTCTGGACGACAATGCTGCCCTTGCTCCCAAATCCGCACGAGAGGAATGTTCTCCACAAGGCTGCAATAATATCAAAATTAATTCAGATGTGTTTTTGTTGGAACCTTTAAATGAAAGAGGTCAGATTGCATTATTAAAACAAGCAAGACATATCGATCAAAATAATTCAGGTTTCCAGGAAGAAGGAGAAATAATAGAATATAAATTTACTATCAGAAATACAGGGGAAGTGTTGGTAAAGGATTTTATTCTCATTGACACGTTAGTTAGCATGGATACTATTGTCATCAATGATATTATTTTGGCTAAAAATCAACAGCATGAATTTATTCTGCCTTATACAATTACAAGACAGGATGTAATTAATGGCGAGGTAATAAATCAAGCTTTGGTTATGGGGAAGAATCCAAGAAACTTTGATGTAAAGGATTTATCCGGGACTGATTTCAATAATAATCAAAAAACCAGATTGGATATTGACCAAATACCATTATTTCAATTGAAGAAAACAGTTAAAAATGCAGGAAAAGGTTCTGGTGAGAATGGACAATTTACGATCGGTGATGAAATTAAATATCAATTCGAGATCAAACATGAAGGGAATATTTCTATTCATAATATCAAATTAATTGATGAACTACTATTCCAATCTCCTCAAGATATTAGTATAAATAAAATAGACAACCAGATTACAACTGTAGAAAATTCTTATCAAGTAACTGGAGAAGATATTCTTCGAGGTTTTGTAGAAAATACAGCTGTTGTAGAAGGGTATGATACTAAATACAATAATACATTACGCGATACTTCAGGTACTACTTTTGAAAATAAGGAAATTACTAAAACTTTAGTCGCCAAACCGCCTATTGCCAAAGCAGATAAGATTGATGTTTATCAAGGTGCAAATGTGGAATTAAATGTGTTAGCTAATGATGAAAGAGGTAGTAGTGATTGGAATAATGGACGGGTTGAGATTATTGATCCTCCAATTATGGGTAGATTGGAGGTTAATGGTATTAATATATTATATACGCAATATAATAATCTTGAAAGTGGAGAAGATTTTTTCACCTATAGGATCCATGATAATAGCAGATTAACTAGTGAAATCGTTGGAGTTGATTTAACGATAATTAAAACAGTTCCTATTACAGTTGACGATTATTTTGTTCAATATTATAATACTAGAGTGACAATATCACCTGCAGATAATGATTATGTAGAAAATTCAGAGCTGGATTTTGAAAGCATAACGATAATTAATCAACCAATGAATGGAAGGTTAGTTTATATGGGAAAAGGAAAATTTACTTATACCTCGGAGAAAACTTTCTCAGGAATTGATCAATTTACTTATCGCATCATGGACAAAAATGGTAACTGGTCTGAACCTGCTACAGTTAAAATTGAAGTAGCAGGTATTCTGATTCCAAATGTAATAACTCCAAATGGTGATGGTCTAAATGATACAGTTGAATTAATTGGAGTTTATCAATTTGAACGCGTAGAAATACAAATCTTTGATCGTTTTAAAAATCTTATTTACGAAAATTCGAATTATAAGAATGATTGGCAAGTGAGTTCAAGTGTGCGAGATGGAACATATTTTTATATTCTTAAGTTTAATAAAAAAGGAGAAAAGGCAATTATTAGAAAAGGTTCCTTATTAATTACTCGCGAGAAAATTAATTAGTTTTAATGCCATTCTTCGCGTCCAAGTATTTTCTTTTGCTCGTAATTTAGACTTTCATCTTCTGTAAGATTTGACGGTGTTAATGTTAGCAATTTGGGCTGACCCGCATCGAGCCATGCAGAGTACCAAAAAGAAGCGACAGCAAATATAGATGCCTTGAAACGTCTTTCCACCATACCATTTAGTTCGATATTATAAGCTTGTACATAAGGATCAGAATAGGTTTATATGAGTTGATTGTTTCTTTCTATATAAGATTTAATCTCAGAATCCCTAAAAGACTTGTTCAAAGCTTTTTCAATTAACAATACAGAATCAACTAAAGCATTGCTTTCACGCACTATCTTCCAAGCAAAATTAACTGGATCGGAAATATATTGGGCAGAGCCAATAAATAAATCATAATCTGTCATATACATCTCAGGAATACGGGTTTCCCAGAGTGCATGAATTCCTATTTGGTTAGTGTATTGACCATTATAGTTACTAGTAGTATGTAAAGGAACATGTGCATCAGCTACATAATGTCCCAGATCTGCACTCAATTGAATAATTCTTTTGTTGTCTTTGGACTTAAAAGCTTGCACTAGATTTTGGTATGTTCTGTTGATTTGCCAGGGCACTATTCCTTGAGCTAATAATTTTCTTTCGTTTAATTTTTCTTTGGCTTTGGACCAATGAATTGGAATGCTATCTATATTTTCATATTGGTCTAGGTCAATATAATGTTTGGGACCTTCGATAGTATCAATATAACATCTCTTGTCCGCGTCAACGGCCTTGTCTGTTATTTGTTTAATACATGTTTTGTAAAAAGAAGCGAGTTCAGTGGGAAGTAAAAAGACCGCCGTTTGATTTATTTTTTTATGTGGATTGAATCCCCATGAACTAAGAAAGAACAGGCCAAGGACCAAGAAGATTGGGGAAGGTTTCATAATTAATGCGTTATACCATTAATTTAAGAAATTAAATTAATTAAAAGTAGTTTAATGTAAATTATGAGCCTTATTTAATAAAAATATGTATTTTCGATTTACTTTTTTATTGCTATTCATGAAGATATTATATGCTATTCAGGGGACAGGAAATGGACATTTATGCCGAGCGATGGATGTTATTCCATGCCTTCAGGCTTTCGGCGAAGTGGATGTTTTGATCAGCGGTATTCAGGCTGATATTTGTATTCCCTTCGATATCAAATATAGATTGCATGGATTAAGTTTTATATTCGGTAAATCGGGAGGTGTAGATCTTTGGAAAACGTTTATGAGCTCCACTGTGCGAAAATTGCTTCAGGAAATCAATGAAGTGCCGGTTCAGGATTATGATTTAGTGATCAATGATTTTGAGCCGATCACAGCTTGGGCTTGTCAAACAAAAGATCTACCATGTATTGGATTAAGTCATCAAATAGGAGCTATGCATCCTGACAGTCCTAAGCCAGATGAGACTGATGTGATGGGGAAATTTATAATGAAAAATTATGCTCCGGTAACACAAGCTTATGGCTTTCATTTTAAACAATATCATCATTCGATTTTTACTCCCGTAATCCGAGAACCTATTCGTTCTTTAGAACCGACAAATGAAGGTCATTATACCGTATATTTGCCATCTTATGATGATGCGCATCTGCTGAAGCAACTGACTAAATTTACGGACGTGAATTGGGAGGTTTTCTCAAAACATAATACGAAACCATTGCATATGAAGAATGTCAAAATTCAGCCTATTAACAATGATGCTTTTGTAAAAAGTATGGCTTCTTCAGAAGGTGTATTGTGTGGAGCTGGATTTGAGACACCTGCAGAAGCACTATATTTGGGCAAAAAAGTATTGGCTATTCCAATGAAAAATCAATATGAGCAGCATTTGAATGCAGCTGCTTTAGAAGATATTGGCGTACCTGTTATCAAAAGTTTAAAAAAGAAATACGAGTATGATATTGAATTGTGGTTAAACAGCACCGATACGGTGAAGGTTGATTATCGCAACAATACCATGCAAATCGTAGAAACCATTATAAATAAAAATACATGAAGTTAAAATTTATTTACTCGTTATTAATCTTAGGGGCTAGTACAAGTTACCTACAAGCACAAACAAAGAAAACAACTACACCTACAAATAAAGCAACAGCTGTTAAGTCTTCTGTTCAAGAGTTTTCTTTGAAAACTTCCAATGATTCCTTGTCGTACGCATTAGGCATTGATGTAGCTAAAAATTTGAAAAATGCAGGTTTTGATGTAAGTACGGAAGTTTTTCATAAAGGTCTGGTTGCCGCCTTAAAAGAAGAAAAATTACTCTTGACTGAGGAGCAAAATATGGATATTATCCAAGGTGAGCTTGTTAAAGCTTATGAAAAGAAAAATGCGGAATTAAAAAAGCCTGGTGAAGATTTTTTGGCAAAAAATAAGGCTCGTCCCGAAGTCAAGGTTACTCCTGAAGGTGTGCAATATGAAGTATTGAAAGAAGGTGATGGACCACAGGCTACTGCTGATTCAGAAGTAGAAGTGCATTATAAAGGAACATTAATGGATGGAACTCAATTTGATAGTTCGTACGATCGTAATGAATCATTGACATTAGATTTGAATCGCGTGATTGAAGGTTGGAAAATAGGTATTCCATTGATGAAAGTCGGTTCAAAATATAAATTTTATATACCTTATAATTTAGCTTATGGTGAACGTGCTACAGGTTCAATTCCTGCGTTTAGTGCATTGATTTTTGAAGTAGAGCTATTAGGTATTAAAGCAGAATAAAATGAAATATAATAAGTTAGGCAAGTCAGATATAGTAGTTTCAGAAGTGGGGATAGGCTGTATGTCATTCAGTACGCATACGCGTACTGAAAGCGAATGTATTATCCAGAAATCCATTGATGAAGGAATAAACTACTTTGACACGGCTGACTTATATGATTTTGGTGAAAATGAAAAACTGCTGGGGCAAGCCATAAAAGGTTATCGTGAAAAGCTTGTCATCGCATCCAAGGTCGGCAATAGATGGAAAGAAGATAAATCGGGTTGGACTTGGGATGTCTCTGGCGATTATATAAATGAAGCAATAGATGAATCATTGCAACGTTTGCAAACGGATTATATAGACTTATACCAAATTCATGGCGGAACGAAGGAAGATAATTTTGAGGAAGTCGTGTATACTTTGGAAAAATTAGTAGAACATGGTAAAATAAGGACTTATGGTATATCATCTATTCGACCTAATGTCTTTTTACGCTATGCGAATGAATCCAATATTGTTTCCAATATGATGCAGTTTAGTCTTTTGGATACACGTCCGGAACCTTACTTACCTCCGTTGCAAACGGCAGACGTGTCCATATTAGCTAGAGGAAGTTTTGCCCAGGGAATGTTATTAGGAAAGCCTGCTAACGATTATTTAGATCATTCAAGCGAGCAAGTCGAAATAATAACCAAACAAATTGATCTTTTGGCTAATGAACTATCAGTTTCAAAAGAAGCTATTGCTTTAGCATTTTTGTTGAAATATCATAAAATCTCTTCTGCTGTAGTTGGGGTGAGCACCAAAGAGCAGTTGGATAAATTATTTACAGCCATCAATGAATTGGATAATTTGCAGATTGATTTCGGTAAATTAAATATTCCTAAGATCAATTATACAACACATGTATAATAATATAAGAAGCCGTAATTTATATTACGGCTTTTTATATTAATATTAATTACTTGTAATTTCTAATACAGAACTTTTTATACTTCCATTCAGGTACCAATCTAATCCGACTTTCATGAGGTAATCCCCACTGAAAGCTTGTTCATTTCTTTTGAACTGAGGTTTTTGATTAGGCATCAAGTTGATTTCTTTAATCGTATATCTTTTATTTGGATCTAAGCCTTTTAATATAATTTTATTGAAAACATCGCCTGTTAATGTGTTTAAATTATAATTAAACAACACTGCTTTTGATTTGTCTTCCGAAACGGTCATCCAAGCGGCATAATTATTTTGGTAAGGAGATATGAGACGGAAGATTTCTCCCTGTGCGATAACAGTTTGCAATCTGTTAAAATTCTTCACAGCATCTTGGCAATATTTTAATTCATCACCGCTCATTTTCTCAAGCTCAATATCAAAACCTAGCTTCCCACTCATGGCTACATCTGTACGGAATTTGATAGGCTGTTTACCCCAAGATGTGACGTGCGCACATTGTGCCGCAAAAGGGAAAAAGTACGAATAGGCATATTGTAGATATACACGGCGCAAACCATCGGTGTTATCGCTTGGCCAGAATTCTTGGAAATATTTCAAACCTCCATATTCAGCTCTTCCGCCACCACCACTACACCACATCATTTCTAAATCAGGATATTTATTACGGAAGCGTTCTAATACGCTATATAAGCCATTTACATAATCTACAAAAAGATTATTTTGATTGTCTTTTAGGTATGGAGAATATTGATTAGTCATATAACGATTACAGTCCCATTTGATGTATGCGATCTCTTTTCCATCTTGCATGATTTTATCAATGACACTATACACGTAATCCTGAACTTTTGGATTGGTTAGATCGTGAACTAATTGTTGTCTACGTTCGTCAATGTGGCGATTCGGCAGCTTTAGTACCCAATCAGGATGTTTTTCATATAATTCACTTTTTTGACTGATCATCTCAGGTTCTACCCAGATACCAAATTTTACACCTTTTTCATGCGCTAATTTCACCAAATGACCAATGCCATTTGGTAATTTTTGTTTATTTGGATCCCAATCACCTAAGCTTGTGTGGTCATTGTTGCGTGGATATTTATTTCCAAACCAGCCGTCGTCCAATAAAAATAAGTCAACACCCAATTTCTTAACATCACCAAACATGTGATCCAATTTCTGCTCATCAAAATCAAAATATGTCGCTTCCCAGTTATTAAGTAGGGTAGATCTTTTTTTACGGCCTTTGTAAATACCGTAATCTAAAGCCCATTTGTGTAAATTTCGACTGGCTTGACCTTTTCCTTTTGTTGTAAAAGTATAGATGAAAGTAGGGGTTTTAAACTCTTTACCAGCGGCTAAGTTGTAGGCAGAAGAATAATTGTTTATGCCTGGAAGTATTTGCAACAAATGACCAAAATCTTCGCTGTATTTCACATTCTCGAATGTAAGTTTGAAATTTCCAGACCAAGCTAATGTACCTGCAATGACTGTCCCTTCGTTTTCTGAGGCCGGTTTATCCACGGATAATAAAAAGGATGGTAAATCAAAATTGGTCGCTCTTGTGCCCAATTTTGATTCTATACGGTGAATACCTTGAGGCAATTGAACTTCTTCATTGCGCATTTCGTTGATCCAATCTCCATAGAAATGTTGTAAGTAGTATTTATCAGCTTTTAACTGTAGTGCAGCTGAGGCAATATTTTCAATTGTAATAGCTTTTTTCTCTTTATTTGTTAGAGTGGACCAAGTTTCAATGACATTCTCTTTTTGATAAGCTTTGAAGGTTAATTTAACGTCAATCGCATATTTTGGATCTTTTAAATCAATTGTTGTAGTTATTACATTGCCATCATTTGCTTGTTGGTGCTTTATATATTCCAGTTGCGTAGAAGGGTTTCCGTCAACTTGTCTAAGCTGTAAAGCGGGTTCACGAACGGTATGCAATCCTCAGTAATCCAGGTATTAACCTTACTATTGGGTAATTGGGCGTAGTCATTCTTGTTGGAAAGTGATTCTCCTAAATATACTTGCTCCAGGCTTTTATTTTTACCTACTCGGAAAACTAAAGCCGTGTTTTGGGTTTCAATCAAAATATCCTGAGCTTTTAGTTGGAAGGATATTGCAATTAGCAAGAGGATGATCATAAAACGAGGTTTTGAATTCAATCCTTTTAGGCTGATTAATTTACTTTTACTCATAACGTGGTTTTTGTTTATTAAAAAAGGTTTGCTAAAATATGAATAATTTGTTTGAAAAATTAACTAAAACAATTATTAATACTATTGTTGTTTAATCTACAATATAATAAAATATTTTTTTAACTTAACAGTTAACTTATTTAGGGTGTTTATAATTCTGGGTTAGGAATTAAAATTTCAATTAATAAAATGAAATAGAATATAAATAATAAAGGCAGCATTATTATAATGCTGCCTTTATCAAAAACAAATTATGATTAGTATTAAACTTAAATTCTAGTACATAGCTATGCTATCAGCACCGCCAGTTACATCATGTTGAGCTAATAGTGTAATATGCGATTTTTTCAAAATCTTTGAACTAGCCATATAAGCAGGATCTTCTGCATATATAAATACCATAGTACCATTTTTGATGGTATTGATAATAGGTTTGTTCAATTCTCGGGGAAGGGCAGGACATCCGTAACTTCTTCCCAATCTTCCTGTAGCATTAATCACGGATTGACTACAATAATCTGCACCGTGGATTACAACGGCGCGAGCTTTAGCTTGATCGTTGATGCCTTTTTCCAAACCATTTAATACTAAAGAATATCCATTACCACCTTGATATGTATTTTCAGTCGTGTAAAAGCCCAATGAACTTTGGTATGAACCATGTCTGTTTGAAAACGCTTTAGCATATTTCTCTCCACTATTACGTCCATGAGAAACAATTGTATTAAATAACACTTTTTTGTTTTTCATGTCGATGACAAACATTCGTTTTTCCGTTGAAGGTAATGTAAAGTCAATTACGGTAATGATATCCTTATTATTAAAATTAAGATTTTCGTAACCAATCATTGCTTTATCAAAAGCTTCAAATTTTAATTTACCTTCCAGCCCAATTTCATCATACAAAAGCTCAGTCGCAGATTTAACATCTTTCGATTCTGTTTCTAAAGCGATATGATTAGATGGAATGCTGTCGGTTTTTAGTGGATTTAGGTAGGTTGCTGCGGTTTGACTAAATAAAGTAACAAGTCCCACGCAGGTTGTTGTAATTATTACAAATAATTTCGTTTTTTTCATAAGCACACTTCCTCTTTTCTTATACAAAGTTCGTTATCAATATTTTATAAAACTGTTAAGAAATGTTAAATCTTAACTTATGGTTAATCTATGACAATTACAAGGGAACTATATGGCTTAATCCAGTCGTAAACAAATTTAGAATGTGAGGAAGCGTTACGTACGCACATGTGAGATCTAGGCACAGTTCCTAAGCTCCAGCTTGTCTCGATAATCTTTCCTTTTGGATTGTTAACCGGGATTCCGTGTATATAAGCACCATTTGTAAAACGGGAAGCCCAAGGAGCAAAACCTTCAATCTCGCTACTACCATCTTTAGTGTAAAACATTTTTGCTTTTTGTTCCTGTACTAAAAACATTCCGACAGGTGTTTCCATAGCGTAAGGAGGATTATGCTTACCTGTAGTCGCTTTATTCATACTGCGTATATACCATGTATCTTTTACATGGTCTAATGCGCATATATTTTGGTTTGTAACATCTACTACCACAATATGTTTAAATGCCAACGAATCGCCCAGTGCTTTCACATAACGCTTTGGAATTTCCCATTCACCTTCAAAATTTGATAAGCCTTTCACTTTTACCATATTAAGCGTATCGCTAGAAAGCAGTTTTACTAACGAGCCATCACGGCCATAAATAATGGGATTTTTACTATCTCCAACACGGTATAAAGGTGCTGATTGGTAACGTTCTGTTCCAAGGGTATCAGATACGCGTTTGTATGCATTACGCTTATAGTTTGCAACTGTAGGAGCTTCTCCGTGTTTATTTTTATAATTTGATACGAGACCATATTCATTATGCTCCCGCTGAAAATTCTCGATATACGCTAATTTTTCCTTTATTTTTTCCCATTGAAACACGCGAAAAGTATCTTGATATTCGTATTTATCATCTAAAGTGTATTTATCGTACTTTAATTCCTTTTCGAGCTTGATGTCTTTCGCAGTGATAGGTCTCTTTTTCGCAGCTTCTTCTTGTTCTTTGCGTACTTGTTCAATGCTATCTTGTTTTTCTTTTTGAATTTCTTCAGGTGTTTTTGTTTTGTTAGAAGGTTTACAAGCTATGACAAACTGTATAATAAAAATAAATAGAAGTATGTTGCGCATAAAGCGTATAGTTGATTTAATAAATTTGACTTATTTCAAATATATTAAAATTAAATTATTGGGAATAATTTAGTTTCTATCTCGCGATCAAATAATTGTAATTTGTCGAAGAAGGGTTTTGTTTCTGGGTTTAATGCAATTATATAAGGGATATAATATACGTTACGGTGGGTAGTTTGTAATTTATAATATCCAAATAAAATACCATTGTTTTTTTGAACGGATTTTACTTCGGTGACACTTTTAATATCCGATAAAAGATTGAAAGTATCTATCTTACCTTTGTTTACTTCAATCTGGACTTGATTTGTCCTGGTGTTAAAAATAATTTGCTGATTTCTGGCAGCTTTGAGGTGATTGTTGAGAATAAAAAATTGACCTATCAAATATAGACTTATAGGAAGCATGATTAATGCAATTTTAAATTTGCTAGCTATTACAATGGTGATCAGTAGAATTACTATCCCTATTCCTACGGTAAGTAAGGTCTTCTGTACAGCAGATTTATAAATAGATATAGGTGCACTGATTTCAATAATCTCAGATGGGGTAGACAAGCGTTGTGTGGTACTCCAGGATCCAAAAATATTAAGCTTACGCACAATCGAGAAGATTAGCATAGCAATAAGTGCACCTATGATGATGATTTTTATCATCGAATGTTTTTAATATTGTTCGTTTTCGTTTGGATAATCTTGTGATTTCACGTCCGCTACATATTGTGACGCAGCGTTTGTTATAGTATCATAAAGATTAGCATATTGACGAAGGAATTTTGGCTTGAAATCTTTGGTCATGCCCAACATATCATTCACTACTAATACTTGACCATCGCAACCATTTCCTGCACCAATTCCTACTGTGGGAATATACAATGATTTAGAAACTTCTTCTGCTAATTTCGCAGGAATTTTTTCCAATACTATCGCAAAACATCCCGCTTCTTGTAAAGCTAATGCGTCGGATTTCAGTTTTTCAGCTTCTGCTTCTTCTTTAGCACGAACACCAAAATCACCAAATTTGTAGATGGATTGAGGTGTCAGGCCTAAGTGGCCACATACGGGAATACCCGCTTGAACGATTTTTTTGATGTTATCAATAATCTCTTCGCCACCTTCAAGTTTTAGGGCATGTGCACCAGATTCTTTCATCATACGTACCGCAGCTTCATAAGCTTTCTCTGTCGAACCTTGATACTCACCAAAGGGAAGATCTGCTAATACCATAGCTCTCTTTGCCCCACGAGCTACAGCCGCAGCATGATAAATCATGTTGTCTAAAGTAATAGGTAGTGTAGTTTCATAACCAGCAAACACATTTGCAGCCGAATCACCTACTAAAATAACGTCAATACCAGCTTCATCTACAGCTCTAGCCATTGAAAAATCATAACTCGTAAGCATACTGATTTTTTCGCCTCTCGCCTTCATATCGCGCAATGCCGAGGTAGTGACACGTTTTATGGGTTTGTGTACAGACATGGTCTCTTTTGTTTTGTTGCAAAATTATAAATAAAAATAGCTATCCCTTCATATTATTGTAAATAACCTCAAATATCAAAAATACTCGCTTGCTTTTGTTATTTTTGCAACATGGCGCAAAACGAAAACCGTTTATTTAAATTTCCAAAGTTCTCCGAACTAATTATTCATGAGGATGACAATCTTATCGTAATTAACAAACCACCTTTCGTAGCTTCACTAGATGAGCGTGAAGGGGGAGAAGTGAATATCCTACGTCTAGCCAAAAAGTATTATGCGGATGCGCAAATCTGCCACCGTTTGGATAAGGATACTTCGGGCATATTGTTAATTGCCAAAAATCCTGAAACTTATCGTTTGGTTTCTATTGAGTTTGAAAAACGTCGTGTTAATAAAATCTACCATGCTATTATTCAAGGCACGCATATTTTCAATGATTTGAAAGTTGATTTACCGATTTTGAATCAAGGAAATAAGAATGTGACTATTGATAGAGCAAATGGTAAACAAGCGGAAACTATATTCAATAGTATTAAATATTTCAAACATTATACGTTGGTAGAATGTAAGCCTATCACGGGTCGTATGCACCAAATTCGTATCCACTTAGCCACACAGCATGCAGCGATTGTAGGGGATGTGATGTATAGAGGAAAGCCAGTTTACTTATCCCAAATCAAGAAAAGAGGTTTTACGATGGGTAAAGAGCAAGAAGAGCTTCCCATTATGAAACGTTTTGCTTTGCATTCCAAAAAAGTAGACTTCACTATTGATGGTAAGCACTATGAATTCGAAGCTGAATATCCGAAAGATTTTGCTACCTTACTCAAACAATTGGAGAAGTTTGATTCCTAAATAGTTGATCTATGGAAAATAAGAGTAGTAAGAAGCGTAAATGGAACTATGTTCTTTGGGGTATATTAATTGTTGTTGTCTTAATGCCTCAAAGCAGAATGTTCATCCAAAAACAATTAATGAAGGTAGGATTTTTCCAACCTAAATTAGAAAAAGTGGATCAACCTTCACCGGAAAAGACCGCTATTACTACAGAAACTCCTAATAAAGCAACAGTTTCATTCAAAGATGAATCTGGACAGGTCTATAATGTAGATGAATTAAAGGGAAAAGTCTTATTTATCAATTTTTGGGCAACTTGGTGTCCTCCATGTAAAGCAGAAATGCCTTCCATCCAAAAGCTTTACGATAAGTTTAAAGGAAATGATAAAGTGAAATTTCTTTTAGTTGAAATTGAAGAGGACATTACGGGTGCAAATAAATTCCTAAAGCAAGAAAAATTAAATTTACCTATTGTATATCCAAATAGCAATATTCCAGAAACTTGGCTTTCTGGTGCTATTCCAACCACTGTTATTTTAGACAAAAATGGAGAAATGGTAGGTAGAGAGCAAGGGATGCGTGATTACAGCGCGAAGTCCGTTGAAGATTTTATCCAGAATCTAATAAATCAATAATATTTTATGACAAGACAAGAACTTATCGAGCAAATCAAAGAAAAACGTTCATTCCTTTGTGTTGGTCTTGATACCGATATAACAAAAATTCCCGAGCATTTATTAGGTGAAGAAGATCCTATTTTTACCTTTAACAAAGCTATTATAGAGGCTACGGAAGATTTGTGTGTGGCTTACAAACCAAATATCGCTTTTTACGAAAGCTATGGTGTGCAAGGTTGGCATTCGTTGCAAAAAACATGGCAGATTCTTCCAAAAAACTGTTTCAGTATAGCTGATGCAAAACGTGGTGATATTGGTAATACATCAAAGATGTATGCGCAAGCTTTCTTTGATCAAGCGCAATCAGGAATGTCTTTTGATTCTATCACGATAGCACCTTATATGGGCAAAGATTCGGTAACTCCATTCTTGGATTTTGATGGCAAGTGGGCTATTGTATTGGCACTGACATCAAATGAAGGTTCTAAAGATTTTCAAAATTTCAAAAATACAGATGGTAAACAATTATTTCAAGAAGTAATTGATAAAGTAAACTTTTGGGGCAGCACAGAAAATCTGATGTATGTAGTAGGAGCTACCAGAGGAGAAGCTTTCGTAGAAATCCGTAAACACGCTCCAGATCATTTCTTGTTGGTGCCAGGTGTTGGTGCGCAAGGAGGATCTTTGCAAGAAGTATGTAAATACGGTATGAACAAAGATTGTGGTCTTTTGGTCAATAGTACCAGAGGAATTATATACGCCTCTACAGGTAAAGATTTTGCGGAGAGAGCAAGAGAGGAAGCTATAAAATTGCAAAAGGAAATGGAGCTTGAGCTTCTGCATGCTGGAATCATTTAAAGATTATAAGACAATATAGAGGCCAATCGTTTAGTGATTGGCCTTTTTAATTACCCAATTTTACCATATTCTTTGTTACAAATCATTTGAAAAATGTGATTTTAAGCACTTTTTTTATAAAAAGTTATTTCTTTTTGGTTAATTTCTGCGACGTTCAAAAATCTGAAAATTCTAATAATGGTAAAATTAACATATACCTATTAGAATATCCTTTTCTTTAATCTAAAACAATGTTTTTTAAGAAAATAATTAAACTTTTAATGCTGTAAAACAATAACTACAATTTGTTACACATTCTTAAAAAAAGGCTTTTGGAATTATTTTATATTGTTTATTTGTGTTGTAATTATTACCATTTAAACCGCGGGATTCTAAGCTTATTTGATAATAATTCTGAATTATTGAACTTAAAACTTTACGCTTATGAAAGCTTACAGAAACAGAGTTATTGAATCTTTACAACTATTAGGCGACATTCGAAATCAATTGTTTACTCAAATTGTAAATATTGCCTCTGATGGCGAGTTGAAAGAAATTATGGATGTTTTCGAAGAGGGCGATTGCTATGAATTTGAAATGGATCAATTTGAGAATTCTAAAGATATTAATATTGTAAAGTTAATGCAGCTATGCAAGGACATAGAACTCGCATTTGATAGTATACAAAATGTAAATGCAGTAGGAGATGAGGAGATCTTCTTGACTGCTTCTTAATGTTTATTTTATAATTATACCAACCAACAATTATTCCTTAAAAGGGAGATTATACTTAAATATATTTAATTCAATTTTTACTTTCGAGGGTAATCGGATTGTACTTGCTTGCATAAAGTACATCATGGATTGTTTTGGAATTGCTTATGGAGGATTTTTACTTATTATTTCATACTGGTCATAAAAATTAGAAAGCCAATCATGTATTTGATTGGCTTTCTAATTTTAACTTATAAATCCTTTTACGTATTGTTGAGTTATTGGATTTTTTGGATTGATTAATACATCTTCGGTTTTTCCAAACTCTACTGCTTTACCATTATATACAAATAAGATATAATCGGACACACGACGAGCTTGCCTTAAAATATGTGTTACCAATACAATAGTATAGTCTTTTTTAAGGTCTATTAACAGATTCTCAATAGTTTGTGTTGAGATGGGATCCAACGCAGATGTACTTTCATCACCTAAAATGATTTCAGGCTGAACTGCAAGACCTCTCGCTAAACAAAGTCTTTGCTGCTGACCTATCGATAATCCTGTTGCCGAAGAGTCCAAACGGTCTTTTACTTCTTCCCAAAGTCCTACATTGCGCAGTTGAGTTTCTACAATCTGTTCCAATACTTTTTTATTGCGTTCGCCATGTATCTTTGGTCCGTAAGCTATATTGTCAAAAATCGACATCGGTAGAGGGAAAGGTCTTTGTGAAAGTAAGCCCATTTTCTTGCGAATATGAGTTACTTCTGCGTCTTTCGCGTAAATATCTTCTCCATTTACTAAAACGGATCCCGTTACTTTTACTTCTTTCGAGTCGTCCATCAGTCGATTTAAGGTTTTTAATAAAGTGGTTTTACCACATCCTGATGGACCGATAATAGAGGTAATCGAATTGTTTGGAATATCCAAGTTGATATTCTTAAGTATATGAGTTCCTTCTATATATACATTCAAATCCTTGATTTGCATGTGAGGGGTGCTGGGAAGGATTATATTTTGTGTTTCTTTTGTTTCGATGCTAGAATGTGCGTGCATATGACGATAATTAAAATAATTAGTGTCAGTACTAATGCAGAAGCGTAAGCTCTGCCTTGTACTTCGGGTATAGGACTACTTAATTGAAAAAATATAGCTAATGGCAATGTCGCTGCTGGTTCATCAATATATTTGGGCAGATTATCCGAAAATCCTGTTGTTAATAATACTCCTGCTACATCACCAATCGCTCTTCCGAAAGCCAATAATATGGCGGTGAAAATTCCAGGTTTGATGTATTTTATTAAAACTTTAGCTGTTTCCCATGTGGTAGCACCTAAGGATTTGGTTACATTTTTTAAATCAACAGGTACAGTCAATAACAATTCATCGATGGTACGAACCACAATAGGAATGGTGAGCAATGTAATCGTGATAACACCTCCCAATAGAGAAGCACGAATTCCCAACCAAACCATTATGCTGAAAGCAATTGCTCCATAAACAATGGAAGGGATACCGAACAATACATCAAACAAAAGTTTGGAAGATTTTTCTAAAAAAGAACCCTGCTTGATATACATATTGAGGTACAAGGCAATTGGAATTCCAATAAGTGTCGCCAATACTGTAGAAAGGCCAGCTAAATATAAAGATCCTAGTATCGCATTAAAGATTCCTCCGCCTTTACCTATATAAAAGCCCCCTTTTGGAGATTGAGAAATCATCTCCCAGCTAATATAAGGTAGTCCTTTATACATTATAATTCCAATTATTAAAAATAGAGAACCTGTAATACTAATGCCTGAAATCTGCATCAATATTTTAGCAATTTTTTCTTTTCGTAATCTGCTTTTGATATTTGACATTAGGCGTGTTCCTCCAATCTGTTTAAGATTATTCTCGAGATAAGGTTGAATCCAAAGATGATAACAAACAATAATAAAGCAGCGAACATCAACGCTGCATCGTACAGCGGAATAGACATCATTTCTCCAAAATTATTGGCTATAAGAGCGGGGATAGGGTAGCCCGCATCAAATAAAGATTGTGGGACTTTAGGGATATTTCCACAAACCATTAATACGGCTACCGTTTCTCCAAAAGCTCTTGAAACCGCTAATACGACTGCGGCAATTATTCCAGGTCTGGCTTTACGTAAAATTACTTTTTGTATGGTCTCCCACTTTGTTGCACCTAAAGACAGTGAAGCTGCTTTTAGTTCCTTTGGGATAGTGTGCAACACTTCGACCATGATACTAATCATGATTGGAAAGATCATTACAGCCAAAACAATTCCTCCTGCTAATACGGAGTAACCTGTAATATTGATATTGAATATGGGGGCTATCCAGTCTGAAATGAGTGGCACAACAAATAAAACACCCCAAACACCATATAGTACAGGTGGAATGGCTGCCAAGACATTCATTAAGGGCAATACTGAAATGCGAAGTCTGTCAGAAGCATATTCTACCAAATAGGTGGATGCTAAAATACAAAGTGGTACAGCTATAACTAAGGATATTAATGTCACCCACAGCGTTCCCATAATAAAAGGTAGGAAACCAAAATTTCCTTTTTGAGGTGACCAATTCTTTTCGGTTAGAATATGGAATAAATTTACATTATCCAATAGTGGTGAAGATTTCATTGCTAAACCAATAACAATAAGCACTACCACTGATAATGATAGGATTAAAAGCGATTTCGATAAATACTTAGCGATTAAATCTTTTACTAATCTGAATTTCATTAGTTGGTAAGTTTTTCTAATTCCTTATTTCTTTGCTCAACAGTAAGTGGTACATAACCATTTTCTAAAAGATAGCCTTGCTGATTTTTGTCTAAAACAAAGCGAATAAATTCTTTTATCAATTTGCTGTTATTATCATTTTTAATGACAAAAAGTAGTTCCCTACTTGGAGGCGAAGGATATTTTCCTAAAGCTACAGCTTCGGTCAACACATCGATATTGTCATAAAAGCTTTCTTCGGAATCTATTTTCCCATTCTTATTAATGTCGATTGGAATAACCTCGATATTGGGTGTGGTTTTCTTGGTCTTCAGATCGTAAACATAGTTGATATTATTGAATCCAATTGCAGTAGGACTGTCTTTAATAGCTTGTGCCAACCCTGGATCTCCAAATATTCCAACACCTTTCAAGTCTTCTTGAGATTTTTTGAAATATTTAGCCCAAGTTTCCGCCGCACCAGCTGCATCCGAACGTACATATACACCTATAGCTGCGGATGAAAATCTGCTATCAATTTGATTCCAAGATTTGTATTTACTATGTACAAAAACATCTTCTAATTCATTTTGCGTAAGTCCTCGTTCTTTTATCAAATTTGCATCCGGATGATTGGAATTAAAAGTTCCCAAAACAGCATCTTTAGCTACAAAAATAGGATAAGCTCCTTTTTCCAATTCCTGAGGATGTAAGTCTCGCGACACCAAACCTATGTCTGTCATATTAGTAAGCACATCGGCTATTCCTTTGCCAGCTCCACCTGCTGAAATATTGAAGCGTACATTTGGATTCAACTTTTTAAAATCCTCGCCCCATAATACTACGATTGGATACAATGCGAATGCCCCAGAAATGGAAATATTACCCACATATCCGGTCTTTTCGTCGTATCCCTCTTTGACTTTCGGTGCGCAACCGCTGAAGATAATTGAAAGAATTAAGGCTTTAGTTAATGATTTTGTTAATTTCATTAATTATATTTACCAATATTATAAATTAAAATATTTCTACAAATATATACTAAATTGGTAGAATATATAGCTTTTATAGGTTTTATTTTTTACCTTTGTCACGCGTTATTTGAAAAAGTAACCATTTGAAGAGATTTAAACGAGGAATGCTACTTACTTTAAACCATGCAAAGTTTTAGAACAGAATTAGAAAACCCAGTTGTAGAGCAAGAGATTATAGAGCTTGAGCGTAAGATTAGAGCGTATCAAGAAGGATTAATTCCGGATGAGAAATTCAGGTCACTACGATTGGCAAGAGGAGTGTACGGACAGCGTCAGCCAGGTGTGCAAATGGTACGCATTAAATTACCATTTGGGAAAGTTACATTTAAGCAAATATTGAAAATTGCAGATATTTCTGATGAATATGCTTCCAAAAATCTGCACTTGACTACTCGTCAAGATATACAAATACACTATGTTAGTTTGGATAAAACACCAGAGTTGTGGGCTAAATTAGCGGAAGATGATATTACTTTGCGTGAAGCGTGTGGTAACACCGTACGTAATGTTACGGCGTCTCCAACCGCAGGAATTGATCCTTTGGAACCATTTGATGTTTCACCTTATGCGCAAAAGACTTTTGAGTATTTCTTGCGTAACCCAATCTGTGCAGAAATGGGACGTAAGATTAAAATTTCTTTTTCTAGTTCTGACCGCGATACTGCTTTCTCTTACATTCATGACTTTGGTTTTATTCCAAAAGTGAAAATTATAAATGGCGAAGAGGTAAGAGGTTTCAAAGTTTTGCTAGGTGGTGGTTTAGGTTCTCAGCCTTTATTGGCGCACGAAATCTTTGATTTCTTGGAAGAAGATCAAATTATTCCTTACATGGAAGCTACTTTGCGTGTATTTGATCGTTATGGCGAGCGAAACAACCGTAATAAAGCGCGTTTCAAATATTTAGTGCAAAAACTTGGTTTGGACGAAGTATTGCGTTTAATTGAAGAAGAAAAAGTAGCTATTAAAAATAAATATGTTGTCGTAAACAGAGAAACTATACAGCAGCCTGTAGCGCCAACGTCGGTAGTGACAGCTGTAGAACCAATTGATGCCGCAAAATATCAAGTATGGCGCGCCACTAATGTTTTTGAACAAAAACAAAAAGGTTTTTTTGGTGTGTATGTGAAGATTTTGACTGGTGATATTTCGACTTCAAAAGCGAGAGAATTGGTAGCCGGAATTCGTGATCATATCGCAGATGATATTCGTATTACACAAAATCAAAATTTACTTTTCAAATATGTACGTGAAGAATCATTACCGCATTTGTTCAATTTGTTTACACAATTAGGCATAGCTAATGCAGGTTTTGATAGTACAGCCGATGTGACAACCTGTCCGGGTACGGATACTTGTAATTTGGGTATTTCGAATTCTACGGAAATGGCGCGTGTCATTGAGCAATATATTCATGAATTCCATGAAGAGTTTGTGTTCGAACAGGATTTGAAAATCAAAATTTCGGGTTGTATGAACTCTTGTGGTCAACATGGTTTGGCACATATTGGTTTTCACGGAAGTTCGGTAAAGGCTGAAGGTAAAGTAGTTCCAGCGGCGCAGGTGATGTTAGGTGGAGGTACAATTGGTGATGGTAAAGGTCGTGTTGCAGAACGTGTTATAAAAGTTCCAACTAAACGTGTATTGCAAGTAGTAGATTTAGTTTTGGTTGATTACAAACAAAATAGATTAGCGGAAGAAAATTTCCATGCGTATTACGATCGTCAAACCAAAGATTATTTCTACCGCTTATTAAAACCACTTTCTGACTTAACTACTTTGACGGCAGATGAGTTTGTGGATTGGGGTCATGAAGGTACTTTCGAAACAGCTATTGGTGTGGGAGAATGTGCTGGTGTGGTTATCGATTTAGTAGCTACACTATTGTTGGAGTCAGAAGAGAAAATCGAATGGGCGAATAAAGCTTTTGAAAATAATCAGTATGTAGATGCAATTTACCATGCCTACAGTGCATTTGTGTGGACAGCGAAAGCGTTATTATTGGATAAAGGAGTTAATTCGAGCACTCAATCTGCAGTAATTAATGAATTCGATGCACGTTATGTAAACGAAGGAATTTTCACATTCCCAACTTCATTTTCAGAACGTGTATTGCAAATAAATAAATATGAACCATCGCGTGAATTTGCTGAGGTATATATCAAGCAGGCGACAGCTTTTTATTACGAATCTGCTGAACGTAGAGAATCATTACGCGTAGTAAATAGTTAAGGAGGGAAGAATGAGTGAAGTAAAACCATTTGTAACATTAGTTGGTGCAGGTCCGGGTGACCCCGATTTAATTACACTAAAAGGCATAAAAGCTATAAAAGAAGCTGATGTGATTCTGTACGATGCTTTGGTCAATGAAGAATTATTGACTTATGCTAAGGAGTCTTGTACGAAGATATATGTGGGTAAACGTGCGGAACGTTTATCTACCTCACAAGACTACATCAATAAATTATTAGTGGACTATGCGTTGACGCATGGTCATGTCGTAAGACTGAAAGGTGGTGATCCGTTTGTGTTTGGTCGTGGAGGAGAAGAGTTGGATTATGTTCATCAATTTGATATTCCAACGGCTGTAGTACCTGGGATTTCATCATCTGTAGGTTTAACAGGATTACAACAAATTCCATTAACTTATCGTGGTATTAGTGAAAGTTTTTGGGTAATTACTGGATCCACTTCAGACGGGCGTTTATCCGAAGATTTGCACCATGCGGTGAAAACAAATGCTACAGTAGTTGTTTTGATGGGTTATTCTAAATTACAACAGATCATTGAATTATATAAAAATAATGGTAAAGGAAACTTACCTATTGCTTTGATACAAAATGGTTCGTTAGAAAATGAGCGTTTAGCAATTGGTACTATAGATAGCATTATGGAGCAAGTTCATAAAAATCTTTTAGGTGTGCCTGCGATTATTGTTTTGGGTGAAGTGGTTGCAAAGCACCAATCTTTCCAAAAGTTAAAACAAGAGATTCAACATTTAGAAGCTTAAATGAATACGCTGTTTCCAATTTTCGTTAAAATGAACCAGATTCAAACCCTTTTAGTGGGGGCTGGACCGGTTGGTTTGGAGAAGTTACAAGCTATTTTTCGTAGTTCTCCGTTAGCGAATGTGAAAATCGTAGCTGAAGAAGTTATTCCCGAAGTTTTTGAATTTATCGCAGATAAAGAATCAATTCAATTGGAGCAACGTCTTTTTGAAGAATCGGATTTGGAGGGAAAAGATTTGGTTGTAGTTGCGAGCAATAATCCTGAATTGAATAAACATATTCGAGCTTTATCGATCAATCGCCACATTCTATTGAATGTAGCAGATAAACCAGAATTGTGTGATTTTTATTTAGGGTCTATCGTCCAAAAAGGAAACTTAAAAATTGGTATTTCGACAAATGGTAAATCACCGACAATGGCAAAACGATTAAAAGAATTTTTTAATGAAATATTGCCTGAAGAAATTGACGAAACATTGGAGCTTCTGCAAGAATATAGAAATCAATTGCGTGGTGATTTGGAACATAAGATTAAGCAGTTAAATGCACATACACAAGATATAGTAAGTAAGAAATAGGGTATGATTGATCATTTGAGAGCAAGTTTACAAGGTTTGGATGCTGCACAAATTATCCAATATATCACGGATAATTATGGTAATAGAGCGGTTTTTTCGACATCTTTCGGTATAGAAGATCAGGTGCTGACGCAGTTAATTGCTGATGCAGGTGGGAAGATCGATGTTTTCACTTTGGAGACTGGACGTTTATTTCCAGAAACTTACTACGTGTGGAACAGAACTTTAGAACGTTACAAATTACCGATAAAGGCGTATTATCCGCAAGCGGCTTTAGTAGAGGAAATGGTCACTAAAAAAGGACCATCGAGTTTCTATGAAAGTATAGAGAATAGAAAAGAATGTTGTTTTATTCGAAAAATTGAGCCTTTAAAACGTGCGATACAAGGTTACGAAATCTGGGTAACGGGTATTCGTGCAGAACAATCTGCTAATCGTGAAGATATGGATTTCATAGAGTGGGATGAAGGTAATCAGATCATTAAGATACATCCTTTATTCCATTGGACATTAAACGATGTTGAATCTCACTTAAAACAGTTTAATGTGCCGTACAATCATTTACATGATAAAGGTTTTCCAAGTATTGGTTGTCAACCTTGTACCCGTGCAGTAGCACCTGGAGAAGACTTCCGTGCTGGGCGCTGGTGGTGGGAAGACAAGAGCAAGAAAGAATGCGGCTTGCACGTAACCAGCAAATAAGAGTAGATACATAAGAAAGAAAATATATACGAATAAGGGTAAAGAATGGATTATTTAGATCATTTGGAGGCGGAAGCCATCTACATACTGCGTGAGGTGGCGGGGCAATTTGAAAATCCTGCACTGCTATTTTCGGGAGGAAAAGACAGTATTACATTAGTTCATTTAGCTAAAAAAGCATTTAGACCAGGTAAATTTCCTTTTCCACTAGTGCATATTGATACAGGTCACAATTTCCCAGAAACTATTCAATACAGAGATTGGTTGGTGGAGCAATTAGGTGAAAAGTTAATTGTTGGTTTGGTGCAAGATAGTATTGATCAAGGAAAGGTTATCGAACAGAAAGGTAAGAATGCGAGCCGCAATGCATTGCAGACGGTAACTTTGTTGGATACGATTGAAAAATACGGTTTTGATGCTTGTATAGGTGGTGCACGTCGTGACGAAGAGAAAGCCAGAGCCAAAGAACGTATTTTCTCGGTACGTGATGAATTTGGACAATGGGATCCTAAGCGTCAACGTCCAGAACTTTGGAATATCTTTAATGGTAAAATTCATAAAGGAGAGAATGTTCGTATTTTCCCAATTTCTAACTGGACCGAATTGGATGTTTGGAGTTACATCAAACGCGAAAATATTGCGTTGCCTTCCATCTACTTTAGTCATGAACGTGATGTCGTATGGCGTAATGGTCAATGGATGGCTGCCGCAGAATGTCTAAATATAGATTCGGAAGATTTGGTCGAACATAAATCTGTGCGTTTCAGAACGGTTGGTGATATGACTTGTACGGCTGCTGTAGGTTCGGTGGCAACAGAATTAGACGATATTATCGCGGAAATCAAAGCTTCAACTGTAAGTGAGCGTGGTGCACGTATGGATGATAAAGTATCCGAAGCTGCGATGGAAGAACGTAAGAAACAAGGTTATTTTTAAGGAGATAATAGATGTTAGACTGGAGATATGAGATTTTAGACAATAGATATAAGATATTAGACTTTGTAATCGTCTCACATCTCAATACTCACTACTCAATTCTAAGTAAACAATGAATATTCTAAAATTTATAACGGCTGGTTCTGTTGACGATGGAAAAAGTACTTTAATTGGCCGTTTGCTATATGATACCAACTCGATTCTGGATGACCAATTGGAGGCTATTCAAAAAGCGAATCGCAAGAACGATGATGGAACTGTTGATTTGGCTATTTTGACCGACGGTCTAAAAGCTGAACGTGAACAAGGTATTACCATTGATGTGGCTTACAAATATTTCCAAACAGAAAATCGTAAGTTCATCATTGCGGATGCGCCAGGACATATCCAATATACGCGCAATATGATTACAGGAGCATCGAATTCGGATTTAATTATTATACTAATTGATGCACGTAAAGGTGTAATTGAACAAACAAAGCGTCACTCCTTTATTGCTAAATTGTTATCCTTAAAACAAGTGCTGGTTTGTGTCAACAAAATGGACATGGTGGATTATAGTGAGGATGTATATAAAACTATTAAGGCTGACTACTTGCAACTAGCGAAAAACTTAAAATTAGAGCATGTAGATTTTATTCCCGTTTCGGCTTTGAAAGGGGATAATATCGTAGATAAATCTTTACGTATTGCTTGGTATGAAGGCCCAACATTATTGGAATACTTAGAGCAGGTGGAATTCGAGGAAAGCAATCTTGATACATGGCGTTTTCCAGTGCAATGGGTAATTCGTCCGCAATCGGCAGATTATCCAGATTATAGAGGGTATGCAGGTCGTGTGATTGGTGAAGGTTTAAAAGTAGGAGAGTCAGTGGTCATTTTACCTAGCGGAGTACAAACGACTATAGAACGCATAGAATTAGGCCAACAACTTTTAGAAGCCGCACATGATGGTCAATCGGTGGTCTTGCATTTAAAGGATGATGTAGATATTTCGCGTGGTGATTTTATCGTGTCGGCAAATAAACCTGCGTATGCAGAACGTGGTTTTGAAGCAAATATCTCTTGGTTTGAAAATAAAGCTTTGGATACAAATCAAGTGTATTTATTGCAAAATCAGACTAAAGTAACCAAAATCAAAATCCCTGAAGTGCAATACAAATTTGATGTCAATACACAAGAACGCATCTATGATGAAGATATCCGTTTAAATGATATTGGTCGCGTATCCGTTAAAGCTGCGGAAGAAGTGGTTTTTGATTTAAACCGAGATTTTCCAGGTAATGCACGTGGTATTATTATCGATCCACGCAATAATCTTACGGTAGGCGCCTTGACTGTAGAAGAGTTATTGTAAGATTCTTTAGATTTTTATAAGTCAACCCCCAAATAGTGGAAGCTATTTGGGGGTTGTTGTTAATATGCTTGGATTAGCACTTCAGATGGAATATGTAATTTATCTGTTAATTTTCGAATCATTTCTAATGATAATTTTCTTTTCTTGTTTAAGATTTCGCTAGCTCTACTTTTTAAACCGATAATTTCCGCTAAATCATTCTGCGAATAATTTAATTGCTCCATACGGAATTTTATAGCTTCAATAGGGTCAGGAAGTTCAATTGGAAAGTTTTCATTTTCATATTTTTCCAACAAGATTCCTAAGATTTCTAATTCATCACCTTCTTTCGTTCCTGGTTTAGCATCAAAAATTACTTCTAATCTTTCTAATGCTTCCATATAATCTTGTTCTGTTTTGATAGGTTTTACATTCATATCTTTTAAATTTTGTTGGCATCTATTTTATCATATTCGGCATGAGAGCCTATAAAGCGAATCCACATCATTTGATAACTGAAATTGATTTTAACAATCAATCGATAATGATTACCCTTTATATTAAAACAAACGCGATTATCTTCTAAAACACTTAAACTTGGATATTCAAGCTTTAATTCATTCAAGTTTTTCCAAGTCCCTTTTTCAGCTTCAGCATACCACGATTTTAGTTGCTGTTCGCAACCTGAATGTTTTTCCCAAAACTCTCGAAGTATTTTCTTTGCTATAACTCTCAAGTATTTCTATTTTAAACAAATATAGTTGTAATTTCCCAAAATGGGAAATTTATTGTAGCGATTATAATGAGCGAGTATAGAAAATTGAGGCGATCATTATTGATTTAATAATTTCCAATAGTGAAAGCTATTTGGGGTTAATAAACTCTATAGTTTTTTTAATAGATAAAAAAACTATAGAGATTATATTTACTATCAATAACAATATTGTCCAAAATTCTAAGATATGATTTAATAGATATCTACTATTAACTAGGACTCGCCCTCCGTTAAAGCTAAAATTGCTTAATATGTTATTGATATTTGGATAATATCCTTTTTTTAACCTATAATATCTTAACCAATAAAGTATCCCAGTTATTAGAAGGATTAGGGTAATAAATAATGATTGACTAGAATAAGGTTCTTTATCTACTAATAAAGTAAAAGAAGTAATTATCCATAAGATGGTTGCTGCAGATATAAGTAATCTATGTATATTCGAATTTTGCATATAAATGACTCTAAGACATAGGATTTTTAAATTCCAATGTTTTAATAGCTTTTAAAACTATTTATGAATGGTTTGAGATAAATTTTGACCATTAAGTTAAATGAAATTATAGTGCCTTTTCATGTTGCCGGTTCCTAACCTCTCTAACAAAAATCCATTTATCTCTCTATTAAAAGCTAAAGGGTCTTCGAGATTTGGCAGATGTCCTGTATTTGGTATTTCTACAAAGACAGAATTTTTAGTTCCTTGATGTAATTCTTCCATCAGTGCTTTAGGCGTAATTTTATCTTGTTCACCACGGATAATTAGGGTAGGAACTGTGATTTTGGAAAGTAGTTCTGTTGAATCTGTGCGGGAAGCTAAAGCCAGTTGTGTTGCGCAGATATTCCTTACTGAATTACGACGAATGCTACTTTTTATTAAATCTATGACTTCTTCGTTTTCTTGAATAGTTTTCTTCGTAAAAAGGTTATCAATAAAAGCAATGGCAAAAGGTCTACGGCCATAGCGTAGAATCGCTTGTATGCTATCAAAACGCTTTTGTTTGCCTGCATTGTCGTCAGCTCTGTGGTGTGTATCTGAAAGGATTAATCCCGCGATTTTCTCGGGGAAAAGTTCGTAAGCACGTAAAGCGATATAACCACCCATACTGACGCCACACAGCACCACGTTCTGTAATTCAAGTTTCTCCATGAAAGCTTCCAAATCCTTCGCAAATACATCAATGCTAAAAAATCCATGACCCGAAGTACTCAATCCATGTCCACGTACATCGATAGCAATACCGGTGATATTGTCCTCGAGCGATTCGAGTTGATATTTCCATGAATTTTTGTTGAAAGGGAAGCCGTGGATAAAGATTATGACCTTTTCTTCGGGTTCAGTTGCCTTCTTAATGTAGTAGGAAATGTTTATGTCGTGGATCTGAGCTTTCCCAGATCGAATTATGCGCTCTGCCATATAAAAATTTATTGAAAAAATTATTTCTTTATGTATCAGTAATATACCTAAAAAAGTGCTTCTAAAGTAGAAAAAAAGTGAGAAAAAGTTTGAAATAATTAAAAATCTCCTCATATTTGCATCATCGAAACGGAACGACATACAGTCTGAAAGTTGAAGATTAAAGCATTCCTAGCTCAATTGGATAGAGCGTCTGACTACGGATCAGAAGGTTAGGGGTTCGACTCCCTTGGAGTGCACAAGAAAGCATCTAGTTTACTAGATGCTTTTTCTGTTTTATGACCTTGGGTGATACTGCGTGATAATAGATTGCAGATAATCTTTGTCTATATGTGTATAGATTTCGGTGGTGGTAATACTCTCATGACCGAGCATATCCTGTACAGCGCGCAAATCCGCACCTCCTTCGACCAAATGCGATGCAAAGCTATGACGGAATGTATGTGGGCTAATCTTCTTCTGTAAGCCTATTTTAGCCGCTAAATCTTTGATAATTATAAAGACCATGACACGTGTCATGGCCGCACCCCGTCGATTTAAAAATACGAAATCTTCATTTCCAGCTTTTATAGGTAGGTGGGGACGCGATTCCTCCAAATAGATCTTTAAATACTTGATAGCTTGATGACCGATTGGGATTAACCTCTCTTTATTGCCTTTTCCTTCGATCTTAATAAATTCCACCTCCAGATGGAGGTTGGAGATTTTTAAATCAATCAATTCGCTTACACGTAATCCACAGCCATATAATACCTCGAGCATGGCTTTATTGCGAGGCCCTTCAGGCTGTGAAAGGTCAATGGCATTGATGAGGTTGTCTATATCGGCTACATCCAATACATCCGGAATCTTTCTTTCTAATCTGGGCGTTTCAATCAAAGAGGCAGGATTATTTTCAAAATTATATTCCAACTGCAGAAAATTGAAAAATGATTTGAGTCCTGATATAATTCTTGCTTGGGAATAAGGGGAAATATTAAATTCGTTTATCCACGCCAGGAAATTTTGAAAGTCTTTAGTTGATAGTTTTTCTAAAGGGATATTATTATCCTCAGCATACACTCTGATTTTATCTACATCATTTATATATGCAAGGATAGAATTTTTAGATAAATTCCGTTCAAACGATAAAAATTTCTTGAAATCTTTCAGTATTGCCTCCCAATTCATCCTTCAACTCTTAAATAATGTAAAAAATACAGTGATAGTGTTTTGCTTATCGATTATTAATATTTAATTTGTATAATATTTAAAGCTCTAAATTAATGAAATTTTTAAAACCTCTAGCAGTAGCATTTTTATTGCCAGCTACATTTAGCTCGTTGCAAGCTAAATCTAATTTTAATGCAGCGCTGTCTTCAGAAGTAAGAACGATTTTAAGCCAAGATACACTAGCATGGTCTAGTCCTTTACCTTTTGACAAAGATGTAAAGGTTGGCAAATTAAAGAATGGATTTACATATTATATCCGCAAAAATACAGAGCCTGAGAAACGTGTGACAATGTATTTGGGCGTGAAAGTAGGGTCTATTCTTGAGAAGGAAGAAGAAAGAGGATTAGCTCACTTTTTGGAGCACATGAACTTCAATGGATTGAAGCACTTCCCAAAAAATGAATTAGTGGATTATCTACAAAAAGCAGGAGTACGTTTTGGTTCGGATTTAAATGCGTATACAGGTTTCAATGAAACGGTATACCAATTGCCAATTCCTTCGGACGATCCTGAATTATTGAAAAATGGTCTTCAAGTAATGCGTGATTGGGCACAAGATGCTTTATTGTCTTCGGACGAAATTGATAAAGAACGCGGTATCATTATGGAAGAAATGCGTGGTGGTCGTGGGGCAAGTCAACGCATGCAAGAACAAATGTTACCTGTGCTATTGAATGGATCATTATATTCAAACCGTCTTCCAATTGGTACAGAAGAAGTAGTGATGGGTTTCAAACACCAATTGATTCGTGATTTTCACCAAAGATGGTATAGACCAGACTTACAATCCATCATCATCGTAGGTGATATCGATCCACAACAAATGGAAAAAGAAGTCGTTCGTTTGTTCTCGGATATGAAAGTGGTTAAGAAACCAGCAGAACGTAAGCAGTTTGGAATTGATTTGTTGAATAAAAATCAATTTAAAGTGATTACTGATCCAGAAATGCCGCAAACAGTAGCGCGTGTTTTAATCAAGCATCCAAAATCTGAGGTTAAATCTGTAGGCGATTACCGCACTTCATTAATTAAAGGTGTATTCAACCAAGTTATCAATGCTCGTTTGAGAGAAATTAGTCAAAAACCAGACGCGCCATTTTTGCAAGCATTTGTAAGTGTGGACGGAGTTTTAGATGTATTTGATGCGATGACTTTGGTGGCTGTGCCTAAACCAAATCAATTGGAAGCAAGTATCCAAACAGTTTATAGAGAATTAAAGCGTTTTGAGCAATTCGGTATTACCGAAAGTGAATTCCAACGTGCTATTGCGATGTATAGCAAAAGCAATGAAATGGCTTATCAGGAACGTGATAAAGTAAAATCGGACACTTATGTCAACAATTACCTAGGTCATTTCTTGAGAGGTGAGGCGGCAATGAGTATTGAACAGGATTACCAATTGACTAAACAATTATTGCCTTCGCTTACATTGAAAGAAGTGGAAGCAATTGGTAATAAATACTATGCGGAAACAAACCGTGATATTATCATCATGGGTCCTGAAAAAGATAAAGATAAAATGCCAGATGAGGCAATCGTTAATAATTGGTTAGGAAGCGTAAATAAAGAAACTTTGACAGCCTATGAGGATCAAGTTTCTGATTTACCACTGTTGTCTAAAGAACCAGTTAAAGGTACTATTAAGTCTGTTAAAGCAATTGATGCAATTGGTTCGAAAGAATTGACATTGAGCAATGGAGTGAAAGTAATTTTAAAACCTACAACATTCAAAAATGATCAGATTTTAATTTCTGCTTTCAGCGAAGGTGGTCATTCGTTGTACGATGATAAAGATTATTTCAATGCTTCAAACGCGGCTGGTATTGTTAATTCTTCTGGTGTTGGTCAATTAAATGCTGTTGAGATTCGTAAATATTTAGCAGGTAAAAACGTGGGGATTTCTCCTTACATCAGTGAACGATTCGAAGGTGTGTCGGGTAGTACTGACAAAGAAGGTTTGAAAACAGCTTTTGAATTAATTCATGCCTATTTCACAGAACCACGTTTGGATGAAGATATTTTCCAAGGTATCATTGCGAAAACTATCGCTTCAATGGAAAACAGAGAAAGCGAACCTCGTTTTGTATTCCAGACAGCTATCAACAAAGCCTTGTATGGTGACAACATTCGTAAGAATAATGCTTCACCAGAGCAAATAAAATCAATTTCTAAAGAAAGAACATTAGAAATTTTTAAAGAAAGATTTGCGGATGCTTCAGGTTTCACCTTTACTATTGTAGGTTCATTCAATGAGGAAGATTTAAAACCTTATTTAGAACAATATTTAGCTTCGCTGCCATCATCAAATAAACCAGAAGAGGCTAGAGATTTAAAAATCTTACCTCCGGCAAAAGGTGTTGAGGTTGTAGTAAACAAAGGTAAAGAAGCAAAAGCACAAGTAAGTCTTGCTTTCTTGGGTGATTACACATATAATGATGATGAAAACATCAATATGGATGCTTTGGAATCTGTTCTTTCTATTAAATTGTTAGAGCGTTTGCGTGAAGATGAAAGTGGTGTATATGGTACAGGAGCTTCTGCATCATATTCTAAATTCCCAACAGGTAGATATTCTTTCAATATTGGTTTCGGAACAAGTTTGGATAAATATCAATCTTTGATTAATTCTGCTTTGGATGAAATCAACAAGATCAAGAAAAATGGTCCTACGCAAGTAGATTTGGATAAATTCATCATTGAAAAAACGCGTCAATACGAATTGGATTTGAAAGAAAACAATTACTGGTTGGGTGAAATTTCTGGAGCTTACCGCTTGAAAGAAAATCCTACTGCAATGTTGAAATATTTAGAGAAATTGAAAAAAGTAAATATCTCATCTGTTAAAGCGGTTGCAGAGAAATACTTGAAAGAGGATAAGTTATTTAAATTTATCCTTCTTCCTGAAGAAACTAAATAATTTAAATTTGCAATTACTAAAAATGCGGAGTTTCAAAAGCTCCGCATTTTTTATACCTTAAACTTAATTCAAAACAAAAGCCTTCAAAATTTTTGAAGGCTTTTGTTGCTATGTATATTAGAACAAATTGTGTTATTCGTTGACTACACCCATTTTGCTGAATTTATCAATTCTTTCAGCCACTAAGGTTTCCGAATCTTTTACACCAAGGATAGTTAAATCGGCTAAGATCTGTGCTTTTACATTCGCCGCTGCCTCTTCTGGATTTTGGTGTGCGCCGCCCAATGGTTCTGGGATGATGCCATCGATCAAACCATTTGACAACATATCTTCACCCGTTAGTTTCAATGCTTCTGCAGCGCGTTCTTTGTGGTCCCAGCTTCTCCATAAGATCGAAGAACAAGATTCTGGAGATATTACAGAATACCATGTGTTTTCCATCATGTATACGCGATCTCCAATACCTATACCTAATGCTCCACCCGAAGCACCTTCACCAATTACAATACAGATTACTGGAACTTTCAATACAGACATTTCCAATAAGTTGCGTGCAATCGCTTCACCTTGACCTCTTTCTTCAGCCTCTAATCCAGGGTAAGCACCCATTGTATCGATTAAGGTAACGATAGGTTTATTGAATTTTTCGGCCATTTTCATTAAACGTAAAGCTTTGCGATAGCCTTCAGGATTCGCCATACCAAAGTTACGGTATTGTCTTTCTTTTGTGTTTTTACCTTTTTGGTGTCCGATAACCATTACGGATTGGCCTCCGATTGACGCAAAACCACCTACGATAGCTTTGTCATCTTTTACGGTACGATCACCATGTAATTCTACAAATTCATCACAGATCATCTCGATATAGTCAAAAGTCTGTGGTCTTTCTGGATGTCTAGACATCTGTACTTTTTGCCATCCAGTCATGTTTTTGTATATATCTATTTTGGTTTGTTCTAGCTTCTCTTCCAATTCGCGAACGGTAGCACTCATGTCTACTTTAGTTTTTTCCGCTACTTGATTAACTTTCTCTATTTGTGTTTGCAAATCTGCAATCGGCTTTTCAAAATCAAATGTCGTATTCATATAAAATAACGCTGTCGTTTATTCTGGCTAAGTTACTGTATTTTTAATTAATTTAAAACTGTTTTCGACGATAGATTAATGCTGTTGATATTCAAAAAATTAGTAGTTTAGTGTTTTGCAGATAAAGGTATTTATGTTCACTGACGAAACTAAAAAAATGAATTTCCCTGTTGTTTTTATATTGAAAATCATTGCTGTTATCATTTCGATTACAGTCTATAATATGTTTCCTGCTACTAAGGATAATCAACTATTACATCAGGTTCTGAAAGGAATAAACACTTTTTTAGTACCCAGTATTGTATTATCAATTTTACGTTATATAGTAATTTCGGTGTATAATGCACGCCATGCTAATCGCGCTGTACGTGGTAACTTTGTTCTTGGGATTAATAGATTGACCGCAGTGCTAAATACCGTATTATTTATCATCGCAGTGATGGTGGCATTCGGAATTAATCCGGTGGAGTTTGTAACAAGCTTAACAATAGTTGCCATGGCTATAGCGGTATTGTTTAGAGATTATATTACTAATATGCTGAGCGGATTGTTTATTATGTTTTCTGATCAATTATCGGTAGGAGATCGCATCAAAGTTGGCGAACATAAGGGTAGGATTGTGGATATTACTTTCGCAAATATCTTGTTGCAAAACGAAGAGGACGATATTGTAATGGTGCCCAATAATCTCGTATTTACGAATTCGATGGTTAATCTTTCCGCACATCGTTCAAACTTATTCACTGTAAAATTCGAATTGCCTTTATATGTAGCGACGGATGTCGCAACATTGGAAAAGGAAATTCAAAGCGTATTAATCAATCATCCAAATCTGGATGCCAATATGCCTCCAGCTCTTCAGGTTCAAGAGATTGGAAAAGATTTTGTACGTTACAAATTAGAATTGTATGCGATAAGTAGCAGTAATAAACTGCACCGTGAAGTAGAAAATGAAGTACTTCGGGAAATTTTAATTTTCGAGCATGCTCGTACTAAATCTTCCTAACCTTTACGTTTTCTACAAAGTGATTAGATCCTTTTTGTAAAATCAAATCTGCTCTATATTTAGTAGGTAAGATGTTATTGTGCAAGTTGGGTTTATTGATTTCTGTCCAAATCTGAAATGCCATTTGTTTACTTTCTTCTAATGTGAGGTTGGCATATTTGTGAAAGTATGAATTTGGATCTTGGAAGGCAGTTGCGCGAAGTGACTCGAAACGGCTGATATACCATTCTATTATATCATCTTCCTTGGCGTCCACATAAATAGAAAAATCGAAGAAATCAGACACAAAGACTTTATTGCTTTGTCCCTTTTGGGAATTGACCTGCAAGACATTTATGCCCTCTACAATTAAAATATCGGGATTTTCAATCAATAAGGTGTCATCTGGTAGTATATCGTATTCCAAATGCGAATAAACAGGTACGATATGCGTAGAAATTCCACTTTTGACTGCCGTAAGAAAGTTTAGCAATTTTTTAGTATCATAACTTTCTGGAAATCCTTTGCGATTTAAAATCCCACGCTCGGATAGAATGCGATTAGGGTATAAGAAACCATCCGTAGTAACTAAAGATACTTTTGGTTTGTTTGGAAGAAAAGAAAGTACTTTCTGTAATACCCGAGCGGTAGTACTTTTTCCTACTGCGACTGAACCTGCTATACCAATAATGAAAGGTAATTTCTTTTGATTACGTTGAAAGAAACTGTTGCTGCTATTGCGGATAGCTTCATAATTTCGGATATGAATGTCAATGAGATGCGCTAAAGGGAAGTATATTTCTTCAATTTCTTCTGTATTTAGCGGTTCATTCACGGCATGCAACTGATCTATATCATCAGAATTCAAGCTGTGATTGAAGTGTCCATTTAGTCCTTTCCATTCCGCTCTATCAAAATCTTGATAAGGACTACTCAATAATTTTTCTTCTTGAATTGACGACATCTATCTTATCTTTTCATAAATAATCGGGCAAATATACATTCTTGTACTAAATAATAGTACAAGAATTGCGATATAATTAATCTAGAAGCCCTGCGATAATTAATGAACCAGTAGCAGGATTTGTTGCTAAAGGTACATTATATAAATCTGAAATACGCATTAACATTTGAATATCAGGTTCATGTGGATGTTTGCCTAGAGGATCACGGAAGAAAATAATACCAGCAATTTTTCCTTCAGCAGCCATTGCAGCGATCTGTGCATCACCTCCTTTAGGACCGCTAAGCTTTAGTTCAACATCCAAACCTGTTTGTTGTACAAAGCCACCAGTAGTTCCTGTTGCTACAATATGTGCTTTTTTTAAAAACTCAATATGATCTTTCACAAAAGCGACCATTTCAGCTTTTTTACCGTCATGTGCAATTAATGCTATAGTTTTCATAATATAAATGTTCTAGGTTATCCAAAAAATACATAAGCCACGATGATGGCTGCTACTACACCAACAAATTCAGAAATCAATGCGCAAGGCAAAGCATGTCTCGTGTTTTTGATAGCTACAGATCCAAAATAAACAGCTAATACATAGAATGTAGTTTCCGTAGATCCTTGAATTACACAGGCTACACGCGAAGCAAAATCATCAGCACCATTGGCATTCATCAAATCAACCATTAATCCGCGTGCCCCTGAGCCACTCAAAGGCTTCATAAATGCAACAGGCAAAGCTTCTACGAATGAAGTATCTAAGCCTACACTTGCTATTAAATATGAGATACCTTGCACTAAATAGTCCATGGTGCCTGAAGCTCTAAATACAGCGATGGCGACTAAAATGGCTACTAAATAAGGTATTATATTTACGGCAACTGAAAATCCTTCTTTTGCACCTTCAATAAAAGCATCATAGACATTAATCTTTTTATAAAAGGCTAAAGCTATAAAGGATATAAAAATGGAAAATAAAGTTACGTTTCCTACAACTTTGGAAATTACTTCGATTTCTGCCTGTTGTAAAGTAGAGAAATAATATAATAATCCACCAATTGCAGCAGATAAAGTTCCTAAATACAATAAGATGGTTTTATTGAATAGGTTGATCTTTTGGTAAATAGATACTAAAATTAATGCCGATAAAGTGGAAAAAAATGTAGCTATAAGTATAGGCAAAAATACATCTGAAGGCTGTGCTGCTCCAGCTTCCTGACGGTAAGCCATAATAGATATTGGGAGCAACGTCAGACTCGATGCATTCAGCACAATAAACATAATTTGCGCGTTGCTTGCGGTGTCTTTTTTAGGATTAAGTTCTTGTAATTCTTTCATTGCTTTCAATCCAAGCGGAGTAGCAGCATTGTCCAAACCCAAAGCATTTGCAGAGAAGTTCATTAAAATAGAACCCAAAGCGGGGTGGTTTTTTGGAATTTCAGGAAATAATTTATTAAAGAATGGGCCAACTAATCTAGCAAAAACATTGATCATTCCACCTTTTTCACCGATTTTCATAATACCCAAAGCGAAGGTCATCATACCAATCAGTCCCAGGGAAATTGTAGCTCCGTTTGCTGCACTATCAAATAAGGATTTTACGATATTTTGAAAAACTTCGGTATCGCCACCGATTAACTTTACAAGTGCTACCACAAAGGTAATAAGGAAGAAAAATACCCAAACGTAATTAAGAGCCATATTTAATTTATTTCATCGTAAATGTAAGAGTTCTGACCGATTATCACAATGAAGAAGGATTTTTTGTGCTGTATAAATTTTCTATCTCTTCGACCGAATGGAAGAAATCTATCATTAGATTTCTCATTCTGTATTACTTCATTCAAAATGACGATGATATCAATTTAAAGAACAACTTCAACATTTCTTGACTTCTGCAATTAGCAACTTTTTTATAACGTCATTTCGACGTAAGGAGAAATCTTACATATTAATTTTTGCTTTCTCGAATTAAGAATATCGAAAGTAATCCAGGAAAAATATATCAAGAATTTAGTGTCTGCAGAATAGCTGAAGCTTTCAATAGACATTCATTGTATTCTTTTTCTGCATTAGCATCAATAGTCAAAGCACCGCCAGTATGAAAGGATAAATATTGTTGAGTTTGATTGTATAGAATAGTTCGGATAATGACATTAAAATCAAAATCTCCTGATGGCGCAAAATAACCAACAGTTCCCGAATAAACGCCACGTCTCGAGTTTTCATAACGATCACACAATTTCATTGCTGAAATCTTTGGGGCCCCCGTCATCGAACCTGGAGGAAAGATATTTCTGATAGCTTCAACATCACTAATATTTTCACTTTTAGTACAAGTGATAGTAGAGATAAGTTGATGCACTTGTTTGAAAGTATGCACTTCCAATTTGCGTTCAGCTGCTACAGTTCCTGGTTTAGCGGAACGGGTCATATCATTGCGAACCAAATCAACAATCATTACGTTTTCCGCAATTTCTTTTGGATTGTTTCGTAGCTGGAAGATATTCTCTTGATCTTCTATTTCATTTTTACCTCGAGGCGCAGTACCTTTTATGGGTTGAGAAATTAAGGTTTCTCCACGTTTTGCTAAAAAGCGTTCAGGTGAAGCCGACAAAATATATTTGTCATTAATCTTGAAGAAAGTCGAAAATGGAGTAGGAGATATTCCATTCAATTTTTGGTAAACTTCAAGCGGATCGATTTTAGCATGCTCTGCATAAAACTCCTGACATAAATTAACTTCGTAAATATCACCGCGTTGGATATGTGAAATCAAGTGTTCAAAGGCCTTAAAATATCCTTCTTTTCCTAATCGATGTTGAATTTTGATTTTTGAAGAGTTATGAATTGAAGCTTTAACATCACAATTCTTTATCGCCTCAAAGATTTCTTCTGGATTTGGAGCTTCTATTTCAATAGATGATTTTAAGAACTTAATTAAAGTCTTTGGAATGAAAAAATAGCAATCTGGAAAGGCAAGAGGATTGGAAAAAGAGGTTACTAATCCTTCTATTTCATTCTTGAGATCGTAACCAAAAAAACCAAACATCCATTGATTAGGATGCTTGGTTTTAAAATTTTCTAATGTTTTGAAAGTTTCAGTTGAAGTACTTTCAAAAATATATTGTGCATCTACAGCTAGGATAGCTTCGATGGATGAAAATTCATCATGATAACCATTTGATTGAAGAAAACATACTTGTTCAAATTGTTGTGCCCAAGCTAACGCTTTAGCCTCAAATTCCAGAATATTTACTTCAAAAATGGCTTTTGCCATGTCTTATTTCAATACGATAGTTTGTGTACGATCTGGACCTACTGACAAATATTTGATTGGCACTTCTAATGCCTTCTCCAAGTAAGCAATATAGTTTGCCAATGCCGCAGGGATTTCGTCTTTGCTACGGATACCAGTCAAATCTTGATTCCATCCTTCGATTTCTTCTAGAATAGGTTCAGGTTTGATCGCGTTGATGTCATATGGCATGTAGTCGATAACCTCACCATTGTATTTATAGTGTGTACAAGCGTAGATTTTTTCAAACGTATCCAATACGTCAGCTTTCATCATCACTAATTCAGTAACACCATTCAACATGATCGCATATTTCAACGCAGGAATATCAATCCATCCCGTACGACGAGCACGTCCTGTAGTCGCACCGAATTCGTGACCTAATTGACGTAATTTTTCGCCAGTTTCGTTATCCAATTCTGTAGGGAAAGGACCACCTCCTACACGAGTACAGTATGCTTTGAAGATTCCTAATACTTCGCCAATTTTGTTAGGAGCGATACCCAAACCAGTACAAGCACCTGCTGTCGTTGTATTGGAAGAAGTAACGAAAGGATATGAACCGAAGTCAACGTCTAATAAAGTACCTTGAGCTCCTTCAGCCAATACTTTTTTACCTTCTTTTAAATAAGAATTTACCAAATGCTCTGAATCTACGTGAGGTATAGATTTGATGAATTCGATAGCCGCTAAGAAAGCTTCTTCACGCTCTGTGAAATCAGGGATTTCGCCGTAGTGAGAAAGAATTTCTAAGTGTTTGTTTTTCAATTTCTCATAACGTTCTTGGAAGTCAGATAATGTAGTATCACCGACACGTAGACCGTTACGACCTGTTTTGTCCATATAAGTAGGACCGATACCTTTTAATGTAGAACCGATTTTACCAGCACCCATTTTAGATTCAGAAGCTGCATCTAATAATTGGTGAGTAGGAAGAATCAAGTGCGCTTTACGTGCTAACACCAATTTTCCATCGCCTACAGGATCAAAGCCAGCCGCTCTAAGATTGTCTAATTCTCTTTTAAGAATGATAGGGTCGATAACAACACCATTACCAATTAAATTTAAAGTAGTTTTATTAAAAATACCTGAAGGAATAGTGTTTAAAACAAATTTTTTGTTGTCAAACTCTAACGTGTGTCCGGCATTAGGACCCCCTTGGAAACGAGCGATCAAATCATATTGTGGACACAATACATCCACGATCTTACCTTTACCTTCGTCGCCCCATTGTAAGCCCAATAGCACATCAACTTGCATAGCGTATTATTTTGAGATTATGATTGAAATTTTGTACAAATTCGATTAAAAAATAATGTTCGGAAAATAGGTCAGTCCATTTTCCGAACAAATTTACTATTATTAATAAAGTATAGAGAATTAAATTTAAATTACTTGTTCTACCTCTTCTTTTCGTTCCGTACCCTTCATAGCTTGACAAGTAGAGCAAATTCCATATAAATTTAAGGAATGGTGCTTGATGTCGAATTTCAATAAATCCCCAATCATGCTTTGTATTTGGTAAACCCGTGGATCACAAAATTCTACTACTTTGTTGCACTCAATACAAATCACGTGATCATGTTGTTTATAACCATATGATTTCTCAAATTGAGCCATATTTCTTCCGAATTGGTGTTTAGTCACTAAGTCACAAGAAACTAATAATTCAAGAGTGTTATATACTGTAGCACGGCTCACACGGTACTTTTTGTTTTTCATGTGGATGTACAAAGACTCTACGTCAAAGTGGTCCGTACGTGAGTATATCTCTTCAAGAATCGCATAACGCTCAGGAGTCTTTCTTAGATTTTTATTTTCTAAATAAGCCTCAAATATTTTTTTTACAGTCTCGTAATTTTCTGCCTGATTCATATTGTTTTCTGCTCCTAAGCAAATTTACCAAATAATATTCTATTTTTTCAATGATTACGAATTGTGAGAAGGATATGATTAATTCTCAGATTCATAACGTGTCACACTCGTAATACCCGCCACTAATTTCAAGCGGTTTATTAAACTTTCTAATTGGTCAATATTATGAATGTTTACCATAATATTACCCTCGAAAATTCCTTCATTACTCGAAATACTCAAAGAGCGAATGTTTACATTAAATTCTTGCGAAATTACATTTGTGAGTTTATTAACTAAGCCTACATCATCAATACCTATAATTCGAATACCCGTAATAAACGAATGATCAATTTGCGAAGAAGCCCATTTTGCTTTCAAAATACGGTAACCATAGTTAGCCATTAACTTGGAGGCATTAGGACAGGAAGTCCGGTGTATTTTTATACCTTCATTGACGGTTAAGAAACCAAAAATATCATCTCCTGGAATAGGATTACAGCAAGCTGCAAGTGTATAATCTAATTTCTGGAAATCATCTCCAATGAGAATTGTATCGGCATTTTTCTTATCAATTTTCTCAACTAATCCCGAGATGTGAGAGTTGAATTGATTTTGGGCTAATTCGTGTGATTTCTCACTTGCAACATAATCTCTCAGGTTTTTGATATCAATAACACCTTTTGCAACGTTATAGAATAGTTCTTGAGAACTCGGATATTTAAAGAAATTTGCTATTTTATTGATGTTATCCGTGTTGTAAGTGAGTTTAAGTGATTTCATTTTACGTTCTAAAATCTCTTTCCCATCTTCTGCAACACGTCTTTTTTCTTCTTTAAGCGATGATTTTATTTTGGATTTAGCTTTGGCTGTAACAACAAAACTCAACCAATCTTCTTTCGGTGTCTGCTTACTGGAAGTTATAATTTCGACCTGATCTCCATTTTGCAAAGGATGACTTAATGGAACCAATTTATGGTTCACTTTGGCACCAATACAAGTCGCGCCAATATCACTATGGATTTCGAAAGCAAAGTCTAAAGCAGTCGCGCCATTGGGCAATTGTATTAAAGTACCTTTTGGAGTAAAGATGAAAATCTCATCTGAGAAAAGGTTCATCTTGAAATCATCCAAGAAATCCAAAGCATTCTGCTCTGGGTTGCTTAATACATCTCTTACTTTTTGGATCCATTGGTCAAGACCATTATCCGAGGATGATTCTTTGTATTTCCAGTGTGCAGCAAAACCTTTTTCCGCGATTTCATTCATACGTCTGGTACGAATTTGTACTTCCACCCATTGACCGCGAGGCCCCATTACCGTGGTGTGCAAAGACTCATAACCGTTACCTTTTGGCGTGGACACCCAGTCACGCAAGCGATCTGGATTAGGACGATAAAGATCCGTTATAATGGAATAAACCTTCCAACATTCTGTTTTTTCTTTTTCGTATTCGGTATCGATAATGACACGGATAGCAAATAAATCATACACTTCTTCAAATGGAATAGATTTCTTACGCATTTTATTCCAAATGGAGTGTATAGATTTTGGTCTACCAAAAACATCCGCTTTAATATCTTGATCTAACAAAATTTCTTTCACAGGAGAAATAAAGTCCGCAATAAATTTTTCGCGTTCTGCTTTCTTTTCATTAAGCTTCTTAGCAATAAATTTATAGGTATCTGGGTCGGTATATTTCATCGATAAATCTTCTAATTCAGATTTTATCGCATACAAACCAAGGCGATGTGCTAAAGGAGCATAAAGGTAACTTGTTTCAGAAGCTATTTTTAACTGTTTGTGTCGCGCCATGAATTCCATGGTACGCATATTATGCAAACGGTCAGCTAACTTGATTAAGATGACACGAACATCATCAGCAAGTGTCAATAACATTTTGCGGAAATTTTCCGCTTGAATAGAACTATTAGGGTCGAATACCCCCGAAATTTTAGTCAGTCCATCTATGATTCGGGCTACTTTTTTACCAAATCTCGCTTCAATTTCCTCTAGGGTAATGGAAGTATCCTCCACGACATCATGGAGTAAAGCACAGACAATAGAAGTTGTACCCAGCCCAATCTCCTCAGCTGCTATTTGCGCCACAGCAATAGGATGGTAGATATACGGTTCCCCCGACTTTCTACGCATCTCTTTGTGACTTTCTAATGCTAAATCAAAAGCTTTTCTTATTTCTTGTTTATCGCCCTTTTGTAGTGTTGGTTTACAAGCCCGTAGTAATGCTCTATATCGTTTTCTTATTTCTTTGTTTTCCGCTTCAATATCAATCACATATTCTTCCATAAGAACCTCTTAAAAAATTTCGAAATCTCCGTCAAAAAAGTTATTTTTATCCAATAATGAATAAGCAGATAATATAGGCACCTATTCATGTATAAATATAAAGATTAATTCTTTCATTGTTGGAGTTAAAGTTGAAAATGTTAATGTTTCGTCTACAAAAAATATGTTTTGGAATATTTTTGATGTTACTTTTACAAACTGTTTGTAAAGGGCAGCAAGCTATGACACCATTAACAGTTCCGCATTATGGTGCAGGAAATCCTGAGACTTTAGCCTATTATGGAACTACGAAATTAGAAACAGGAGAGGTGTTGCCTTGGTTTCCTATCGAGACAGTATATGTATATGCTGAGCGGAAATGGAAGTCCATCGTAGATAAAGAACGCTATTTGCGTTTAAAGCGTAATGTTTTGCGTGTCTTACCTTATGCAATTTATGCGCAAAAGAGATACGAGCAATTGGATAGAGAATTAGCATTAGCAAATTCGAAGAAAGAAGAAAAAGCGCTAATCAAAGCTTGTGAGCGAGAGATTAAAGAAAAAATAAATAATGAGGTTAAGGATTTATCTATTTCACAAGGTAAAATCTTGATCAAATTAATCGAACGACAAACAGGAAATACGAGTTACGATTTGGTAAAAGATATGAAAGGCAATATTACAGCTTTCGTTTATCAAGGTGTGGCGCGTATGTTTGGTCATAATCTAAAAAGTACTTACGATCCGCAAGAGGATTACGAAATAGAAAACATTATTCGCGAATATGAAATTTTGCGACCTATTAATAAACCCTTTCAATAGGAATTCATTATGAGTACAAAAACGATATATGATTTCAAAGCACTAGAGTTTTCTGGTAATTATAAATCATTATCGGATTTTCAAGGTAAGGTGCTTTTGATTGTTAATACGGCTAGTGGCTGTTACTTTCGTAAACAATTTAAAACTTTAGAAAAGTTATATCAACAATATAAGGATCAGGGTTTTGAAATTTTAGCTTTTCCATCCAATGATTTTGCGAATCAAGAACCTCGCACGGGACTAAATCTGGAAACTTATTGTCGTATTCAAGAAGGAATTACTTTTCCAGTTTTTAAACGTATTCACATCAAAGGGGAATTTGTAGATCCTCTATACAAGTTTCTTTCTGACAAGGATGAGAATGGGGTAGTCAATAGTGTTCCTCTTTGGAATTTTCATAAGTATCTTATAGACAGGGATGGTAAAGTTGTTGACTTCTACTATTCGTTTACCAGTCCCTTATCTTCTACAATAATTAGACAAATCGAATCTTTATTGCAAAAGTAAAATTCCTCATTATCCGTATATTTGAGAAAATTTTAGGATTATGAAATTAGACTTATTGGTGATGACTGTTCACCCTGACGATGCGGAGTTAGGAGCAGGAGGTACCATTGCGAAATATGTTGCCGAAGGCAAAAAAGTTGGAATTATTGATTTAACACGTGGGGAGTTAGGTACTCGTGGTACGGCTATAACGCGGGCAGAAGAAGCCGCAGATGCAGCCAGAATTTTGGGAGTGGCTGTTCGAGAGAATTTAGAATTACGCGATGGTTTTTTCCAAAATAATGAAGGATCTCAATTGGTAATTATCCAAGCTATTCGTAAATATCAGCCTGAAATTGTCATTACCAACGCGTTGGATGATCGTCATCCAGATCATGGTCGCGCGAGTAAATTAGTGAATGATGCTTTGTTCTTAGCTGGCTTAAGACGTATAGAGACAAAATTGGAAGGGATGCTCCAAGAGCCTTTTCGTCCAAGATTACAATTGCAATTAATCCAGGATAAATATATTCAACCTGATATTTTGTTGGATGTAACGGAATATTGGAATATTAAGGAGCAATCTATTTTAGCTTATAAAACACAATTTAATTCGGCTAGTGAAGAGGATGGACCTCAAACCTACATTTCTTCTCCTGACTTTATGGAGTCAACTAGAGGACGAGGACGCGAATTGGGACGTAATATTCAGGTTCCGTATGCAGAAGGTTTTACAGCAAGAAAACTTTTAGGCGTAACAGATATATTTGCTTTAAAATAAGGACAAAAATAAAGGGATTCGATATTGAATCCCTTTATTTTTTGTATCAAACTATATTGATTACAATTGTTTTTCTAATTTTTCCGTTAAAACAGATTTAGGCACTGCGCCAATTTGTTTGTCAACAATTTCACCGTTTTTGAAGAATAATAAAGCAGGGATATTTCTGATACCAAAACGAACTGAAATATCTGGGTTGTTGTCTACGTTTACTTTACCAACAACAGCTTTACCTTCGTATTCGTTAGCAATTTCGTCAACCACAGGACCAACCATACGACATGGACCACACCATTCTGCCCAAAAATCGATCAACACTGGTTTATCTGCTTTTAATACAAGCTCTTCGAAGTTGCTATCTGTAATTTCTAATGCCATAATAATACTCTATTTAAATTTATTCAAAACAAATATAGCTATTTGAAGGGAATATATATCGTAATTCAAATGTAATAATATCTATACCCTATCAATTTAATTTATACTTTACACCTTCCATTTTCTCAATAGTTTCAAGTAATTCATTCGTGATTTTTATCTTCGTAGACTTTGCTGGCATTTCTACCGCAATATTGTCTTTGACATCTACAACCATGAATTTTAATGAGCAATTGGCCACTTCGCCTTCAACCACCGTAGACTCTACCAAATCATGGATCTTGTAAATCATTTCGTCATTTAATTGATGTAATGCGATTTGAATGGTAAAATTCTTCGCGAATTTGTCGCGTAGTTCTGAAAGCAACTGAATGCTTTTCAGTTCAAAACCCCAATTACCAACTTGTCGGAATCTTTCTTGCACTAATCCACGGATTTGTACAAAATAACCATCTTCTAAGTAGCTTTTGAACTTGACGTAATCTTCACCAAAAATTGCAATATCGTAGGAATCTGAGTAATCTTCAATAATGAAAGAACCGAAGGGCTTACCCGCTTTTGAGACTCTATGCGCTACATTGGCAATAATGCCGCCAATGATGATTTCTTTGTTCTTGATTTTATTAAATTCCAACAGCACTTCTTCTTCTACTTCTGAAGCTTTTACTTTATTAATAAGTTGTAGCTCCGATACTTTGTTGTGGCAGAAGTGTTCAATTTCAAATTTATAGTTGTCGAGTGGGTGAGAGGTCAAGTAAATTCCTATCACATCTTTCTCGTATTTCAATTTTTCAATTAATCCCCAAGGTTGACAAGGAGCTAAGACGGGTTCTGGTAAAGCGGTGGCAGCTCCACCTCCGAAGAGTGAGGCTTGTGCTGAATTTTCGTTCTCTTTAAATCTTTGGGCAAATTTAATCGCTTTCTCGATACCTGTTGTATTGTCACCATCCTTAAAGAAGTATTGCGCACGATGTGTATCCGTAAAACCGTCAAATCCACCCGCATATGCTAAGGATTCAAATGCTTTTTTATTCGCAGCACGTAAGTCGATACGTTTAGCAAAGTCGAAGATAGACTTATAAGGACTTTCTTCGCGTGTTTGAACGATGGTGTCCACAGCTCCAGCTCCAACACCTTTGACCGCTCCAATACCGAAACGGATCGCACCGCTTTCATTTACAGTAAATTTATAGTGCGATTCGTTGACATCAGGTCCCAATACCGTTAATCCCATGCGTTTACATTCCTCCATAAAGAACGTTACCTGTTTGATATCGTTCATGTTGTTGGAAAGAACAGCCGCCATATATTCTGCTGGATAGTGTGCTTTTAAATAAGCCGTTTGGTATGCTACCCAAGCATAACACGTGGAGTGGGATTTGTTGAAAGCGTAACTCGCAAAAGCTTCCCAGTCAGTCCAAATCTTTTCTAACACTTTTGGATTGTGGCCTTTTTCCGCTGCTTGGTTGACAAATTTAGGCTTCATTTTGTCCAGGACAGCCTTTTGCTTTTTACCCATTGCCTTACGCAAAACGTCGGCATCACCTTTGGAGAATCCCGCCAATTTTTGGGATAAAAGCATTACCTGCTCTTGGTATACGGTAATACCGTAAGTTTCTTTCAGGTACTCCTCACAAGCATCCAAGTCATAAGTAATAGGTTCAATTCCATGTTTACGCTTAATAAATGAAGGAATATATTCCATTGGGCCTGGCCGATACAAGGCGTTCATGGCAATCAAATCGGCGAAAACTGTGGGCTTCAGTTCCTTCATGTATTTCTGCATACCCGGAGATTCGTATTGGAATACCCCGATGGTTTCACCACGTTGGAAAAGCTCGTAAGTCAGTTCGTCGTCGATAGGGAAGTTGTCTGGATCTAATTCTATACCATGTCTTAAACGAACGTTGGCTACAGTATCTTTTATCAGGGTCAATGTTTTTAACCCCAAGAAGTCCATTTTTAATAAACCAGCACTTTCTACAACCGAGTTGTCAAACTGCGTAACATATAAGTCGGAATCTTTTGCTAAGGAAACAGGAACAAAATTCGTGATATCATCTGGTGTAATGATTACTCCACAGGCGTGAATACCTGTATTACGCATCGATCCTTCAAGCACCCTTGCTTGTTTTATTGTCTCAGCTTCTAAACCAGCACCATCCGCAATGGATTTTAATTTATTGACAGCTTCAAATTCTTCTGCACGAAGCACATCTTTCAATGCTTTTTCGTCCATATTGAAGATTTTGCTCAACTTCAAATTTGGAATTAGCTTCGCAATTTCGTTGGTATCTGCCAAAGGTAAATCCAATACACGGCCTGTATCCTTGATAGATGATTTTGCCGCCATCGTACCGTAAGTAATGATTTGGGCTACTTGCGAAGCACCATATTTATCAATTACATACTGCATTACGCGACCACGACCTTCATCATCAAAGTCAATATCAATATCGGGCATGGACACACGGTCAGGATTCAAGAAACGCTCAAAAAGGAGGTCGTACATGATAGGATCCAAATTGGTAATTCCCAAACAATAGGCTACTGCCGAACCCGCTGCCGAACCACGACCTGGACCAACGGATACACCCATATTTCGCGCTGCCGCAATAAAATCTTGTACAATTAAGAAATAACCTGGGTATCCAGTACGTTCAATTGTCGCTAATTCGAAATCAAGTCGTTCTACAACTTCTTCAGTTAGCTCTTTGTATCTTCTTTTCGCACCTTCATAAGTTAAGTGACGTAAAAAAGCATTTTCGCCACGTTTTCCGCCGTCCAATTCATCATCTGGGTGTTGAAATTCTTCTGGAATTTCGAATTTCGGAAGCAAGACATCACGGTTTAGCGAATAAATCTCAATTTTATCTAAAACCTCCTGAATATTGATAATAGCATCTGGTAAATCCACAAATGCCTTTTTCATCTCTTCGGCAGATTTGAAATAATACTCTTGGTTCGGCATTCCGAAACGGAAGCCACGACCACGTCCAACAGGGGTTGATAGCTTTTCGCCATCTTTTACACACAATAAAATATCGTGCGCGTGGGCATCCGCTTTGTTGACGTAGTAGGTATTGTTGGTCGCAATAAGCTTAACATTGTGCTTATTAGCCAAAGAAATTAAGGTTTCATTGACACGGTTCTCGTCTTCTTGACCATGACGCATGATTTCCATATAAAAATCATCGCCAAACTGTTCTTTCCACCACAGAAGCGCTTCTTCCGCTTGATTCTCACCTATATTTAATACCTTATTAGGGATCTCTCCTTGCAAGTTACCTGACAGAACAATTAAGTTTTCCTTGTATTGCTCTACTACAGATTTATCAATACGAGGTACATAATAAAAACCTTCTGTATAAGCGATAGAAGCCATTTTGGCTAAATTGTGATAACCGGCTTTATTTTTTGCTAAGAAAACAACTTGATAGCCATTGTCTTTGCGGGTTTTATCTTTACGATCGTCACATATGTAAAATTCACAACCTACAATAGGCTTAATGATTTGGCTTGTTGGTTCTTCTCCTGATTCAATAGCCTCTTTATTTTTCGCTTCAATCTCTTTGTTATGTCCTAAAACTTTGCTCACAAAGTGAAACGCACCCATCATATTACCATGATCGGTCATGGCAACTGCTGGCATATTATATTTTGCGGCAGCAGAAACTAAATCACCAATAGAAATGGTAGATTGTAAGACGGAAAACTGTGAATGGTTATGCAAATGTGCAAAAGCAGCATGCTCAAGTGCCTCTAATTTCTCGGAATCAACTTCGACAACAGAATAAGATTGGTCACGGCTACGTATTGCATCCGAAGCTGCTTTTAAGTTGATATGTTTTAATCCAACCGTAGGAATTACAGACGGATTATGTTGTTTGAAATCAACGAAGTAACCTGTATCTACTTGAAGTTCTTCTGGAGTAAAAACTTCACGACGTACTAACTCAAAGAAACAGCGTGTGGTTGCTTCCACATCGGCTGTTGCATTGTGCGCTTCGGCAAAAGGAACTCCAAATAAGTAGGAGTGAAGTTCGGTCAAGTTAGGTAGTTTGTATCTTCCACCACGTCCTCCTGGCAATTTTAATAGATCGGCAGTAACTTCGGTACAGGTATCCAATACAGGCATACTTGCCATAGGAGAGTCTACACCGTAACGGTATAACTCACAGCCCATAATGTTAATATCGAAACCAATATTCTGACCTACAACAAACTTCGCTTTGGCTAGTGCTTCATTGAACTTAACCAACACATCTTGCAAAGGTACACCTTGTTCCGTCGCTAATTCTGTCGAAATACCGTGTACTTTTTCCGAGTCAAATGGAATGTTGAAGCCATCAGGTTTGATCAAATAATCCTGATGTTCGATCAGATTCCCCATAGCATCATGTAGCTGCCATGCAATCTGAATACATCTTGGCCAATTGTCTGTGTCTGTGATAGGCGCGTCCCAACGTTTCGGTAACCCCGTGGTCTCGGTGTCAAAAATTATGTACATACTCTTACTCTTCCTCGCTTAGTCAAACAAAATTACTCAAACTAAGTAGCTTTTTATAGATTAATTTCAATAGGTAAACCTTATGATTGTTATTCAATATAATAAATATTTGGACACAATAATTATGCTTTTATTAAGTTTAGATAGATCTTTTTAAAATTCAGTTGTAACATTTATTTTTAAAGTCCTTTAGGTATTCGATCAAAAAGGTTATGATTATATGTCAAACTATTTTGTAAATAAATTCTTCAATTTATTTTTGTCTAGCATTAGCAAATCCTCTGTCACTACCAACTTTTAAGAATCCGCATTTTTCTAATACTTTTTGCGACCTGAAATTGTCAAAAGCCACTCTTCCGAAAATTGGTCTTTCTATTTCCGATGCTAAAAATAATTTTAGTGCATGAGTAGCAATACCTTTTCCCCAGTACTTTTTATCTATCCAATAGGTAATTTCGTTGTCTTCATGAATTATAAATTTAGAAACACTTCCTACAATATTGTTTTCAAACCAAATGGTTTGATGATTTACAGTTGAATTACTTAGTAATTTAGTGTATTTGCTTAAATATGCTTCTTCATCTGTGACATCCTAGGGCATAAATGCGGCTAAATATCCACTTTCCTCATCAAGTTAAAATTGAAACAATATAGGTAAGTCAATTATTCTTGTTGGTTTAAGTTGTATTTTAAGATTACTTGTCATTATTTTTTTTTTTTTTTTTTGAGTAATGCCCTCTGAATTCTGTCCATTGTATGTTGCATAAGAATTATGTCTAAATTCAGTGCAGAATATAATTGTTTAAAGAATTGGCTATTTGGTAAATCAAATAAAATTAACACAATATAGAGAAATATTAATTATTGATTTTGCACTTTATAAAGAAATTTACATAAGAGAAAAGAGCAATTCTTATGAATTGCTCTTTTCTTTCTCTCTATCTTTTTTTGCCGCTTTTTCTTTTTGTTTTCGTTGGAAGTCTGCAACTTCTACAATGCGCGGTATACTGCTCTTTGGTGCCATGTTTCGTAATTTTTTGAGTTTCTTACGGTAACGTATCGCACGTATGGTTCTGTTGTCTTTGTATAAGTTCCAATTCATTAAGAGGACGGAAATTAATACAATTGCCAATCCAGCAATCTGTAATACCGTTACCTGATGGTCTGTAAAGAAATGAACCAATAATAACGCTACTATAGGATTGACATAGGCATATGTACTCACTTCTGTGGCAGGCCGAACTTGCAATAACCAGATATATGAACTGAATGCTAATATGGAACCCATCAGCACCAAATAAAGCATAGCACCCCAATCTGCTACGTGAACCTGTGTATAATCAAAGCGACTATATTCTCCAGTTAACAAAGCGACTATTGTGAAAGCAAAACCAGCAGTGACCATTTGCCAAGCTGTTTTGACCATTACATTTAAGGAAGCTTCCTTTTTCTTTTCCTTATCTACTGATTTAGGTTTTTGATTATATTTCGAATACAATGATCCTATGGTCCATCCAATAGTTCCGCATGTCAATACCAGCATGGCTGTAAGATTTTGAGAACGCTCTTCTTGTGGGATTTCATTCGTCATTAGTTGTTCTGCGAATAGCATCACCACACCTGCGAAACCAAAAAATAATCCCAAAAGGGTAGGGATGCTCGAAAAGTTTTCTTTCCACTTGGGCTTATCCAGAATAATAAACCAAATAGCCGTTGCAGCCGATAATATGGATACAATACCGCTTGAAATATATTGCTCGGACCAAATGATGGCAGCCATATCCACAAATAGTAATAAAAAACCAACAAATACAGCTTGTTTTACATCTGCTTTGTTAAAAATCTTATACCCACGCAATTTGCAATAGCCCATCAATAACGAACCTGCGATTATGAATCGAATGGATCCTAATACAAAAGGTGTGAAAGATCGCAAAGCCTCCTCAATAAAGAAAAAGGTAGATCCCCAAACGATATATACAATCAGATAGGCTACTATAATTTTGGCTAAGGATGCTTTATTTTCTTCCATTATGCTGTTTGTGTTGGAATAACTAATTTTTGTTCTTCTTTTACAGTTTCTAAAACGATAGTTGTACGGGTAGAGATGATACCTTCTATTTTTCCCAATGTGTTGCGCATCAAGTCTACTAAACCTGCAGCATCATTTGTGCGTACTTTAATTAAATAACCATCGTCTCCTGCGATATCATGCACTTCTTGCACTTCAGGTATTTCAGCTAATAAATAGGCGACACCTTGCTCGCCTATGATATCAGATGTTTTAATAAATATAAAAGAAAGTAAATTTTGGTCTAAAGCCACAGGGTTGATCTTGGCATTGTATTGTAAAATCACTTCTTTTTGCTCTAATTTCTTAACGCGTTCCAAAATAGCCGAAGGAGCCATTCCTAATTCGCGGGCTATATCTGCATTATTAGTTCTAGCATTATTTTGCATAATGCGTAATATCTGATAATCAATATGATCTAATGAAACTTCTAATTTTCCCATAATTCTGCAAAATTACAAAATTTCAGAACATAATTCAAAATTTAAATAATTTTATAGAATTAAATTCAGTTTAATTTATGTGGTGTATTGAAATTCGACAAATACTTTTATAATTGATTTGCGTTTTTGTGCGTTATTTAAAAATAAACACGAAAAAACATAAAATAAATAGATGTATATATTATCAAAAATAACATACTTTACGTAGATTTGTTATGTTATTGCTCATTTTTTATACGAAGTATGTTACTATCTTTAGAAAAACTGAATACTGAATTAGATGGAGAGTTATATTTTCAAGAAAACAATCCAAAACATCAAACCATCTTAGTAGCTTATTCTACGGATGCCTCTGTATATCAAGAAAAACCTCTAGCTGTTGCTATTCCTTATACAAAGTCGGATCTAAACAAGTTAATTGATTTTGCGAATACTAATCAAATTACTTTGATACCACGTACAGCGGGAACTTCTTTGGCTGGACAGGTTGTGGGAAAAGGTATTATCGTTGATGTATCTAAGTTTTTCAATAAAATTTTAGAGGTAAATGAGCAAGAACAGTGGGCACGTGTTCAACCAGGTGTCATTCGGGACGATTTGAATGCGTATCTGAGGGCATATGGACTCATGTTTGGTCCCGAAACGTCTACAGCAAGTAGAGCGATGGTGGGCGGTATGATTGGTAACAATTCTTCGGGATTACACTCAATTGTTTGGGGAGATACGCGTGAAAATCTATTGGAAGCAAGTGTTCTGTTGAATGATGGTACTGAGGTTGTATTCAAAGAATTAAATCCTCAGGAATATTTTGCAAAGCTTTCTCAAAAAGATCGTGAAGGTGAAATTTATCGTCAGCTGAATGATATTATAAGCAATCAAGAAAACATAGAAATTATTAATTCAGGCTATCCGAAAAAAGATATAACGCGTCGGAATACAGGTTATGCCTTGGATTATTTAGTAGATAATACTAAACCTTTCAACTTGTGTAATCTATTGGCAGGTTCTGAAGGTACTATCGGTATAGTGACTGAAGCAAAAATCAAATTGCGTCCACTTCCTCCAAAAGAAATTGGTTTATTGTGTGTTCACTTTGCAGACATGGTTGAATGTATGCATGGTAACGTTGTTGCTTTGTCGCATAATCCTGAAGCTTCAGAGTTGGTTGATAAATACATTTTGGATTTTACGGTAGGACATCCAACTTACCAATACAATCGTTTTTTCATCCAAGGAGATCCGAAAGCATTATTAATAGTTGAATTTAGAGCGGATAACGAAGATGAGATTGTTCGTCGTGCGGAAGCTTTAAAGCAGGAATTACAAGCAAAAGGTTTAGGTTATGCGTATCCATTAGTTTTAGGTCCAAAACAAACGAATTTGGTTTGGGATGTACGTAAAGCGGGACTTGGTTTGATTCGTAATCTTCCAGGTGATGAGCAGCCCGTTAATCTAATTGAAGACTGTGCAGTTTCACCTGTAGACTTGCCAGCTTATGTTGCTGATGTGCAAAAGCTATTAAAAGATGAGGGTGTTCATGCCTCGTATTATGCACACGCTGGAGCGGGAGAGCTGCATATTGAACCATTCGTAAATCTTAAATCTTCAGAAGGTCGTCGACAGTTCCGTTCGATTCTGGAAAGAACAACAGATTTGGTATTGAAATATAATGGTTCATTGAGTGGTGAGCACGGTGATGGACGTTTGAGAGGAGAATTTATTGGTAAAGTTTTGGGTGATAAAGTTTATGCTTTATTACAAGACGTAAAAAATATCTTCGATCCAAAAGGTATTTTTAATGCCAATAAAATCGTTAACACGCCACCTATGGATACGTCCCTGCGCTATGACAAGGTCGTTGATGGCAAAGAAATCAAAACCTATTTTGATTTTACGAAAGATGAAAGCATTCTTCGTTTAGCGGAAAAATGTTCGGGTTCGGGAGACTGTCGAAAGACAGAAATTAGTGGTGGAACTATGTGTCCTTCATTCATGGCTACACGCAATGAAAAGGATACGACACGCGCAAGAGCAAATATGTTGCGTCAATTCTTAACGAATTCAACTAAACAAAATCGTTTCGATCACGAGGAAATCAAAGAAGTGATGGATTTATGTTTAAGCTGTAAAGGCTGTAAAACTGAATGTCCATCTAGTGTGGATGTGGCCAAGATGAAAGCGGAATTTTTGCAACATTATTATGATGCGAATGGTGCTCCATTCCGTTCGAAAGTGATTGCTAATTTCACCAAATCTCAGCAGTTAGGTTCTTTAGTAGCTCCACTTTATAACTTCTTTTCGCAAAATAAATTTACTTCAAGTCTTATCAAGCAAGTTGTTGGTTTTGCGCCTGATAGGTCATTACCAGAAGTGTCAGGTACAACCTTGAAACAATGGTTGAAAAAGCAAAATACACCGATTTCAAAACGTAAAGTATACCTTTTCTGTGATGAGTTTACGGATTATAATGATACAAGCATTGGACAGACTGCTTATAAATTACTGACTGCTTTAGGTTATGAAGTGTTGTTTGCGCCACATAAAGAAAGTGGTAGAACTTATTTATCTAAAGGATTTGTCAAAGAAGCGAAGAAATTGGCAAATGCCAATGTATCTATGCTAAAAGATAAAATTTCAGCTGAAACACCTTTATTGGGTATTGAGCCTTCGGCAATTATTACTTTCCGAGATGAATATTTGACATTGGTGGATGCGGACTTAAAAGCTGATGCGCAAAAGATTGCCGCAAATGCTTTGATGGTTGATGAATTTTTAGCTCAAGAAATAGACAAAGGAAATATTCATCCAGAACAATTTTCAGCAGAAAAACAACATATCAAATTACATGGTCACTGTTACCAAAAAGCCTTTCACTTGGTTGGATTTACAGAAAAAGTTCTTTCATTCCCTGCAAATTATACGGTTGAGGTAATTCCATCGGGCTGTTGTGGTATGGCAGGATCTTTTGGTTACGAAAAGGAGCATTACGATATTTCTATGAAAGTAGCGGAATTGGTGTTATTGCCAGCGGTACGATCTGCTAAAGAGGATACGATTATTGCGGCAGCGGGAACATCTTGTCGTCATCAAATCAAAGATGGTGCGGCGCGTAAATCCTTCCATCCAGTCGAAATTTTGTATAATGCTTTAATTAAATAAAACTTTATCGTAATTTGAATGCTTTAATTAGTAAAGTAAGTATTATGAAAGCTATAAAATCCACATTGTCAGCAGGAGTATTGGCGGCATTACTATTCGCAAGTTGCGGAAATTCGACGAATTCGTCACAAAGTGCAACAGGTCCGTCTTTGGAAAAGTTTACCAACGATAAGACTGCTGTAAAACAGCAATTGTTCTTGAGAATTGTAGATGAGTCACAAACGGATTCTTCGCACATCTATGTTGCAAAATCTGTATTCGAACAAGATACTGTTGGTCTGCAAGTGGAAGTATTGAAGAATATCAAGCCAGGTGTAAATGGTCAAGGAAGACCTGTTGAAGATGGTTTTGTAAGAGGAGCTCTAAAATTATCGTCTATCGGCGCTGAATCAGATGCTTTGGTAAAATCTTTAGCTACAATATTCGGAAGTCAATCTTCAGGCGCTTTTTCAAGTGCAGTAATAGAACCTACAGTATTTTCATCTAATACTATTGAAGTAGATTTAACCAAAAAATCGACTTATAGCTTTAAATTATTCTTTGACAATTCGATCGGAGAACCTGCCGAAGTGTTTGTTACATTGGATTTATACAAACGCTCTTTCGAAATCGGCGAGAAGGATGCTTCTTATAGAGCTCAATTTTTGTCTGCTTTAGAAGGAAAATAAAATATTTAATCAAAATTACATTGAGAAAGAGGGAAGCTGCAAAAAAAACTTTCCTCTTTTTTATTTTAATTAGCTACTTGCCAGGCACTTCTGTATTTTTCATCTAAGTGATATAAATACGTAAGAAGGTTTTAATTATACATATACTCATAAATACCTTTACTTAATAATGTCGTCGCTTCTTCGGCTTCTTGTTCATTTAGGTGCGCGAAGCCTAATCGAAGTGCTGTTAAATCTCTATTTTGATAAAGCAGATAATTTGGAAGCGTGAGATTTTTTGCTCGCAAAAGATTGGCAATGGCAAGCAAAGAAATTCGCTTATTTAATTGAATCCAAAATCCTAATCCAATTTCAGGTTTTTCAAAATGGATACTTTGTTCGAAATGCTGATCTAAGATGGAGGCAAAATAATCTCTTCTTTTTTGGTAAATCTTAGTTTGTTTTTGCAACTGCCGTAATAATAATCCTTCATTTATATATTCTGCAAGAGTTTCTTCTATAAGATACATAGCAGTTGACTGCCATATATTTTGCGCTTTGGATAATTCTAGGATTAGATTTTCGGGTACAATAATATAGGCTAAATCGTATGGATGAGGGAATAGGTCTTTGAGCGAATTCACATAAACGACAGAACCTTTGCTGTCAAGATTTTTTAGCGTAGAAATTTGATTTTTATGGTATACAAAATCAGTCCCATTATCATCTTCAATGATGATGAACTGATGTTCATATGCTAATTCTATTAATTGCTTTTTATTTTCTTCTGTCAAAGATATAGTAGTAGGATAAAGCTGATTTGTTTGAATATAGAGGGCTCGTATTTTTTGTTTATTAAGTATTGACTTAAAATGTTGTAGATCTATTCCATCTTGATTTGTAATAACAGTAATTAGATTAACTTGGGCATGTTTTAATTTCATATTGGTTTCAAAATGCCCAATCTCAGTTACGATGACAGTATCATTTGGACGAAAGAGAGTTTGTAAAATACTTTGAAAAGCAATTTGATTATTTTGGAAGATTAGTAGCTGATTTTCTGGAATTGTAAATCTTTTGGTGATATACAAATAATTTAGGAATTGTTGCTTTAAATTCATATTTTGTACATGAAAATTCTTATTAATAGCGCAAGCTGTGGTTTTCTTTTTTGTTAGCGCATTGAAAATTTGAGTCAAAATTTTAAAATCCAATAACCTAAAATCTCCTGTTCCATCTGTAAAATATAAATCTGTTGCAATTGGAATGTAAGGTGAATCCAGTATATAATTTTCCATTACTTCATAAGGAGTTTTAATTGAATTAAAAGCCTTCTCCGTAAGCTGTATGGAAGTAGTTTTAATTTTTTTGTTAGACACAAAAGCACCTATTTGAGGTATAATATCAATCCAACCTTGGGCGACTAGTTCGTCATATGCGGCCACAACTGTTTTGCGATGGAGATATAGTTTTTCGCTTAAAGTTCTGGTACCTGGTAATTTATCTCCAGTTTTAACAGCTTTTGTTTGTATGGCATTAATTAAGCCTTGTGCGATTTGTAAATAAATGGCAGTAGCTTCCATTTTATTAATCTTTATATAAGCTAAGATATTTTGTAAAACTGGACTATTCATTGTTTTTAAACTGGACTATTTTAATATGATGAAAAGATACCACATTTGCAGGACTTTAAAAATTATTAGCTCTATGTATTCAAATAAAATGTTGTTTTCTATTGCTGGGATTATTTGTACGAACTGTATGTATGCACAAACTGACAATACCTTGCGAAAGGATTCTATCTCCGAAGTAGTTATTTCTGAGAATCGTTTCCAAATTCCATTTGCAGAACGCAATAAAAATATTGAAATTATTACCGCCCAAGATATCTCTCAGATGCCCGTAAAATCTATTAGTGAAGTCTTGGCTTTTATCAATGGGGTGGATGTACGTCAGCGCGGTCCTTTTGGTACCCAAGCGGATATTAGTATTGATGGAGGAACATTCGAGCAGGCCTTGATATTACTAAATGGTGTGAAAATTTCTGATCCGCAAACTGGACATCATACGATGAATATTCCGGTGGCATTAGACGCAATAGAACGTATAGAAGTGCTTCGTGGACCAATGGCTCGTGTGTATGGAGTCAATGCTTTAACAGGAGCAATCAATATCGTTACAAAATCTTTTGCTAAAAATTCCTTAACTGTTCACCTGCAAGGAGGCTCTTCATTGGAAAATAAAGAAGAAGGCGATGGTTCAGGTAAATATTGGGGTGGAGGTGCTCAAGTGGTAGCACAATTAGGAAATAAGGATTTTCAAAATCTTATTTCATTATCTACAAATAAAACTAATGGACAACGTTACAATAGTGCTACAGAAGATATGCGTTTATATTATCAAGGAGCGTATAATCTTAATGCAAGCAACTCTTTAGATTGGTCAGCGGGATATATTGACAATGAATTTGGAGCAAATGGATATTATGCTGCACCTGGTGACAAGGAATCTTACGAAATAGTCAGAACAGCTTTTGCTCATTTTTCTACCAAACACTATTTTGGTGAGAAATTCTACATAAGTCCACGTATTTCAAACCGCTATAATTCGGATGACTATCGCTATTATAGAAATGATTTGAGTAAAGCGCGTTCTGAACATAAAAATAATGCGCTATCATTGGAGTTAAACAGTAGATTGACAACTTCACTTGGTCAATTTGGATTGGGATTGGAATTACGTGATGAAGATGTGAAAAGTAATAATCTAGGTAACCATACGCGCGAGAATTTTGGTTCTTATCTAGAATATAGAACAGAATTATTGTCAAAGTTGACTTTGCATGTAGGAGCTTATAGTAATTACAATAGTAAATACGGTTGGGAAGTTTATCCTGGAGTTGATGTGGGCTACCAATTTATCCCGAATTGGAAACTTAACCTTAATGTAGGCAAAAGTCAACGCATTCCATCTTTTACAGATTTATATTTGAAGCAACCCGCTAATGTGGGTAATCCTGATTTGAAATCCGAATATGCCTGGCAATACGAAACTTCCTTGCAAGGAAAAATAGGCGGAACGCAATTAGAAATACGCTATTTCTATAGAGATATTAATGACTTTGTAGATTGGACCAAAAACGCAGGAAATGTGACTGATCCAACGGAAATAAGTAAAATTCCTTATCAGCCTTTAAATTTAGGTAATAATAAAATGCATGGTGTAAGTGCATCTTTAAGTCGAGTATATGTGATTGGTTTTGACAGAAGCTTAAAATATGTCTTGGGGTATAATTACCTTTCTCCAGAAGATTTGTCTTACCAAACAGGAATAATATCAAAATACGTATTAGAAAGTCTCAAGCATCAAGCTTTGCTGAGAATACTATACAATGCACGCAATTGGGAGTTTAGCACTGGGAATCGCTGGATCAAAAGAGAATTGAACAAACCTTATTTTGTGTCTGATGTAAGATTAGGTTATACAATACATCATTGGAATATCTATGGTGATGTGATTAATATAGCGAATGCTTCTTATCAAGAATCAGGCGCGGTATTGATGCCTAAGCGTTGGTTTTCCTTCGGGATACGTTTAAGTTTGTAAGTCGTTAAAATACCGATGATTAGGTATAATTCGGATGATGCTATTTACATAAATTTGTTATATGTGAATAGATTATACCAATAGATTATTAACTTAAAATGAGTGTTAATGAAAAAGCATCTGATTTCAGATGCTTTTTCTATGAGTAATAGGGTAAATTATTAAATGAATTTACCTACTTCTTGAGCTAAATCAATGATTTTGTTTGAATAACCCCATTCGTTATCGTACCAAGATACAACTTTCACGAAGTTATCGTTCAATGAGATACCAGCTTTAGCATCGAAGATGGAAGTACGTGCGTCACCTAAGAAGTCAGTTGAAACAACTTCATCCTCAGTGTAACCCAAGATACCTTTCAATTCACCTTCTGAAGCTTCTTTCATTGCGTTTTTAACATCTTCGTAAGAAGCACCTTTATCTAAACGTACTGTTAAGTCAACAACAGAAACGTCAGCTGTAGGAACGCGGAAAGACATACCAGTTAATTTACCTTTCAAAGAAGGCAATACTAAACCTACTGCTTTAGCAGCACCTGTAGATGAAGGGATGATGTTTTGGTAAGCACCACGTCCACCTCTCCAGTCTTTCACTGAAGGACCGTCAACAGTTTTTTGAGTAGCAGTCACCGCGTGAACAGTAGTCATCAAACCTTCAACGATACCGAATTTATCATGTAATACTTTAGCAATAGGAGCTAAACAGTTTGTAGTACAAGATGCGTTAGAAACGATATTTTGATCTGCAGTTAATTCTTTGTGGTTTACACCCATTACGAAAGTAGGTGTGTCATCTTTAGCAGGAGCTGACATGATAACTTTTTTCGCACCAGCGTCGATATGTTTTTGAGCAGTTTCTTGAGTTAAGAATAAACCTGTTGATTCGATAACAACGTCAGCACCAACTTCGTTCCACTTCAAGTTTGCAGGATCTTTCTCAGCAGTTACACGGATAGTTTTACCGTTTACTACTAAGTTGCCATCTTTCACCTCTACAGTGCCATCAAATTTACCGTGCGTAGAATCATATTTTAACATGTAAGCCATGTAATCTGGTTCTACTAAATCGTTGATACCTACGATTTCGATATCAGCACGATTCACAGCAGCTCTGAAAGCTAAACGACCAATACGGCCAAATCCGTTAATTCCAATTTTCATTTTCTTAATTTTTATTAATGTAATATTTTATTAGATTTTGAATAGGTTCTTTATTTATAGTTTGGATATTCAAATGATATTCCTTTGCATATTCCATCAACCAATCTTGATAATTATGTGCTACGGATCCAGTCAAACTTATAGGGGAGTCTGGATATTGATCGAGCAAAGGTAGAATATAGGTAGTGATAAATAGATCAAGACCTTTTTTAATGATATTTGTTAAATATGGTTCGAAACGATTTTCGTAGAAGAAATCTGCAAATGAAGTAAGAAATATATTTGGGTTTGGATTATTATATAATTTTTCCAAAATATATTTTCTATCCAAATTGTATTTTTCATCTAACTTTTCGCGAAAACCATTTGGCATGGCATCAGTCAAATAATCGCGAAGTACCTGCTGTGCAATCCAGTTTGTCGATCCTTCATCCGCTAAAATATAGCCTAAACCATAATTATTCGGAATAATTTTCTTTCCTGTATAATATGCGGCGTTAGAACCTGATCCTATTATAGCAACAATTCCTTTTTCATCTCCAAAAGTCGATAGGGCAGAAGCATCCAAATCGTGCGCTACTTTTACTTTTGCATTTTTGAAGAAAGTCGAAAATACACGTTCAATTTTTTGCTGACGTTCTTTAGAAGATGCTCCGGCACCGAAAAAGAAAATCTTTTTCACGCGCTCTGCATTATATAGCAGATCGGTGTTCTTATTCAACAATTGATTGATAAAATTTTCATCCTGAATATACGAGTTGATTCCTGCTGTGCGAAAACCATGTAGCAGTCTTCCTTTTTCAGCTAGGCGCCAATCAGCATATCTCGATCCAGTGAAAATTACTAATATCATATGGAATATTATTTGTTCATTACGTTTGCAATCTCTAACAATTCCTCGTCCAACTTGAACTCTTTATTGTTTAACGCTTCTTCTAGTGGAGTTATTATTATTTGGTTGCCACGAATTCCTAAAGTACCACGTGTATTGCCTTTGATAAGCTCATTTACTGCGTTATAACCCATTCGCGTAGCAAGTACTCTGTCGAAGCTACTTGGAGCGCCTCCACGTTGCAAATGTCCTAATATACTAACTTTTATATCAAGATGGTTAATTTTTTCTTTGACAATTTTAGCTACATTGTATGCTCCACCATTTTTATCACCTTCTGCAATGATGACAATCATCGAAGTTTTTTTGCGTGATTCGGCAAATTCCAACTCTTCAATCAAGCTGTCAATACCCGAATTCAATTCAGGTAACAAAATAGCTTCTGCTCCGCCACCAATACCTGCATTCAAGGCAATACATCCAGAATCTCTTCCCATTACCTCTACAAAGAAAACACGGCTATGTGAAGAAGCTGTATCTCGGATTTTGTCAATAGCTTCGATAACGGTATTATTGGCTGTATCGTATCCCAATGTATAATCTGTACCGTACAAATCATTGTCAATAGTACCTGGGATACACATTACCGGAATGTCGTATTCTTTAGAAAAAAAGTCAGCCCCCGTAAATGTACCGTCACCACCTATAGCAACCAATGCATCTATTCCTTGCTCTTGAAGATTATTATATGCCAGTTGTCTTCCTTCTTTAGTCTTAAATTCTAAACAACGTGCTGATTTTAATATAGTACCACCTTTTTGAATAATAGAACTTACTGAACGACGATTCATTTCGATAAATGAACCTTCAATCATGCCTTGGTACCCATGATAAATACCCGTAACAGCGATATCGTTGTAAATAGCAGTTCTCACTACCGCTCTGATTGCGGCATTCATGCCTGGTGCGTCACCACCAGAAGTAAAAACTCCAATTCGATTAATTTTTTTCAAAGTAATTTAGATTAAGTTCGTACGAATATAATGTGTATTTTTTACACTATTAAATTTTTATCCATATTTTTTTGCTAGTTTGCTGATTTTTGTTCATCTTGTCGCTGTTAATCAAGAAAATCTATGAATAAATAAAGATTAACTCATGGCTACAATTTAATGATTATTACAGATTATTAAATTGATCATATGTCAGAAAATTATTAAGAAATAATAAATTTTTATAAGGGCAAAATCATGTTATCATTTTTTACAGTAGATTGTTTAATATTTACTTTTCATGAAGGTAAATTGAAAGTCTTATTGAATGAGAGGAATGAATACCCGTATCGTGATTGGTGGGCTATGCCTGGCTATTTTGTGGACAAGCAAGAGGAAATGGAGCAAGCGGTCAATCGTATTGCCTATGAACACACCGGATTAAAAAATATTTATTTAGAGCAATTAGCCGCGATGGCTGGTTTGAAGCGTCATCCTGAAGGACGTATTTTGACGGTAGCTTATATGGCATTGGTGCGATATGATGATGTCAAAAATAAAGTGAAACCAGTTACTAACTATATGCGTCAGGCAAAATGGTTTGATGTGAATGAAGTGCCTGAATTGGCTTTTGACCATAATGATATCCTAAAATTGGGATTAAAAAAGCTGAAAAGAAATCTCAACTATTCTACAGCTCCTTTTGAATTGCTGCCAGAAAAATTTACGCTTACACAATTACAACAAATATATGAAGCTATTCTAGGAGAGACGCTCGATAAGCGTAATTTTAGAAAGCGAATGAGCAACTTAGGTTATCTTAAAGAATTGGATGAATATCAGACTGGTGTCTCATACCGGGCTGCGCGTTTATACAAATTAGATAAACGTAAGTTCTTGAAACTGTTTACCTAGCAGTTATAATTACTAAACAAAACTTTTTGTCAGAGGATTGTATTTTTTTAATGCAATTCTACGTTCTATTTAAACGTTTTGTATTTTTGAACATTCTTTTGTAAAAGTCAAAAGTTAAAAATATAAAATGGATAAAAGAAAAGAGGAAATAATAGAGATTGCTTTGCGTCGATTTTCACATTATGGTTTTTCAAAAACTACGATGAATGAAATCGCGGATGACCTAAAAATCACCAAGGCGAACTTGTATTACTATTATCCAGACAAAGTTGCTTTGATAAAAGATGTGGTGTGCTATATTTCTACTAATTTGATTTCGCAAGAAGAGAAGATGATAGAGGCATACAACGGCGATTTGCTGGATACGTTATTTGCATTATTGAAGTTTCGTGCGGAGCATATGCGTAAGCATTACATGCTCTACATTAACGAAAACCTAGATTGGATTCGAGATAATGCCTTTACAGAGTTTATTGATGAGATAGAATGTAAAGATTTGGAAGTGTTACAAACGCTTTTGAACAAAGCCGTGGATGCTGGCAACTTAAAGATGGATAATATTGAAGAGTCAAGTGTGGTTTTGCGCAATATTATTAAAGGTTTAGGATTACTACATACCGTAAAAGATATCATGTGTGGTATCCCGAATTTGGAAAATGTGGATCATATTTTAGACAGTCAAATGAAGGCTGTGAAGTTAATTTTTGAAGAACGAATAGTTACTAATAAATAATAATGAAAAGAATCAGAATAATAGCTGTTTTATTAGCCGGTCTGTTTGGTGCTTCTTATGCGAATGCGCAAGAGGTCTTGACTTTACAAGAAGCAATAAAATATGCTTTGCAAAACAAGGCTGAAGCGAAGAAATCTGCTTTGGATGTAGAAAATGCCGAATATAAGATTGACGAAGTTCGATCAGGAGCTCTACCGCAGGTGAATGCTAATGGCTCCATTAATTATAATCCGTTGTTGCAAAAAAGTGCTTTGCCAGCCGAAATTTTTGGTGGTGAACCAGGAGAAACAATTATGGTTGCCTTTGGACAAAAGTGGCAAACTAATGCAGCCGTATCTGTAAATCAACAGCTTTTTAATCAATCCTTATTTACTGGTTTGAAAGCTGCTAAAACTACGCGTGAATTTTATCAAATTAATAATACGCTTACTGAAGAGAATCTAATTGAGAAGGTAGCGAATAGCTATTATGAGGTTTTTCAAACACAACTTCAACTCAAAACTTTAGATATCAATCTAGAAAGCACACGTAAAACTCGTGACGTAATCAAGGGTTTGGTTGATGCGGGCTTAGGTAAGAAAATTGATTTGGATCGTACAACAGTAGCGGTAAATAATCTAGAGGCACAAAGACAGCAAGTAATCAATGCATTAGAACTTCAAGAAAATGCCTTAAAATTTGCTATCGGAATGGACATTACAAATGACATTGTATTACCAGAGGAAACTTTCGATATCTCAGTAGAAAGAATGTATGATACAGCGGATGTAAATAGCCGTACTGAAATCGCTCTTTTGAATAAACAGACTGAATTATTGGAATTGAATCGTAAATCTATCGTTTCTACTTATTATCCTTCTTTATCTTTTACAGGTAACTTTGGATATTTAGGTATGGGTAATATATTCCCTACATTTGGTAGTGATGGTTTCAAATGGTCTAATTTCTCAGGATTAGGTTTGAATTTATCTATTCCAATTTTTAATGGGGGTTCTACACGTTCGAAAATCAGACAAGCTGATATCGAATTGAGAAAAACAGAAGTCGATATTCAGGATGCTAAATTGGGTCTTTCCTTAGCAAATGAAAATGCGAAGACACAAATCAAAAACTCTTTATTGACAATCAATACGAATAGAAGTAATGTAGCTTTGGCTAAAGAAGTATTGGACAATACCAATAACAACTACACAAATGGTTTAGCTACGTTGACAGAATTGCTTGATGCAGAGAATGCTTATGCAGATGCGCAAAACAATCTGAACACAGCTTTATTGAAATACAAAGTTGCTGAAATTCAGTTGATAAAATCTAACGGACAATTAAAAACATTAGTAAACGCAAATTAGACTAAATATATATTATGAAACGTGCAATAATTACGGTAATTATTATCGCAGCAGCATTAGGAGGAATCTTTTTTATCTTAAAAAATAACAAAGCAAAAAATGACGCTGTAACTCAGGAAGCGGCAAAAACTAACGCAAATGTAGCAGTACGTATTGATACAGCGCGTATGGAATCTATAGATGGTACTTATGCAGCAAATGGTACTTTCGAGCCTAAGCAAGAAGTAACTGTATCTGCGGAGGCAGCTGGTCGTGTGGTTAGAGTTTTGGTGGACGAAGGTTCTCGTGTGAGCGCAGGACAGACTTTAGCTATTGTTGAGGGTGATAAATTAAATGTCAATGTAGCTAACGCGCAAGCAAACTATGATAATGCACAACAAAACTTACAACGTTTTGAGAGTGCTTACAAAACAGGTGGTGTAACACAACAACAATTGGATCAAGCGAGATTGCAATTTGAAACAGCAAAAAACAACTTACGTAGTTCTAAATTAACTGCTGGTGATGTAACTATCAAAACATCTGTATCGGGTATTGTGAATGCACGTAAAATTGAGCCAGGAACGTATGTAAATCCAGGAACTCCAGCTTTTGACATTGTAAACGTAAGCTCGTTGAAATTACGTGTGAACGTAGATGAGAAAAATGTGGCAAGTTTAGCTGTAGGTCAATCTGTAGATGTAACAGCTTCTGTTTATACAGATAAATCATATACTGGTCGTATTACATTTATCGCTCCTAAATCAGATGGTAGCTTAAATTTTCCAGTAGAAGTAGAAGTTGCTAACAAAGGAAATGATCTTCGTGCAGGAATGTACGGTACGGCTAATTTCGGTGGCAAATCTGCAGCTAGCGTATTAGTAATTCCTCGTACTGCTTTTGTAGGTTCTGTATCAGACAACAAAGTATTTGTTGCTAAAAATGGTAAAGCAATCGAAACTAAGGTGGTTTCAGGAAGAAACTTTGGTAACAACATCGAAGTGTTGAGCGGTCTTAACGCGGGTGATCAAGTAATCATTTCAGGTCAAATTAACTTGTTAGATCAAACTGCAATCGAAGTTATTAAATAAGATTGGGTAAAAAGCTATTATGAAAATTTCAGAAATATCGATAAAACGACCTAGTATCATCTTGGTGTTATTCATCATTTTGACGCTCGGTGGTCTATTCTCATATTCCCAATTGGGGTATGAGTTGATTCCAAAGTTCGAGGTGAATGTAATTACCATTCAAACGGTTTATCCAGGAGCTTCGCCTACGGAGGTTGAAAATACAGTAACGAAAAAAATTGAGGATGCGGTTGCCTCCTTGGAGATGGTAAAAAAGATTGAGTCTACTTCATTAGAAGGGGTATCAGTCGTGATGGTAACTTTGAATAACGGTGCAGACGTAAACTTCCTGTTGACGGATGCGCAGCGTAAAATCAACTCCGTTATCAACGACTTACCAGATGATGCCAAGACACCATCGTTAAATAAATTCTCTTTGGATGATGTGGCTATCATGAGCTTAGCGGTAACATCCAAATTGACAGAGAAAGAATTATACGATTTATTGGATACGAAAATTCAACCTGTTTTCGCGCGTATCAATGGTGTCGCTAAAGTAGATATGCTTGGTGGTGAAGAACGTGAGATTCAAGTGAAAATTGATCCAGATAAGATCCAAGGTTATGGATTAAGTATCTCAGCGGTACAACAAGCTATTGCTTCATCCAACATGGACTTCCCAACAGGTAATGTCGCTTCTAAAGATAACCGTACGACTATTCGTCTAGCGGGTAAAGTGAGAAGTATTGATGAGTTGCGAAATTTACCTTTGACTACTCCTGCAGGTATTACTATTTTCTTGAGAGATGTAGCGGATGTACAAGATGGTATCGTGGAAATTGAGAAAATTGCACGTGTAGACCGTCAAAATACGATCATGTTGCAAGTATTTAAGCAATCTGATGCGAATGCCGTTGCAGTGTCGGAATTGGTACGTAATACAATTGCTACGTATGACAAAGAGGGCAATGTAATAGGTGGGGTAGAGAAAGATTATTCAGAACAAGGTGTTAAGATTTCGGTAGCAAATGACTCATCAGAATTTACATTGACAGCTGCAGACAACGTAATCCATGACTTGGTTATTGCGATTGTGTTGGTAGGTTTCATCATGTTATTCTTCTTACACTCGTTGCGTAATGCGGCGATCACGATGGTGGCTATTCCATTGTCATTGATTGCAACATTCATTGGATTATTGCTAATGGGTTATACGTTGAACTTGATGTCTTTACTGGGTTTATCTCTTGTAGTAGGTATTTTGGTCGATGATGCGATTGTGGTAATTGAAAACATTCACCGTCATATGGAGATGGGTAAAAACAAAGTTCGTGCAGCCTATGATGGTGCTTCGGAAATTGGTTTTACTGTAACAGCGATTACTTTAGTAATCGTGGTAGTATTCTTACCTATTGCGATGTCTACAGGTTTAGTGGCTAATATCTTGGCTCAGTTCTGTGTGACTGTAATTATATCTACCTTATTGTCTTTATTAGTTTCATTTACTGTAGTGCCTTGGTTGTACTCTCGTTTCGGTAAACTAGAATACTTAAGTGAGACTTCATTCTTCGGAAGAATCGTTCACGGTTTCGAAGCTGGTTTGGATAAGTTTACACACAAAATTTCGGATATCTTAAGATGGTCATTGCGTTCAAGAGGTAATAAAGTAATCACTTTATTAGTTTCTGTAGTATTGTTCGTTGCATCTATTGCCTTAGTTCCTGCTGGATTTATTGGTGCGGATTTCTTCCCATCCTCAGATAGAGGAGAGTTCTTCATGCAATTTGAATTAGAAAAAGATGCTTCTTTGGAGAAAACAAACATCTTAACGCGTCAAGCAGAAGATATCTTAGCTTCAAAACCAGAAATTGAAAAAATCATTACGACAGTAGGTCAATCTTCTGAAGGTGGTATGAGTTCGGCAACGGGTTCTCGTTACAAGTCCGAAATTCACGTTATCTTAACAGAAGAGGCTAAACGTAGCATGAACTCCAAAGTATTTGCGGTTCAATTGCGTAATGAGTTGCTACCAAAATTAGTGGGTGCAAAAATCAAATCTGTACCAGTAGGTATCATGGGAGCGGAGCAAGCGCCATTGAAGTTAACCATCATTGGTTCTACAGTAGAAGATGCACAAGAATTTGCCTTACAAGCTGCGGATTTATTAAGAGAAGTTCCTGGATCTCGTGATGTGAAATTGACTTCGGAATCAGGTAACCCGGAGATTTCGGTGAAAGTAGACCGTGAGAAAATGACTTCATTAGGCTTAAATGTGGCTTCAGTAGGTATGACCATGCAAACTGCTTTCTCTGGTAATACAGATAATAAATTCCGTGCAGGTGATAATGAGTATGACATTAACATTCAATTTGATGATAAAGGACGTACAAGTTTAGAAGATGTTAAAAAATTAAAATTCACAAATAGTACAGGTGCTAATATTTCCTTAGATCAGTTTGCTGAAGTAGAATACAGTTCTGGTCCAACGATGTTAGAGCGTCGCGACAAATCGCCTGCTGTATCGGTACAAGGTGGTGTAATCGGTCGTCCTACAGGTACTATTGCGGCAGAATGGGAAGAGAAATTCAGTCAGTTGCCTCGTAAAGCAGGTGTATCATACGTTTGGGGTGGTAACATGGAAAACCAATCTGAAGGTTTTGGTACATTGGGTATTGCGTTGATGGCTTCGTTAATTTTGGTTTACTTAGTAATGGTTGCTTTGTATGACAACTTTGCTACACCATTTGTCGTGTTATTCTCTATTCCTTTATCATTCATCGGTGCCTTATTAGCCTTAGCGTTGACGAATCAATCGTTGAACATCTTTACGATCTTAGGTATTATCATGTTGATTGGTTTGGTGGCTAAGAATGCGATCATGTTGGTTGACTTTGCGAACCACCGTAAGGAAGAAGGTATGAATACACACGATTCCTTGGTAGCTGCCAACCACGCGCGTCTTCGTCCAATCTTAATGACAACTATTGCGATGGTATTCGGTATGATTCCTATTGCTATTGCGACAGGTGATGGTGCGGATATGAACAGAGGTTTGGCGATCGTTATTATCGGTGGTCTATTATCTTCGATGTTCTTGACATTGGTAGTCGTACCCGTAGTATATTCATTAATGGATAGCTTAAAACGCCGTTTTGGTAAAGCAGAACCAACAAATTATGCTGCTGAAATGGTTGCGGATTACGTGCCTAACGAACATTACGTCGAAAAACACTAATAGTTGTTTGATAAATCTAAAAAAAGGAGGAAATTTTCCTCCTTTTTTATTCCTGAAATTCACAGAGTTAGTTGAAATTTTAAAATTATTTACTAAATTAAGTGCTGTAAAATTTGGTATTAAAGGCTTTTTACCTATATTTGCATCACCAAAACGGAAGAGGCTATACCCGGAAGTGATGGTTGAAGCATTCCTAGCTCAATTGGATAGAGCGTCTGACTACGGATCAGAAGGTTAGGGGTTCGACTCCCTTGGAGTGCACTTAGTTAACTGAAAGCCTAATTCTAACAAGGATTAGGCTTTTTATTTTGTCACAAAATAAACATAATCAAAACTATGCTAAACCTTGTATTATTCGGTCCTCCAGGAGCAGGAAAAGGAACTCAATCAGAAAAACTTATTGCAAAATACAATTTGGTACATATTTCTACAGGAGATATTTTCCGTGCACACATCAAGGATCAAACTGAATTAGGAAAACAAGTAAGCCAAATCATTGCAGAAGGTAATTTGGTTCCTGACTCGATTACTATCGCTATGTTGGAAGAGGAAATCAAAAAGAATCCTTTGGCAACAGGTTTTATCTTCGACGGTTTTCCACGTACAGTAGCACAAGCAGAAGCATTAGACGCATTTTTGGATAGTATAGATACTTCGATTTCTGGTGTGGTGGCTTTGGATGTGACAGAAGAGGAGTTGACGCAACGTATCGCTAAACGCCAAGAGATATCTGGTCGTGCGGATGATGCAGCCGATAAATTGAAAAAACGTATTGAGGAATACTTCAGCAAAACTATTCATCTATTGCCTTATTACGAAGCACAAGGTAAGTTAACTAAAGTAAACGGTATTGGTGAGATCGAAACTATCTTCGCTGAATTGTCTGCTGTAATTGATAGCTACCAAAAATAATTTTTAAAAAAGATACATCTATATATGGCTCAAGGTTCAAATTTTGTTGATTATGTAAAAGTGTGTTGTCGTTCGGGGCATGGTGGGGCAGGATCTGCACATTTGCATCGCGATAAAACGACAATGAAAGGTGGGCCAGACGGTGGTGATGGAGGCCGTGGTGGACATATTATCCTAAAAGGTTCTTCGCAGCACTGGACGTTGTTGCACTTAAAATACCGTAAGCACATTATTGCGGCAGACGGTGAGCGTGGTGGTTCTGCATTGCGTACAGGTGCGACAGGTAAGGATGAAATCTTAGAAGTGCCACTTGGTACGGTAGCAAAAGATGCCGAAACAGGAGAAGTGATTTTTGAAATTACCGAAGATGGTGAAACAAAAATCTTGACTCCAGGTGGTAAAGGTGGTTTGGGAAATAACAATTTCAAATCAGCTACACAACAAACACCGCGTTTTGCTCAACCAGGTATGCCCGGTAAAGAGCAATGGGTGATTTTGGAATTGAAGGTATTGGCGGATGTAGGTTTGGTAGGATTTCCGAATGCAGGTAAATCTACTTTACTGTCTGTGGTATCAGCCGCGAAGCCTGAGATCGCAAATTATCCGTTTACAACGCTTGTTCCAAATTTAGGTATCGTAGGATACCGCGACAACAAATCTTTCGTAATGGCGGATATTCCGGGTATTATCGAAGGCGCTTCCGAAGGAAAAGGTTTAGGTTACCGTTTCTTGAGACATATTGAGCGTAACTCGGTATTGTTGTTTATGGTGCCTGCCGATACTGATCGTACGATAGAAGAGGAGTATACTATCTTGTTGAACGAATTGAAGTCATACAATCCTGAGATGTTGGCAAAACCTCGTCTTTTGGCGGTTACCAAATCCGATATGTTGGATGAGGAATTGGAAGAAGAAATGAAAGCACAGCTTCCTAAAGATATTTCTTACATCTTTATTTCTTCAGTTGCGGGTAAGAATATTACGCAATTGAAAGATATGCTTTGGAAAGCTATTAACGAGTAAAAAAAGATGCAAATTTATCGGTTTAAGAATCAGTAAGTTTGCTAAAAATTACCATAAAAAACGCAAAATAGTTTGCAGAAACGCATGAAATAGCTATCTTTGCATCACTTCAAACAACGAAGGATACTTCAAAAAAGAAGTAAGATTCCGTAGCTCAGCTGGTAGAGCAATACACTTTTAATGTATGGGTCCTGGGTTCGAGTCCCAGCGGGATCACAATCTAAAAAGCTCAATCGAAAGATTGGGCTTTTTTCGTTTTGCCCGCTTTGCACGAGAACCCAAGGGTTCGAACAATATCGGTCAGGGTATGTGGATGAGCTTTGCGGGGATCAAGCAGAATTCTTGGGGGGAGTGTTAAAAATTTCTTAGTTTAGCATCCTTAATACAGATATCCCTTGCAAGAAGCCGAACGTAAATTATTATCTTTATTGCTGCCCGAAGGGCTTTTGGAATACTTTCAGATTTTAGAAGTCGATCAAGTTGACAATCAACTCCATATTTATTTAGATGAGCTTAATATTGCTCCGACAGGCTATGAGAACAGCAA
>NZ_JACOIJ010000017.1 GCF_014692495.1 Sphingobacterium litopenaei | reverse complement strand
TTTTGCCTTCGTAAAGGCCTTTCATAGCTTCTTCTTTGAAGCGCTCAAAATCAAATTTCTCGTTGTTCATTATACTGTGTCTAAAAATAAGTATTTATTTAATGACACAGTTTAATTTACACCCTCTCTGATACTTCCAATTTGGTTGGTATCAATACTTCTTTCGACGACGTTTTGCATAATAATGGGTTCTAGCGGTATGTTTAATATTTTATTAATTTGACGAAGACTAAAACCACTTATTTCCTCTGTTCCTTTTTTGATTCGCTGTACAGTGCGAAGAGATACCCTAGCTTCGTTCGCAAGTTCTTGTTGGGTTAATCCTTTGGCTTTGCGAGCAGTTTTAATGATTTCCTAATAATTTGATTTATTCATACCCCAAAATTGGTTTATTATGATTTAAACGAAGAAAATCTGATATGCCAATAATACGACAATTGTATGGGAAGGGTTAAATAATAGTATCAACGCATGGATGTATGAAATATTTAATGTTCCCCACCTTTATAGATCCACATGGATTGGGTTTGTCCTGCTTTCTCGAATCCACATTTTTCATAGAACTTTATAGCTTCACCATCTGCAGCTAAAATTTGTTGATGAAAGCCCTGATATTTCTCTTGAAATTTCGCAATAATCTTCTTTCCAATACCTAAATGCTGGTAATCTGGATGAATGATTAAATGTGGATAGTAAACTACTAAGTATCCATCTGATATTGCATTTCCCAAACCAATTAATTTATGTTCATGCCACGCTGTAACAAGGGAGTGCGAGTTAAGCAATGCTTGTATTAATTGTTCAGGTTTTTTGGCGGAAGACCAATTATTAACCTGATATATTTCTAGTACATCTTGCTCATTTATTTTAAAGGAGTCTTTAATTTGAATTTCCATATACTAAATATAAACAAAAAACCTCCCGCAATTTTGACATCGCGGGAGGTTTAATTTATTTAATAATACTAGTTCCGAAATTATGCTTCAGCTCTCAATACTTTTGCAGCTTCTACCATAGCTTCTAATGCAGCTTTAGTTTCTGGCCAAGCACGAGTTTTCAAACCACAGTCAGGGTTTACCCAAAGTTGAGATGCAGGAACTACATCTTTTGCTTTGTGCAACAAGTCAATCATTTCTTCTTTACTTGGTACACGTGGAGAGTGAATGTCGTATACACCAGGACCGATATCGTTAGGGTATTTGAATTCGCCAGCGAAAGCATTCAACAATTTCATTTGTGAACGTGAAGTTTCGATAGTAATTACGTCAGCATCCATTGCAGCGATATCTTTGATTACGTTGTTGAATTCTGAGTAACACATATGGGTGTGGATTTGTGTGTCATCTTCTACATTTGATGAAGAAACACGGAATGCACGTACAGCCCAATCTAAATATTTTTGTTGGTCAGCTTGACGCAAAGGTAAACCTTCACGGATAGCTGGCTCATCGATTTGGATAATTTTGATACCTGCTTTTTCTAAAGCTTGAACTTCGTCCAAGATAGCTAAAGCAATTTGATAAGTCGTAGTTTCACGTGGTTGGTCGTTACGTACGAAAGACCATTGTAAGATCGTAACAGGACCTGTTAACATACCTTTTACAGGGCGGTCAGTCAATGATTGCGCGTATGAAGACCAACGAACAGTCATATCTGCTGGACGGTATACATCACCATAGATAACTGGAGGTTTTACGCAACGAGAACCATATGATTGTACCCATCCGTACTGTGTAAATGCATATCCTGCTAATTGTTCACCGAAATATTCCACCATGTCGTTACGTTCGAACTCACCGTGTACCAATACATCGATATCTAAGTTTTCTTGCAAACGGATAACGCTTTCCGTTTCTTCAGCGATTGCTTTATCGTATTCTTCTTGCGTGATAACACCTTTTTTCAAGTCAGCTCTCCATTTACGAACATCTTTCGTTTGTGGGAATGAACCGATTGTTGTTGTTGGGAATGCTGGTAAGTTGAATTTCGCTTGTTGAGCAACTTTACGAACTTCGAATGGAGAAGTACGTTTCGCATCTTCGTCTGTGATATTGCTTACGCGCGTTTTTACTTCTGGTTTGTGAATCAATGGAGAAGTGCGACGGCTTTCGGCAGCAGCTTTGTTTGCTTCAAAGCGTTCAGCAGTTGCAGCATCTACTTCACCATCCGCTAATACCGCTAAATCTTTAACCTCAGCTAATTTTTGTTTAGCGAATGCTAACCAGTTTTTAACTTCAGCAGGAAGTGTTTCTTCTTTTTTCTCGCTATCTAAATCGTAAGGAACGTGCAATAATGAAGAAGAAGTACCTACCCAAACTCTGTCTTTGTCTAATGCAGCAACAGCCTGTTGGATTTTAGCTAAAGATTTTTCGTAATCATTTTTCCAAATGTTACGGCCTTCTACCACACCTAAAGAAAGTGTCAATGAAGCAGGAACTTTTGCTAAAACAGTATCTAATTGGTTTTCACCACGAACTAAATCTAAGTGTAAAGCGTGTACTGGTAAACTAACCGCTAAATCTTCGTTGTCTTTCAACGCTTCGAAGTACGTAGTAGCGATTAATTTAGCTCCTTTAGCCGCAGCATTCAATTTTTCGAATACTTTAGTATATAATTCTTTTACTTTAGCATCAATATCCAAAGCCAAATAAGGCTCATCAATTTGGATGTATTGAGCACCAGCGTCAGCTAGTTTAGAGATAATCTCTTCGTAAACTGGCAATAAACGGTCGATTAAGTCGATACGGTCAAAACCAGCTTCTTTTTCTTTACCGATTAATAAGTAGGTGATTGGGCCAATAACAACGGGTTTAGTTTCAATACCAGCTGCTTTAGCTTCATTATATTCGTTTAAGAATTTTTCAGATGTTAATTTGAACGTTTGATCCTTCGTGAACTCAGGTACCATGTAGTGATAGTTCGTATCAAACCATTTTGTCATTTCCGATGCAGTAACGTCGATTCCGTCTTCTTGGAAACCACGAGCCATCGCAAAATATAAATCTAAACTATAATTGTTGTCTACTTTACTTAATAAAGAGTTATAGCGAGCAGGGATAGCGCCAACAGTAAGAGATAAATCTAATACTTGGTCGTAAAAAGAAAAATCATTTGAAGGGATCAAATCGATTCCAGCCTCTTTTTGAGTTTTCCAGTTGTTTTCACGAATTTCTTTTGCAGCTTTTAATAATTCTTCCGCAGAAATTTTCTTTGCCCAGTACGCTTCATTAGCTTTCTTCAATTCACGGAAAGGTCCTACACGCGGGTAGCCTAAATTGTTAGTTAGTAACATATAATGTTCCTTAATAAATTAAAAATTCTTTAAAATGTTTTGTTGCTAAGAGAAGGCCACTTGGAATTAGTGATCTCGGCTTATCTTTCCCTATATCATGTTTCGGGTAGAATGTAGCACCTTGTCTAGTGACAGGTTGCTAAGGCTTCATCGGGTCCAGTCCCTCTGCCTTTCTCTATAAGCGTCGCTAAGTTATATAATTTTCTATTAGTATCAAAATTTTTATTTGAAATATCGATTAGTGATGCACATCCTTCTTTAATTGGTAACTATCTGTTAATGAGCGGTGAGTTCGTGGTGGTTAACAATAAGTTGTTTGGATAACTTTATTTATCAATGTAGGTTATTAATTTATTTTTACGTGACAATTTTAATATTTTAGAGAATGTTTGTTGGTTAAAATTTGGCTTTAATATTAATTAAGTTAATTTTATTCCCGATTTACATCGAACATCTCCCGATTTTTAATTTTTTGAAAGACATTTCCTCTATAAACGGGAATATTTGCGTATACAACTAACTATTTATTGCGTCTCAGTTTTATTAATAGCCTGTAATTTAATAATTGAAATTTGGTTTTCGTGCGGAAATTTAAATTTAAAACAAATGACAAAACTAAATTACGAACCTCCACAAATTAAATTGGTTCTCCTACAGATCGAAGAGGCTATTGCTACTGGATCGATCACGACTGTTGAAGTTTTCCCATATGAGGAAACTCTTCGTATCTCAGAGTATGATACTTATCAAGAAGGTAATAAAAGACTATAATATTAATTTTTAGTATGAAAAATATATACCTTTTGATTTTTGTGGCAATCTGCGCGATACAATTACCTTCCTGTTCTAAAGATACTACAATGGAGGGGTCGCGTGCGGTGACTAAGTATATTGATTTAGAACTAACTGCGTCTTATTATGAAAAGCCTGAAACTATTCTGGATAAAAAGGCTTCTGCTGGGATAGAAAAGTATGATGATTCTAAGAACGTTTCTGAAATTGCACCAGGTTTCTTTGCGGAATTTCAGATAGAAGAAGGATATAGTAGCTCTTCAGGTGAAATAAAAAAATCCATCAATAAGTTAGCCGCAAAAGAAAGAAATAATAATCCTACCGATCTTTCACAATTGAAACTGAAAAAGTTAGAAAATGGTGTCAAGTTTATGGTTCTCATTTTCGATGAAAATGATATTCATGTGGGTATGACGTTAGCTACGATGGGAGAACAAACCAGAATACCTGTAGTGTACAAGAAAGATTATGTGTTCAATACATCCAATTATTACCGTGTTGTAGCGTTTACGTATAATACTAAAAACGAATCAGATTATGACAGTCTTAATTTGGATCCAACACAGACCGCAGACAATCCCAAACTAGTAATTCCTTCAGATAAAGAATTCTTCTATTATAATGGTGATTTCTTGATTGATCCAAAGGTAACAGATGTTTCGTATAAACTTCCTATAGTGTTTTTGCCTCAAACGGTGAAAGTAGGTGTGACAGTTGACGGTAAGGGAGCAAATGTGAAAGTCAAAAAAATGAGTGGAACTTTTGGATCGTTTTCTATGCGTTCTACAGCGGAGTTTGATTTAAAACTTAATAAAGTTCTAAGTCGTTCGGAAATAGCCGAAAATGCTTTCCCTTATACTTTTACTGCGACAGGGGAAGGTGATACGCTTTCTGTGGCAAGGTTTATATATGTGAATGACTCTGATGGAGAAAAGGTGTTGTCAAATTATAAGGTGACATTGAATGAGCTTATTGTTCAGAAAAATGGAGCAAACAGTGATACTACTTTGCTTTCGAATGCAAATGTGCTATTTGAATATGGAAATATAAATTTGAAAAAAGGTAAGTATTATAATGGGAAAATTAATCTTGTAAATGGATTTGAGGTAGATGGACTAATCTGGGGATTGGGTAATTTGTACTACGATGCCTCTGATGTAGGCAATGAATACAAGTTTAGAAATACACTTGGAGAAGGCAGAATGGAAAAATTAACGGATTATTGGCAATATAAAGCTCTAAGGCCAGGGGGGTAGGGAATCCTGAGGTAGGAGATCCTTGTAACAGAGTTTTTCCAGCTAATACATGGAGATTGCCTACTCTGGTAGAGTATGATAGGCTTTATAAGAAATCTAGCCACGTTGTTGGTAGACATGAGGAGAGTTTTAAGACTAATGACGTGAATCAAAGATATACTCAGATTTCTTATACTGCAGCAGATAATACAGTGAGGTCTATCCGATTTTATTCTTTCGGTTACTATATAAGTTCATTAAGTACACTCCTCACGTCAGAAGAAGTTGAATCTTTTCATTGGATTAATAGAAGTACATTGTCTAGAGAGGTTTATACCTCTACGACTACATCCTTAAATGGAGATATAATTGGGGCGGCAACGGACTCTGGTTATCCGAATACAAGTATGATGAATATTCGTTGTGTACGTGAGATAAGATAAATTGAATTAAGGATTAGGTAGAATTAAGTATAATAAAAAGGTTCATTTGTATACATCAAATGAACCTTTTTATTTTTGAATTCTCGGTTACAATTCAAAATACTTTTCTGGATTAATCTTTTTATTGTCTTTTAAGATTTCATAATGAAGATGGGGGCCTGTGCTTCGACCCGTATTGCCTAGCAATCCTACTACTGTGCCTACATCTACACGTTGTCCTTTCTTCACTTGCGTACGCACTAAATGTGCATATCTTGTCTCGTAGCCATGTTGATGTTTTACTTTGACTACATATCCGTATTCTCCTTCGTATCCAGCAAAAGTCACCACGCCATCTGCAGTCACACGGATTGGTTCGCCCATACGCCCTCTAAAATCCACACCAGAATGCATTTCTCTTCCTCTGCGAGTAAATGGATTTACTCTATATCCAAACCTTGAAGTTATTGCGCCATTATGCGGCTTGCCAAGCGGTATGCTAGCCATTTTCTTCTCTACATTGGCTAATAAATTTTCATAGTATTCGCTTAATAAGGCAATGTTTTCTTCATCAATTTCAGTTGGACCACCTGTATTGGCAAATGCTAACTTGGTGTTAATGCCGCGTTTTTTCATTTTGCCATTAATACTTTGGATAGTTGAGTCAATTTTCATAAAAGACTTTTTGGCTTCCAAAATATCTTGTTGTGTTTCAAGCTGCGTAGAATTAAGCTTCTTATTTTTTTGATGAATTTTCTCCAATGCTGCTTCGTATTTTGCACTTACATCCTCTGCCTTTTTGATTGCGGCTACATAGGCAATAGTGCCGATTAATGCTACAATTAGGGCTAATGCTGAAAGAGAAATTTCTTTCCAGTGCTTTATTAATATAGTAGGAACCTCTAAACTTTTTTCTTTAATTCCTTCTATACTTATTTGTATAGCTGATTTTTTCTTAAACATACTCCTCCTCTGTGTAGTTAAGTTTAGTTGTTATTTGTTTCTCATAGGGGCGGTTGCAAATGTACAAATTTATTTGGTTAGTAGTCAGGTTGTTGTTATTGAAAATCAACTTGTTGTTGTTAAAAACTGTTAAATTATCTTGATATTTGCTGTATGATAATAGCTGATGAGCTGATTAATTGGTACAGAAATAATGGTCGCGATCTGCCTTGGAGACATACAAAAGACCCTTATATAATTTGGTTGTCGGAGATTATTTTGCAACAAACGCGAGTGGAACAAGGGATGCCTTATTTCTATCGATTTGTTGAATCTTACCCAAATGTCAAAGCTTTTGCTGAAGCAGGTGAAGGTGAGCTTTTACGTCTTTGGCAAGGGTTAGGTTATTACTCTCGTGTCCGTAATATGCATAAGGCTGCCAAAATGGTGATGTCAGATTTTGAATGTGTTTTTCCAACCCAATATGAAGAAGTAATTAAGCTATCAGGAGTGGGGGAATATACGGCTGCAGCTATATCTTCATTTTCTATAAATGAGAAGAAGGCGGTACTAGATGGGAATGTTTTTCGTGTTTTGTCGAGATATTTTGGAATTGACACGCCAATAAATTCTACAAGTGGCAAGAAGCAATTTTTAGCTTTGGCCAACGAGGTAATTTCTGATTCTCATCCTGGTCTGTACAATCAAGCTATTATGGATTTTGGAGCTACAGTCTGTAAGCCAAAGGCTCCAGATTGTGAGAACTGCGTTTTAAGCTTAGATTGCGTGGCTTTAAAAAATGGTTTGGTAGCTAATCTTCCTGTGAAAATCAAAGGCAAATCCAGCAGAAACCGTTATTTCCATTATTTTGTCGTTGAAAAAGAAGGGGCTTATCTTTTTGCAAAAAGAGGAGAAAATGATGTGTGGGCAAATATGTATGAGTTTCCTCTTATCGAGACACAGCAAGAGGTAAGTTTAGAAGAATTGAAGGAGCAGGACGAGTATAAGGTATATTTTGGTGATGTAGAAATTGAGGAAATTGGTGAGCCAATAAAGCATATTTTAAGTCATCAGAATATTTATGCACGATTTTATCGTGTTGTAGATGAGCAAAATAATATCGAAAAAAAACCGTCTTGGAATTATTATAATTCAGATAATTTAGATAAATTAGCTAAGCATAAGCTTATTTTTTCTTTCATTAATAAGTATTTTATGAACTAATCAATTAAAAACTCTAAATTATTATGTCGAGCGTTAACAAAGTTATTTTAGTGGGTCACTTGGGAAAGGACCCGGAATTACGTTATCTAGAAGGAAATGTAAGTGTTGCCAGTTTTCCATTAGCTACTTCTGAAACATTTAACAAGGATGGTAAAAAAGTAGAACAAACGGAGTGGCACAATATTGTCATGTGGCGCGGATTGGCTGATGTAGCAGCCAAATATCTTACCAAAGGTAGATTAGTATATATAGAAGGAAAATTGCGTACACGTTCTTACGAAGATAAAGAGGGCGTGAGACGATATACTACTGAAATTGTAGCGGAAAGCTTTAATATATTAGGCCGCAGGTCAGATTTCGAAAATACAAACAATTCGAACTCATCTAATAATAACACTACTAATCAAGCACAAGAGCAAAGTGTGGATTTTACAGAGAATGATACCGATGACGGTCTACCATTCTAAGTAGATAGAATATTTTTGAATAACCTTTCACTAAAAGTTTAATTTTTGCCGTATCTTTGGCGATTATGTTGCAAGATAAAATAGCGCAGTATACCAAAGAAATTGAGCAATTTACGCCTGCATCTGCTGCGGATGTAGAGGATTTCAGATTAAAATTTTTAGTTTCTAAAGGGATAATCAAAGAATTGTTTGAAGAGTTCAAAACTGTTTCTAATGAAGAGAAACGAGTTTTGGGTAAAGTGTTGAACGAATTTAAGCAATTAGCAGAGACTAAATTTCAAGAATCTCAGGCTCAGTTTGCTAGTGCTGCTAAAGTTCATAAACGCGAAGAAGAAGATTTAACTCTACCAGGTGAAGGTTTTCAATTAGGATCTCGTCATCCGTTGTCGCTTGTGCGCAAGGAGATTGTTGAGATTTTCAAAAAATTAGGATTTATCGTCGCAGAAGGTCCAGAGATTGAAGATGACTGGCATAATTTCTCTGCCTTGAACTTCCCTCCTGAACATCCTGCTCGTGATATGCAAGATACTTTCTTTATCAAAAAGCAAGAGGGTAATGATATTGCATTGCGCACACATACCTCATCGGTACAAGTTCGTTTAATGGAAGCAGGTCAGCCTCCTTTCAGAGCGATCATGCCGGGTCGTGTTTACCGCAATGAGGCTATTTCAGCGAGAGCTCACTGTTTCTTCCACCAAGTGGAGGGATTGTATGTAGACGAAAATGTTTCGTTTGCTGACTTGAAACAAACATTGTTTCACTTTGTGCAGGAATTATATGGAGAAGGTACGAAAGTTCGTTTCCGTCCTTCGTATTTTCCTTTTACAGAGCCTTCTGCTGAAATGGATATTTCTTGTACTATTTGTAAAGGTGCTGGTTGTAACTTATGCAAAGGTTCGGGTTGGGTTGAGATTTTAGGTTGTGGTATGGTTGATCCTAACGTTTTAGAAAACTGTGGTATCGACAGTAAAAAATACTCTGGTTTTGCTTTCGGTATGGGGATCGAGCGTATTACCAACTTGAAATATGAAATTAAAGATTTAAGATTGTTCTCAGAGAACGATGCTCGTTTCTTGTCCCAATTTGAGACCGAAATCATCTAGATGATTAAATATATAAATTGTCTTGCATTCTTCACGGTATCGCTGCTTTTGAGTGGTTGCAAAGATGGAGGGTGCAATATGATTTTAAATAGTGTTGTCAACGAGACTTTAACACTAGAAAAAAGCCTGGAACTGTCATTAGCGCATTCTTGGATATATGCAAATGGTGGAGTATGTGGTTTGATTGTCTATAATAATGGAAGTACCGTGGTCGCATACGATAGGTGTAGCACCGTGAAGGGATCTGGAAATAGCAAAGTGGTAGTGGAAGGTTTGGAGGCTGTCGATCCGAATACAGCAGCAAAATGGCTGTTATTGGATGGTTCTCCTACACATTTGGCAGAATGTTCTTTGCGACGGTATCAAGTACGAAAGCAAGGGAATTTGTACGTCATAACAAATTAATATGAATCAGGAAGATGTAGTTTATACAATAAAAAGAGCTGCCCGAGATTTGTTTCGCAAATATGGTTACAACAAGACCAGCGTAAATGAGCTCGCAAAGCAAGCGCACATCTCAAAAGCTACATTTTACAAAATTTTCCCTTCCAAAGAAATCATCCTACACGAAGTGTTGATGGACTACATTCGCGAAAATGTAGAAGATATCTTGAATACCCGTGTAAAAGAATTGGATCTTTCAACTTTCTTAGGAAAGACCATTTTGCGGGTCAGTCGTGTTACATATACTGTTTGTAATGAGTTCGTAGGTTGGGAGTTTATTCGAGAGTCAACGAATGCTCAGGAATATTTGAAGACATTATCTGATGACTTGGAGTTTTTATTGCTCAGTTCCTTTATTAAAAATGAGGTCATTGGTTCTACCATTCCCGAAGAAAAATTGACTTTTTTGATTAAGTCTAGTAAAAATATTGTTTTTTCTTTTGCGTTCACCGCTGTTACTGAAGCAGATGTGCGCAAGAATTTTATTTCTTTCCAAAAAGAAATTTTGCCTTACTTGGTTCAGGCTACTATTGCTTAAGTAGACGATAATCGGATTCCAAATTGCGATTAAAAAGTGTATTTTTGTACGCTATGGGCAGAAGAATACCACAAGATAAAAAACAGCTTCAAAATATTGAGATTTTTGACATCGCTGAAGAAGGCAAAGGTGTAGGCAGACATGAGGAATTAGTGCTTTTTATTGAGAAAGCAATTCCTGGTGATGTTGTTGATGTAGAATTACAGCGTAAAAAGAAAAACTTTGCTGAAGGAAAAGTAACACAAATCATACAACCTTCGTCTTATCGTATCGAACCTTTCTGTCCGCACTTTGGGGTTTGTGGTGGCTGTAAATGGCAGCATATGAGCTATGAAGCGCAATTGAAATTCAAGCAGCAATACGTTGATAATGCGCTTACGCGTATTGGCAAGGTAGATACTTCGTCTATGGAAGATATCTTAGGGTCTGCTGAAACAACATATTACCGCAATAAACTTGAGTACACTTTTTCGAATAAAAGATGGCTTACAAGTCGTGATGAGGTGGTGACACCTGAAAATCTAAATGCTTTGGGTTTTCACGTGCCAGGTCGTTTTGACAAGATTTTAGATATCGATCATTGCTATTTGCAACAAGATCCTTCGAATAATCTACGTAATGCAGTGCGTGACTTTGCAGTTGAAAATGGAATTTCATTCTATGACTTGAGAGAGCACGAAGGTGCTTTACGAAATTTGATTATCCGTACATCTTCGACAGGTGAAGTTATGGTGGTGGTAGTTTTTGCTTATCTTGAAGATGGTCAAGTGGAATTGATGATGAATTTTATCGCCCAAAAGTTCCCTGATATTACTTCTTTATTATACATCATCAATCAAAAACGTAATGACACGATTTTTGATCAGGAAATTCATGTTTTCAAAGGACGAGATTTTATCTATGAAGAAATGGAGGGCTTAAAATTCAAAGTAGGTCCTAAATCATTTTATCAAACCAATTCACGTCAAGCGTATGAATTGTATAAAATCACACGTGATTTCGCTGAACTAAAAGGTGATGAGTTGGTTTACGATTTATATACAGGGGCCGGAACTATTGCCAATTTCGTAGCGCGTCAAGCTAGAGAGGTTGTGGGGGTAGAATATGTGCCTTCGGCTATTGAAGATGCGAAGATAAATTCGCAAATTAATGGTGTAAATAATACCAAATTCTATGCAGGAGATATGAAAGATGTATTGACTGCTGAATTTGTGGCTATTCATGGAAAACCAGATGTGGTGATTACAGATCCACCGCGTGCAGGTATGCATGCAGATGTTGTAAATCGTATTTTAGAGATGGAAGCTCCTAAAGTAGTGTATGTCAGCTGTAATGCGGCGACGCAAGCACGAGATTTGGAAATGTTAGCTGCTAAATATGAGGTAGTGCGCATTAAACCTGTGGATATGTTCCCACAAACACAACATGTGGAAAATGTGGTTTTATTAAGATTAAGATAATATGGATTTTTCGGATTTAATAACTGGAGCCTCCGCGGGTGGAGATGGACAAGAGCAAAAGAAACCCAGTCCTCTACAAAGTCTGAAGGTTGATTTGGATTTCTATAGTGAATCTATCAAAGAAATTTCTTCGGAAATGGTTGCTGAAGGTTATACGCTTTATCCTATTTTTATTGCTACACAACACGAAGTGTCTTTAGGTGAAATTCTCTTAGACAGAGCAGAATTAGGAACGAATTGGTCTATTAAGGCATCTTCTTTAGAAGAATTTGTTGAAAGAGGTGTGATAGCTTCAGGTAAAAAAGCTGCCTTTGAAAAAACATATAAAAAGCCCGAAAATTTCATGTGTTTATTCGTCGTTGTACCGGAGGGAGCCAACTTTGTTTTTTACCCATACAAATAAGAAGTTCTAAAAATCTTTAAACTTTTTAACAAAACAGAGTCCAATATTTGATTACTTTAGATGCATATGACAATACTATTTAAAAAGATAACCTTCCTCATGCCATTGCTCTTGCTGATGCAATTTGTAACGGCGCAGGTGTCTGATATGCCTAAAGTGTCGGGTATAATTTTAGAGAAAGGCAACGGAAAACGATTGGTGGATGTCAACGTAACCAATTTGTGTTCGAAACGTACGGTGACTACGAATAATTTTGGGGTATTCTATATTGAGGCATCTATAGGCGATAGTTTGTCCATCACGAAAGTTGGATATGGTCCTCTAAAAACTGTACTGTATAGTATGGAGGATATTGTATTAGAGATGCAGCCTGGATTGACTATTGAAGAGGTTGTAGTGGCTAGACGTACACGTCAGCAAGAGATGGAAGATATCCTGAATGATTATTCCAAAAAAGGAATTTATAATGGAGGGAAAAACTCGGCGGGTACGTATTTGAATAGTCCAGCTACAGCGCTTTATAATCTTTTTGGCCGGGAAGCCAAAAACATGAAACGCTTTGAAAAATTCATGGATAGAGAGTTGGATGCTATTGCGGTAGATCGAATATTCAATAAGACTATTGTAACCAATACAACAGGACTAGAAGGGCAAGATTTGGAACATTTCATGGAGTTATACAGACCTTCTCATGCAGTAGCCACCAAATGGGGGCAATATGATTTGTTAAATTATATCACAAAATCATTTAAAGAGTGGGATGCTAAAGGCCGACCTGCTCCAGAAAAACTGCCTAAATTAGATATTCCGCCACAAAATTAAGTTTTAAAAACAACTTTTATCACGCGCGTTTTGAAAAATATAAAATATTGGCATTAGCTTTGTTTGCTTTTAAAAATAGAGTTTAGAAATAGAATAAAATATATGATTATGAAAGCGAATAAAAAGTTAGCAGTTTATGGCTTATCATTAGCTACATCTGCGATGTTGTTGGCAAGTTGTGAAACTATCCAAAATACAAGTAGCACAACTAAAGGCGCTGTAATTGGTACTACAGCTGGTGCAGGTATCGGTGCGTTGATCGGTAATAAAGCTGGTAACACAGCTATCGGTGCTATTGCAGGTGCTGCAATCGGTGGTGTTGCGGGGACTTTGATTGGTAAGAAAATGGACAAACAAGCTAAAGAAATTGAAAATTCTGTAGCTGGAGCAGAAGTTGAGCAAGTTGGTGAAGGTATTTTGGTGAAATTCGATTCAGGTATTTTGTTCGATTTCAATAGTTCAGCTTTGAAAAGTAATGCAAAAACTAACATTGCTAAGTTAGTAGAAACTTTAAATAAAGAGCCTGATACTGAAATTTTAGTTTTAGGTCACACAGATAACGTAGGTACTTTATCAGCTAATCAAAAAGTTTCTGAAGCTAGAGCGAAAGCAGTTAGAGATTACGCTGTTTCTCAAGGTTTAGCTGGTGGTCGTATCAAAACTGAAGGTAAAAACTATTCAGAGCCTATTGCTTCAAATGATACTGATGCTGGTCGTGCTGAAAACCGTCGTGTAGAGGTGGTAATCGTAGCGAGCAAAAAAATGCAAGAAGCTGCTAAAGCAGAAGCTGGTAATTAATAATAAAGTTTAGATCTTAATAAAAAGGCGTTGGATTTCCAACGCCTTTCTTGTTTTCTACAGTTGACTTAAAATGCCGTATTTAAGATCATATGTACTCAATTTGATTTCTTGAATATTCAAATTATTAATAATATAATCCGTAAGAACACAAGCCATGACAATCATGTCTACACGTAAAGGAATTAAATTAGGCATTTGTAATCGTTCTTTATGCGTAGAATGCACAAGTAGATTGCTCAGCTCTCTGTATTGATTTATATTGATGTCTGTGCTTTTGATGTGTTCAATCTGTGAGGAGGGGTAAATCATTTCATTAAACGTTTCAAAAGCTCCTGCTGATCCTATGAGATGGGGTGCGCCAAAATTTTTATTGAACTCAATTAATTCTTTTAAGGTATTATCTAAATGCTCTTTTAAGTTTTTCTTTTCTAAATCACTTAATGGGTCAGAATTCCAAAACTTTTGCATCAAGCGAGCCGCTCCTATATCAAAACTTTTCTTCCAATACGCTTTATTTTTATCACAGAATATAAATTCCGTGCTTCCTCCGCCAATGTCAATTATCAGAGATTTACCTCGAATAGCACCACTTGCTTTGATTCCAGCGTATATCAATGTAGCTTCTTCTTCCCCAGAAATTATTTCTATTTCAATTCCTGTAAGATCTCGCACTGTATTTACAAATTCTTCACCATTGGAAGCACTACGAACGCCAGAAGTAGCTACGGCTTTTATTATGTCGACATTGTACTCTTCTAAAATAGTTTTAAATTCCTTAAGGCAGTTTATTCCGCGATAAAATGCGGCAGGGATTATAGTATTGTTTTTTGTGATGTCCTCACTTAATTTTATCGGCTTATTTATCTTAAATATAACTTCAAAATGCGCTGATTTCTTTTCAGCAATGATGAGATGAAAAGTGTTTGAACCAAGATCTATTGCGGCTATTCTCATATGATTTTTACTTCTTCTGCTAAGGTAATTGTTTTTAACAATCCTACATTATTTTTACATATTAAAGTGTGAAAGCTATGACAAACTGTCATTCATTCTGAAATATTATTTATAACTTTGTATTCTTTTATATTAAGCTATGTTAGATTTATTGCATACTACTAAAACGCATGATGAGACTCGCCAAGGTGAGGCAGTGGAGTTGGCTCCTACAGGGAAGGCTGATGGTAGAAAATTATATATTGAGAGTTACGGTTGTCAGATGAACTTCTCTGATAGTGAGATTGTAGCGTCTATATTAATTGATCAAGGTTTTGAGACTACAAAAGACTACAAAGAAGCTGATGTAGTTTTTATCAATACTTGTTCTATTCGTGAAAACGCAGAGCAACGTGTTCGTAACCGTCTGAAAGAATTTGAAGCTGCAAAAGCTAAAAACCCAGGTTTGGTAGTAGGTGTGTTGGGTTGTATGGCCGAACGTCTAAAATCTAAATTTTTAGAAGAAGAGAAATTGGTTGATGTAGTTGTAGGACCTGATGCTTACCGCGATCTTCCAAACTTAATCAATAAAGTAGAAGACGGTAATAAAGCTGTAAATGTTTTATTATCTCGCGAAGAAACTTACGCAGATATCAGCCCAGTTCGTTTGAACACAAATGGAGTATCGGCATTTATCTCGATTATGCGTGGCTGTGATAACATGTGTTCGTTTTGTGTTGTTCCTTTCACACGTGGTCGTGAGCGTAGTCGTGATGCGGTTTCTATCGTGAAAGAAGCTCAAGACTTGTTTAATGCTGGTTATAAAGAAGTAACCTTATTGGGTCAAAATGTGGACTCGTACAAATACACACCTAAAGTTGAAGATGGTCAAGAGCCTTTGCCAACTATCAACTTTGCCAACTTGTTGGAAATGGTAGCACAGGTGAGTCCTGAATTGCGTATTCGTTTCTCTACTTCACACCCTAAAGATATTACGGACGAAGTATTGTACACGATGGCAAAATATGAAAACATCTGTAAATACATTCACTTACCAGTACAGTCTGGAAACTCGCGTGTATTGGAATTGATGAATCGTACTTATGACCGTGAGTGGTATATGGAACGTGTGGATGCGATTCGTCGTATTATGCCAGACTGTGCTATTTCTACAGACGTTATTACAGGATTCTGTACAGAGACAGAAGAAGAGCATGCTGAAACATTGTCTATGATGGATTATGTGAAGTATGACTTTGCATATATGTTTGCGTATTCAGAGCGCCCAGGCACATTAGCGGCTAAACGCTATGAAGATGACATTCCAGAAGACGTGAAGAAAAGACGTTTGACGGAAGTGGTGAATAAGCAACAAATCCATAGTTTAGAACGTATCCAACAATATGTAGGAAAAGTACACAAAGTTTTGATCGAAGGTTTCTCTAAACGTTCGGACAAAGACTATTGTGGTCGCAACGATCAAAATACAATGGTTGTTTTTCCTGTAGACACTCGCTACAAAGTGGGAGATTACGTAAATGTATTGGGTGAAAGCTGTACATCTGCAACATTAATTGGTAAAATCGTAGACTAAATAAAAAGGAAGTAACTGTGGATATTCAAGACATCAAAAATAGATTTGGTATTATTGGTAACTCACCGTTGCTGAATCGTGCTATCGATATTGCTCGACAAGTCGCTCCTACAGATATTTCGGTGTTGATACAAGGAGAGAGTGGTTCGGGTAAAGAAGTGTTTTCGCATATTATTCATCAATTGAGTGCGCGTAAACATGGACCATTCATTGCGGTAAACTGTGGTGCTATTCCAGAAGGAACGATCGATTCTGAGCTTTTCGGACACGAAAAAGGATCTTTTACAGGTGCACATGAGGCGCGTAAAGGATATTTTGAAGTGGTCGACGGCGGTACTATCTTTTTGGATGAAGTGGGCGAAATGCCTTTAAGCACTCAAGCGCGCTTATTACGTATTTTGGAATCTGGCGAGTACATTCGTGTAGGGTCATCTAAGGTTCAGAAAACGAATGTTCGCGTAGTCGCAGCTACAAATGTGGATGTGTACAATGCTGTTCAGAAAGGTAAGTTTAGAGAGGATTTATATTATCGATTGAATACGGTGCCTTTACGAATCCCACCATTACGTGAACGTAAAGAAGATGTATTTTTGTTGTTCCGTAAATTTGTAGCAGATTTTGCGGATAAATATAGAACTCCAGGCGTACAATTAACTCCTGATGCACAAGAATTATTGGCAAATTATACTTGGCCAGGAAACGTGCGTCAATTGAAAAATGTTGCGGAGCAAATCGCTATTTTAGAAAAGGAAAGAACTATTGATGCGGCAATTTTAAGTCGATATATTCCTTCGGAAGCTACCAAATCATCCTTGCCTGTTTTTGTTAAGGAACAATCAAAAGAAGATTTCTCAGAAAGAGACATTTTATATAAAGTCCTTTTTGATATGAAGAAGGATATGGTGGATTTGAAAAAGTTGGTTGTTGAGTTGATTCAAAATGGAGTGAATCCTTCTTCTTTTGATCAAAATTCTCAATATATCAATCAGTTATATAATGAGGTGAAGCCAGTAGCTACACAATTATATCCGCATGAGGAAATAGGCGTAACGCCAACTATTATACATCATCCGACTTCAAATAATAATACAGGTGCTTCAAATTACGTTTCTTTAGATACACAAGATGTGGAAGAAGTAGAAGAATCATTATCTTTAGTGGACAAAGAGTCTGATTTGATCAAAAAGGCTTTGAAAAAGCATAAAGGTAAACGAAAAGCTGCGGCGCAAGAGTTGGGTATTTCGGAAAGAACACTATATAGAAAAATAAAAGACTTAAACTTAGAATAATCTCATATATGTACCGTATTCGATTAAAATTGCAAGTGGCAATATGTGCGTTTTTGACCCTGGTGATGATGAGTTGTGGTGTGAAGTATAGTTTTACTGGCGGTTCGATTCCGAAGGATATGAAGACATATAGCGTTTTATATTTCGAGAATTTGGCTCCGATGGTGTATACGACATTGAGTCAGAATTTTACCGAAGGACTTAAAGAGCGTATTCGTACGCAATCGAGTTTAAGTCAGGTTAATGCAGACGGTGATGCAATATTTGAAGGAACTATAACAGGTTATTCGATTACCCCAGCTTCCGTGGGAGCAGGTAATAATGACCGTGCTCAAAACAGTAGACTGACGATTACAGTTAAAGTAAAATATACAAATAAATTGGATCAGACTGGCGAAAGTGATTTCGAAGAAAGTTTTAGCCAATTTAAAGAATTTCCAGGTTCTGATGTGACAGCTTACGAAGCACAGTTAAACTCGGATATTATAAAAATGTTAACAGAGGATATATACAATCGCGCATTTGCTAATTGGTAATAGATAGATACGATGACTACCTTGAATAACTCATATCATTTACAATATAAACAAGCGCTTCAAGATCCCACTCAATTAACTGAGGAAGATTTGTTGGGATTTTTGCTCAAATATCCTTATTCTCAACCTTTGGTGTTCGCTTATGAGCGTCGCAAAAAGTTATTGAATCAAGAATCTCCAAATAAGGAGTTGGCCTTGCTTTATGCGCATAGCGAAAGCTGGTTGATGAATTATGTTAACAAACCGATACATGCTGATAACCAGGAGGTACCAAGGTTCGTTGAAGCTGCTCCAGTTGAACATCAATTTGTTGCCGAAGAAATAACTCCAAAGGAAGAAATTTTCGAAGAGAAAATTGTTGATTTCATCGACGAGGAAACAGCTTCTGATACAAATGAAGATATTAATAATTCTGAAGTTGACGTTAATTTAGAAGCCCCAATTGAAGAGGAAGAGTCTGCTGCAGTTGAAGATTTGTCTGAAAATCTAGCGACCGAAGAGGAAATGCAAGAACAGATCGATGAGTTTTCGGATGAAGCATCTAATCAAGAAATCGCTGCTGAATCTAAAGAGGAAGTTACTCAAGAAGTAGAAGATCAATTAGAAATTGATCGCTTGGTTCATGAAGGAGGTGTGATTGGTGACTACTTTGCTTTTGATTCTTTTGAAAATAAGGAAAACAAGATTGTTGAAGAAGAAACATCCCCTGCTGTAACTGTTCCAGAAGAGAAGGAAGATGTCAGTCTTTATAACGACGATTTGATGCCTTACAGCTTCCGTTGGTGGTTGCATAAGACGCGTTTGGAACATGCGGACACGTATCAGCCTTACGCGGTAGCGAACGTATCTTTAGCACCAGCAAAACCAGCTGTTGATTTTGGAAAAATTGAAGATTCGATTTTGGATCAGCAGATCAAAGAAAATATCATTCATTTTCAAGATCCTGAAGAGAAATTGAGTGAAGAAGTAAAGAAAAAGCCAGTAGTTCCCGTTCCTCCGAAAAAAGGAGCAGAAATTATTGAGAAATTTATTCAAAAAGATCCGATAATTCAGCCACCTTCGCCAGAAAACATTAACAATGAAAACATGGCAAGACAAAGCGCAGAAGATAATTATGTACTGGTGACTGAGACTTTGGCAAACATATATATTGATCAAGGATTGTATTTAAAAGCGATTGAGGTTTTCAAAAAATTAATTTTGAAATATCCAGAAAAAAAATCGTATTTTGCGACCCGAATTGAAGAATTAGAAAAGAACTTATAATTAAAAAGCATATAAAGAAATGACTACATTATTCATCGTCTTAATTATTATCGTTAGTATTTTGCTTGCACTTATCGTGTTGATTCAAAACCCAAAAGGAGGTGGTTTGAATTCAGGATTTGCAGGTGGAAGCAATTTGATGGGGGTACAACGTACAGGCGATTTTTTAGAAAAAGGTACTTGGACATTGGTAATTTTATTAATGGTGTTCAGTTTAGGGATTAACATTTTAGGTCCTTCTGGTAGCTCGGTAAAAGGAGGTTTGTCAGATCAAATCGAAGCTCCAGCTACTACTCCAAAATTGAATTTGAATACAGCTCCAACACAACAAGAAGCAGCTCCAGCTACTACAGCTCCTGATTCAAGTAAATAATCCGTTGGATAAGCATAACAAGAAGCCTTGCAAATTTTTTGCGAGGCTTTTTTATTTTATCATTAGACTGTCATCGTGACACCGTGTCAGGATTAAAAACTGTCAATATTTGCCTTTAAAATGAAAAAATGACAAGGAAAAACTGCAAAACTTATTTGGCATAGTTGATGTTGTATTAACCGCGAATAAGTATTTAATAAAAAACTAAAAAACTATATAAGATTATGGCGTTAAATATTAAACCTATTGGAGACAGAGTAGTAGTAGAAGCTGCTCCTGCAGAAGAAAAAACAGCTTCAGGTTTGTACATTCCTGATACTGCAAAAGAAAAACCATCTCAAGGTACTGTAGTAGCTGTAGGTTCGGGTAAACCAGAAGAACCTCTAACTGTAAAAGTAGGTGATAAAGTATTGTACGGTAAATATGCAGGTACTGAAATCACTTATGAAGGTAAAGAATATTTAATTATGCGTGAATCTGACATCTACGCAGTTCTTTAATCAATTTTAATCTACTTTAATAAGGATTAGATTGTAATTATTTATTATCAAATTCTTAAAAAATAATAAAAACTAAAATGGCAAAACAAGTAAAATATAATGTAGAAGCTCGGGAAGCACTTAAAAAAGGTGTTGACACATTAGCTAATGCGGTAAAAGTAACTTTAGGTCCTAAAGGTCGTAACGTAATTATCGAGAAAAAATTTGGTTCACCTGCTATCACTAAAGACGGTGTATCTGTTGCTAAAGAAATCGAATTGAAAGATGCTTTAGAAAATATGGGTGCTCAAATGGTGAAAGAAGTAGCTTCTAAAACTGCTGATCAAGCTGGTGACGGTACTACTACTGCGACTGTATTAGCGCAAGCTATCGTTGCTCCAGGTATCAAATCTGTAGCTGCTGGTGCTAACCCAATGGACTTAAAACGTGGTATTGACAAAGCTGTTGCTGCGGTTGTAGCTAACTTAAAAGCTCAATCTCAAACAGTAGGTCAAGACAACAATAAAATCAAACAAGTAGCTTCAATCTCTGCTAACAATGACGAAGTAATCGGTTCATTGATCGCTGAAGCTATGCAAAAAGTAGGTAATGATGGTGTAATCACTGTAGAAGAAGCAAAAGGTACTGAAACAGAAGTAAAAACTGTAGAAGGTATGCAATTCGACCGTGGTTATTTATCACCATACTTCGTTACTAACTCAGACAAAATGGAAGCGGAATTAGATAACCCTTACATTTTGATCTACGACAAAAAAATCAGCAACATGAAAGAATTGTTGCCGATCTTAGAAAAACAAGTTCAAACTGGTAAACCATTGTTGATCATCGCGGAAGACTTAGACGGTGAAGCGTTAGCTACATTAGTAGTAAACAAAATCCGTGGTTCATTGAAAGTTGCTGCAGTTAAAGCTCCAGGTTTCGGTGACCGTCGTAAAGCAATGTTGGAAGATATCGCTATCTTAACTGGTGGTACTGTTATCTCCGAAGAAAGAGGTTACAAATTAGAAAACGCTACTTTAGAAGACTTAGGTCAAGCTGAAAAAGTAGTTGTTGATAAAGATAATACAACTGTAATCAACGGTTCTGGTAACGCAGAAGATATCAAAGCTCGTGTTGCTCAAATCCGTTCTCAAATCGAAACTACAACTTCTGACTACGATCGCGAAAAATTACAAGAGCGTTTGGCTAAATTGTCAGGTGGTGTAGCTGTGCTTTACGTAGGTGCTACTACTGAAGTAGAGATGAAAGAGAAAAAAGACCGTGTTGACGATGCATTACACGCTACTCGTGCAGCAGTTGAAGAAGGTATCGTAGCTGGTGGTGGTGTTGCTTTCATCCGCGCTACTGAAGCATTGAAAGACTTACGTGGTGATAACGAAGATGAAAACATCGGTATCGACATTATCAAACGTGCTATCGAAGAGCCTTTACGTCAAATCTGTTTCAACGCAGGCATCGAAGGTGCAGTAATCGTTCAAAAAGTAAAAGAAGGCACTGCAGATTACGGTTACAATGCACGTACTGACGTATTCGAAAACTTAATTGGTGCTGGTGTTATCGATCCAACTAAAGTTTCTCGTGTAGCTTTAGAAAATGCAGCTTCTGTAGCTTCAATGTTGTTGACTACGGAGTGTGTATTAGCTGACGAACCAGAAGAAAATGCTGGTGCTGGTGCTCCTCCAATGGGTGGTGGCATGGGCGGAATGATGTAATAATTATTCTAATCATATATACCAAAAGGGCTTCAAATTATTTTGAAGCCCTTTTTTATTTTTAAAAAATATTCCGCCAAATTGTGAAAATCACTACAATAATTACAACGACTTTGAGTGCTTTATTGCCATATAATTTGTCGTAAAGTTTAAGTTCTTTGGCTGTTGGATTTTTTATCAGTTTCAAATAAATCCAAAATAGTATATAAGGTGTAAATAAAAAAATCAGCGGATTTTGATAGAAAGCTGCTTTGAACTCTCCGTTTAAAAGCAAATGAGCTGCGCGCTGGGTGCCGCAGGTAGGGCAATCAAAACCAGTTACGTGTTTAATAGGGCATGGAGGAAAGAAATTATATAACATAGGATTGTATAATTTGTAAATCAAGCCTATAAGCCCTGCTACGCTTAATAAAGCAAACCCTATTACTATTCTTTTAATACTCATGAACTTTTTCATAATCTAGCTTTACTAATGTAGGAATAATTGCTGTATTGCTTATATCATGGAATTTTCTTTTCTTAATTATTTAATAAGTTAAATCAAGTAAATGAATTTCCGAAATACCCCTGCTTTATTTGGATTTTTTTTTTAAATTAATGCGTTTAGTTTGTTTCTCCTGTTTTGTGCGGTTAATTTCCAAAAGTAGCTTAAAGTGGCTGTAAAGGCCAATTTTTGATGTGTTTTGGGTGTCCCGCGGTTATATTGTCATCTATTTCATACATTTGAGACAATATGTTCGTTCGATGCAAACGTAATAAAAGCGGTTCCACTAGTGTTCAGATTATTGATAAATCTTCTGGTCGGTATATTGTTCATCAAACTGTCGGTAGTTCTTCAGATCAGCAAGAGATCGATCGTCTTATAAAAAAAGGTAAAAGGATTATTGAAAGTAATGGTGGGCAAACCAGTATTCCATTCCAGCGTTCCCAAGAACTAGACTTAATAGATACCTTTCTGAATAGCTTAGATGCAATGAATCTCGTTGGTCCAGAGTTGTTGTTAGGACATATTTTTAATGATATTGGCTTCAATGCTATTGATGAAGAACTATTTAAACATTTAGTTATCACGCGTATAGTCTATCCTGTCAGTAAGCTGAAAACGACTGATTACCTGATGAAGTATAAAGGTATAGACGTGAGCGTCTATTCGATTTATAGATATTTGGATAAACTTCATCAAGAGCAAATAGACCTGGTCAAAGAAATAAGTTTTGCACATACTCTAGGTATTCTTGGAGGAAAACTATCAATCGTATTCTACGATGTAACAACCTTGTATTTCGAGGCCAGTGATGAAGATGACTTGCGTAAAAGAGGTTTTAGCAAAGATGGGAAACACCAACACCCACAAATCGTACTTGGTTTACTAGTAAGTGAAAATGGGTACCCACTGGATTATGATATTTTTGAAGGGAACAAGTACGAGGGAGAAACCATGCTACCTATCATTGAACATTTCACTTCTAAATATTCATTTGAAAATTTGATTGTTGTTGCTGACTCGGGTCTACTATCTAAGAGTAACATACAAAAACTTAAAGATGGCGGCTATCAGTATATTTTAGGAGCTCGTATAAAGAATATGGGAAACAGCATAACCGAGCAGATCTTGAACCTTAAACTGAGGGACAAAGAGAGTGCAGAAATTAAAATGGGAGGGAAGATAAATTGATTGTTGGCTATAAGAAAAGCCGTGCCTCAAAGGATGGGAACACCTGAGCCCAATGGCACGCGTGGTTCATTACAAGCTCCTTGTAATACGCAATGGAGAACAATAATAGTAGGCGAAAAGGCAACAGATATTTTGGCTTCACGCATTACTTTAAATTTGAATGAACCATCCAAAATAGCAGATGTATCCTGGATTAAACCGACAAAATGTATAGGTGTATGGTGGGAAGTGATAACAGGTAAAAGTGATTGGTCATATTCTTACGATTTACCAGTGATTCAAATAGGCACTACAGATTATTCTAAACTAAAACCCCATGGTCGTCACGGTGCTTCGAATGATAACGTAAAAAGATATATAGATTTTGCATCGAAACATGGATTTGACGCGGTATTAGTAGAAGGCTGGAACATAGGCTGGGAAGATTGGATTGGTAATGCCAAGGATCATGTATATGATTTTGTTACGCCTTATCCTGATTTTGATATAAAAGGCATTCAACGATATGCTAAAGAGCGCGGTGTAAAAATGATTATGCATCACGAAACATCAGGATCTATTCGCAACTATGAACGCTATTTGGATACGGCATATCGTTTTATGAATGAATTTGGCTATGATGCGGTGAAAAGTGGATACGTGGGAGATATTGTTCCGATTGGGAATTATCATTACAGCCAATTTGTTAACAATCACTATCAATATGCAATAGAAAAAGCAGCTGATCACAAAATCATGGTAAATGCACATGAGGCTGTTCGTCCGACTGGAGTTAGCCGTACTTGGTCAAATCTGATTGCGAATGAATCTGCACGTGGGGCGGAATATCAGGCTTTTGGTGGCACAAAGACACCTCATGTGACAATTCTCCCTTTTACAAGAATGATTGGTGGTCCGATGGACTTTACGCCAGGGTTTTTTGAAATGGATTTGAAAAAGGTGAATCCTGGTAATAGCTCTTATGTTAATTCCACTATAGCTAATCAACTGGGATTGTATGTGGTAATATATAGTCCTTTGCAGATGGCTGCGGATTTGCCCGAAAATTATGAACGTTTTCCAGATGCTTTTCAATTTATTAAAGACGTGGCAATAGATTGGGATTATAGTAAATATTTGGAGGCAAGCCCTGGAGATTATGTTACAATCGCTCGCAAGGCGAAAGGAGAAAATAAATGGTTTGTTGGTAATGTAAGTGCAGAAGCTGGGCATAATTCGGTGATAGATTTTAGTTTATTGCCTGCAGGTAAGAAATACGAAGCTACTGTCTATGCAGATGCCGCGGATGTCCATTATAAAACAAATCCTCAGGCATATACTATCAAAAAGCTACAAGTGACTAATAAGACCAAATTCAAACAGTAAGTAGCTCCTGGCGGTGGTTATGCCATAAGTATTATAGAGAAATAGGTTTAGATAACTTAAATATGATGAGTACGTGGTAACAGCAATTTGTTGCCACCTTTTTTATTGATATGCATGTTAAAGTGTTACACACAAATAAAAAAAGCGACTCTTTTGAAGTCGCTTTTGTAGCCCGTAGGGGAATCGAACCTATCGGACATTAATCTCTTTGTCAATGTTTTACAACCACCCCTTTTCCCAACTCACCGAATCACTCACTGGTTTGACATACGTTTTAGCTGCAATTGCTATGCTGCTAAGATACAGAATTTCTGTGATGTAAGAATGATGGAATATTACGTTTTGGTGCTTGACGCAGTGGCGGATTTCGGAGCACCAAACTGTCAATACACCACAAAAGTTGATGCGAGGTAGAATGTTCAATTAACCACTTAACCCGCCATTGAGCCAAACGCCTGTTACAGGCTGGCGTTTTCGTTAACGGTGTAATTTTAGCTATTTATTTTCAACCTTTTAACCCATTTATACACTTCGACCCACAACACCGACACGGCAGCAATTAAAATTGAGATTAAGAATTGCTGGAAATTTATACTACTCAATTGAAAGAAAGAAGCGAATGGCGGAATATAGAGTATTGCAATAAGTAAAACCAAAGATGCTCCAAGTATTAATGGGAACAATGTATTTTTATTTTTAAAACTATCAAATACACTGTAAATGAATGAGCGATTAACCATACTCAAAAACACATTTGCAAATACTAAAGTTGTGAAAACTATTGAACGTGTAGTTGCTTCATTACTACCGTTTTGTACAGCATACTGATATGCAGTTAGAACGCCTACGGTAATGGCCAATCCCTGAATAATACTAATGCTTAATTCTTTCCAGCTCAAGAATGTCTCGGTCATTTTACGTGGTTTCTCTAGCATTGTATTTTTTTCCATCGGCTCATTTTCATAGACAATAGAACAGGTTGGCCCCATTATTAGCTCCAAGAAAATAACATGTACCGGTGTGAAAATATGCGGATATATCCAACCCAAAAACAAGGGTAAAGAAACCGTTAGAATAATCGGAATATGAATGGATATAATATATTGAATGGCTTTTTTGAGATTGGAATAAATTCTTCTTCCAGCCGCTATTCCAGTGATCAATTTGTCTAAATCATCATTTGCAATAACCAATGCTGCCGCTGCTTTTGCGATTTCTGTTCCTTTATTTCCCATCGCTACACCAATATGAGCTGCTTTCAAAGCAGGTGCATCATTCACGCCATCTCCCAGCATGGCCACCACTTCATCGTTCTTTTTAAGAGCGTTTACAATTGCCAATTTTGCCTCGGGGAACATACGCGTAAACAGTGTGGTGCTTTTAGAAAGTTCCATCAATTCGGTTTCTGTATGATGAACGATATCGGTTCCGTTTACTGCTGCTGTTTCGTTTATAATTCCTGCTTGATGCGCAATAGCCCTTGTTGTATCTGCATTGTCTCCTGTGATGACTTTTACCTTGATGCCTGCAGCATATATCTTTTTAAATACTTCTTGAATGTTCGCTTTCGGTGGATCGTAGAAAACAGTGAATCCTAAAAAGTCAAAAGAAAAATCTTGTTGTTTTTCAGGAAAGTGATTGCCTTCAAAATTACATTTAGCCACGCCCAGTACTCGGTACCCTTGCGCTCCGAAATTGATGATGTGTTGTCGTAAATTGTCCTTCTCGCTTTCCGTAAGATTAGAAACGGCAAGAATGGCTTCGGGCGCACCTTTGGCTGCAATAATTCTTTCACCTAAACTATTTTCAAAAAGATGCGTCATCATTGGAGGTTTCCCTTCTAATGGATATTCGTGTATCATTTGAAAATTCTTCCGCTCATCATTGGATTGTGTTTGCTCATAAATTTGATGCAGTGTTTTTTCCATGGGATCAAACGGAATGGGTTCACTACTCCACATAGCGAAACGAATAAGCTCTGAAAGCTCAGGTGTATTGAATTGCGTATCCTCAAAAACCTTGTTTGATTTGTAATCAAATAAAAGTTTCAGTCGCATGGAGTTTTCAGTAATAGTTCCCGTTTTGTCCGTACAGATCACTGTAGTACTGCCCAATGTTTCGACCACACTACTACGTTTAATTATCACACCTTCACTCATTAACTTCCAGGCACCTAAAGCCATAAAAGTAGTAAAGGCTACAGGGATTTCTTCTGGAAGCACAGACATGGCCAAGGTTAATCCAGCGAGTAAACTTTGTATGATATCTCCTGATTTCCAGTAACTAAATCCCCAAACCATCAGAAACACGATAACACCAATAATCGCCATTCCCTTTACAAATTTGGTAATCTGAATTTGCAGTGGCGAATGAACTTCTTTGATATCTTGAATGGATTGACTGATTTTCCCTAGTTTGGTTTCTGCTCCAATTTTCTCTACATTAAAGATGGCCAAACCAGATACTACCAGCGTTCCGCTATATATTTTTCTATCTTCGGTTTCTTGACTTTTAAATACTGAAAAACTTTCACCTGTTAGTGAGGCTTCATTAACTGAAAAATCATTGCTGTGCACAATTTCGCCATCAGCACTAATCATTTTTCCTTCTTCGACAATGCATAAATCGCCAACGGCAATTTCGTTTGTGGGAATTTGCATCACGATTGAATCTCTGATAACAGTACTTAACGGTTCGTTCAATTTTTTCAACGCTTCCAGTGCTTTTTTACTGCGATTGTCTTGATAGAATGAAATGCCAGAAACGACAATAATAGCGCCCAACATAAAAATAGCTTCGGAATAATTGCCAACTATTATATAAATAACTGTTACCGCAATAAGCAAAAGCAGCATTGGTTCTTTCAAAATATCGAGCAACATCCTATACCACGCATTTTTTTTAATAGCGTCTATTTGATTGAAACCAAATTTTTTTCGAGAGGTTTTTAATTCCTCAGTTGTGAGACCTTTAAAGTGTTTGGGGACATTATACTGCATCAGTCTAATTTTTTAAAAACATAAAACTGTTAGATTTATTTAAATTACTGTGAAAAGCGTTTTTGTGATTTTAGTGCATTTTTCCACGCTTGCCGCTAACGGGCGGGGTATTGCCGAAGGCGGGGATTTTTAGTACAAAAGTTCAATCGAAGAACGAAAGTTGAACTTTGTACAAATGCTCAATCGAAGCTGTTCAGCCCCGCTTTTGGCAATACCTTGTTAGCGGTTCGTTGTTTATTTATTCCAGTTGTTTCGTCTGATTGCATAAATTAATTCGTCTAATAAAATGCCATCTTTCATTAATACTTTCTCGAACTTCCCTTCCAAAACAAAGTTGTTCTTTTCCAAAACCTTTTGTGAAGGAGTGTTTGTTCCAAATGGTCTGGCAAATACTCGGTCAATGTCATATGTTTCAAAAGCAAAGTTTATTGCATGTTTGATGGCACTACTAATTATACCCTGTCCCCAGAACGGCTCTGCCAGCCAGTAGCCAAGTTCAGCATTTTTTCTATGTATGTCGTCTTGCGGATGAATGCCAATTCCACCGACAGCCTGCCCGTCAATTTCAATTGCAAAAATATGTATTGGGTCGTCTTTAGTCGCAAATTCAATAAATGCTTTTCCATTGTTTTCAGAATATGGAAATGGAAATTTATCTGTCATATTTTTTGCAATATTCCAGTTGTTGGCATATTTGACCAGACTATCTAAGTCCGCAATGCTCCACGGTCTAAGTTTGAATTCATTTTTCATATCAATTTCTCTTGTCTTTGGGTGTCGTTCTACAATGACCGCTAACTCTCAAATATACGCAATAATCTTATGTATGCAAGGACGTCAAACGTCCTTCTATTAATCCCTATAAATAGTTGTTCTTAAGTGTCTTGCTTTGGTGTTGTCGGATTTTATCTCTTGCGCATTTTGTGTAACTTTGTTAGATTTGCTTTATTAGGTAATACAAAATGCGCAGTATGGAAGCTATTGATTTTTCCGATTTTGCTTTCCGGGAGGGTAGGCATAATGATTCGGCGGTCATTTGGGTGGATTTCAAATACGACCGGGCAAAAATTGATTTAGTCAAATCGCTGAAAGGCAGGTGGAGCAGGTCTGAAAAGTGCTGGTATGTACCGGACAGCACCCATTTCCGCACACTGTTCGGGATGGAAACCCCACCGGTTGGCAAAGGGGTATTGTCCAAATTGTCACCGGTGAATGCTCGGGAGTTGCAAAGCATGAAAGAGGTGTTGCAGATGAAAGCCTACAGCCCATCCACCATAAAGACCTACATGGTCGAATTTGCACAGCTACTGTATATTTTGAAAGATGTGCCCGTTGATTCGCTGGGCTACGACCGTCTCCGAGCTTACATCCTTTATTGCATCAATACATTGAAGATTTCGGAAAGCCAGCTGCACAGCAGGCTCAACGCCATCAAATTCTATTTTGAACAGGTGCTCCATAAACCGGGTTTCTTTGCCGAAATCCCACGGCCGAAGAAGCCATCCACTTTACCAAAAGTGCTGAGTCAAAAGGAAGTAAAACGGATATTCGACACGGTACGAAACCGAAAACATTTGCTGATGCTGCAACTGTGCTACGGAATGGGATTGCGAGTAAGTGAGGTTGTCAACCTGAAAGTGAGTGACATCGACGGCGGACGGATGCAGGTGCTCATCGAAGCGGGCAAAGGAAAGAAAGACCGGTACGTACCGCTACCGTCCGCGGTGGTGGATTCGCTGCGGGAATATTATAAAGCGTACCACCCTAAAACTTATCTTTTTGAAGGTCAGTACGGTGGGCGGTATTCCGTCCGCAGTGTCCAAGCGGTGTTTAAGAGTGCGATGAAAGCCGCAAAGGTAAACAAGCCGATAGGGATACACGGTTTGCGGCATAGCTACGCCACACATTTACTGGAATACGGCACGGACATGTCATTCATACAGCAGCTACTTGGTCACAATGACATCAAGACCACGATGCTTTATGCAAAGGTTGGCAATGCGCAACTGAATTCAATCAAAAGTACATTGGACAGGATTTTGTAGCTACAGGTTTAAAGATTATCAAAATGGGATTAAAATACTTTAAAAGCAGTAAACGTTTTGATTTTTCCCCGCACCCATTTGATGTAGGTAACATATTTGGTTTGAAGACGTGGTACGGCGACAACCATTTCCTGCTCAAAATCTACGGATTGGACAAGGCCGAGTTCGAAGCCTATTACACCCACCACTTTAACCATTTCATATCAACCGGGAAGGGCACCGAAAAGGACTTCCTTGCCCATGTGTGGCAAATTGTGCAGAAGCGGATTGAATATTTCGAGCGAAAAGATCCGTTCTCATCCGGGCATTCACGGCATTTGTCAAACATCGGGAAACTTACCGAATTCCAGCAATACCTCGGCACACGCGATAAATGGAACATCCGGCCTAACGACGTGCTGCTGAAAGAAAAAGACGGAAAGATAGCCGAACTCGAAGCCCATATACTGGATTTGGAAGAACAGTTGAAAGCGCATACGAAATTTGGGATTTCACAGAAAGTGTACGTGGAGGACGGCTACCTGCCCACGCTCATCGACCTCATCCAGCAACTGCGCGTAGTGGAACTACCAAACGGGAGGAATCTGCTCAAAAGCGACCATCATAGCCCATATTACAAGCTAATAGCGAAATACTTCAACCACGGCGGCAAGGAAATCCCGCTGGATACCGCTCGCAACTATTTTGTGGGCAAGGGCGAAGCCCCGATAAAAGGTTCGCAGGTTCCCGAAGACAGGAAGCTATTCCGCATTGTCCCCGCAGACCAAGCCTGACCCCGACCCGTTCAATTTCCGAACATGACCATGCCGCTCCGGTTGGTCATCCACATCCCCGTTTTATCCCCCAACTTTGCCCCAACGGAATGGGTGCCGCCCGACGGAAACACCGGATATCACCCTGTTTGGCCGCAGCGCCAAACCGTGCTGTTCGCACACTCCACCAAATTGCCATTCCCCGATGGGAATGGAGCAAGCGGAAGTTGGGCATAGCCCTACTTGCTTGCCCCCACGCTATCGCCATGGGGGTTTCGGGTATCCTCCGGGGATACCCTTATACGCTGGCACAGCCCCAGCATAAGGTTTCGGTATACTTGGCGGTATACCATATGCCGTGTAAACGGCGTAAATCAATATCCCGCTACCGGGATATATGGATATGGGAACATAATGATAGAGATATGGAAATAGACATCGTCACACGGGAAGACCTCCGGCAGTTCAAGCGGGAAATGCTGGAAGAGTTCAAGCAAATCATCGGGAGCAGGGAAAAAGAAGGCCTTGACAGGGAATGGCTGAAAAGTGCCGAGGTGCGCAGGCTGCTGGGCATATCGCCCGGTACATTGCAGAACCTCCGTGCGGGCGCCACGTTTCCGTACCGCAAGGTGGGCGGCAGCATGTACTACCGCAGGGAGGACATCAGGAAAATGATGGAGGGAGGTAACTGCAATGGGTGAACGGATGGAATTGCCCAAGCACGCATTCAGTGCGTTCTTTGAGCGGGTTGGCGATGATAGGCGTTTACTGCCCACACACATCGGGTTGGTGGCGGCGTTGTTCTACCACCAAGATTGGGGCAATCCCAATAATCATTTCCACGCCAGCCGCCGGGAACTCATGCGCTTCTCGCGGATACGCTCCATCGCCACCTACCACAAATGCCTGTCGGAACTGGTGGCCTATGGCTACTTGGGGTACCGCCCCTCATGGCATCCGGCCAAGGGCAGCAGGTTCAGGTTCATCATCCACGGGGAGGGAGGGGTAAATGGTCAGGATTGACGAGAACACGAAATCCGTCCGTTTCCCCGAGGCGGTGGACGAACGGCTCACCCTGCTTGCGCGGAAACTTGTCCGCACCAAGCGGGAAGTGGTCATGCAGATGGTGGATTATTTCTACAAAAGCAAGAAAGACCCCGCCGACCTGAACGACGAGGTGCTGAAAAAGGAACTGTCAAGCGGTATCAGCCGCATCCTCTCGTTCATCCGCAAACAGGAGGGTGATATGCTGGTGCCGATGTATTCGGCAATGGAGGAACTGATGGCCATCGCCAAGATGCAAAGCCCGCTTTTGAAGAACATCGGCAAAGGGCGGTCGGAGGCAACCATCATGGGCAGGGAAACCATCGGCTACCTGAAACTGGTGGACGGTACACTGAAAAAGATACTTGGCAACATGCGGGAAAGGGAAACATTGAAGTCCAGGTTCCGGCAGGTACTGGATTACTACATTACCCAAAGGGAAACCCTCGGCTGGCCTGTATCGGCGGCCAAAAAGGAGGAACTGGCCAAGCATGCAAGGCAATCACTGGATAATCTGTAACGTATGTACATCAACATCACCAAGTCGGAAACGGGCGACAACAAGGGCAGCAGCGGTGCGCTGGTGCATTACCTCGAAAAGGAAAACCGGATGAAGCCCGAAAACGGGATGGAAAATAAGCCGGAGCGTTGGTTCAACGGGACGACCAACGACATCAAACCCCACGAGGTGCGGACGGGCATCGACCGCAACGTGGCCAAGCTGGGCAGGGACGACAGCAAGTTCTTCCTCATTAACGTCAGCCCCAGCCACAAGGAACTGGCGCACCTCGTGTCCAAATACGGCGAGACGGGGCAAGGGAAAAGCTAAAGGAATTTGCCACGAGGGTAATGGACGAATATGCCCGTAACTTCAAACGCCCCGGCATCGACAGCCACAGCGATTTGCTTTGGTTCGGCAAGCTGGAAAACCACCGCTATTACGGCCACAACGACAGGGAGGTGAAAAGCGGGCAAAAGAGAAAAGGGGAACGCAAGGAGGGGCGGCAGATGCACGTCCAGATTATCGTGAGCCGCAAGGACATCACCAATAAAATCAAGCTAAGCCCGCAGAACACGTCACGCGGCAAAAACAAAGCCCATTCGCGGAAGCTGGGGCAATTCGACCGCACGGCGTTCAAGCAGTCCGGCGAAACGCTGTTCGATGAACTGTTCGATTTTGAGCGTAACCTGAAAGACAGCCTGCAATATGCCAACACGATGAAGAACGGCACGGCACAACAAAAAGCGCAGATGCACACGCTCACGGAATTAACCGAGCGGCATCCGCAGGGTAAGCCGTTGGCGATGGAACTGGCACATGATGTTGCCCAAGGCATGTTCGAAAGCGTGGGCGAAATGCTGACCACCACGGGCAGCATGGCTGCCGACCTATTGGGATTGCTGATGGCTCCGGTGGAGGGAGCGGGTGAGCAGCAAAGCCCCATCGAGGAGGAGGAAAAGCGGCGCAAACGGAAAAAGAAAGCGCAGTCACGGGGTATCAGGAGGTGAGTTTACGGATGGTTCAGGATATCCGGCCTTTGCACCGCCCGGCCAAAATTACCCTCGGCGTGGGAAAGGTCAAGGGTATATAAACGCCGCTGCCCGCAGGCCTTTGCCCTCCGGCGCCCTTGACCCAATTCCCTCGCCTTGCGTTCGGTGGCCTAAGCGGTGAGAATGCCTTGGTTTGTGCAGATTTAGAAACACGGTGTCTGAAATGAGCCGATATGAGCCAGTAAGAACCAATGGTGAGCCGATGACTATAACAGTGTATAATAAGACCCGGGGCCGATTCCGTGTCTTTCTATCAGTTTTGCCGACAAAAGACTGTCCAACATCCTTTTCACTGTTGCACTTGAAACACCAAGTTTTTTCGCCATGTCGCTGGTTTTTATACCCGGATTTGCCTCAATTATGGTTAACAAATGTCTTTCCCTTTGTGAGATGGCCTGTTGTACTCCATGGGTTTCGATCTTCAGCATCAACGACTCCTGAACATTCTTCAAACTCGTCAGAAAAAACATGACCCACGGCGTGATATCCTCTCCCGGCCTTTGGGATTGGCAAGTCCTTAAAACCCTGTAATACTCATTTTTTTGACTCTCGATTTCGTGTTCAAAACTTACATATCGTATCCATTTATACCCATATTTGCGTAAAAGCAGCGTAGCAAGCAAGCGGCTTAACCTCCCGTTTCCATCCTGAAAGGGATGGATGGATACGAAATCATAGCAAAAAAGCGCACATTTAACCAAAGGATGTGTATCCTTGTCGGCATCATGCCATGTTATTAATTCACGCATCGCGTCTTCTGTGGGAAATCCCGGCGCGGTGGTTTGAAATATTATCTGTGTTGTTCCGTCAGGCATATTCGCTTCGACAGCATTGGAGTGCTGCTTATAGTTTCCCCTATGCCATCTATCTTTTCACTATATTTCAAAAGAACATTATGCAGGTTTTTTAAACCGTTTTCAGTCACCGGAATTTCTTCAAAATTTTCATCAATAACGTCCAGGGCCTCATAATATCCGACGACTTCTTGCTCATCCCGCTCTTGAAGTTTTGAGATGTCCATGTTCTTAAGAAGAATATCGACTTCTTCATCCGTTAGTTTGGAGCCCTCAATTGCCTGATTTTCATCGTCAATGGCCTGCCAGCGGTGCTTTATCCTTATTTCCTGAGGCGCTTCGGTAGCAAGTTGCTGAACATGGAAACGGTCTATTACCTGAACAGCATTGGGAAAGCATCTTTTGGCTATCAATCCCATATTACCGGCTAAATCAAGCGTTATCTCCTGAACTTTATTTCGTAATCTCTGTGGGATCTTTTGAAGGATCGGGATAATGTTCTCTGATTTTGTCCCGTTCAGTATGGCTACAATGGTCTCTTTTTTGCCCCGTGCTTCTTTATTGGTGACCACGGTATAGAGCTCGCCATGGGATAGGCAGGTCTCGTCAATAGAAAGATGGCCGCTGACATTCTGTGGGAAGATCAATCCATCTCGCGCATTTTCGCGATGCTCCCAATCCTGGAAATCGCTCAGTTTATTGCGGTAGTATCTCCTTAGTTTACTGGCTGATATCCCATAGAATGAACTGATGGTCTGAATGCTATGAGCCTGGTTGTCCGCTGATACCTTTTAAAAAAGCTGCGAAATCCTGTGTGATGCGCGTCCCTTTGGCTACTAGTTCCCAATTTCTGTAGACTACTTTATCGGTATCCTGGTTGAGCCACCTGCGGCGCTTAACATGACGATAGACCTGCATGCCATGGATAGGAAAATCTTGAAGGGTAACGGGTTCGAAAAACCCCTTGGAAATCAACTTCTGGCCTTGATATTCTTCAGGTGTATTATTGAGTTCCTCCAGAAAGATATCCAGTCTTTTTTCTTCTTTGGAATAGTGGGTCATCTCAAAATAATCGGAAACTCCTTCGGGAATAATTAAGGGCATTAACGCGTTGAAAGATTCGTGCATCTGTATAAATATCAAAACACAAATATCTAATTATTTTTTATCCCCTCCACAACTTTTGTACATGACCCTTTTTATGCGAATAATTGAATGAATCAAGATGCTGTAAAAAACAAAAAGCCTGCAAACGTTTAATTTGCAGGCTTTTGTATGTTTTGACTTCAAGATGTGTAGCCCGTAGGGGAATAACACCTTTAGATCATTAGTCTCTTTATCAGTGTTTTAAAATCCATCTATTTCTCTACTCACCGAATCGCTCACTGGTTTGACATACGTTTTAGCCGCAATTGCTATAAATCTAATATAGGCTTTTTTTATAAATAACAAACAAATTTTAAGTGTTTCACCGAATCGCAAGTCTGCACGTAAAGGTAACTACTTTGTTGTACCCGTATATAATTTATGCAGTTGGTTTCGTAGCATTTAAATGACATACTACGAATTCAAATATAGAATTAAAAAAACTTAGCTCACGATTTTCCCCACTTCAGTTTCTTTTACATAAATGCAAGTGCGTAACAGATTTACTTTTGTTACCAATAATGATTTTAAAGAAAGAATCGATGATACGTCTGATAAGTAAAAAAAACAATGTAATGGTTTTGTTCTTTGCCGCTGTGCTGGCTTTGCAAAGCTGTAATTGGAAAGAGCAAAATAACCAAGAGACTCCGCAAGCTGTGGATGCAGAAGTGTTGACGCTTCAACTAACTGATGCTGTTATTGAACAGTCTTTTCCGGCAAGTCTACAAGGTAAAACCAATATCGACCTGCGTCCTCAAATAAGCGGTTATATCGACAAAATATATGTGGATGAGGGTGCGTATGTACAAGCAGGACAACCTTTGTTTCGCATCAATGCTAGCGTTTATGCTGAACAGAAAAATAACGCTTTAGCTTCATTAGATATGGCTAACTCACAGTTAGCGACAGCAGAATTGGAATTGGAAAAATATAAAGTATTAAGTGACAAAAAAGTTGTTGCTGATTTCCAGTACCAAAAAGCAAAAACCGCCTACGACAACGCTAAAGCAAGTGTTAAGCAGCAGCAAACCTTGGTCGCTTCGGCTAATGTAAACATAGGCTTAATGGGGGGCTGAGTTTTTTAATTAAGATAATATCACTATTTTTTAGCTAACTTGCGGTCCATTTTTTTTGCCAATGACCGATTACACATCATATAGTGATATAGAGTTGGCTGATCTTGTACGGTCAGCAGATGATCGTGCATTCAAAGAAGTCTACGATAGGTACAATAAGCTGCTTTATTTATTCGCCTACAATAAGCTCCACAACAAAGAAGAGGCTAAGGATGTTGTGCAGGAGGTATTTGCTTGGCTCCTTAACAATAGGGCCCGTTTTGCCATCAATTCCTCGGTTTCTAGCTTTCTTTACAAATCAGTACTCAATAAGATCTTTGATATCTTTAGACACCAGTCCGTAATCCGTAAATATATTGAACAGGGAGATCATTATATTGATATTGATAGCACGGAGACCGACTATCTGATTCGCGAAAAAGACATTGCCCAGATGATCCGGCAAGAGATCGATGCTATGCCGCAAAAGATGAAAGAGGTATATCTACTTCGCTTTGAACAGTATCTCAGTGCTAAGGAGATCGCCGAGCAACTGAATATCTCTGAAAATACCGTAAATACGCATTTGAAAAGAGCCGCAAAAAAGCTTAGAGATAATCTTGGGATGCTGATCTATGTGGTCTACATCATGAACAGATAGTTTTTTTTATATTGTAAAACAAGTTGTCCGTTTATATTGTTTCTTAGGTTAGGAAAGCATGTTAGAAGTTATGGAGATTTAAAATATGGAAACTTTAAGCTTAATATTAACGGGAATTGTAGCTCTTGAACATTTGTATATCCTTTGGATGGAGATGTTCGCTTGGGAAACGGTTGGCAAAAAGACTTTTAGAGGTGCTTTACCGGAAGAACTGTTTAAGGCAACCAAAGGCTTAGCGGCTAATCAAGGTTTGTACAATGGCTTTTTAGCGGCGGGGCTGATATGGTCTTTTTTTATCGAAAACCCAGAATGGAGTTTTAATATCCGTGTATTCTTTCTGGGATGCGTGATTGTTGCAGCACTTTATGGAGGTATAACCTCTTCTAAAAGTATCCTTTTAAAACAAGGGCTGCCCGCAATACTTGCGCTGATTTGTGTATTGATTTCTTATAATTCTTAAAACAAAAAGTATGGAGTTTAAAAATGTAATAATAGCGGGAAGCGGTGTATTAGGCTATCAAATCGCTTTTCAAACGGCTTTTCATAACTTTAATGTAACTGTTTACGATATTAATGATGAAGTTTTAGAAAAGGCAAAAGCAAAGTTTGCTATTTTAAGTGCTGCTTTTAAAAGAGACTTAGGTGCTACAGATGAACAATTGGCAGCTACCAAAGCAAGATTATCCTATAGTTCGGATTTGGGAGAGGCTGTAAAAGATGCCGATTTAGTTATTGAAGCTGTTCCTGAAAATCCGGAAATTAAGATTGATTTCTATCAGAAATTGGCAAAATTGGCACCCGCTAAAACGGTATTTGCAACAAATTCATCGACTATGTTGCCTAGCCAGTTTGCCGAGTATACGGGGCGTCCGGAAAAATTTGTTGCACTTCATTTTGCGAATGAAATATGGAAACATAATACCGGTGAAGTGATGAAGCACGCAGGTACATCTGATGAGGTATTTGAAAGTTTGCTGCTATTTGCTAAACAGATAGGCATGGTGGCCTTGCCTTTGCACAAGGAACAGCCCGGTTATATTGTAAATTCCCTCTTAGTACCGCTTTTAAGTGCTGGTATGGATTTGTGGATAAGAGATATTGCGGATATTGAAACGATCGATAAGACTTGGATGGTAGCTACAGGAGCGCCGCTTGGTCCCTTTGGAATATTGGATGTAGTAGGTATTACTACTGCTTATAATATTAACAAAATGGCCGCAGACGCGACTAAAGATCCTGTAAAGGTTGAAATTGTAGAAAAATTAAAATCGGAGTTTATAGATCAAGGTAAATTAGGCGTTGCAACAGGTGAAGGATTTTATAAGTATCCTAATCCAAAATATAAAGTAGAAGATTTCTTAAAGTAATTAAAAATGCCTAATTATCAATATCTTCTGGCTTGTAACCTTTAATGTTATAAGGGTTGAAGGTTGAGATGTTAAACATGAACTTTATAAAATGGTAATTGTCAGTCCAAGAGGCACTGGGAATTACCATTTCTAGTTAGTACTGCTGCCTTGATACTATAATCTATTTGACCCAGATCTGCGATTTTTCGGTGATTTTTACCTTTAGTAGCACTATTTATCCTTGTCAAACACCTACTTGATTTTGTTTTTTTGAGTTGTTTTTGAAATAATCCAAAAAAAAGTTTTCTCCTTGTCACCAATTGGGTATAGTTGGATCATGTACAAAAGTTGTGGAGGGGATAAAAAATAATTAGATATTTGTGCTTTGATATTTATACAGATGCACGAATCTTTCAACACTTTAATGCCCTTAATTATCCCCGAAGGAGTTTCCGATTATTTTGAGATGACCCACTATTCCAAAGAAGAAAAAAGACTAGATATCTTTCTGGAGGAACTCAATAATACACCTGAAGAATATCAAGGCCAGAAGTTGATTTCCAAGGGATTTTTCGAACCCGTTACCCTTCAAGATTTTCCTATCCGTGGCATGCAGGTCTATCTTCATGTCAAGCGCCGCAGATGGCTCAGCCAAGATACGGACAAAGTAGTTTACAGAAATTGGGAGTTAGTAGCCAAAGGGACGCGCATCACACAGGATTTCGCAGCTTTTTTAAAAGGTATCAGCGGACAACCAGGCTCATAGCATCCAGACTATCAGTTCATTCTATGGGATATCAGCCAGTAAACTAAGGAGATACTACCGCAATAAACTGAGCGATTTCCAGGATTGGGAGCATCGCGAAAATGCGCGAGATGGATTGATCTTCCCACAGAATGTCAGCGGCCATCTTTCTATTGACGAGACCTGCCTATCCCATGGCGAGCTCTATACCGTGGTCACCAATAAAGAAGCACGGGGCAAAAAAGAGACCATTGTAGCCATACTGAACGGGACAAAATCAGAGAACATTATCCCGATCCTTCAAAAGATTCCACAGAGATTACGCAATAAAGTTCAAGAGATAACGCTTGATCTAGACTTCCTCCACTCGGGGGCCTGTCTCGGCCTGCTTGATCGTAAAAGCGATCTGCGCTTCAAGATTAGTAATTCGATCCCGAATTCTTTACTTTTTAAATACTCCAGCTTTTGGGGATGAGGTTAGTTTTTCGTAAAGTACGCTGAGACTTAAACGGTTAATTCATAGGAAATTCAAAATTATAATATGCAACGGTTGTGGATCGTCCTCCGAAATAGTATCTTTGTAAGATTTATCATAAAAATGGCAAACAGCATCACTATCATCGAGTTGGCAGCAGCGTTGGGGTTATCAAAATCTACTGTGTCACGTGCGTTCAGGGGCAATAATGATATTAATGCCGCTACCAAAGAGCGGATATTAAAAAAAGCCGAAGAATTGGGATTCTCCCCAAATCTGTATGCCAGTAATTTAAGAGGAAGTAAGAGCTCTACTATTGCGATTATCATTCCGGAATTTGGCAATAAGTTTTTTTCCCAGGCTATTAAGGGAATTGAACTTATAGCCAGGAATAATGATTTTCATGTATTGGTGTATGTCACGGATCATAGTGCTGACAAAGAGGCTGCAATAATCCGCACATTGGTCAATGGCCGGGTGGACGGCGTGATCATGTCGGGGTCGGGAGAGGGCAAGAGCCATCAATACCTCAAACTGTTAAAGAAACACAATCTTCCTTTGGTTTTTTTTGACAGGTATTATGAAGATATCAATACCATTTGTGTAACTGGTAATGACTTTGAGTCCAGTTACCTGGCCACGTCGCACCTGATTGAGAATGGATGTAAAAAAATAGCTTACCTGGCTATCAATAAGAATGTCTCTATCGGTAAAATCCGTATGGATGGTTACGCTAAAGCGCTGTCTGATGGAGGCATTAAGTTTGATGAACAGCTGACTCTTGACACTTCGAATGATGCCGAAATCAACTATCGAGATATTGAGCAATTAATAAAAGAGCAATCGCCAGATGCCATATTTGCTTCCGTGGAACGGTTGGCAATTAGTACCCTGCGTGTGACAAAAACCTTAGGCATACATATCCCTGATCAAATAAAATTGATCTGCTTCTCCTGTCTTGAAATCGCAGATATGCTGAGTCCCGCTTTGAGTGTGGTAAAACAACCCGCTTATGAAATGGGGAAAAAAGCCACTGAATATCTTTTTGAGATCATGCGCGGTAACCGAGAGGCTGATATACAGGAAGTGTTATTTTTGGAATCTGACCTTATCTTCCAGGAATCAAGTCAAAAAAAATTAACTAAATAGCATTTTTTATTTTCAAAATATTTTTTTTTCCCTACTTTAGCAGAAGTTTCGGGAACGTTCCCAAATCTAGCAGTACATCTTTTTGGAAAAAGATAATGCACCAATTATAAGTTTTAAAAATAAGATTTAGCATTAGTTAGTGATATATAGAAGTTTTTGCAATGCCAAATTTGGTTATGATATCATCTGCTACTTTCTGACGCCCTTATTACAATAGTTATGATAAACAGGTTTCCGCTCATATTATTTGTGTTGTTTTCGACAACCGTAATGCTATCGTGTAAAAAAGATATACGAAATGGAAATGAAATAGAAATTCCTGCTGAAACAGCGAAAGAGGGATTCATAATTTCTACGACTGATTTTGTATTTCTGGATGAAGAAGTTACCCTAGTCTTCGACTTATCTAAGGGGAACAAAGAATTGATGCAGGAAAAGGATGGCCTTTATTTACATGCAGGCTTGATTACCAGTGCGAGTGCTTCAGAAAAAGACTGGAAACATGTGACTACAGAATGGGGAAAAGCTGATGCGGCTTATAAGCTCAAGCACCTTGAAGCCAATAAATTTAGCATTAGCTTTGTACCAAAGGACTTCTTTAATATTTCGGAGCAGTTATCTGCCACACATATCGCGCTATTGATTCGGAATATGGATGGATCTAAGGTCGCCCGTAATAAGGATGGCTCGGACATGTATATCCCGATCCGGGCAAAGAGCCAGTTGCAAATAGGTGTTTCAGCACCCGTTCTGCAGCCAACCTATCAGGAAATAACAGAACAGGATGAGTTTGAGAAGGGTTATGATTTGCCTTTGGTTTTTGCGGTATCAGCAGCTTCTGCTGTAGAAATATCACTGAATAACGAGGTTGTAAATACTTTCTCGCAAACGACTAAAGTTGATACTAAGATCAGGTTAGACAGTGGTGGACTGAACAGGCTATCGATAAAAGCTACCTCAGCTAATCAATCGGTCCAGCGGGATATTTATGTGATGGTATCTCAGGATGTGACGACTGCCGAACTGCCTTCCGGAGCCAAAGCTAATGGTGTTACGATCAATAATTCGACTAAGAAAGTTGTTTTTGCCTTATCCGCACCCTCAAAAAGCAGTGTCTACCTGTTGGGTAGCTTTAATGATTATGTGGCTACGGAACAGTCTTTTATGAAAAGAACGGCTGATGGCAATACCTGGTGGATAGAAGTTTCGGATCTTGATTTTTCTAAACAGCATACGTATCAGTTTTTGGTGGGTGGGCAGATTAGGATAGCAGATCCTTATGCCGTTACCGTTTTGGATCCGGAACATGACACATCTATCCAAATACCTGCTGAATTGCCGTCATATCCTACCGGAAAGACATCGGGTATTGTTTCTGTCCTGAATCTCTCTCCGGAATCCTATACCTGGCAATCAACTTCATATGTACGTCCGCATCCCTATGATTTGGTTATTTATGAACTGCATGTCCGTGATTTCTTGGAAAAGAAAAATTATACGACGCTACGGGATTCTATTCCTTACCTCAAAGCTTTAGGAGTGAATGCTATAGAATTGATGCCAGTGCAGGAATTTGAAGGCAACTCAAGCTGGGGTTACAATCCTTCCTACCATTTTGCACTAGATAAGTATTATGGTAGTGCAAAAGCATTTAAACAATTTGTCGATGCGTGTCACGCGAATGGTATTGCTGTAATATTGGATGTCGTGTTGAACCACGCGTTTGGACAATCGCCTTTGGCCCAACTGTATATGCAAGGAGGAGTGTTGCAAGCTAATAACCCATGGTTTAATGTAGTGCCGACACATCCATTTAATGTAGGATACGATTTTAACCATGAAAGTCCACTGACCAAGCAGTTTGCAAAAGATGTGATGCGTTATTGGATAGAAGAATATAAGATTGATGGCTATCGGTTTGATTTATCCAAAGGTTTTACGCAGAAAAATTCGGGAACGGCTGAGAGTAGTGTTGGGACATGGTCTGCGTATGATGCAAGCCGCGTAGCATTATGGAAAGAGTATAACAATTTTATCAAGGCCATTGATACGGATTTCTATGTGATATTGGAACATTTTGCGGACGATCAGGAAGAAAGGGAATTAGCGAATGAGGGTATGTTTTTGTGGAACAATTTAAATCACAATTTCAATGAGGCATCCATGGGATATATTGCTAATTCGGATTTAAGCAGGTTGTTTCCACAAAGCCATGGTTTTACGCAGCCGCGTCTGATTTCTTATATGGAATCTCATGATGAAGAGAGGCTGATGTTTAAGAATCAAATGTATGGGAATACAGGTTCAGGCTATTCTACCAAGACATTGACAACCGCCCTGAATCGCATGGAGCAGGCAGCCACCTTTCTGCTATTTGCTCCGGGTCCAAAGATGATATGGCAGTTTGGAGAAATTGGTTATGATATTTCCATCAATGAGAATGGACGTACAGGCGATAAGCCGTCGAAATGGAATTATCGTTCGGATGCCAACCGTGCTAATCTTCTTAAGCATTATGCCCGATTGATTCATTTTAAGAAAGAGAATACTGTATTTCGGAACCCGGCTAGTGAATACGTTCTGACAGGTGCTGTAAAGTATTATATCCTGCAACAGGGTAATCAAAAGGTGATGGTTATCGGAAATTTCGATGTCGTGAACCAATCTTTTCAGGTCAGTGCGGCAATGGAAGGCCCCTGGTATGATAACCTGAATAGCGGAACAACAGTCAATTGGTCCGTAGGGCAAACAATCCAGTTGTCTCCGGGACAATATTATTTATTGAGTAAGGATATTTTAAAATGAAATTATAAACCCAAGAAAGCAATATTATGATGAGCAAATTTACAATTCAGCGGATCATGCTGTTCTATCTCATGATTACCTTGTCGCTCACCGCATTTTCACAACAGCTTACCATATCTGGTAAGATTACGACTACGGCTGGGGAATCATTGGCTGGTGCGACAGTACGGATTAAGGCATTGAACCGATCTACTTCGACCAGTGTGCTGGGCGAGTATCGTTTTGATGGTTTGGCTGCAGGAAACTATATTGTAGAGGTGAATAGTGTGGGGTACGTATCGCAGTCTAAATCTGTAGCTACTCAAAACAACAGTATACAGTTAGACTTTACGCTGGAATCAGATCAGGCTAATATCGATGAAGTCGTCGTTATCGGATACGGTACGCAGCGTAGGGGAGAAGTAACGGGTGCTGTGTCCACAGTAAATGAAAAAGATTTTCAAAAGGGAGTTATTTCAAGCCCTGAACAATTGATTACAGGAAAAGTGTCGGGCGTTCAGATTACTTCGGGTGGCGGACAACCTGGTGCAGCCAGCACGATCAGGATACGTGCCGGAGCATCGCTCAATGCCAGCAATGACCCGTTGATCGTGGTAGATGGTGTGCCGTTTGGCGGACAAGGTATATCCGGTGTGGCTAACCCGTTAAGCCTGATAAACCCGAATGACATTGAGACATTTACAGTCTTGAAAGATGCGAATGCTACCGCTATCTATGGATCAAGGGCATCTAATGGTGTTATTTTGATTACCACTAAAAAGGGAAGCAGGAGTCCAAAGATTAATTTTTCGACACAAAATTCCTATGCTACTATTGATCGTACAGTCGATCTGTTAGATGCTAACCAGATCAGAGACTATGTCAACGCGAACGGAAGTGATATCATGAAAGCCTTGTTGGGGTCGGAGAATACCGATTGGCAGGATGCCATTTATAGGAATGCCTTTGCTTCAGACAATAACCTAAGTGTGGCTTCCAGTGTTAAAAACATACCTTACCGTGTTTCTTTAGGTTATCTAAATCAGGATGGGGTATTGAAAAATGACAATATGCAACGGACGTCTGCAGCACTTTCATTGAATCCGAAATTATTGGACAATCACTTAACCATAGACCTGAATGTTCGTGGTGCCTGGTCTAAATCGAAGTTCGCAACCCAGGATGCGATCGGGGCAGCTATACAGTTTGATCCTACACAACCTATATATAGCGATCAGTTTGGAGGATATTACGAGTGGGCCAATGGCACTTCTCCAAACCCTAATGCCCCTCGTAACCCGTTGGCATTGCTTGACCTAAGAAAAGACAATGGACAGGTGTTTCGTACTTTTGGAAATATTCAATTGGATTATTCTTTCCATTTTCTGCCAAAGCTACATGCAAACCTGAATTTAGGTTATGACAAGAGTCGCGGAGAGGGCAACACATTCACACCGGCTATCGCTGCCCGTAATTTTAATGAAGGTGGAGAACGTATACAGTATAAAAATGATATCGATAATACGATGGCAGAGTTTTATCTGAAATATGCCAACAATTTTGAAAATATCAAGAGTAATATTGACGCTACGTTGGGATATGGTTATTATGACAATAAAACCACGGTTAATAATTTTGATCGGGTAAATGAAGCAGGAGATGTATTAAATACACCGGTATTTCCATTTGATGTGCCTCAGAATAGATTGATTTCTTACTATGGGCGATTGATCTATACATATGATAGCAAATATATCGTATCAGCTACACTGCGTGCCGACGGATCATCACGCTTTAGTCTGGCTAATCGTTGGGGATATTTTCCTTCGGTTGCTTTCACCTGGAAATTAAAAGAAGAAGGATTCTTACAATATAGTGAAGCACTATCTGATCTGAAATTAAGACTAAGCTATGGACAGACCGGTCAACAGGATGGGATAGCGAATTATTCGTATATGCCTAATTATATCAATAGTTCTAATGAATCTATGTACCGTATGGGCGACGAATACTATTACCTGTATTCGCCGGTAGCTTACGACGAGAATATCAGGTGGGAAAGTACGACCATATCAAATATTGGTGTCGATTATGGTTTTGCTAATGGAAGAATATTTGGTAGCCTGGATGTATATACCAAGAAGACGAAAGATCTGTTGAGTTCTATACCTGTTGCCGTGGGTTCTAATTTCAATAATTTCCTGTTGACAAATGTGGGTAATATGGAAAATTTCGGGGTAGAATGGAATATCAATGGGGCACTTATCAATCGTGAAAAATTAAACTGGGATCTGGGTCTCAACTTTACGTACAATACAAATAAAGTGACGAACCTGACTTTGGTAGATGACCCGGATTTTATGATTGAGACAGGAGGAATACAAGGTGCAACGGGTAACAATATCCAGGCACATACGGTTAATATGGCACCCAATAGCTTCCGTGTATTTAAACAAGTGTATGATGAGGCCGGAAAACCAGTAGAGGCTTTGTATGCAGATACAAACGGAGAAGGAACCATAAGCGACAATGACCGTTATTTTTATAAATCACCATTGCCTAAATTTTTACTAGGGTTCTCTACTTCGGTAGACTATGATAAGTGGTCTATAGGTACAGTGTTGCGTGCCAATATCGGAAACTATATTTATGACAACGTTTCTTCAAACTTTGGCAGTAGCTATAATGTGATTGATGCCGCTTCGCTGGTCATTAATAATGCACCGGTGGACTTCTTAAATACAAATTTCAGGGAGAAACAGTTGCTAAGTGACTACTATGTTAAGAACGCTTCGTTCCTGAAAATGGACAATATCAATGTTTCTTATCGGATCGGTAACGTATTGAAAGGTAACCGTACCGCGAGCCTGACTTTGTCCGGTACTGTTCAGAATGTATTTACGGTGTCTAAATATAAGGGAGTGGATCCGGAAATAGCAAATGGTATAGACAACCGTTTCTATCCTAGGCCAAGGACATTTATAGTAGGTGTTAATTTGGCATATTAACAGATGAAGATTGGTAAACGTGAAAAAAACAGCGCAATGAAAAGATTTAATAATTTCAACTATATCATTCTGGTATTTATGGCGGCAATAGTGATGTCTTGTCATAAAGACTTAGATTTAAAGCCAACAAATGATGTTACGGCAGATATTGTTTTTAAGGATGCAAAAGGTTATAAAATGGCGTTTGCACGTCTTTATGGCTCACTAACATTAACCAGTAGTACAGGTCCTAATAATTCGGATCTGGGAGGCCTGGATCCGGGTACTTCCGATTTCCTGCGGTTATTTTGGAATGCTCAGGAACTGACCACAGATGAGGCTGCTAGCGCCTGGCTCAATGACCCGGGTATCAGTGGTTTGGACTACCTGACCTTTGAAGATAGTAATCCTATGTTAAGAGGATTGTACACACGGTGTGTCTATACGGTAACACTCGTTAACGAATTCCTCAGAGAGAGTACTGATGAAAAACTAAGTAGTAGGGGAATAACGGCAGCAGAAGCAGAGGAAATAAGGGTTTACAGAGGTGAAGCCAGGTTTTTACGGGCATTTAGCTATTGGGTTTTGCTGGATTTATTTGGCAACCCGCCTTTCATTACCGAAGAGAATGGAGTCGGTAAAGAGGCGCCACAGCAAATTATGCGACCAGATTTATTCGACTATGTAGAGTCTGAGCTATTGGCTGCAGCTGATATTATGAAAGCTCCCCGTCAAAATGAGTATGGACGCGTAGACAAATCAGCAGCTTGGGCATTGCTGGCACGGTTGTACCTTAATGCCGAGATTTATTTAGGCACTGGTAATGCGCATTATACAGAAGCGATCACCTATGCGAAGCAGGTCATAGAATCTGGCTTTTCGTTAAAGAGTAATTATGCGCATTTGTTTTATGCGGATAATGACAAACAAAATAATGAGTTTATCTTTTATCTACCCTATGATGGTACCTCTACGCAGAATAAAGGTGGTACTACCTACCTGCTCAACGCAGCGATAGATGCGTCCATGGATCCTACATTGTTTGGTATACCGGGAGGTGGCTGGGCAGGAAACAGGGTTCGTGATAATATAGCTGACATATTTGGCGATTGGAGTGGAGCCACGGATAAGAGAGCGATGTTTCATCTGAATACTTCGGTAGAGATAGAAGATATCAGTGTCTACAAGCAGGGATTGGCGGTCACTAAATTCCGAAATGTTAATCAGGATAATTCAGTTCCAAACGCGGCAGAAGGTTTTATTACGTCTATTGATTTCCCATTGATACGTTTGCCGGAGCTTTATCTGATTTATGCGGAGGCAGTGCTGAGAGGTGGCAGTGGGGGAAGTACAGCTACGGCTTTGACCTATTTCAATGATTTGAGAGAACGGGCTTATGGCAATACATCCGGTAATGTGGCGACGATTACATTGAATGATATTTTAGATGAGCGTGTTCGGGAATTGTACTGGGAGGGATTTCGCAGAACAGATTTAATTCGTTATGGATTGTTTACGGGTGGTAACTATTTGTGGCCTTTTAAAGGAGGTGTTCTTCAAGGTCAGGCAGTTCCGGCCTATCGCAATTTGTTTCCACTGCCAGCGGCAGATTTGATTGCCAATCCAAATTTAGATCAAAATCAAGGGTATAACTAAGTAATGATATGAAGACATTGACATATTTATGGTTGTTGATAGGTATAGTTTTTACCTTGCAATCTTGTGATAAAGATGAAACAAAAACGGTATTGCTTGATGAACAAAGCCGTACGTCAGCAGTACTGGCAGTCAGCTCGTCTACTATAGTCCTGAGCAAAGAGGTGGCGGATCAGACTATGCTGCAGATTCGGCTTTCACCTGCAAGTTTTGGTTACCAGGCCGCGATTAGCAATACCTTACAGTTTGCTGTCAAGGGGAGCAATTTTGCCGAAGTCAAAGAAGTTCTTATTCCTAATGGACAAGATAGCCTAGACTTTACGGGGGATAACCTGAATACGCAGGTGTTGGCATTGAATGTTCCTACAGGAGAACCTACTGCTATTGAGGTGCGTATCAAGTCTTCGATATCCGGTAGTATTGCTCCGGTTTATTCCACACCGGTATCTTTGGAAATTACACCTTATGCTGCGGTTAGCTATTTGTATGTGCCGGGTGCTTACCAGAATTGGGTTATTGAGGTAGCCGAATCATTAATTTCGCCAACGAGTAATTCGATCTACACGGGTATAATTTATTTTCCGGAAGCAGACTCTGAGTTTAAAATTACACCTTTACGTGATTGGGCTCAATCGTTTGGTGATGCCGGTGACAATAAGATTATACTGAATGGAGGAGGCAATATAAAAGCTCCACGTGCAGGTAATCTGGAGCTTACCGTGAATACCAATAATAATACCATAGCATACGCCGATCATTCCTGGGGTGTTATCGGGGATGCTACTCCGGGAGGATGGGGAGCAGATACGGATATGCGCTATGACAATGCCAATCAAGTCTGGAAGGTGACTGTCGATTTTGTGGTCGGTAATTTTAAATTCCGCAAGAACCATGATTGGGGTACAAACCTGGGCGGTGCAAACGGAACCCTTAGTGCAGGTGGTGCCGATATCGCTGTATCACAAGCCGGAACGTATGATATCATACTGGATGTAACGAATAATACCTATACCCTTGTTAAAAAATAAGCATTGAAACAAAAAACATGAAAAGAAGAACTTTCGGAACCTTAGTCCTCTCTAGTATACTGCTGTTGGCTAATCAGGTCATAGCACAATCTATTCAGCGTATCGAACCATTGCACTGGTGGGTAGGTATGAAAACTAATAAAATACAGCTAGTGGTATATGGGGATGCGATTGGAGAATGTACACAAGTGAAAATTTCCAAACCGGGAATAGACTTGCTAAGCGTACACCATGCCGATAATAAGAATTACCTGTTCTTAGATATTCATATTGGTGCTGATGCGCAAGCAGGACAGTACCCGATTGAATTTTATAAAGGCAATAAGAGGGCCGGAAGTTTTTCTTATCAATTAAAGGAAAGAGATTCAAACGCAGTAAAAGCGCAGGGAATCAATTCTTCTGATTTGATTTATCTTATTATGCCCGATCGGTTTGCGAATGGAAATCCAGGTAATGATATCGTAAAAGACATGCGTGAGACTGCTTTAAATCGGGATTCTATGTACTATCGTCACGGAGGAGATTTGGAAGGTGTAGTTGGTAAATTAGATTATTTGCAAGATTTAGGTATTACATCTGTATGGCTGACTCCGGTATTGACTAATGATATGCCCCAGGCATCTTATCATGGTTATGCCAATACCGAAAATTATCATATCGATCCTCGCTTTGGCACGAATGCGGATTACAAGCGATTGGGGGATGAGCTTCATCGCAGAGGGATGAAACTGGTACATGATGTGGTACCTAATCATGTCGGTCTGTACCACTGGACCGTCGTGGATAAACCGATGACAGATTGGCTTCATGAATGGCCTGAGTTTACGCAGACTACCTATAAGGACCAAACGGTCTTTGACCCCTATGCATCGCAAGATGATCGTCGTAAGATGGAAAAGGGATGGTTTGACACCACAATGCCGGATATGAACCAAACAAATCCCTATGTCAGAAATTACATTACACAAAGTCATATATGGTGGATCGAGGAAGCGGGTATCGACGGATTCAGGATAGATACCTATCCCTATAATGATCTGCAGTTTATGGCGGATTGGACACAGTCTATTGTTGATGAATATCCTGATTTTACATTTTTTGGAGAGACCTGGGTACATTCGGTTCCTAATCAGGTTTATTTTCTGGGAGGACAGCAGGTAGGACAGTCTATCGATACGAAGTTGATGGGGGTTACAGATTTTCAATTGAATTATGCTATCGGTGAAGCTTTAAACAAAGAGATGGATTGGACAGGAGGAGTCAATAAGTTGTATTCAGTGCTGGCTGCAGATTATCAATATCCTCATCCGGAGTGTAACGTACTGTTTCTTGATAATCATGATAAAGACCGCTTTTTCTCCGTGGTAGAAGAAGATATTACCAAATATAAGTCTGCTGTTGCCTGGTTGATGACTACCAGGGGTATACCCCAACTTTACTATGGGACCGAAATCCTAATGAAAAATTTTAGTAATCCGGATGGTCTGCTACGGGAGGATTTTAAAGGGGGCTTTTCAGGAGATGCGGTTAATAAATTTGAAGCGTCCGGTCGTACCGGGGATGAGCAGGATATGTGGAGGTATGTGAAAACATTAGCTAACTACAGAAAAAATAACCCGGTGCTACATACCGGTAAGACGATGCAGTTTGTCCCCGAAGATGGGATCTATGTCTATTTCAGATATGATGATGACAAGACAATCATGGTCATTATGAATACGAATAAAGAATCGAAAATGATAAAAACAGGTCGTTTTGCTGAGCGTATACAAAACTATAAGCAGGCAAAGAATATCATGACGGATAAGGTTTTCAATATTCATGAAGACCTGTCGTTGCAGGCAAAAGAAACTATGGTATTAGAGTTATTTTAAGGATATATAGGGTTTATTATGGATTTGAAAAGAATAGCGTTTTTGGAAAAGCCGGCTTACATATTTGATCTGGACGGGGTATTGGTCGATACAGCGGTATTTCATTATCAGGCTTGGAAAAGATTGGCTAATTCGTTGGGTTTCGACTTTTCGGAAGAGCAAAATGAGCAGTTGAAAGGAGTAAGCAGGATAGAATCATTAAACAAAATTTTGAGTTGGGGAAGTGTGGAAAAATCAATAGTGGAAAAAGAACAGTTGGCTCAGCTAAAAAATGAATGGTACCTGGAATTGGTGGCAAAAATGACACCTGAGGATGTATTACCGGGCGCATTATCTTTTTTGAAAGCGGCTAAGAAAGCAGGTAAGCTTATTTCCTTAGGATCAGCCAGTAAAAATGCACCGCTAATTTTAGAAAAAACAGGCATAGCAGCCTATTTTGATACCATCGTGGATGGTAATGAGGTGTCTTTATCCAAACCAAATCCTGAAGTTTTTTTATGTGCCGCACGAAAGCTAAATGTTGCAGCAGAGGCTTGTGTGGTATTTGAAGATGCCCCGGCCGGTGTGGAAGCAGCACGGGCAGGAGGAATGGCTGTAGTAGGCATTTCGTTGGATGGTGGATTGCAACATGTTGATTTGAATGTCAAAAATTTGGGGGAGTTGTTAAGTAATTAAAGATTGAGTATGAAAGATTATATAGTAAAAGATCCTTGGCAGATTATCGAGGATCAATACCGGGCCGAATACAATGAAATTTCAGAAAGTATTTTTTCGATCGGTAATGGGAGAATGGGGCAACGTGCCAATTTTGAAGAAGATTATACAGGCAAATCGCTGCAGGGGAGTTATATCGCGGGGATTTACTACCCGGACAAAACCCGTGTAGGCTGGTGGAAGAACGGCTATCCTGAATACTTTGCTAAAGTCATTAATTCAACCAACTGGATAGGCTTACATCTCGTCATTAATGGTCATACACTTGATCTGGCAAAGATTGAAGTCTTAAATTTTGAGCGTCGTCTGGACATGAAGACTGGTGTTTTATATCGAAATTTTAAAGCCAAATTACCAGATGATACCGTTGTTGAAGTTTCGGCAAAGCGTTTATTTAGTATTGTAGAAACAGCGGCTGCAGGATTGTCGTACTGCCTGACAGTCATGCAAGGTCGTGCAGCGATCGAGTTGGAAAGTTATTTGGATGGTGATATAGAAAATCGGGATTCGAATTATGATGAAAAGTTTTGGGAAGAGGTAAGCCGTTCTGCAAACGATACGCTAGGTTTGCAATTAAAAACGAAGAAAACTGCATTTCATGTCCATACCGAAGCATTGAATAACCTGTTTGTTGGCGATGCTGGCATTCCTTCTACTGCTCTAGAAAACCGGGAAAAGTATGTTGCACAGAAATTTCAATTTTCTCTTGAAGAAGGGCAGCATTTTGAATTGAATAAGTATGTTGCCATTACCACGAGTGAGAATCATAAGACCGAAGATCTGCAGCATGTGGCAAAACAGGTCCTTGAACGCGTGAGCCACCAGGGAATAAGAGGCATGCTTCAAAACCAGGCTGACGCCTGGGCTAAGGTATGGAATTATGCTGATGTTCAGATTGATGGGGATGTGTCTGCCCAACAGGCTATACGTTTCAATATTTTTCAACTTTTCCAAACTTACACAGGTGAAGACGAAAGGCTAAATATTGGTCCAAAGGGATTCACAGGAGAGAAATACGGAGGGGTAACTTATTGGGATACCGAGGCTTATTGCCTGCCTTTCTATATGGCAACAACAGATTCAAAAGTAGCGCGTAATCTATTACTATATCGTTATCATCATCTTCCAAAGGCTATTGAAAATGCAGAGAAGCTAGGGTTCCGAAATGGTGCAGCCCTGTATCCTATGGTAACCATCAATGGAGAGGAATGTCATAATGAATGGGAAATTACATTTGAAGAAATTCATCGAAACGGGGCTATCGCATTTGCCATTTACAACTATGTTCGTTATACCGGAGATACGGACTACTTAGCAGCATATGGGTTAGAAGTTCTTATTGCGATATCCCGATTCTGGGCACAGCGTGTGAATTGGAGTGCTGATAAAAATAAGTATGTGATGTTAGGTGTTACGGGACCTAATGAATATGAAAATAATGTCAATAATAATTGGTATACGAATCGTATCGCATCCTGGTGTATGGAATATACAGGGAAGGTTATCAAGGATCTGGAACAGAATGCACCCGAACGGCTAAGGGAAATACTGGAAAAAGTCTCGTTAGAAAATAAGGAGCAAGTCACATGGAATCATATCGTTGAACAGTTTTATTATCCTGAGGATGCTAGTAAAGGAGTATTTTTGCAGCAAGACGGATTTTTAGATAAAGAATTAATAACTGTTTCTGAACTTTCGGACGCGGAACGCCCATTGAATCAAAAGTGGAGTTGGGATAGGATTCTGCGTTCTTGCTATATTAAGCAGGCCGACGTATTACAAGGGCTTTACTTTCTGGAAGACCAATACGATCTGGAGACTATTGAGCGTAACTATAATTTTTATGAACCATTGACCGTACATGAAAGTTCTTTGTCACCCTGTGTACATGCGATTATTGCAGCCAAGCTCGGTAAGGAAGATAAAGCTTATGAATTTTATCTGCGCACTTCACGGTTAGATCTGGATGATTATAATAACGATACTGAGGATGGCCTGCATATTACCTCAATGGCTGGAACGTGGATGACGATTGTAGAAGGGTTTGCCGGCATGCGGGTTCTGGATGGAAAATTACATTTTCAGCCTATATTGCCGAAAGAATGGAGCGGCTACAATTTTAAAATCAACTTTAGAGGAGCCCACTTACATGTCAGCATCCAACAGGATAAAACTATTATAGCCAATGAGACTGGCCCTGCGGCTGTCGTAGTGATCGATAATGAGGAGCAAGAAATAAATGAGGGGCAGGAATTTCGGTTTTCCAATCCGCGATTAGCGCTGAATTAATAGAAGTTAGTATATGAAGTCAATTAAACATATCGTTATCATTTCAACCCTGTTTGCTTCTATGTTAACACATGTGGCAGCACAGGAACTGCTTTCTCCTGACGGAAGACAAAAACTGGAGGTGGGGCTTAGCCAGGAAGGAAGACCCTATTATAAATTGGTATTCCGGAATAAAGAAGTTATAAAACCTAGTTTTTTGGGTTTGGAGCTTCAAGACCAGGAGTCTCTGCTGGACAACTTTTCCCTTGATAGTATTTCAACGGGTACATTTGATGAAACCTGGAATCCGGTTTGGGGAGAACAAAGGGAGATTCGTAACCATTATAATGAGCTTGTATTATATCTTAAGCAACAAAGTACACCGAATAGGTTGCTAAATATACATTTTCGTCTTTATAACGACGGACTTGGTTTTCGGTACGAATTTCCGAAGCAGGAAAACCTAAGTTATTTCATTATCAAGGAAGAGAAAACTGCGTTTGCCTTAACAGGAGATCACAAGGCTTTTTGGTTACCGGGAGATTATGATACCCAAGAATACAATACGACGACATCAAATCTATCGGAAGTCAGGGCTTTGATGTCAGAGGCCGTGACACCCAATGCTTCTCAGACTTCATTTTCGCCTACAGGATTGCAGACACCACTTCTTCTCAAGAGCAAGGACAATCTGTATATTAATATTCATGAAGCAGGTCTGATCGATTACGCTTGTATGTCGCTTAACCTGGATGATAAGAACATGATCTTAAAATCGTGGCTGACACCTGATGCTGTTGGTAATAAAGGATATTTGCAGACACCTGCGGTATCTCCCTGGCGTACGATTATGGTGAGTGACAAAGCGGCAGATATATTGACATCCAGGTTAATCTTAAACTTAAATGAGCCTACCGCATTTGAAGATGTATCCTGGATTAAACCGATCAAATATGTTGGGGTCTGGTGGGAAATGATTAGCGGTAAGAGCAGTTGGTCTTATACCAGTATGGAAAACCTGAAACTGGATGAGGTAGACTATAGCCAGGTCAAGCCTAATAGGACCCATGCGGCAAATACCAGGCGGGTAAAAGAGTATATTGATTTTGCAGCCAAGCACGGCTTTGATGCTGTGCTGGTAGAAGGCTGGAATATAGGATGGGAAGATTGGTTTGGAAAATCAAAGGACTACGTGTTTGATTTTGTAACTCCTTATCCTGATTTTGATGTCAGGGAATTGCAGCAATATGCCGCGGAGCGAGGGGTTAAGATGATGATGCACCATGAAACATCCAGTTCTGTCCGAAACTATGAAAGACACCTGGATACCGCATATAGATTCATGGTGGAGCATGGTTACAATAGTGTGAAGAGTGGCTATGTGGGGGACATTATCCCACGGGGAGAGTTTCACTACGGTCAATGGATGGTAAATCATTATCTCCACGCTATCAGGAAAGCCGCGGATTACAAAATCATGGTCAATGCACATGAAGCCGTTCGTCCTACAGGGTTGAGCAGGACTTTTCCCAACCTGATCGGTAATGAATCTGCCCGTGGTCAAGAGTATGAGTCTTTTGGAGGGAATACCCCGGACCACCTGACGATATTGCCTTTCACGAGATTGGTTGGGGGACCAATGGACTATACACCTGGAATTTTTCAAACGGATATTAAGGCCTATAATCCGAACAACAATTCTCGTGTCAATACAACCCTAGTCAAGCAGCTTGCACTGTATGTCACATTGTATAGCCCCTTGCAGATGGCAGCAGATGTACCCGAGGTTTATAACCGGTTCTTGGATGCATTTCAGTTTATAAAAGATGTGGCTATTGATTGGGATGAGACGCACGTACTCGATGCGGAGCCTGGCGACTATATTGCGATGGCCCGTAAGGCGAAAGGAAAAGATGAGTGGTTTATAGGTGCAATCACAGATGAAAATGCACGTACCTTAACGTTGTCTTTTGACTTTCTGCCTAAAGGTAAAAAATATGTAGCCATAATTTATGAGGATAGTAAGGATGCTGATTTTGAAACAAACCCACAGCATTACCATATCTATAAACAAACTGTTACTTCAAAAACAAAACTGAAACAATGGCTGGCAAGAAGTGGCGGGGTCGCTATTCATATTAAAGAACAATAAAGCATTTATAAAGTTACAGCAGATGAAAAACAGTCTTTGGGGAATATTGATAATACTGCTTATGGTTGTATCCTGTTCGTCAGGCGCTAATCAGCTTGATTTGCTTAATAAAGAAAACACGTTGAATGAACCTTTGGTAAATAATAAATTTGTTATTTATCAGGCCCTGGTAAGGCATTTTGGAAATACCCATACAACCAACAAATATTATGGATCAATAGAAGAAAATGGTGTAGGTAAGTTTAATGATTTTACCGCTACGGCACTTCAGGAGCTTTATGATTTGGGAATTACGCATATGTGGTATACCGGTGTGATCGAACATGCGACAATGACAGATTACAGCGCCTACGGGATTAAGCCGGATGACCCGGATGTGGTCAAGGGTAGGGCGGGTTCACCATATGCCATTAAAGACTATTATGATGTGTGTCCGGATTTCGCTGTTGATGTAAGCAGACGAATGCAGGAGTTTGAGCAGTTGATCGAGCGGACACATCAGCATAAGATGAAGGTCATTATAGATTTTATTCCAAACCATGTCGCACGAACCTATTATTCTGATAGTAAGCCTGACAACGTAAAGGATTTTGGTGTGGACGATGATAAGACAAAACAGTTTTTGCCTGCAAATGATTTTTATTACATCCCCGATAGTGATTTTCAGGTGCCTGGCGGATATATTCCCGGCGGAGGCGAATTTTATAATGTCTTGAAGAATGGAAGTTTTCCTGAAAGTCCTGCAAAAGCTACCGGAAATAATGTGTTCTCGTCTTCTCCAGCCAAGGATGACTGGTTTGAGACCGTTAAACTTAATTATGGTGTAGATTTTCAACGCAATGAGACGAAGCATTTCGACCCTGTTCCTCCATTATGGTTCAAGATGCGCGATATACTTTTGTTCTGGGCCGGAAAGGGAGTTGATGGATTTCGGTGTGATATGGTGGAGATGGTTCCCGTGGAGTTTTGGGCCTGGGTGAATGATGAAGTTAAGAAAAGCCATCCGGATATATTGTTTATTGGGGAAGCGTATAACAAGCAGGAATATGCTAACTTTTATACTACCGGGAAGTTTGATTTTTTGTATGACAAGGTAGGGCTTTATGATACCTTAAAAATGCTTATGCGAAATGACGACTATGCTGGTGTAAGAGGTATTCAAGATGTGTGGAGGAATGAAGTTAAGGGATATTCTGCACGAATGTTACGTTTTCTGGAAAATCATGATGAACAGCGTATTGCTTCAAAAGACTTTGCAGGTGATCCATTCGTGGCAATACCGGCTATGGTACTGAGTGCTACCATGGCTACAGGACCTGTTATGATCTATTCCGGACAAGAAGTCGGGGAACCTGGTATCGGACATGAAGGATTCGGGGGAGAAGACGGCCGTACCTCTATTTTTGATTACTGGGGAGTACCACAGCACCAAAAATGGATGAACAAAGGGAAGTTTGATGGTGGTTTGCTTGCTGAAAATGAAGTGCGGTTAAGAGCTTTTTACAAAGCTTTATTTAATATTGTCAAGACAGAGCAGAGTATACAGGCCGGCGGCTTCTATGATCTGATGGCTACCCAACAAGTACAACCTATTTTTCCAAATCGCATTTATGCGTATCTTCGTTATACGCATAATGAACGTTTACTGGTAATTGCCAATTTTGAAAAGGCAGTTCAAAATTTCACGTTGATCTTGCCGGATGATGTTATTCAGGCATTTCATATGGAAGGAAAGCAGCTTGTATTTAAAGATCTGCTTGGGCAAGAAGCGATAACAGTAAATAAATTCAGTAACCAGATTGATTTGAAATTAGAAGCGAATCAAGCACAGATACTTAAGTTTTAAAAGATGAATCGTATATATAAAGCTAAACTTAGTCTTGCTCAGATTTTTAATATGAGTATAGGGTTCCTAGGTATTCAGATGGGTTTTGCCCTACAAAACGGAAATGCTTCCCGAATATTACAAACGTTTGGTGCAGATGTTGAGCACTTGTCATTGTTTTGGTTGGCGGCTCCGTTGACAGGCATGATTGTTCAGCCCATTATAGGACATTATAGTGATCGAACGTGGAATAAATTAGGACGACGAAGACCCTATTTTCTCGGAGGTGCTATATTTACCGCTATAGCACTGGTTTTGATGCCTAATGCGGCTGTGTTAACAGCGATTCTACCTCCTTTGATGATTGGAGCAGGTATGCTGATGATTATGGATGCGTCTATAAATGTGACAATGGAACCGTTCAGGGCACTAATTGCTGATAACTTGTCAAGTGAACAGCGCAGTCTGGGCTTTTCTATTCAAACATTTTTAATCGGATTAGGAGCTGTTATAGGTTCGTGGCTACCCTATATCTTAGCAGAGTATGTAGGTATCTCTAAAGTTGCGGAGGTTGGTTTTGTTCCGGATAATGTGATCTATTCTTTTTATGTAGGGGCTTTTGTTTTGGTTGTGAGTATACTTTGGACAGTATGCACGACAAAAGAATACACGCCTGAGGAGTTGGCGAATTTTGATGAACCATCCACTGAATTGGCTGTAGAGGAAGCTTCAAAAAAGAGTTTTTTTACTGGGCTGCTGTATGATATCAAGCATATGCCTGTCGTTATGAAGCAACTGGGACTGGTTCAGTTTTTCTCTTGGTTTGCATTGTTTCTCATGTGGGTTTTTACGACTCCTGCTATTGCTGAACATATCTATGATGTAAAATCAGGAGACACGACATCCCTTGGATATGCGGATGCCGCCAACTGGGTAGGCGTACTTTTTGGTATTTACAATGCCGTATCGGCTATTTATGCACTTTTTTTACCCCGTATTGCTCGTCGAATCGGACAAAAATCTACACACGCATGTTCATTGCTGGTAGGAGGAGTTGCTTTAAGCTCAATTTACCTTATTAACGATCCGACGGTTTTGGTTATTTCAATGATCGGAGTCGGTATTGCTTGGGGAAGTATTCTGGCAATGCCGTATGCTATTCTGAGTGATAGTTTACCAACAAAGAAAATGGGAGTATATATGGGGCTTTTTAATTTCTTTATTACTTTTCCCCAGATCGTCAGTGGGGTAATAGGTGGCTACCTGGTTAAATATGCTTTTAGCGGACAGACTGTATTTGCTTTGGTATCTGCTGGGGGATTAATGATTCTTGCTGCGATAAGTGTACTGCGTATAAAAGCCACAAGAACAGCTTAGCGATAGTTATCAAGCTTTTTTTGATTTTGAAATACTTTATATGGCTATTCGCATATTTTGACCCCGGAAAAGTTGAAATATTTGTAGACACCTATAAAACAAAAAAAACCTGCAAACATTTGATTTGCAGGCTTTTGATATGTTTTGACTTTTAAGTCTGTAGCCCGTAGGGGAATCGAACCCCTGTTTCAAGAATGAAAATCTTGCGTCCTAACCCCTAGACGAACGGGCCGTTATTTGTTTCGGTGTGCAAATATAGTTTTAATTTTTTGACGTGCAAAAAAAAGTGAAAAAAAATTGTTATATATGTATGCATATACACTTCTAATTATGATTAAGTTCCAACATACTACACTTATTTTATTGCTTCTCATGAGTTTGGTTAATTTGCAAAATACTGTTGCTCAGGGATATAATTTAGATTTAGTCCTTCATTGGAAACCTTCATCTTCTTATAATGGAAAGGATAATCTCGGATTGTCACTTGTGATAAAAAATAATGGTCCTAAAGATTTTTTATTATCTGAATGGGATTTGTTTTTTAATTCTATGTATCCAGTCCATGATGCCACTACTTCGGATTATGCTATTAAAGATCTACGTGGCAATCTTTTTAAAATTTCTTTTACAAAGAATCTGAGAAAGAATGATTCTATTCAAATTGATTATACCACAAAATATCCTATTTCGGGAGTGTCAACATTACCGAATGGGTTTTATCTTCTCAATAAGGCGGATAAAAAAACGTTTGTAGGGTTGAATAATGTCACTTATGATCCTATTAAATTAAGTGAAGAGGACAATAGAGCATTTTTAGAAAAATTATATGCTAAGAATACAACTTTTGACAAATCGGCTAAGCCAATTTTAATTTTTCCTACTCCAAAATATTTGAAAGAATTAGATGGAAAATTTTATATCAATAGAATCCTAAATGTTTATGGCATTGAATCAGATTACACCGTTTTTTCTAGGGAACTAAATAGACTTTTTGTGAGCCATTCTACTTCTTCTAAAAAAGAAGCAGATATTTTACTAATTCCAAATCCTTCCTTAAGCAAGGAAGCGTATAATCTGACTATTTCAAAGAAAAATATTACGATAGAATATGCTACTTCGACTGGATTGTTTTATGCGCTACAAAGCCTCAAGTCGCTGCATAAAGGATTAGAGGATAAGAGTTCATTGCCTTGTGTAGAGGTGAGAGACGTGCCGCGTTATGGTTATAGAGGTTTTATGTTGGATATCGCGCGCAATTATCGTGACAAAGCTGTTGTATTGAAGTATCTTGATTTGATGGCTGAAAATAAGTTAAATGTGTTGCATTTTCATTTTATAGAGGATGAAGCCTGGCGTATAGAAATCCCAGGATTACCCGAGTTAACTGAAGTTGGCGCGGTTCGTTCGCCTTTGTATCATTTGGGGCAATCTTTACAACCTGCCTATGGTTCTGGAGTGGATCAAGCGAAAAGATTTTTGACACGTGATGATTTTATCGAGATATTAAAATACGCACAAGAAAGACACATCCAAGTAGTACCAGAAATTGAGACACCGGGACATTCTCGTGCTGCCATTAAGGCGATGGAATCTCGTTATCACAAGTATATGAAAGCAGGGAATAAACAGGCCGCTGAAGAATATCTATTGCACGATTTTGAAGATGTTTCGGAATATAACACTGCTCAGAATTTTGGTGATAATGTGTTGAATCCAGCATTGCCTTCTGTCTATCGATTTTTGGATAAAGTGTTGGCTGAGTTTAAAAATATGTATGCAGAGGCTGGAGTGCCTTTCGAAAAAGTTTCATTAGGAGGGGATGAAGTTCCTCCGGGCGTTTGGGAAAAATCACCTAAAATTAAAGCACTGATGCAAAAGGAAGGTTTAGCAAGCGTATATGATGTTTGGACCTATTATATTTCAAAAATAAATGATCTGTGTATTAATAAGGGATTAAAACTAGCGGGATGGGAAGAAATCGGAATGGTGAATAAGGGATCAGGCATGGTGGCAAATGAGGAAATGCCTAATAAACAAAATATGCAATTGGATGTGTGGAACAATATCATTGGTGGTGGCCAAGACGATTTAGTTTACAGGTTAGCTAATGCGGGTTACCCGACCGTATTAATTAGTGCCTCCAATACTTATTTTGATATGATGTGGGATACTACTTTTGAGGAGCCAGGACTTAATTGGGCTACTTATGCCGATTTGTATCATTCTTATTCACTTTTCCCTGAAGATTATTTTGCAAATATTCACACCTATTATAGAGGTGAAAAACTGGACAAGTCATATATAAATAAACTTGAACGCATTACAGAAAAAGGAAGATCAAACTTTTTGGGAATAAAAGGAGGAGTGTTTGCGGAAACATTAATAGGAGATGCGAATTTGGATTATTTGGCTTTTCCAAGATTTTATGTGTTAGCTGAGCGCGCTTGGTCTCCTCGTAGAGCATATGAAAGCGAAGCTACATACAATAAAAATAAATTCGATAAAGATTATATTTCTTTTGCCCATCGTGTAGGAACTGTGGAACTTCCTTCTATTGCAGATAGCATTAGTTTTAGATTGCCACGCGTCGGCCTCAAAATGGAAAATGGAATTTTAAGAGGAAAAGCAGAGTATGGTGATTTTCCTGTTTATTATACAACAGATGGTACTATCCCCTCTTTGAAAAGTAAACGATTCGATTTAAAGAATGGAATAGCTGTTGCTTCGGGTCAAAACATAAAAGTAGCCGTGGTGGATGATAAAGAAAGAATTGGTCCACTGTCTTGGATAGTTATTCCATAAAAACAAAAACTGCCAGATACAATCTGGCAGTTTTTGTTTTATTAATATTTTTTACTGATGTGTGCCATTTGAATGGCTGTAACAGCAGCTTCTTCTCCTTTGTTACCGTGTTTGCCGCCCGCTCGATCTGTTGCTTGCTCTAAATTGTCTGTCGTAAGCACACCGAAGATAACTGGCTTATTATATTTTATAGCCACATTACTTATTCCATTTGCCACCGCATCGCAAATAAAATCGAAATGTCTAGTTTCTCCTTGGATGACACAGCCTAGACATATTACGGCATCAAAATCTTTATTGCGTAATACAATGTCTGCTCCTGAGATCAATTCGTAACTTCCAGGTACTTCAATGATGTCAATATCTTCTTCTTTTCCTCCATTTTTTAATAAGCCTTCAATAGCGCCGTTCAATAAAGCTCCAGTCACTTGAGCATTCCATTGAGATACTACGATAGCAAATTTAAACCCTGCTGCACTTTGGACTTGAATATGAGAGAAATCGGATAAATTTTTAAGCGAACTTGCCATAATTTTCTTCTTTTAACTAAAAAGGCTGCTTGATAGCAGCCTTAATATATAATGATAACTTAATTCAATTATTGTTTTGCTTGTACACGAGCTAAAGGACCATCAATAGTCGAAGCTTCGTTACTTTGAGGATAATCCGTTTTAATTTGTTGATATGCCTCTTCTGCTTTTTTGTATTCGTTCAATTGTTCGTAAACTAATCCTAATTTTTTAAGGAAAAGAGGAGTAGTGTAAGAATTTTTAGATTTACCAACAGCTTTGCTGTAATAGTCTGCAGCATTTTTGTAGTCGTGGCTATCTGAATATGCATCACCAATCAAACCTACAACCAAAGGATCTACAATGTCACTTCCTGTATCAGAATATTTTTTCAAATAATTGATAGCTTCTTGGAAATTACCTTGACGTAGATATAAACCACCTAAATAAGCGTATGCAATATTTGCTGATGGTGTATTCGAATATTCATCTGCGATTTCTTTTAGACCAGCAAAATTGCCGTCACCTTCGATAGCTTTCTTTTGTAAAGAATCTATCAATACATATTCTTCGGCTTGATACATAGCATCAGCAGCTGTTTCAACTCGAGGCGCTAGGTACAATTTTTGGTATCCAATATATAAAAGAATTAATACGACAATAGCACCCAAAATAAAAATTAGGCTCTTTTGATTGTCTTGAAAGAAAGATCCTTTTTGATCTGTAGAATTAAGATTTGTTGACATTAGTTTATATTAAATATACTATGGAACGCAAAAATACACTTTTATTGAAAAATTCCAATACTAAAAGCTAGAAAATGCTAAATAGATTATTCTTTCGTAATGGTGATGCTAGGATGATCTAACGTCTCATATTCAGAATTTTGACTTTTGAATTCAGGCACAATCGCTTTCATTTGTTTTACAATATTAAATTGATGTTGAGTTTTGACAATGTCAAACAATAAATCAATTTGAGCTTTAACATCTTCAAAGCAATTTTCTCTTACTTTAGCAATCATGATTTTCTCATGGTGCGTAGGCATGGTGTTCTCTAAGTCATTCAATAATTCTTCGTATAACTTTTCGCCTGGACGTAAGCCTGTGAATCTTATTTCAATGTCTTTGTTGGGCTCAAAACCTGAAAGTTTGATCATTTTTTTAGCTAAATCTACGATCTTTACAGATTTACCCATGTCAAATACGAAAATTTCGCCGCCTTGACCCATATTACCTGCTTCGATCACCAATTGACAAGCTTCAGGGATTGTCATGAAATAACGTGTGATCTCTGGGTGTGTAACAGTTACTGGACCTCCTTTTTCAATTTGTTCTCTAAATCTTGGAATTACAGATCCGTTGGATCCTAATACGTTTCCAAAACGTGTAGTAATGAATCTTGTTCGTTTTTCTACATTATCTTGTTCCAATTTATTATTCAACGCCTGAACATAAATTTCAGCGATACGTTTTGTTGCCCCCATCACATTGGTAGGATTTACCGCTTTATCCGTAGAAACAAATACAAATTTTCTTGCTTTGAATTCAACAGCAAGATTAGCCAAATTTATAGTACCCAATACGTTGGTGCGCACTCCTTCAATTGGGTGATTCTCTACCATAGGTACATGCTTATATGCTGCTGCGTGATATACAATTTGAGGTTTGAATTCCTCAAATAAATAACGCATACGTTCGTAATTTTTTACGTCAGCAATGAATGTATGGTAAATTTGATCTTTAAATTTCTCTTGTAAATCAAGTTGAAGATTGTGTAATGGAGTTTCCGCTTGATCACATAAGATTATGACTTGGGGATCGTATTTACTGATTTGAGCAGCAATTTCACTACCAATCGATCCTGCAGCTCCAGTTACTAATACACGCTTTCCTTTCAATTGTTCTAAGATCGATTCATTATCGATTTTAATAGGTGCGCGTTCTAATAAATCCTCAATCTTGACATTTTTGATATGGTTTACTGACAAATCTCCATTCATTATTTGTTTCGCAGGAGGTAGAGTTAAAACCGATATATTATTTTCAAGACATAATTCTATTATTTGAGATTTCTTTTCGGAAACAAGAGATGGAGTAGCAATAATCAACTCGTCAACAGCCAACTTGTTGATTACAGTTGTTAGATTATCAGATTTGTAAATTCTTACACCATCAATGGACTTACCTACTTTGGAAGGATTATCGTCTAAAAACCCTACAATGATTTTATTTGTGGTTAAATCATGGTCAAAAGTTCTTTTTACTGCAATACCTAATTCACCAGCGCCAAAAATGATCACATTCTTCTTAATTTTCTTTGCTGTTCGAGAATATTGGAAGAAAACTTTAATTGACGTTCTATATATAACCAATCCTACAAAAAGTAATAAACTGTATATAATTATTAATGAACTGTCTATTATGTGTGGTGCACGGATAGCCAACACGAAAAGTTTAGCGCCAAATAAAATAATTACAGTTAGTAAATTACAAGATAGAATACGTATAGAGTCAGTAGAACTTGTATACCTTACAATACCAGAATATAATTTAAAAACGACAAAAGAGATCACAGTCGCTCCTAGACACAATAGAAATTCGGAGGCAAAATCATTTGGATTAAAGATTATATTTTTAGTATCTTGATACAAAAAATAAGCAATCAAAAAAGCAAAAATTGCAGCCGTTAGGTCTAGAAAGAATATTACCCAACGTGGTAATATCTGGACATGGTTAATAACTTTAAAGAATTTCATTTATAATTCGTGCGCTTGTATAGTGCAAAGCTATTAAAATTTGGAATATAACTATATATTCTTTTTATAATTAATAGGCAAATTATAGGAAAAATGAAGATATGGCAAAAATCGAAGAAAGTGTGTTGGGACAAACTCAAGAATTATTAAAATCTAATAATAAGACTAAAAGAGAATTAGTTATTGGTATTCCCAAGGAAACGGTTTTTCAAGAAAAGCGTATTGCATTGACACCATTGTCAGTAGCCTTGCTAGTCGAATATGGTCATCGGGTAATTATTGAATCTGGGGCGGGAGATTGTTCTAATTTTTTAGATCACCATTACAGCGAACAAGGAGCTCAGATTGTCTATGATTCCACTCAGGTTTATAATGCTGATATCGTCATTAAAATAGCAGGACCTACGGTTGAAGAGGTTCGAATGATGCGTAATAAGCAGATTTTAATGTCATCCCAGCAACCTAGCTTATTGGAAAAGGAAGTGCTGCAGGCATTGATGAAAAAACAAATCACCGCATTATCTTATGAATATTTACAAGATGAAGGCGGCCATTTGACAGTAGTCCGAGCGATGAGTGAAATTGTAGGAGCAACCTCTATTTTAATCGCGGCCGAATATCTCTCTAATATTTTTGATGGCAAAGGGTTAATGCTAGGTGGTATTACTGGTGTTCCTCCTACTGAAATAGTCATCATTGGAGCGGGGACGGTAGGTGAGTTTGCAGCTCGAACTGCAATAGCATTAGGGGCGGAGGTTAAAGTATTTGATAGTTCGGTATATAGACTTCGAAGGTTGCAGAACAATATAGGTTCACGCGTGTATACATCTGTCATACAACCTCTCATTTTGAACAAAGCAATAAAATCTTGTGATGTCGTAATTGGTGCCTTAAGAGCAAAGAATGGTCGTTCTGCATGCCTTATCTCCGAAGAAACTGTTTCGGAAATGAAGCCAAATTCTGTTATCATTGATGTGTCAATTGATCAAGGTGGTTGTTTTGAAACTTCAGAAATCACGTCCCATGATAAACCTGTTTTTAGGAAATATGATGTGATTCATTATTGTGTACCTAATATTGCTTCTCGTGTTGCCCGTACAGCCACATATGCTTTGACAAACATTTTTACGCCAATTTTATTACAAATCGGTGAATGCGGAAGTTTCAGCAGTTTGATATGGAGTCATGCTGGGATCAGAAATGCGGTTTATCTTTATCAAGGAAGTTTGACAAACAAAGATATTGCTGATCGATTCAATATAGCTTATAAAGATTTATCTTTGATGATAGTCGCTAATCAATAAACCTATGAAATTACATCTTACCTTAATCATGACATTATTGTATGGATTTTTGCAGGCACAGGATAAAATAGCCTTGTATTCAGTTATTCCTAACCTAAAAGACACGGCCAATATTGAGAAAAATACCCCTGAGCTGTATAGTTACATCCCGCAAGAAATCAAACATTCTAAAATATTCTTAATCCTTCCGGGAGGAGGATATACCCATCATGCTATGGATCATGAAGGGCATCAAGTTGCCAAACGATTAAATGAGCAAGGGTATTGTGCTTTTGTGCTTAAATATCGATTACCAACTTCAAAACAACAAATCGATAAGCGTATTGCGCCCATTGAAGATGCTCAGCGAGCTTTGATTGTTGTCAAAGAATATGTGAAGGGATTAAAAATTAAGAAGCCTAAATTTGGCGTATTAGGGTTCTCTGCAGGTGGGCATTTAGCTTCAACATTGTCTACACACTTTGCCTCTGATTATAACCATCAGAATTTGTCTTCAAAAGATTTAAGACCTGATTTTTCGGTGTTGGTGTACCCTGTAATTTCTATGGAAGATGGTGTTACCCATAATGGCTCCAAAACAAATTTGATAGGGCCAGATTTTCAGCCTGAAGATGTGATTCGTTTTTCTAATGAAAAGAATATTAATAAAAAGACTCCGCCGGCATATTTAATCCATGCAAAAGACGACAAAGCAGTGCCTATTGAAAACAGCCTTCGCTATCAGAATGAGCTAAATAAGTATAAAATTCCTAATTATTTATTTGTATATGAGAAAGGTGGGCATGGTTTTGGAATGAATAACAAGCAAGAACCATTGGATTGGTTTGAAAATATGCTTGAATGGTTAGAAAATGTTAAACTATGAAAAAACTATTATGGATTATTGGGTTAATTGTATGTTCGTTTATAACAACAAAAGCTCAAGAGTGGAAAGTTAATTTAGGGGAACAAACTCCAAAATTTGAAGTTAAAGCTAAAAATAATCAACTAATTAGTTCTGAAAGCCTGAAAGGTAAAGTTGTTTTGTTGAATTTCTTCGCGACATGGTGTCCTCCGTGTAGGAAAGAATTACCAAGGTTACAAAAGGAAATTTGGGATGATTTAAAATCCAATAAAGACTTAGCCGTTTTTGTATTAGCACGAGAAGAAGGATGGGAAAAAATTGATCCTTTTATTGATGAAAATAAATATACATTTCCTGTGTTTCCAGACTTAAAACGTGAAGTGTTCGGTCTTTTTGCAGAGCAATCTATTCCTCGAAATGTTGTATTGGATAGATCCGGAAAGATTATCTATCAATCCATTGGATTCGAAGATGAAGAATTCTCAAAAATGGTAGAGCTTATTAAAGCTGAACTGGAAAAGAAATAAAATTTAGAATATCTATATCAACTCCTGTTCCTATAGGAAGAGGAGTTTCTGTTTTAACTATAGCGTGTAAGCTAATTTCTTTATTTCCTAAAACATACTCACTATAAAACCCTCTAAATTTGATGTCTAAGATTTTGAAGGTTGAATTCCGATTTTCTTTTACATTGATCCACTCCTGATGTATAGCAACAGAGTCTTCTTGCTGAATATTCAGTATTAAAGCTTGTTTGGGAGAAAGAATATTGCTTTTTGCTAATAAAATCGCAGTATAGTGATGTTTAGGTCGAAAATATAAGTCTTTTGGGTTTCCAGCATCGACAATTTTACCATTGCGCATAACGATTAATGCATCCGCCATTGCAAGGACTTCTGCAGGATCATGAGAGACCAAAATAACAGTCAATCCCGTTTCCATTACAATTTGCTTGATGTCCTGTTGTAAGCCATCGCGAAATGCGGCATCCACTTGATTGAATGGCTCGTCCATAAGCAGCACTTCTGGGTCATTGATTAAAGCACGGGCAATAGCTACTCGCTGACGTTCTCCACCACTCAAATCAGCAACTCTATGTTGAGCTAAATGGTCAATACGTAGTTTCTTTAAGATTTCGGCAGTGCGACTTTGTTTGTAATCCAAATTGGTATTTGGAAGTTGGGATGCAATGTTATCCCAGACTTTAGCATATAAATTAAGGTCATCAAATCCTTGAGACACCATCTTCATGGCGTCGTGACCTGGAATCAATTTGTCTTTGCGTGTAGGAACCAGCCAGCCTTTATAGCGAACTTCTCCTTCATTAGGTTCCAACAGTCCATAAATAAGCTTTAGGAGTGTACTTTTGCCACTTCCTGATTCTCCAATTATTGCGGTTATTTTATTCTCTTCAATATCAAACGATACATTGTCAACAGCTGTTACATCTTCTTTTCCAGTAAAAATCGAAGTAAGATTTTCTCCGTGAATTGCAGCAACGCCCAATTTTTGAGTATCCGTAGGAATATATTGACAAGATGAAGTAGCCATAAAATAAAAATGCCGAAAATTTCTTTCGGCATAAAAATAGGTTTTATAAATGAATTATTTGGATTAAAATCCTAAACTAATACCAAATGCTAAATTGTTAAGGTTTTTCTGCGCTGGACTTTTTTCAAAGAAATCATTTACATAATATTTTGCGAAGATTCCGAAATCATCGTAACCTAATCTAATGAAAGGTCCGTATTGGAATGAAGCTAAACTGTAATTATCTTTGAATTTTTGTTTACCATTTTCTTTGCTTTTCAAACGTTGTGTACCTTTTAATAAGACACCTGTCATCGCACCAAAAGCCACTTTTACACGTTCTCCTTTCCTGTTTTTGTCACTTCTCCATTCGAAAGTTAAAGGCATGCGGAAGTAAGTTGTGGTAAAAACATTCTTTTTATATTCCACATCCCCGTCTTCATAAGAAATTGGAGAGGTATTTTCATTCAGCAAGATATTTTTCTCTAATCGTAAATAATTCCATTCAAAACCAGCTGAAATATAAGTTTTGAAATTGTCGCTTGCACGAAGCCCGAATTGCGCTACATCAAAACCAAAGTTTGATGCTTTTTTATATTTCAAGAATTGATTATCTTCTGATAAAGTAAATGCTCCGTCATCCATGATTCTGGAGAATCCCCAATCTATTCTTGAAAAGGTAATTCCACCAAAGGCACGAGGATATTTTGTGGTTTCATCGCCATCTTTTGCACCAATAGAAATTTCTATATCAGTTTTCTTTTTGACAACAGTTGAATCCTGTGAAGTGATGGTTGTTACAGTGGAAGTATAGCTTTGTGCGACGGCAATATTAACAATACTGAATAAAATAAGTAAGGTACTCGTTATGTTGTAGATCTTTTTCATGATTATATATATTAGGTTATTTTTTTGCTAATGAATTGAATATATTGAGTGTTATGGATCCTTCTTCGTCGTTTCTAAATTCGATTTCTTTATTATCTTGGATATCGATGCTTTTTGTTAAAATATTCTTGGTTATTCCATTTAATACTTTGGTGACAATAGAAGATTTTGTTTCTTCTTTTGGTGCAGCGAAAGTATATGAATTTGGTGTTTCAATTAAGTGCTCAATTATTTTTACTTCTTCTGTATAATTTGGTTTTACCACGATATCCGCTTCTACGGTTGCTAATAAATGATCTGTTTGCAAATTTTCTTTAGCCTCCTCGGTAGCATAGCGTTCAAAATGGTTAATTGCTGCAAGTTCTTCTTTAACGGGAAGCTTTTCTTCCATATTTTTCGCTACCGATCTTTTTGGAGAATAGTTTGAGCTTTCTTGGATAGATTCTACAACCTCAGGTTTCTCTTGAGCATTAATTTCTTCGCTTTTAGAAGGTTCATTATTATTTTCAATAGCAGTCAACACCTCTTCAATTTTTTCTTTCCCAGTAGGAATAGGTTTTTTATAGAATGTCAATCCTATTCCGAAAAACAGAAGCAATGTCGCTGCTATAGAAAGTTGGGCTCTATATTTGATGTAAAAAAGAATTATCTTTTTCTCTTTAGCTAATTCTTGTTCAATACCTTCCCAAACACGGTTATTTGGTGTCTCTTCCGCTTGCTCGAAAGCATCTCGGAATAATTTGTCTAAATCTTGTGACTCCATATTATATAGTGTTTTCTTTTATCAATTTTTGTTGTAATGCCTGTCTTGCTCGGGAAAGTTGAGATTTCGAATTTCCTTCCGAAATGCCCAACATCTCTGCTATTTCTTTGTGACTGTAACCTTCAATAGCATACAAGTTGAAAACAGTTCTGTATCCAAGCGGTAATTCTTTTATGAGTTTCAATAAGTCCTTGTATGAACTGGTGTCACTTGTCAAGTGACTATGAATCGTGTTTTCATGTTGCTCGCCGATGCTGTCCGTATATTTCTCTTTGCTCTGACGATAGCTTTCTATAGCTGTATTGACCATGATACGTTTTATCCAACCTTCCAATGATCCTTTGCCATCAAATAAATGATGCTTAGTAAAGACTTTTATGAATCCATTTTGAAGAATGTCTTCCGCTTCTAGTGTTGTCTGCGCATAGCGCATACACACCACAAACATCTTTTTGGAGAAAATAGAATAAAGTTGCGCTTGCGATTTTTTATCCTGCGCCTGACAGCTTTGCCATATTCTATTTAAGTTAATATTCTCCAATTGATGTTAGTTTAATAGGAAGACGCAAGGATTTGGAGAAAGGTTGCATGAGTTCGAAAAAAAAATTATTTTTTTTCGATGGTAATAAGTCGATGTTGGTTTTCCAATACCTCAATTGCGATTTTAACATAATGAAGCGGTATTAGATTAGGGATTTTTTCAGACCATTCTACAAAACAGTAATCTCCTGAATAAAAATATTCTTCGTAGCCCATATCAAGGGCTTCCATTTCATTCTTTAACCTATAAAAATCAAAGTGATAAATACTGCCTTGAGGTATACTATATTCGTTTACAATAGAAAATGTTGGGCTAGAAGTATGTTCGGTGACACCTAAAGCAAGACAAAGCTCATTGATAAATGTTGTTTTTCCTGCACCCATACTTCCGTAAAAAAGAAATATGCGATCATCCGAAAATGTTTTAACTACCTGTTGAGCTGCTTCTTTTAATTCACCTAAATCTTTTACCTCTATTTTCATGTTGCAAAATTATGATTTTGGAATGTAAGTGGCATAAGGAATAATCATTTCTTCGAGTGAAATACCTCCGTGCTGAAATGTTCCTAAAAAATAATTGACAAACTGATTGTAATTATTAGGGTAGACAAAATACACATCATCTTTTGCAAACAAGTAAATTGAAGTCATATGCAACAAAGGAAGTTGTGCTTCCAAAGGATTTTTTACTGTAAAAACATCTTTACCGATATAGTTTAGGTTCTTACCTTGTTTATACCGTAGATTGGTATTTGTGTTTTTATAGCCAACTACTTTACTTGGTTTCTTGACACGTATTGTTCCATGATCCGTTGTTATTACTATCCGCACGTTCTTTTGCGAAAGCCATTTCAAAGCATCTAATAATGGAGAATGTTCGAACCAAGAGAGCGTCAATGAACGATAAGCCGCCTCATCATTTGCTAATTCTCGTATCATGGCCATATCTGTGCGTGCATGTGACAACATATCGACGAAATTATATACCAAGACATTGAGATTATTATTCATCAAATTGCTCAAATTGTCTACTACATCCCGTCCTTGTTCTAAAGTCAAAACTTTGGTGTAGCTGTGCTTGATCTCTTTTCGGTACAACCTTCTTAATTGATCGGCTAAAAATTTGTCTTCGTTTAAATTCTTGCCACCTTCATCTTCATCATTCTGCCATAAATCTGGAAATCTTTTGGACATTTCTAAGGGCGTAAGTCCGCTAAAGATAGAGTTGCGCGCATATTGTGTTGCCGTAGGTAGAATGCTGTAATAATTATCTTCTTCTTCAAGACGGAAATAATCTGTTATCACATCATTGATTTGCTTCCATTGGTCATATCGCAAATTGTCTATTAAAAAGAAGAAAGTAGGTCTTTCCTCATTTAATGTTGGAAGGACTTTTTTGCGGAACAATTGATGTGAAAGAATAGGGCCTTCCTCTGGATTTTTCATCCAGTTGATATAGTTCTTTTCGATGTATTTAAAGAATATATTATTGGCCTCTGCTTTCTGAGTCTGAAGAATCTCATGCATGCTGTCGTCTTCAAGCTTTTCTAACGAAAGTTCCCAATAAATAAGCTTTTTGTAGGCTTCTACCCAGCCTTTGTAATCCAACCCATCATTGATCAATAAACCTAAATTTTGAAACTCTTGTTGATAAGCCATTGATGTTTTTTCATTCACAATACGTTTGTTCTCAGTGAATTTCTTGATTGTTATAAGGATTTGTTTTGGGTTTACGGGTTTTATAAGATAATCATCAATCTTAGCGCCGATTGCTTCTTCCATGAGGTGTTCTTCCTCATTTTTGGTGACTAAAACGTTCGGAATAGTGGGATTAATAGATTTAAGAATGCTTAATGTTTCTAATCCAGTAAGTCCTGGCATATTTTCATCCAAGAAAACTAAATCAAAAGGTTCGTTGCGGAATGCTTCTACAGCATCTGTTCCGTTGTTCACTGTTTTTACCTTATATCCTTTGTCTTCTAGAAGTAGAATGTGGGGTTTGAGAAATTCAATTTCATCGTCTGCCCACAATATATGTGTTTTTGCCATTTTGAATACGCTAATTTGAAAAGAACAAAATCGTCAATCAAAAGAGTATAATTGACTACTTTGCTCACGCAATTAATATGTATAATAGTTAGAATTGTACTTATATTCCAAATAACTACCTTTTTTTAACATTAATTAACTGTAATCTTAATATCTTTGCATTTAACTTAGATTAGGTGTTCTTTGGAAAAACCGTAGCATAAGTATAAAGATAACAAACTTCATAAGGTAAAAGACTGTTGAATAAGAAAAAAATCATTAATGACCCCGTATACGGTTTTGTTTCAATACCGTCAGGTTTTATTTTTGATCTGATTCAGCATCCTTATTTCCAACGTTTACGATATATCAAGCAAGTGAGTATGACGCACATGGTCTATCCAGGTGCTTTGCATACGCGTTTTCAGCATGTCATAGGAGCAATGCATTTGATGCAGTTGGCTATTGATACGTTGCGCAGTAAAGATGTGTTGATATCCGAAGAAGAGGAGGAGGCGGTATTAGTTGCTATTTTGCTGCACGATATAGGCCATGGCCCATTTAGTCACTCCTTAGAGCATACTTTGATTGAAGGCGTGTCTCACGAAGTAATTTCATCCATGTTGATGGATCGCTTGAATGAAGAATTTAAAGGTCATTTATCTTTAGCTATTACAATTTTCAATGACAATTACTCAAGGCGATTTTTACATCAATTAGTCTCCGGGCAATTGGATACTGATCGAATGGACTATTTAAATAGAGATAGTTTTTTTACAGGTGTCTCTGAAGGTGTCATTTCGTTTGATCGTATCATTAAGATGCTAACTGTTGTTAATGATGAGTTGGTCGTCGAATCGAAGGGGATTTATTCGGTAGAGAAATTTTTGATTGCTCGCCGGTTAATGTATTGGCAGGTTTATCTCCACAAAACAGTTATTGGAGCAGAGCAAATGCTGATAAAAGCACTAAAAAGAGCGAAGGAAATGAGTAATCAAGGAGTTGAGCTTTTTGCAACACCAGCCTTGCAGCACTTTTTGAAAAATAGAATCAATGCGACAAATTTTATATCGGATGAAATACATTTGAATTGGTTTACCAAATTGGATGATACTGATATACTTTCAGCATTGAAATGTTGGGTAGATCATGATGATTTCATACTGAGTACACTTTGTCAAAAAATATTACGTCGAGACTTATTCCGTACAGAACTAAGATCTAATCCTTTTGCTGAAGAAGAAATCGAAGTGTATAAAAATAAAACTAAAGCTTATTTTGGGTTAAGCGATAGAGAATTAGAATACTTTATTTATGAACAGGTCATACACAATTCGGCTTATAGCGCTGAAAAGGAACCTATTCGTATCGTAAATAACAAAGGGCAATTAGTGGATATTGCAGAAGCATCTGATTTATCCAATTTAGAAGCTTTATCTAAAAAAGTGGTGAAGTATGCCTTGACATATCCCAAAGAAATTGGCTTTGTTGAGTTGGAAGAGAGCCCAAAAGATTAAATTATTTTCAGGAAAAAAAGATACATTTGTAGTACATGCAGTTTACAGCGGAGCAAATAGCGACATTATTAAATGGGACAGTAGAGGGAAATCCAGAAGCTTTGGTATCACAATTAGCCAAAATTGAAGAGGGTTTTGAAGGCGCATTGTCTTTTTTGTCAAATCGCAAATATGAGCATTATTTATACGAAACAGAATCAAGTATTGTAATAGTAAATCAAGATTTAGTATTACAAAAGCCTGTTAAAAGCACTTTAATTCGTGTAGAAGATGCTTATACCTCTTTTTCAGAATTATTGAAAATTTATCATGCCTTGCGTGTAGAGCGTGCAGGTCGTGAAGATCAAGCTTTCGTACACGAGACAGCACAGATCGGTGATGGGGGCTATATTGGCGCCTTTTCGTACATCAGTAGAGATGTAAAAATAGGTAATAACGTAAAGATTTACCCGCGTGTATATATTGGAGACAATGTTACAATCGGAGATAACTCCATTTTGTTTCCAGGTGTAACTGTTTATTACGATTGTGTAATAGGTTCCAATGTTACCATCCATTCTGGATCCGTAATAGGCAGTGATGGGTTTGGATTTGCACCTCAAGCAGATGGTTCATACGAGAAAATACCTCAAATCGGTAATGTGGTATTGGAAGACAATATAGAAATAGGAGCTAATACGGTAATTGATAGAGCTACGTTAGGATCTACAATCATTCATCAAGGTGTGAAATTGGATAACTTAATTCAGATTGCCCATAATGTAGAAATTGGTTCTAATACAGTTATTGCCGCGCAAACAGGTGTTTCTGGTAGCGCCAAAGTGGGTAAGCAAGTGGTGTTAGGAGGACAAGTTGGGGTAGTTGGTCATATCAGTATTGCTGATGGTACCCAAGTACAGGCACAATCTGGAATTAACCGTAGTATTACCGAATCATTTAAAAAATGGGGAGGTTCTCCATTTGCACCGTACACTAGCCAATTGCGATCGCAAGTAATTTATACTCGATTACCCGAATTGGAAAAGCGTATCGCTGAATTAGAAAAACTTTTGAAAGACAAATAAAACTATTTACCATAAAATGGATGAAATGAACACAAAGCAAAGGACAATAAAATCTGAGGTTACAATTTCTGGAATAGGTTTACATACTGGTAAATCCGTTACTTTAACCTTAAGACCAGCTCCTGAGAATCATTGGTTCAAATTTAGAAGAGTTGATTTAGAAAATCAACCTATAGTATCGGTTGACGCAGATAACGTTTCAGATACATCAAGAGGTACTACTATTTCTGAAAATGGAGCGTCAGTAAGTACAATCGAACATTTGATGGCCGCTTTAGTAGGTCTTCAAGTAGATAATGTATTGATTGATCTAGATGGTCCAGAAGTTCCGATTTTAGATGGTAGCTCAAGCATTTTTATCGAAAAATTAACTCAAGTCGGATTTGTTGATCAAGAAGCCGATAGAGATTTTTACGAAATAAAAGAAAATATCCACTATTCGGAGCCTGACCGCAAAGTTGAAATCGTAGGTATGCCTTTAGATGGCTACCGTTTAACTTGTATGATTGACTTTAATTCACCAGTGTTAGGAAGTCAACATGCGTCTATTAGCTCAATTGATGATTTTGAAAAAGAAATTTCATCATCGCGTACCTTCTGTTTTTTACATGAACTAGAAGCACTTGTTAACAATAATCTAATTAAAGGTGGCGATTTATCCAATGCTATCGTTATAGTAGACAGAGAAGTATCAACAGAAGAGTTGGATAAACTTCAAACTCTATTTAACAAACGTGTAACTGTAGCAGATGAAGGTATCTTGGATAATATTCAGTTAAGATATCAAAATGAACCAGCGCGTCACAAGCTGTTGGATATGATTGGTGATTTAGCGTTAGTTGGTCGTCCTGTGAAAGGACATATTATGGCAGCAAGACCGGGTCATGCAGCCAATGTAGCTTTTGCTAAACGCATTAAAAATCAAATCAAAAGAGACAAAAACAAGAAAAAAATAAATACGTACGATATTCATGCTAAGCCAGTATACGATACCGTACAAATCATGAAAATCCTTCCACATCGTCAACCATTCTTGATGATAGATAAGATTCTCGAATTGTCAGAGACTCATGTAGTGGGATTGAAGAATGTGACAATGAACGAAGATTTGTTCATGGGGCATTTTCCAGGAGCTCCAGTATTCCCTGGGGTTTTGCAAATTGAAGCGATGGCACAGACTGGGGGTATTTTGGTCTTGAATACTGTTCCAGATCCTGAAAACTGGTTGACACTGTTCTTGAAGATTGAAAATGCAAGATTCAAGAATCAAGTGCATCCAGGAGATACCATTATATTCAGTTGCGAATTGTTAGAGCCAATTCGTAGAGGCATTGCTCGTATGAAAGGTGTAGGCATGGTAGGGGAGAAAATAGTGAGCGAAGCCGAATTAATGGCTCAAATAGTAAAAGTGAAATAATCAAAATATAATGATACAACCTTTATCGTATATACATCCTGAAGCAAAGATTGCTGAAAATGTCGTGATTGAGCCATTTAGCACGATACATAGGGATGTTGTAATTGGCGAGGGTACGTGGATAGGGTCTAATGTGACCATTATGGACGGGGCTCGAATCGGGAAGAATTGCCGTATCTTCCCTGGCGCTGTAATCTCAGGAGAACCTCAAGATTTGAAGTTCGAAGGTGAAATCACTACTGCCGAAATCGGTGATAATACAACAATACGTGAATGTGTCACTATCAATAGAGGCACAAAAGACAGATATAAAACTGTAATCGGAAAAAATTGTCTTATACAAGCTTATAGCCACATTGCACATGATTGTATTGTGGGAGATAACTGTATTTTTTCAAATTCAAGTACTCTTGCGGGACATATCACTGTTGGTGATCACGTGGTATTAGCTGGACTAGTTGCGGTGCATCAGTTTTGTAAAATTGGTTCCCATTCGTTTGTGACTGGTGGTACTTTAGTTCGTAAAGATGTTCCTCCATTTATTAAAGCAGCACGTGAACCTATCTCTTATGCGGGTATCAATTCTGTAGGACTTCGTCGTAGAGGATATACTTCGGATCAGATTTCTGAGATTCAAAATATCTATCGTGTACTTTTTGTTCAGCATAGAAATTTATCTAAAGCATTAGATATTGTAGAAGCTGAATTTGAGGCGACCGAAATTAGAGATGAAATCTTAGGATTTGTTCGCAGCTCGAATCGAGGTGTGGTTCGAGGATTCAACACAGGTAAAACTGGAGTTTAATCAATTAAAAGAAAGATTATTGAAGATAACTTTACAAAATCTAGGGAGAAGGTTTAATCAAGAATGGATTTTCAGAGGTATAGATTATACCTTCTCCTCATCACAATCTTATGCCATCCTTGGACCTAATGGTTCGGGTAAATCAACGCTTATCAAAGTATTGACTGGGCAGCTTACGCCTAGTGAAGGAAAACTTGAATATACTGTTGAATCTTCTTCTATCGAGGTAGATACTGTTTATTCATACGTGTCTATAGCAGCACCTTATATCGAGCTTATAGAAGAGTTCACCTTGAATGAATTGTTGGATTTCCATTTCAAATTCAAAAATTATCTATCCGGTTACGATGCTAAATCCATCGTTAATCTGTTGGGCATGGAAAAGTCTGCTAATAAAGGGCTTAAATTCTTTTCTTCGGGCATGAAACAACGTGTTAAATTAGCAATAGCCTGTTGTAGTGACTCGAAGATATTATTTTTGGATGAACCTACATCCAATTTGGATACCTCCGGCGAAGATTGGTATTTGAATCTCGTGAAGGCTACTTCTTCAACCGACAGATTGTTGATCATTGGATCCAATCAGGAGAAGGAATATAGCTTTTGTGATGAAAAATTCTCCATTACTTCCTATAAGTAAGCCAATCGTTTTTATAAGCGCATAGTTTTTTCTATTTTTGCATTTATAATTTATTAACAATAATATAAATCAAATGGCTAAAGCTTCAGAAGTAAAATCAGGAAATGTTTTACGTTTCAATGGTGAATTAGTAACTGTTGAAGAATATATACACCGTACACCAGGAAACTTACGTGCTTTTTATCAAGCCAGAATGCGTAACGTTAAAACTGGAAAATTAGTTGAATATAGATTTCGTGTAGACGAGGCGGTAGAAATTGCTCGTGTAGAGACTAATGATTATCAGTATCTATATGAGGATGGCGAATTTTTTGTAGTGATGGATAATGCTACTTACGAACAATTCAATATTCCTAAATTTTTATTCGGAAGTTCGGCACGATTTTTGAAAGAGGGTATGAACGTAATCGTAGCTTTTGAAAGTGAGGAACCTATAATGGCCCAAGCTCCTAAAAGTGTTGAATTAGAGATTACGTATACAGAGCCAGCGGTGAAAGGTGATACATCTACTAACGCATTGAAAAAAGCAACTGTTGAAACAGGTGTCGAAATCAATGTTCCTTTATTCATCAATCAAGGAGATAAGGTAAAAGTAGACACTACGACTGGTGATTACATCGAGCGTGTAAAATAATACATATAAGAAATTAGGTTTAGGTTGATTATTTCGGTCTTGTTAGTACTCCAGCTACAAGGCCGTTTTTTATTTAATACCTTTAATTATGACCAAATCCGAGTTACGTAAAGAGTATAAAAAACGTCGAAACAATCTTAGTATTCAAGATCAAGCTACTTTAAATGATCAGCTATTTGAGAAGTTGCGAATGTTAGACTGGGAGAAATATACGTATGTACATGTGTATTTGACCTTAGAAAAATTCAATGAGCCTGATACGACCCGATTGATTAAGTGGCTACGCGAATTCCATCCACATATTCAACTTGTTATTTCAAAATCAGACTTTACAAATGGTTATATGCAAAATTATATTCTAAATGATAAGACAGAGCTGATAGAGAATGCATATGGTATTTTAGAACCTGTAAAGGGAGAATTAGTGGACGAAATATTAATTGATTTAGCATTTGTGCCTTTACTTGTCATCGATATAAAAGGTAATCGTGTAGGATATGGAAAAGGTTTTTACGATCGGTTTTTGAGTAAATGTAGGCCTGATATCAAATCTTACGGCATTAGTTTTTTTGAGCCTGTACAATGTATTTCAGACGTTGATGAATGGGATAGAAGGTTAACGCATTGTATTACTCCGTTGAATATTTATTCATTTCAATAAAAAAACCTTAGAAGTTATTTCTAAGGCTTTCTGTTGTGCGCCCGGCATGGGCGATAACTCTAGGGTGCAAGTCCCGAACACGCCATTACAGTTGGAAGTGTTAGCCGAAGGCAAGGGTGTCCACCGTGAGGTGGAATCTGAAGGAAGCCTCAGGCAAA